>PWUU01000104.1 GCA_003562475.1 Dehalococcoidia bacterium | reverse complement strand
TGCCGAATGCGGCCTCTTTGCCGGCAGTCGTCTTCGTGCTCAACCGCCCGGTCAGGGTCTCCGCATTGAGCCCGTACCTCGCGGTAATGGTCGCCGTCATGGCCACCACGTCCTGGATGTCACCTGCAGAGGCGCGCAGCTCGATGGGATAGTCTCCCGGTTCCGGGTACAGCCAGAACGGCGCAACCGCAACCACCACCACCGGCTGCCTCACCGCATACGGCTCGAGAAAGATGGCCGAAATCTGCCGGTCCAGGCTGTACTGCGACTCGGCAATGTAGGTCAGCCAGCCGGGCGGTCCCGTGACCGCAAGATCGAACGACCTGCCCCTTCCCTCACCCGACCGGAACGTGAACTCCACCTCAAACTTGAACGTGGTGTCCGCCGGCCCGGTCATCGACGGGAACTTCGGGTTAGCCTGGAATACCGTGGGGATCTCCCGCGGCGCCTCGCCATTTTCGTCTGCCAGCGCCACTCCCGGCGCGATTACGGCAACGCCGAGCACAGCCACGCAGACGAGCGCGGAAAAGAGTCTCACCAGCCTGGATTTACACATTTGCTATGGCCTCCCAAACCATCAGCTTCATGTGTGAGTCTGGCCAACGTTTCCATTGTCAACACACGACGGAAGCCTACCAGACAAATGTCAATTTCTCGTGAAGAACCGGCTGGATGGAGACGTCATGCTGAGAATAGACAGGCGCGATGTGAATGCTTCGGGATTCTACGCGCATTGATATTCGCGTGGATGTCCCGATTTAGGAGATAATGCTATGGCACAGAAAGGAACAGGGCGGTGTTGGCCGAAACCACGAACGCTTCGGCACTCGCGTTGAGCTTACAAAGGGGTCGATGTTCCGGGTGAATCACCTTGAGACGACCACCCGGTTATCGTGAAGCGTTGTGTCGACAGGATGGGGGAGCTACACGCATTCGATGAGACCCCTGACCCTCGCGACTTCGAGCGCGTCTTTGACACCGCCGAACAAATGGATAGTAAGATGGTCACGATGGCTGGAGTCTCGGCGCTGACTACCTGAGTTCATGAGTTCTCAGATGCTCACATCGCAAGAATTGCGGTGAACAGGTTGGGCTTGGGAGGAGTGTGTGTGCAGCCAGGAAGCGACACCAGTTGCCACGCAAGTGTCGATACGGGTCTGATGTATCGGAGTAGGCCATCACGAGGGGAGGATTCAAATGCTCATACGTAATATTGAAGAGATACCATCGTTTCCCTATGGGGAGGGCGCGAGTAAGCGCGTCATCTTTGGTGATCAAGAGAAAGCGCCCACCTTCGCGATGCGGGTGTTCGATGTTCCTCCTGGAGGCGCCAGTTCAGACCACTCTCATGAATTTGAGCATGAGGTGCTCATCTTGAGAGGCGAAGGAGTTCTCAAGGGAGCCTGGGGCAACGCTCCGTTCAGCGAGGGATCAGCAATTCTCATACAGCCGAACGAGACCCACCAGTTGGTCAACACAGGAAAGGACCCGCTTCGCTTCGTGTGCATCGTGCCCCTGCGCGGTGAAGACGCCGACTGCGGCCTGAGCGGTCCTAGTGGCAGGTGGCGGGTAATTGCCCTCATCGTAGTCGTCGTTGTGATTGTCGGACTCCTGGTCTGGGGGTTCTCGACCAGGGGGCTGGCACCGTAATAATCCCACAGTCAGTCAGGCTGCCGTCGCTCGCTGCTGGAGTTCCCATCAGGCCGTTCGCGTGTATGCAGAGGATGGAATCGGTCACCATCAAGTTGCGGACAGACTACTTTTGACACTGCGGTTGTGCCTGTGGTACATGTCCTTGATGAACAGGAGGTTGGGCTTGGGCGTCGCGATAGTAGGGCTGGTGGTGTCCACCATTCCTGGTCTGTCATGTGCACCTGCAAACACTCCTCCGCAGACCATGCCGGTAGCGCCAAGTACACCGGGATACCTCCGAACTTATGACTATGACCTTGGGCTTGGCTTTGATTATCCCGAGGATTGGGAAACGGAGGTTCCGCAATTCGGGCCTCCTTTTGAGAAAGTGGAGGTGTTTACCAAGGCAGGAGAACAAACGAGGATTGTAATCTCTGTCCACACCACATGGTTTGGGAGTCTCGCAGAGGTGAAAGGATTTGGATACATAGACCGACAGAGTATCTCGAGAGACGGCTTCGTTGTGGTAAATGATAGACAGGCATATGAAGTAGCCTTCACGCAGCATCCCGACAAGAGAGCCAAATGGGTCATATTCCTGGTCAATGACAGGGAATACAGAATTGAATGCTATTCAACGGAAGAATTGTATCCCGCGCGTGAAGAGGTGTTTGACCACGTAATAGCCTCATTTGTAATTGAGTAGAAGAAACGACAGGACATGCAGGACGAGCCCCTTTTTCGAGGACGTAATCATTGTCGGTGGGTTCTTCCGCTCTTCTCCACGTAAGAAGGAGCAACCTGTGCCACCCTTACCCTGCGGGATCCTTGATGCCGGTACTGCCATGGGCCCAGCACACGCTGAGATTACAGCCCGTGTTAAGGCCATCATGCAGGATTCTCTTCACGATGTGACTCCAGTTGCTCCTTCAGCCTCTGATGACATATGGCAGCGGCTTCTTCCCTGGATCTGCCGGCTCGAACCTCTTGAGCTATGCAGGTGGCCAGGGCAATTCTTAGCTGCACCTGGGGATCATCAGGGTCGATTACGGGACCTTCTGGTGCTGACATTGCTCACCTCTCTTACACTGTCGCCGCTAGCGACCCCGGTGGATCGAAGCGGAGATTCAAAGCCAGCAGGTGCCTTCTTGATAATCGTCCGTGCTACGCCGATGAGTACTTCACAAGGTCCACGCACTTCTGAAACGAGAGACACCTTTCAAGTTGCGATCCAGTACAGGATTCAAACGGTTACTCGATTCGCCATGATGGTCCATAGCGCTTGACATGGCACTCTGTGGCCAATAGTCGCACTCGACCAGTATCATGTCAAGAGTTGGTCGTGCTCGCAGCCTACTACTTCGAAACTCGAACTTCAACAGGGGTGACGGTAATAGGTAAACATATTAAACGGTTTGCAGTCACAACGACCTCAGATGATGAGCTTTGAATAGCTGATCGGAAGCTGCCCGGGTAGGACAGCCCAGGCTTCAAGAGAATGTGTAGGTGGAGCCGCACAGGCGCCAGGTCAGTGATAATACTTCACTTTAAGTAGCCTGGGTTCCGACGTGACCGGTTAGGTTACGGTTCAGTTCTTCTTCGAGTCTCTTCACTTGTTGGAGTAACATGATGTTACTGGGCGCAGAGAGTGGTATCCTGCAGAGGCCCGAATCACATCACTGGGCGCATACGTTGTAACGGGGAGGGGGATTCACATGCAATCGGACGGAGTCACGAGAACTCTGCAGGGAGCGCGGGGACGCGCCATGTCTAGAGTGTTCGTCATACTGATTGTGGCGGTGGTGGGCATGGTGGTGGGTGGGGTGGCTGTTTACCTGGGCCTCAGTTCGGGCCATGTCACGCCGAAAGCAATAGCCGAGTTGCCTGCGGACTACAGACAAGAGTTGGACAGGTTTACTCTCGTCAATACGGCCACAGGTGAAACCGTTAAGGAGTTCAAGGTCCTCGGCAAAGCCGCTGGTGCGTATGTGGAGGGTGGAACAGTCTACGAGTCGTATGTGGTTGGCTTTGAGGATCGTTACGGAGGCGCCGAGGTTGACCTGGATTTCTTAGATGTTATCGTGGAGATGAAACAAGCCAGAGCAAGCGATGCTATCACGGTGAGGATAGTGCAGCTTGGTAGCGATATCATAGACGTCTATCTCGACGATAGATTTCTGGGGAGGATAAGGCCAGCCATTGAGATCCAGATCCAGCGCCAAGCCGCAAGATCTGAACGATGAAGCGGGTCGCTGAATTGTCCTCTGCCAGGGTCTTCGCAGACAATTGCATCCTGACGGTACACTTTAGCTATGGATTGGCTTATCGGACTGCTGGACCTGGTCGTCAAGAAAGGCAGCGTGCTGGTAACTAAGACCATCGAGATTGTTTCACAGCAGCCGTGAGTGGAGAAAATACAACTCCCAATCCTACCGGAGAGAGTATTTGTCCAGATGAATCCGGCCAGTGTCTCCTGTGCGTCACTCACTCTTCCAGATTTCGCGTGATCGGCAACGACGGGTGACTCGTTGCTATCGGTGGCAAGGCTGGCGGCCGGCAGGTGAGTGCTCCACGGTCGGTGTTCCGTGCGAAACCACCACCTTTCGAGCCGGGCAACCGGTCACGGGATACTCATGCCAGGAGGTCCCGGTGCATCAAGTATCAGATCACACCTCGACATCCTCTACGCCGTACGCTGAAAGCACCCTGGCGCATTCGACACACGCGGAGGGCGAGAAGAGTAGAACACCTTCCTTGATGTCCCGCAGGTGACGGCAGACCTGTTCTTTCTGGATGCCGTCGGGCGCGTAGACTACGTATGCGGCATCGCTAGTGTGGAGTGTGATCCTGCTCCGGTAGTCAGGGCCATGAATGACAGTCGATAGTACCCCCTCCGTGTCGACAACCATCATGTCATCCTGCTTGACCACTTGCAGTTCCTGACTGAGCTTCGTGTAACTCTCAGTGCCAGTGCCGGCGTCGACAGTTACCGGGGGGACCATTGTTGCCAGATCATGCGCCGCGGTGAGCAGGAAGTTCTTCATCTCGGCCATGAACATGACATCCACCAGCGCGGATACGGTGGGAAGCGGTTTCCGTTTGATGGCTATCGTCTTCAACTGCTGAGCGAGGTGGTAGGTCTTCCCGAAGCGCTTGTAGTAAGAGGTGTATGCCCGTATTTCTCTCAGCGACTTGATATCATCCGGGTTCCGAAAGCGGGCATGTAGTTCTGCTTCCAGGGCTCTCTTCATCCGCTCCAGGTCAGCGTGCTCCGTCGTGTTTCTCGCTCCTCTCACCACAAGAACGGCGACCATCGCATTGGGGTAGGCACTTTTCCAACGTTCAGAGATCACGAACATGACCGCACCTGGAATCCCGAATTGCAATTATCGCTTTCCCGCAATGGTCAATTGTACCAGTCTCCGGCGTCACAGGGCCACCCGGCCGATGTCCTGGATTCTGCCGGGTTGCGCAGGAATCCGTTCCTTTGTCGTGAGTAGCAACGGCTGTCTCGCAGACTGAAAACGCGAACGAGTGCTGCGTTCAATGACTGCATGCCCGTGCAGATGTTGCAGGATCCTGTGCAGATGGCTTGAGCTGCACAAGAAGGCGACCGCCTTCGCGCAGTCACCTCATGACTGACCCGGCTGAAGCAGGTCTCGGGCGATCGGTGTCATGGCGCCTCGGGAGGGTCTGCCCGCACGGTGCGGACCACCGTCTCCATCGGGCTAGATCGCGTCCAAACCGTCGTTTCCGTCATCGTCGCCATCGCCGTTATCGAACACCCTCCGGGGTTTGCCCGACCACTTGGGTGAGGCTGCCCATGCCGGCCTGCCAATCTGGATCCGTTCGCTCGTATGTTCAAGCAGCCTGTAGGGCTGGTCGGGACCGTTTTGACCTGGCTGTGGTTTCAGCAGGTACTGGTCGCTGTTGCCTGCGCGGATCACAGTGATGTCGAACGCATAATCAGTAATGTCGAAGTGATCATCATGACCGATTCTGAATTCCAGAGTAAGTAGTAGCTTGTTTGAGGGCAGCTTGATTTCTATGGCGACGTCTAAGTGAATCGGTAGACCATCGACTGCATCCACGTAGAGGAACACCTCAAAGGCGATATCTTCAGCCTCGGCCCTGTCACCGGTTCGGACGTATGCATATCGGGCAAACCTGGAGTAACAGGAATCGAAGAGGGATGAGAGGCGCTCCGCCTTGCCACGGCTCCTGTGTGCGATGCGGCTACTCGAGTCCGGTTCCATGCCCCGGCATCCTGGTACACTACATCCGGGCTTCTCCAGGTATACACAAGGTGCTGCAGCATGGCGTGCGGCGATCGGTAGTTCGTTCATTGATAGAAATGCGCGCATCACGATTCTGTCAGCACTCGGGAGGGATAAGGGTTGAGAACACTGTTCGAAGAAAGAAACGGGAAGGGCTTCCCCCAGGGGAAACCATGGGTTTGCGATTGGATTCGGCGGACTACGCGAAACTGAAGAACCGCCGCGGATTCTCGACCATGATGGTGTCGATCACTTCCTGCCTTATGCCGCGCTTGAGCATCATGGGAACCACGTAGTTCGAGATGTGGGCGTAGCCCCAGCCGCCATAGGTAACAAGCTTCGTCTTGTAGGCAACATCGTGTGAGATCAGAACCTGTTCCAGGAAACCCGCATCCATGAGCTCGCATATCTCGTAGATGCGTGTCGTGTCGTTTGGCAAGTCGATCGGTACCGAGCCGGGGAATATCGGATAATGCCCTTCGTAGCCGAAGAAATCATATTCCAGATAGCACCCCAAGCGTGCCAGCTCCACCCGCTCTGTGTGGCTGCGGACTCTGCCATCAATGTGGCTGATTGCCACCCTGCTCATGTCCGCGCCTGCGTCGACGAGTACTTGCACTGCTGCTGCAGGGCCCTGTGGGTGACGTCCCGGGTGGATACTGACCGGAGCTCCCGTGGCCTTCTGCGCTTTCACGGTCGCCAGCAGTGACTTCTTCTCGAACTCGTGGATCGGCCATGAGGTGCCTACCTCACCGATCAGTCCCGCCCTGATGCCAGTGCCGTCTACTCCCTCGGTGATGTCCCTGATTATCTCGTCTGCCATCTCGTCGATGGACGTGGCCAACAGCGCAGAAGGTACGGTTGCAGCGGTGTAGTAGTAGTACCCCGAACCCATGATGATGTTGAGCCCTGTTCTGCGGGAAATGCGGGCGAGTGCACGGGCGTCCCTTCCAAGGCCGATATTGCTCTGCTCGACGATTGTTTGACCACCCGCAGCTTTGAAATGCAGAAGCTCACGGGTCATCATCTCTTCATCCAACAAACGTAGGTTGTCGATGCTCTCAAGAGGGTGATATCTGAGCCAGCTCAAGACGTCCCAGTCGACGGGAAGGAGGGCATTCTTCCTGTCGGAGGCTCCCGCAGGTTCCATGTACAGGGCGCTGCCGTCCATCAAGATGTGCTCATGCGCCAGGGTGACGCCGAGTTCAGTCCCGTCGACGGGCCCCAGGACGGTCTGGGCTTTTCCTACAAGCGACGGTCTGGACATCCTGATGCGGCCTCCCCTTGTGTAATAGTAATTCGCTTTTCAGCACGTTACCGGTAACGAAGGTATCACTGTGCCTGAAGACAGTCAACGTTCGCGGCTGATCGCAGTAACCATTTGTGTTGCTCTGCATCAGAAAACAGTATTACTGCGAAGTACGCGTCTCACGGGTGATTCGCGATATGAGGTAACGCATAGTTGCCCTATCAGCAGCGCCTGACGTCTACTCCTTATGCTCACCGGGCCCGGCAAATTGCGAAGAGTTTCAGGCTTCCGTGATGACTATTGTCTTGATGATGTCGCCTTCCTGGATCTGCCGAAGGACATCCATGCCGTCAGTGAGCTGACCGAATACACTGTGTTTGCCATCGAGGTGTGGTTGAGGAGAGTATGTGATGAAGAACTGTGAGCCGTTTGTGTCTGGCCCCGAGTTTGCCATGGAGAGTGCGCCTGCGGCATGAATGCGGTCGGTGATTTCGTCCTGGAATTGATAACCCGGTCCACCTGCTCCAGTTCCTGTTGGGTCTCCCCCTTGCACGACAAAGTCGGGTATCACGCGGTGGAAGGTGACCCCATCGTAGAAGCCCTCTCTTGAGAGAAACACGAAGTTGTTCACTGTAATGGGCGCATCTGCTGCGAACAGCTCGCAGACGAGGTCACCCCGGTTCGTCTCGATGGTAGCAGTGTACGACTTCTGCGTGTCGATCGTCATCGGAGGTGGCTCACTATAGGTCAAGGGTCTCTCCTCCTCTCTTTCTGCACATGCGGTCAGCAGGCCCGTGCAGGTGGTCAGCAGCGCCAGTGTGGCCAATAGAACTGACTTCTTCGTCACGTCTCGTGCTACTCCTTTCGCGCTTGTGCCGGCCCACAACGGAGTGCCAGCCTATGCATACGCCGGTGATCATCCTTCCTTAGCCAGTGGCGTGCCCCGTCGTTTGGAAGCGTGACCGGCTACGCATCGCGCGTCAAATCCGTCGGGCACTGGCAACTCACTCGCGGGTTCTACGCCCGCGATCCGCCTGAAATCGTTCATAGGCGTCGAGCAGGTCAATCTCACCGAGGTATACCTTGGCGACGAACCAGCCGATGAGCGAACAGAGGGCTGCCACGAGGAATGCTGCGAATCCGAGCCACGTAATTATCACGCCTGCGATAAGGCCGCCAACAATACCGATAGTCTTGGGATGCATCATCTTAGACCCCCTGTCAACGTACGGAGACATGCCCTCGCTTGTCGGGATGGTACTTGAACTTAACGTCGACGCGGAATACTGTGAGACCGGTGAGCTGCTGAATGGCCTCTCGGATCCGCGTCTTCATCTCCGGGTTGATCTCGAGAAGGTTGGAGCCGAGGGCGACATGGGCCGTGCAGTGTACTTTCAAACCCTCTTGACGTTCACGAATGACGCTCCGGACATCCCGCACACCGTGTATGGTTTCGCCGGTACGCTCCGCAAGCAGGCATAGGCTGTCGTTTTCAATGGTGGCGCTACCTTTTTCAGTGATGCTGAGCGTATGGACCACTGGCTCACGCAATGGGAGGATCTCTGCGAGGAGAAGCGCGAGCATACCGACAATCGCGATGGCGGAGAGTGCAACGATGGCAACTCTGGTGCCGCCGGGAGCATCAGCTGCCTGCTGCAATTGCGGCTCGAACCATCCGATGAGGATGTCTGGCGGCCACGCCTGTATGGCAACACCGATGGTAATGACCGCCCCAACGAGCACCGCCAGGGCGGCCACAATAGCGAGAATCCGATTGAATATGGAGACCATCATCTCGCGCCTCCACTTCTCAAAGTGTTCCGTGGCTGACATTCAACCACAGGTGGTGTGGTCCACTCCTATACCGCGTCTCCTACTGGACCTTTGGTTGGGTTTTCTGAGGCTGGATGTCGATACCCACCACGCGAATGTTGATCTCTTTCGCAATCAGTCCGGTGAACTCAAGGAGCCGGGCCGCAACCTTCTTCCGAACCTCATTTATGATATTGGGAATGCTGTGGCCATAGTGGACGTTCAATTGAAGATCGACTATGCACTCCCGTTTGCCAACCTCAACCGTGACACCCGACCTCGCCTTCTCTGCCCTGTCTGCGAACGCTCCTGTCAGGGCCCTGCGCACTGTGCTGCGTCCCAGGCTGCCCACCCCGGGGATCTCCTGAGCAGCGAGGCCCGCGATCGATGCTACGACTTCATCTCCTATGATAGTTTCGCCGACAAAACCATGCTCGGGCTTCTTTTCCTCTTCCATACCTTGACCTCCTTATCACCGTTTAGAGTCACGTGTCGACACAATAAAAATCGGGCACTGGTTGTAGCACCAAGGATACTCTTCTGCACGGGCACCTGCGGGAGTGTTTTCGCACACCTCCTGCTCCAACCACTTAATCCCCTCATCCGTTTCCGCAGGCTCTAAGGCCGAAAGAACTGCTTATCAGCAAAATACCTCAATCAGTATAGTCGGAGGGTCGAGCGGTGTCAAGGAAGACGAGGAAACCCGTCCGGGCAGCCTGGCCTTGGCCGCTGCATGGTCTCTGGTGATTCCCTCGGTTTGCATCAGGTCAACGACCAGCCCGTTCAGAAAGAACGTCGCGTAGGTCCCGTATGTTCCGAGGGCCACCGGGAACAATGGCCAGAGTCTCTTGTTACGAAGAACCTCATTGAAACGCTGTCAGATGATGAGAGGGGACCGTGCTCCAATTCCAGTGTCAGCCAGTCGAATCCGAGGCGTGCCGGCCATTCAGAGGCATCCGTGTGGGGGATTGGCGAGAAGGGCCCCACGATTTATTGTCCTTCGGGAGTTACTCCTTGGCGCGGTTCTTTGCGTGATAGTCCTCATCTCGCTGCCTGTCTTCCGGCGTGTGCCACATGGAACGGCCCGGCCCTGATCCGGGTCTGGCACGATCACCTTCTTCATGGGAGTGCTGCGGCCTCGAGTGACTCAAACGACGGCAGTCTTCTCCGGCGCTTCATCTGGACCAGATTTCTACACGGTGGCTACGATGGCTCCCGGTTGCTGCCAACTGGTGGCGTACTGCAGCTATTACGTTTGTATGACGTACGGGCATGGGCCAATGGCTATTCCACGCCATCTCCCGATCGAATGACCACTTAATCGCGCTCATGGTGTGGTGTATAATCGCCGTGTTTGCGGTCACGGTCGACACGCACACGGTAGCTCCCAGCAATGAGATCAAGGAGGTACGGACATGGGTGTACTCGACAAGTTCAGCCTCAAAGGCAAGACTGCGCTGGTGACCGGTTCCAAGCGGGGGCTTGGCAAGGCCATGGCGCTCGGGCTGGCTGCGGCAGGAGCCGACATAGTCGGCGTAAGCGCTACGCTGGAGGAGACAGGGAGTGACCTCGAAGAAGAAGTGACCGCGCTTGGATGTAAGTGCGGGTGCTACCGATGTGATCTCAGGGATCGCAGCGCGCTATACGAGTTCATCGGCAAGGTGAAAGCAGACCACCCGGTTGTGGATATTCTCGTGAGCAACGCGGGTACCATCGAGCGCGCTCCGGTTGCTGAACATACCGACGAGCAGTGGGACAGGGTGATCGAGCTTAATCTGAACTCACAGTTCATCCTCGCCCGTGAGTTCGGCAAAGACATGATTGCCCGTGGCTACGGGAAGATAGTCTTCACCGCATCGCTCCTGGCGTTTCAGGGAGGATTCATCGTCCCCGGCTACGCTGCCGCCAAAGGTGGTCTCGCACAGCTGACCAAGGCGATGGCAAATGAATGGGCCAGCAAGGGTGTGAATGTGAATGCGATCGCGCCCGGCTACATGGCGACCGAACTCACCTCTGCCCTCCAGAGCGATCCTGTACGTGGTCCCGCCATCAGTGCGCGCATTCCGGCTGGCGAGTGGGGCAAGCCGGAAGATCTGCAGGGCGCTGTGGTATTCCTGTGCTCGGACGCCGCCAATTACGTCCACGGAGTGGTGCTGCCCGTTGATGGTGGCTGGATGGGGCGATAGGCCGGGACGCCTCGACACTGCGTTCTTGAAGACCTGGTGTTCGAATTGCCGGAGATTCGAAGCAACAGACATCTGAGAGGAGATCGCTGCCAGCGAGAGAATCGCAGCGATGATTCGGCTTGTCAGGCAGCCGAAGTCCTTTGGTCGCCCGAACCGCGTTCGTCGGTTTCCGGCTTCTGCCGAGAGGGCCACCACATAACAAGCCGCGCCGCAATCTCCCGTTCATAACCCTGACTGCTCGGCGTGTAGTAACGTCTGCCACGCAATCCTTGCGGGAGGTACTCCTGTTCCGCGAAGTGGCCCTCGTAGTCATGCGCGTACTTGTAGCCCTTGCCGTATTCCATCTTTCGCATCAGGCCGGTCACGGGGTTTCGCAGGTGCAGTGGTACCTGCTCGTTAGGCCCTCGACGTATGTCTTCCTGGACGGCTGAGTAACCGGCGTAGAGCGAGTTGCTCTTTGGGGACGTTGCAAGGTACACGACTGCCTGTGCGAGCGCCAGGTTTGCCTCGGGCAGGCCGACGAAGTGAATGGCTTGCTGTGCTGCCATCGCAATCACGAGGGCCTGGGGATCCGCCATGCCGATGTCCTCAGTTGCGAATCGCACGAGGCGCCGCGCGATGTAGAGGGGGTCCTCTCCTGCCTCGAGCATTCGGCCGAGCCAGTAGAGACCGGCATCGGGGTCAGAGCCGCGTAGCGACTTGTGCAGTGCCGATATGAGGTCGTAGTGCTGATCACCTGCCCGGTCGTACAGCAACGTTCTGCTCTGAAGTGCCTGGCGCACCACATCGATTCCGATGTGTCTCTTGCCATCACCCCCGGCAGGAGTTGCGCCCGCCGCCAGTTCGAGCGCATTCAGTGCAATTCGTGCATCGCCGCTCGCGACAGCAACGAGTTCCTCAAGAGCTTCACCTGTCAGGACGACTTTCAGCGCGCCCAAGCCACGGTCAACGTCATCAATAGCTCGTGTGAGGATCGTCTTGAGGTCCTCTGAGGTCAACGGATCGAGTTTGAAGGTGCGGGCGCGGGAGAGTAGTGGCGAGATCACTTCGAAGGAGGGATTCTCTGTGGTGGCGCCGATAAAGGTGACCGTGCCGTCCTCAACGAAAGGCAGAATGGCGTCCTGCTGCGCCTTGTTGAAGCGATGTATCTCGTCAATGAACAGGATGGTGCGCTGTCCGGAGAAGCGCTGTCGCTTGCGAGCCTCATCGATGATCCGGCGCAGATCCGCTACACCTGATGTCACAGCGCTAAGCGGTGCGAAGTGGCAACGTGTCGTGCGGGCGATGATACGGGCGAGAGTTGTCTTTCCCGTCCCCGGTGGGCCCCAAAGGACGATGGAGGGCAGTGTGTCGGCCTCGATGCTTCTGCGCAGGACCTTTTCCTCGCCGACGATGTGTTCCTGTCCGATGAACTCGTCGAACGAGCGAGGCCGCATGCGCGATGCGAGCGGGACGGATCCGGACGGCATGCGCTGGGGCTCGGGCTCCTCTCGCGGCGAGAACAGGGGACCACCCCCACCTGTCTGTGACATACCTTGTCCGCTCCACTGCCCGCGTACTTTATGGGCGCTCACACACCGGGCCGTCGTGCCGTATGCAGGAAGACCGCCCCCATACGCACCAGTATCGCGGGCACCACGGCTATTTCCAGGCGATGCCCGGTCTCTGGGCGGGTGCACACGGCGGTGTCCCGCCTACGGGCGCGGAAAACTCACCGTATTGGTGTGCTGCGCCCAGCCGCCATCGATCCTGAGATACTCACCGGTGATGAAGTCGGAGGCGTCGCTGGCCAGGAACATCGCCGCACCGGCCAGGTCGTGCGGCTGGCCCCACCGCCCCAGAGGGGTGCGCTCTTCGACGAACTCGCGTAAGCCGGGCAGATCGCGCTGTGCTGCTGTAGTCAGGGGAGTCACGATCCAGCCTGGGAGAATGCAATTCACATTGATGCCTTCGCGAGCCCACGCCAGCGCCAGCGAATAGGTCATGGAGAGGATGCCGGCCTTGCTGCACGCGTACAACAAGGCTTTGCCGATGCCGAAGAGCGAGGTCATCGAGCCGATGTTGATGATCTTGCCCTTGCCCTGCTGCTTCATCGCCGGATACACCGCTTGGCAGCAGAGAAACGCGCCCTTGAGATTGGTGTCCATCACCGTGTCCCACTCATCCGGGGCGTAGTCCTGCGGCATCTTGCGAATGTTGATGCCGGCGTTGTTCACGAGGACATCGATTCTGCCATACTCCTCCATCACCTGCGCAATGCCGCTGTCGATGCTTGTCTTGTCACTCACGTCGAGCGAAAGCCCCGATGCCGGAACGCCGAATCGTGACATAATGTCATCCACGGCTGCAGCGGTCTTGGCCTCGTCGCGTGCGGCCACAACGATAGCACTGCCTTTCGTGGCCAGAGCGTCTGCGATACCCTTGCCGATACCGCTGTTGCCTCCCGTGACCACGGAGACTCTGCCTTCAAGATTGAACAGGTCGTTCATGATCTACATCTCCTCCTTGCTGGCACCGACCCGAGGGGACATCACGGCATCCTCGAGCAGCTCCTGTGACTTCCCAGTGTACATTATCCCGGACGGTCCTTGCAGCTAACCCGTACCGCCCACATGCGTGGTGAATGGGCACCACAGAGGATGGACCGCCAGGGTATGGAGCCGGTAGTCCGCTAGCGACCGTAAAAGAAGGTGAGCGGTCGGAGCTGACGCCATACCTCGTCTAACTTGGCCTGTTCCTCTTCAGAGATGCTGACTTCAGTTGCCCCGATGTTGTGCGCCACATGTTTCATGGATGTGGCCCCTATGACGATAGAGGTGATGGTGGGATTCGTCAGTATCCACGCGAGCGCCATTTGAGCCATGTCCTTGCCGGCGTCCGCAGCGATGGTCTTGATCTGTGACACTGCGGTAAAATTGGACTCGTTCCAGTACCTGTCGTAGTACATCTTTCCCATGGTGTCGAGCGCGAAACGCGTCCCGGGTGATGGTGGCTTGGAGGGATCGTGTTTCCCGGTGAGCAGGCCGCCTGCGAGGGGGTTATAGACGCATACGCCGAGTCTCTCATCGGCGCATAGAGGCAACAGCTCGTACTCAATGTCCCTGGTCAATAGATTGTATGGCGGCTGAATCAGATCAAACCGTGCGAGGTTACGGATGTCACTGACCCACAGCGCTTTGGAGAGTTGAAACGCGCGGAAGTTCGAACAGGCGAGAAAGCGGACCTTGCCCTGTCGGACCAGGTCATCAAATGCCATCAGGCTTGACTCGATCGGTGTCGAGTAATCGGGGCGATGCGCATAGTAGATGTCGATGTAGTCCGTGCCCAGTCGACGAAGACTGTCCTCTACGGACCGCATAATGTGTTTGCGAGACAACCCCACGTCGTTGGGGCCTGGCCCTATTTCAATGCCCACTTTGGTTGCAAGGATCGCGTCCTCTCTCCTGTCCCGGATAGCCT
Organism: Dehalococcoidia bacterium; assembly: GCA_003562475.1. Lineage (GTDB taxonomy): Bacteria > Chloroflexota > Dehalococcoidia > GIF9 > AB-539-J10 > SKVJ01. The sequence continues at coordinate 31,105 of PWUU01000104.1, read as the reverse complement.
TGCCGACGATTTCCTCGGAGCGTCCCTTTGTGTACATGTTTGCGGTGTCGATGAAGTTGACTCCCTGGTCCATGGCGGCATGGGTAATCGTGATGGCGTCGTCCTCGCTCACCTGGTCGCCAAAGGTCATGGTGCCCAGGCATATCTCCGAAACCTTGAGTCCAGTTCTGCCCAGTGTCCTGCACTGCATGGAGCTCGTGATCCTCCTCGTATGGAATTGGGAGCGCGTGCCCTCAGGCAGAAGCTTATCGGCGCGCCATCAGAGTGTCAACAAGCTCCTTCTTGGCCCTACACTCTTAAGCGGGGTATGTCACGCGTATTGTGGACAGGTAGAGAAATTGCTTCGACGAGAGAACCCTGTGGTATCATTACAATTACCGAGCCGGGGTCTACAGGTAGACGCCAGAGGGGTGACACATGGTCGAAATGACGATTGACAGCATTAGGGTCAGCTTGATGAACTACCAGCGGGTGGTCATCCTGAAGGAGAAGTACTCCAACAGATACCTTCCTATCTGGATAGGTCCGGCGGAGGCGGATGCCATTGCCGTGAAGCTCCAAAACGTGGAACTGGCCCGCCCTCTGACGCATGACTTACTTCAGTCGGTTATTGTGACGCTTGGAGCCAAGCCGTACTACGTGGTAGTCAACGATCTGCAGAAGGACACCTTCTACGCCAAGCTCGCTCTGAGCGTGAACGGCGAGGAAATAGAGGTGGATTCCCGTCCCAGCGATGCACTGGCGCTTGCCGTTCGAGCCGAGGTGCCTATTTACGCTGATGAGGCGGTCCTTGAGAAAGCGGGAATCACCCTCGACGAAGATACCGGCAAGCCGCTGGTTGAGGGCAAAGTCGACGATCAGGAGATGGAAGGACTCTCAGCATTCAAGGATTTCATCAGCAACCTTGACTTAGAGGACTTCAAGAGAAGAAAGTCCTGATTGGCTCGCTGGCTCGGAGAAGACTGCCATCCTGCGTATACCGCTGTTCCGAGCGCAATGGATGCGCAATTGGGAGCCAAGGCAGTACGCAGGCAGCACATCACCCCCGTCTCAAGCTGAATTGGGAACACCATCTGGTGCGGCATTACCGGGCTTTAGAGCGCCCGCAGTTGCTGGCCGCGGCGCACAGGCGCGGATGTAGCACAGGCGTTATCCCGGCTCTCGAGCGGGTGTGGTGGGGTCAGAAGAGGGAGCGAAGGGGCGTGCCTGCACACATGATAGTGCTGCTCCAGCCGCTACGTCTTCCGTCAGTCTTGAACCATCTGATGATCTGAGCCACGCTGTAGCCAGGGTTGCGCAGGTCAGGCGCCTGGGGTGGAAAGATGCTGCATTGGACGATGCGGTGGCCGGAGAGGACGGGGTATTCAGAAGACCGTTCCCTTGATTTGGCTCGTTACGGGGGCAATGGTTGTGGGTGAAGTGTCCTCTTCACCGCAACTGTAGAGGAAGTGTGGCAAGGGTACACGAAACCAGGCGAAGTAATGATGTTGAGTCGGCTGCTCTATCGATCCTATATGATCTGTAGCCTGACTCTGGTCTCTTCTTTCGCTGCCTTGACCCTCAGGAGGGTGCGGATCGCTTCAGCGACTCTTCCCTGTTTCCCGATAACCCTGCCCTTATCCTCGGGGGCAACTTCGAGCTTGAGAAGCAAGCCCTCTTCGCTGTCTTCGGTGGTGATACTCACCTTATCAGGATCTGTAACGATGGACTTGACGATGTACTCAACTAGTTCCTTCATCGCTTCTCCTTGAGAGTAGGCTGCTAGCCTTAGAGCTGGCTGGAGCTGGCGGTGATCCCGGCTTTGGTGAGAAGGTTCGCGACTGTTTCAGTGGGCTGTGCTCCGCGGGAGAGCCACAGGAGAGCCTTCTCGCGGTCGATCCGAACTGTGGACGGTTCTGTCTGAGGATCGTAGTGTCCGATTACCTCGATGAACGTGCCATTACGCGGAGCCCTGCTGTCTGCCACTACCACCCTGTAGACGGGTCGGTGTGTTCTGCCTATCCGGCGTAGTCTGATCTTTACCATTGGAGCCTGCTTATTATTTCCTATTTCCTTGCGCTTGTCAAAGCCGGTCGACTACTCATCGATCATTCGGGTAGAGAATGCGTACTGAGTTGTGGTTCTGAGTTTGCTGCGCAGCAAGGAAAGCTGTGGTCTGTACAGACGCACCCTTCCGGGTCGCTCGTAGCGAAGCCGCATGCCCAGGATGGAGGACAGCACCTTCATTTCGACGCTGGACGGACATAAGACGACAGCTTCAGTTTCATCTCCCGTCATCTCAATGAGGATGGGGAGGAGCAGCGCCTCCCGCTCATCCTCGTCCAGCATCTCGGCCAGCAGACGAAGCTCCATGCGCTTGAATGGCTGTACGCTGCCGTCAGTGCACCCTACAGATGGATGTTCCTGCTCCAGCAACTCACTAAGCCTGCGTCGCTGTCTCGGCAGGCCCGTATTGACGAGGCGGAGTTCACCGGTCAGCCATCCATGGAGAAGCCTGTCATAGGCCGAGTCTGTGACCTCGCGAGCTGGATCCGGACACACGATACTATTCCTCTTCCTTTCGTGCCAGCAGCACCTTGACGCGCTTCAGACGCGCCTTCTCCTCTCGATCGCGCTCTTCGAATTTCATGCTCAAGAATCGTATTGTCAGCTCCAGACTGGGGATGACAATGTACTCGAGTGCGTTCGTGATGCGCTTGGTGCGATTAATTTCGGCGCCAAGCAGCTCAAGGCCACGCTGGAGCTCTGCAAGCTCAATGATGGCACGCAATGCTTCGCGGGAGGTATCCGATGCACTGTCAACGAGAGACGAGGTCTGCGTGAGGTTGTAGCCCCGCAGCCCGCCTGCGGGCTCGTTCAATTCGAGGGATGGCAGACGAACACCGGCGACGCTTCTCGGTCCAGCCGTGACGGTGATGTCCGCCTCACAGGCGACGAGCTCCTTCTGGAGCGCCACGTATCCATGGTATCCGCTGGCGACTGTCATGGCTTTATATGCCTCTGACATCGCCGTAATCGTTCGTTTCCTCGCCTCTACGGTGTCCCGGGCAGCCTGGAGGAACTCCATCGTGAGGATGGACAGTCTATCCTTGACGATCTTCTGCACGCGCTGCGAAAGCCTCAGGCGCCGCTTCAGCTTCACCAGCTCGATCTTGGTAGGTCGTACTTTGATGACTTGTGCCATACGTTCCTACTGTTTGTCGCTCGTGGAATCCCGTGTATGCTTGGGATGGTACTTCTTGATGAAGTCCTCAGAAATCAATTTGAGATCCTCCTCAGGGAGGACCGAGAAGAGCTTCCATCCGATGTCGAGAGTGTCTTCAACTACTCGCTTGTCTTGCTCTCCCTGGGCGATGAACTGCCTCTCTACGTCGTCTGCGTTCGTGAGATAGAGTCGGTCGCGATCTCCCAGCGCATCAGCACCGATAATCGTGGAGATCTCGCGGAGGTACACTCCCTCAGCGTAAGATGCGTAGAGCTGCATGAAGACGTTGTTGTGGTCTTCGCGTGTCTTGCCTGGACCGATGCCCTCTTTCATCATCCGTGAGAGCGAGAGGAATACGTCGATGGGTGGATAGATGCCCTTGCGCTCGAGGTTCCGTGAGAGCACTATCTGTCCCTCGGTGATGTAGCCCGTAAGGTCGGGAATAGGATGCGTAATGTCATCATCCGGCATGGTCAGAATCGGCATGATGGTGACCGAACCGTCGCGGCCGATTATCCTTCCGGCACGCTCGTAGATAGTCGCAAGATCTGTGTACATGTAGCCCGGATAACCGCGTCTGGATGGAATTTCCTCGCGCATGGAGGAGAGCTCCCGCAGTGCCTCACAGTAGTTGGTCATATCGGTGAGAATGACGAGGACGTGCATGTCCTTTTCCCAGGCGAGATACTCGGCCGCGGTAAGCGCAAGTCGAGGCGTTGAGATACGCTCGATAGCCGGGTCCGAGGCGGTGTTGATGAACGCCACCGCACGCTCGAGCGCGCCGGTACGTTCCAGGTTGTTGACGAAGAAAGACGCATCGTCGAAGCTGATACCAATGGCACCGAAGACGATGGCGAATTTCTCATCGGTTCCCTTGACAGCGGCCTGGCGGACCACCTGTGCAGCGATGCGGTTGTGTGGCAGTCCGGAACCGCTGAATATGGGGAGCTTCTGACCTCTCACCAGCACGTTTAGGCCGTCAATGGCGGACAGGCCAGTCTCAATGAACTCTGCCGGAGGTTGCCGCGAGGCGGGGTTGATTGCCTCACCGTTGATATCAAGGTACTTGTCGGCGATGAGCGGGGGGCCGCCGTCGAGAGGTTGTCCCATCCCGTTGAAAATGCGCCCCAGCATATCCATCGACACCGGTAGCTTAAGCGTCTCGCCCTTGCAGCGGATGGTCGTTCCCTTGAGGTCGACTCCGCTCACGCCGCCGAACACCTGGATGATCGTCGCCTCATCACTGATGTCGATGGCCTGGCCGCTCTTAACCTCGCCGTTGCTGAGCACCACATCGACGATCTCGTTGTACTGAGTGCCGGGTATCGCTTCAGCGATGAGCAGAGCCCCCTTCGCCCTGCTTATCGCTCTGCCTTCTCTCACATAGAGTCCAGATAGGTCCATGGACTTCCTCCTTAAATCGTGCCTTGACGGATGGTGCGCCCTTACGTGCGCTTGCGAGCCACCAGCATCTCATCCATATCGGCCCACAGTTCCTTGCACTTCTCGGTGAACTCCTCGTTGTAGATCTCTTTCATTCGCGAAATGCGGTAGACAATCGGCGAACTCCTTACCGTGTCGAACATGACGCCGCTGTCGAGCATTTCCTGTGCCATGTCATGGAACTTCAGGATGGTCTTAAGCATGAGTCCCGCTTTGTTCGGTGTGCAGTATGAGTCGGCGTCAGTGAACGCGGATTGCTGCAGGAAGTCCTCTCGAATCATCCTTGCCGTGAGAAGCAGTAGTTTGTCCGCCTCTGGCAGCGCCTCGGGGCCCACCAGCCGGACGATCTCCTCAAGTTCCGCCTCCTGCTGCAGGATGCGGAGTCCTCTCGCTCGCGTGTCCTCCCAGCCAGGGTCGAACTTGTTCCACCAATCCTTGACTGCGTCCACATACAGGCTGTAGCTGGTCAGCCAGCTGATGGCGGGAAAGTGGCGCCTGTTGGCCAGACCAACATCCAGCGCGAACAGCGCATCGACGATTCGCAGCGTATTCTGTGTCACAGGCTCCGAGAAGTCTGCACCTGGTGGACTCACCGCACCGGCGATGGTAACCGAGCCGGTCCTGTCGGGACTGCCGAGACAGTCCACCATCCCCGCTCGTTCGTAGAAGCCCGAGAGCCTTGAGCCCATGTAGGAAGGGAACCCTTCCTCGCCTGGCATCTCTTCAAGCCGGCCTCCCATCTCACGCATCGCCTCAGCCCATCGGGAGGTGGAATCCGCAACGAGAAGCACGTCGTAGCCCATATCGCGGAAGTACTCCGCCATCGTCACGCCGACGAAGATGCTTGCCTCACGGGCCACAACTGGCATGTTTGAGGTGTTCGCGATGAAGATCTCTTTCTCCTGCAACAGGCGTCCCGTCTTGGGCTCTTTCAGCTCACGGAAGCTGTAGAGCACATCTGCCATCTCGTTTCCCCGTTCACCGCAACCTACGTAGATGTTCAGCTTGGTCTCGGCCCAGCGGACGAGCTGCTGCTGTGTAACGGTCTTACCAGTGCCGAACCCGCCCGGGATGGCAGCCTTGCCGCCGAGTGCCAGCGGGAACATGTAGTCGAGGATGCGCATGCCTGTCGTCAGGAGGCCGGATGGGTTCTGTCGCCTGAGGTAGGGCCTCGGCTTGCGTACGGGCCACTCCTGCATGAGGGTTAATTCCCGCTTCTTGCCGTCCTGCTCAACGACCGCGATTGTCTCCTCGACGGTGAAGGCGCCTTTCTTGATCTCCTTCAGCGTGCCGCTGACACCCAGGGGCACCATGATCTTATGTTCCACCAGTGCCGTCTCCGGAACGGTTCCGAGGATATCGCCGTACTTGACCTCATCGCCGGCCTTTGCCACGGGCTCGAACTGCCATTTCTTGTCGCGTGGCAGGGCGGCAGCCTTGACGCCTCGCTTGATGAAGGAGCCGGAGGTGTCAACCAGAGTGAGGAGCGACTTCTGCAAGCCGTCGTAGATAGCGCCCATGAGGCCGGGACCGAGCTCAACGCTCAGGATTCGGCCTGTTGCACGTACCTCTTCGCCGGTCCTCAGACCAAGAGTCTCTTCATGGGCCTGAATGACTGCCTTGTCGCCCTCGAGGCCTATCACTTCTCCGACGATCGCATCCTCCCCGATCTCAACCACTTCGTACACCTGCGAGCCTCTCATCTCGTCGGCGATGACCAGAGGTCCGGATACTCTCCAGATCTTGCCCATGTCGGTAACCTCCTAAGACCGTTCCGCTCGGTTTATAGCGACCGGATAATCGGCTATAACTCTATATCAAAACCGAGATACTTCCGACAGAATTGCTTGTAGTAAGCAACAACGTCAGGATGTCGTGTTCCACGCTTGGATGGCACCTGCACGATGACTGGCAGCACGCTCTTAGTCTGGCGATACTCGGACACAGCATCGGCGACCATCTCTGCAAACTCCTCGAGCATGACGACGACCCCCACACCGGGATCGGACATGCATTCCTTGAGGGCTTTGCGTATGTTCTCATCCGCGTGGCGCTCCTCCTGTATGGCATAGGTCTTCCTCAAACCGGCCAGGCGAAGGGCGCTCACCAACTCCAGATCGCCAATGACCGCGATCTCCATATTTCTCACTGAGCTTGTGCTCATAGCAGCAGGTACCTCTTGATGTCATCGATGGCAACTCCATCATCGATTGCCTTGAGTGTGAGCCGCAGGTTCCTCATTTCGATCTCCTTGAGGACGAGGTACCAGGCCATCACCAGGGGTGAGAGTGCCCGCGGCGCCAGGAGGTCACGTAGTGTTGCATGCTTGTTCCGCTCTATTACCTCATCGATGACAGTCACAGACTTGCTCTTGTCATAGGCGCTTGCAATCTCGTGAGCTGTTTCGCGATACTGTGGAAAATCGATTCGCCGTGGCACATCAGGCAGTTTGTAGGGCAGGACATCACGCAGGGTCTTCTCATCAATGATGTAGCCGTTTGTGATGAAGAAGTCGCCTGCCGCGGGCCCCACGCCCTCAACCACCGCCCTGCAGGCGATGCCCAGATTCGCCAGGTCGATGACGAGTCCGTAGGCTTTCAACAGCACTGCGCCGTCACGTATGCTACGTGCGGTCTTCATCAGGCCATGGTAGTACTCGCTCTCAAGGCTCGACTCGACGGCGATCTTGGCTTTCGCCCCGCCTGACGGATCGTAGCCCTTAACCGCCGGGACGAAGTCCGGGAGGCGTGCTTGAGTAAGGACATCCGCAACATCCTGCACAGCCTCTGAGGCATCCAGGTCCTCAAGCAATCCTTCGTCGTACAGGATGCCCATTGGGATGAGAGGGGTCTTCTCTCCCGTTACAATGCCCTGCAGCGTCGCCTTCACGTTGGCGACGTCGTACTTGATGACAAACGCGCGAGACACCTTACGGATATCGTCAGGGGTGTACTTGAACGCTTCGATATGGGCTATTCGGCCCGCGAAGTAGTCCCACAGAGCTCGGTCGATGTCCTCGAAGCTCTTCGCGCTGACTCCCTCAAGAAAAGCTCCGATGTCAGTCTCACGGATGATGCCGAGCGCGTCGGCCACATTGCTGACACGTGACAGGCGGTCGATATGACCTCCGTTGACGGTTTTCGGCTCCTCAGCTTTGAGGTAGGCCGACATATACGCGTATCTTGGGTCGAGCACTATGCGCTCCTCACTGAATATCGTCAGAACAGCTTCTTGCTGATCTCGGGCAGAATCCGGGGTAGCAACATATTCAATCGGGTTGTGTACGTGTTATCGACGCTGATGGTCTTGTCCTCATTCTCGAGAATGACGCCACCTTCACAACCACAGGCTTTCACCTCGGCGACCGCCGCGGACAGCTTCCTGTCTGCCTTGACGATCTCTTCTGCCATCTTAAGGTCCTTCTCTGCCACGGACAGTATGACCTTGTCCGAATCTCCGATACCGGCGATGGCGTCGTTGATGAGACAGGCCAGCGACTCGCGTTTCGTGGCAGCTTTCTTGAGGTCTGCCCGGGCCTTCTGGACCACCTCGTCCAGCACCGCTGCTTTCGCATTGGCGACCTTCTGGCGCGCCTGCATAGCGTTCTGAGCCGTGATTCGTGCAGCCTCTTCCCGGGCCGCCGAAAGGAGACGCTTCTTCTCCGCCTCAAGCCTCGCGTCTCGTTGGGCCTTGGCCTTCTCGCGTTCCTCATTGGCCTCTTCTTCTGCTTCGCTGACAATGGCCCGGGCTTCTTCCCTTACCCTGTCAACTACAGCTTCGCTGATGTTCTGCATTTGCTCAGCTCCTCGATGATTGACACCTTCCTAGAACAGTCCCAGCATACTGAGTGCCATGATCGTGAAGACGAGTCCCAGGACTCCAAGAAGCTCGACGAAGACCGCAAGCATCATGGCGTTCGTCAGAATCTGCCCCTTGGTCTTCGGAAGCAGCGAAATGCCCGAAGCACACACGGCTCCCTGGTAGGCTGCCGACACCAATTCTGCCGCTGCCGCAATGAGCCCGCATGCGAGAACGGCGAAACCGGCGCCGGCGGGATTGGCCATGGCTGAGATATTGGGAAGGACCGTCGTCAGGATAAGGATAAGGATAATGAGACCGTAGAACGTCTGTGTCATGGGCAGCGAGACAAGCACGATGACGTTCCTGAGTTGACCGGGCTCCTCTGCCAGCGTGGCGGCGCCATTCGAGCCTGCCGTGCCAAGACCAATGGAAGATCCGGCCAGGCCGCCGGCAAGGGCAAGAGCCCCACCCAGCACCGCGAGGGATTCAGGACTGATCAACATCGTACACCTCCGAATCTAGGTTTCAACATATCCAGTGACTACATCAGGCCCAGCATGCTAAGGGCCATTATGCTGAATACGAGACCGAGCACTGCCAGGAGTTCCACAAATACCGCCAGCATTATTGCGTTGGTGAGTATCCTCCCACCGGTCTTGGACAGGCCCGCAATGCCAGAGGCACAAACAGAGCCCTGGTAGGCGCCGGATACTCCGAAGGCGAGTGCAGCCATGATTCCGACAGCAAAGACGCCAAATCCCGGCCCTGGAGTCGCCGTCACTTCGAGGGCGGGAAGGGAAGTCGTAGTGACAAGGATGAGGAATATGAACGCATAGAATGCGCGTGACATCGGCAGTGCAGCCAGAATAATCACGTTGCGCAGTTGCCGGGAGTCCTGTCCCAGCGTCGCCGCTCCGGCGGCGCCGGCTATGGCGATACCCACCGATGACCCTGCCAGGCCGCCTGCAAGTGCGATTCCTCCTCCCAGTGTTGCGAGTGATGCCGAATCTATGAGCATTTGTCTCTCACTCCGGTCATGCCTTTGCCTTGAGAGGCACGAGGTTGCGCCTGCGCAGTCGCAACGGGCTGTACGGTCGGCCTCCACCTTCGTAGAACTTGAACAGGAACTCCACGAAACAGAGGCGCAGCGAGTGAACGAAACACGTGATCGAACTCAATACGAGGTTCAGGATGTGGCCGAAGAGCAGAATGAACAACATGATAATCGAGCCGAGGACAAGCCTGATGATGCCCGCCGGGAGCATGTCCGCAACGAGCACCGACAACATGTTGAAGCAGTATGCCAGGAAGTAGGTCGCAAGTCCCACTCCTGCGAGCCTCGCGTACGACATGACGTCGCCCAATATGCCCGTGATATCGAAAACCCAGAATATGCTGCCGAGGAACGTTCCCTTCTCCATGACGGATGCCACGATGATGAGCACGATGCTGCCAAGCATGGTGTACAGCAGGATGGTGTAGGTGGCCTGGGCCAGGGGCAGGAGCTCGACTCCAATGAAGTTCATAATCCAGGGAATGCCGGCAATCTGCAAGATAAACAATCCCAGCCGGCCTATGATCAGGTGGTGCTGCCGCTCCTTGAAGCCGCGAATGAACATCAGGACGTGTCCGATGTTGACATGTATGAGTCCGATTACAAGTGCTACCACGATGAACGTCATGGTGTCGAGGTAGACTTCCTGTATGGCCGGAGCAAGTGCGAGGTTGGGCGCCCCGAAGAAGCGCGGGAAGAAGTCGCCAAGATACGTCCCGGTAAGTGCTCCAATGACTATTGCAGAACCTGCGCTTATGTAGAGGAGTGACTTGAACAGGGCGAATCCATCGCTTTGCGGGTCATCGACCAGCTTGGGCAACGCGAACTTCGTGAGCAGCATCAGGAATATACCGTACACTGCGTCGCCCAGCATGACACCAAAGAAGAAGGCGAAGGAATAGGCAATGATGGGGGTCGGATCCCATTCACGGTATTTCGGCGTGCCGAACAGGTTCACCACTACCTCAAAGGGGCGGAGCGGCTTGACGTTGCGGAGTTTGCTGGGTGGTTCCTCTTCGGGCCGGACCGGCCGCGACTCAACGTAGACGTAGCCTATCGTCTCTCGCAGGTCCCCTGTGACTGCCTCTACTCCGCTGCTGGGCATCCATCCTTCGAACAACGTCACATACTTGGCCTCGCACGCTTTCTCGAGCACTTCGAGCCGCTCGTTCTCCGCGAACAGCGCTTCGCGGAGAAGCACCAGCAGCTCGAGATTCTCTTCTGTCTGCGTCTCTATGTCAGTGTGAATCTCTGCAGCTTCGGACTGAAGGCGTGCAGACTCCTTGTCGGCGTAGCCGACGAAATCCTCAAGGGGAATGTTCTTTTCCGGCGGTGTGATGAACCGGCCGGTGTTATCACCTGCCCATCGTTCTATGGCCGGTCGTGCATCGGCCTTTGCGACGAAGAACACGTACGCCAACTCGCTACGGTCGATTACCACACGGCTCAGCGTGAGCGGCTCGAGTTGCTGCCCGACTGCGTGGTGGATCTCCTGTGGCACAGCCACTATGCGGGAGAACAGGTGTGCCCCTGTGAAGTCAAGGTCCGCGGTCGTCAGATCCGTGCGCGACGCAAGTGCAGCAGCGACGGTTCGCAGTTCTTCCAGCGTCTCCTGCTCCTGCCGGAGCTTCTCAAGACGCTGGTGCATCGCGCCGAGCCTGGTGCACAGTGTGCGGGTGTCCTTATCAATGTCGTCGAGCGGTCTGGTGAGAAACACATCGACGTCCTGCTGTACACGCACCAGGCGCTCCGTCGGAACGTACTTGAGGACATCCTCGATGGTGGCAAGCAGCTCGCTGACCTGTCGCCTCTCCTTCTCTACCGCCTCACGGTCGATAGGCTTCAGCTCTGTGCTCTCCTCTGCATGAAGAACACCAGCGCGCTGGAGCAACTTGAGCGTGTCCGCAGCCCGGTCCTTCGATGTGACTACGCGGATGCGGCTCATGGGCTCGGTGGTGTTAACGATGGCGCCCATTATTCTGTCTTCTCTCCCAGCACAATGCTCACCATTAGCTTCACGTACTCGTCCACTTTCGCAGATGCGGTGGCCTTGATATCCTCAGCCTGTTTGTCTGCCTGCTTAATCTCGGCACTGGCCTTCTTCTCCGCCTCTTTGACTATCCTGGCGGCCTCTGCCCTGGCGTCGTCGAGCGGCAGTTCGGCCGAAGACATGTCCCTGGCTTCCTCACGCGCCTTCTGGAGAATGTCGCTTGCCCTGGCTTTCGCTTCTTCGAGTACTCGGGCTGCCTCAGCCTCCATCGCCTGCACGCTGCCCGTTATGTCACTGGCCATTGCACACTCCTTCGCGATAGTCTGGATCATCCTGTGAAAGTGATTGTGGAAGAAGAACGGGAACAGGAGTCGTCCTGTCCGCGAAAACGGTCTCATTTGCCCTGGTGTAGTACATCGTTGATGGGAAGGAATCTGTAGCCTACAAGTGCTGTGGCCGAACGCCAGTATACCATTGTCGCTCTTGCATGGGCAACGAGCAGTCAAAGGAGATGCGCATACATACCATTGACCTTGTAGTAGGGCGGAGGCATAATTGCGGGTGCTATGTACGACGCGATCGCAATGGGTGAATCCATGGTCGCTTTTGAGGCTCAGAGCTTCGGTCCGCTACGTGAAGCAGAGGATTTCAAGAAGTGGGTTGGTGGGGCTGCGGACAACTTCATCATTGCCCTGGCAAGGCTCGGATTCGACTGCGGCTGGTTCTCCCGTGTGGGCGATGATGAGTTCGGGCGCTTCATCACCAGGTGGATAAGAGGTGAGGGAGTGGACGTGTCACGGGTGAGGATCGACCCGTCCAGACCGACCGGCGTGTTCTTCGTGGAACGCAGGTCTCCCGAGGCGAGCTTCAAGTGCCATTTCTATCGAACCAACTCCGCTGCGGCGAACATGAGGCCGGATGACATCGATGAAGAGTACGTGGCTCAGGCGAAGGTTGTGTATCCTGAGGGGATCATGATGTACTGCAGCGATTCCGCCCGTGAGACTGTTAAGAGGCTTTTTGACCTGGCGGTCAAACACAACAAGACCATAGTCTTCGATCCCAACCTCAGGCTGACCATGGCGAGTATCGAGACGTCCCGTTCCATTCTTGTCCCTCTCATGCAGAAGGCGACGTATGTCCTCCCGGGAGAGGATGAGTTGCGCCTCCTCATGGACTGCCGGGACACCCGCTCCGCCATCGAGAGGGCGCATTCAACGGGTATCGAACAGCTGGTCATCAAGGCCGGTGCCGGAGGGGCGATACTGGCGCCTCGCGGGCATGAACCCAGGCATATCCCGGGGTTTACCCTGGAGAAGCCGGTGAGCCCGATGGGAGCGGGCGACTGTTTTGTTGGAGGCTTCACCGCCGGCTTGCTCAAAGAGCAGCCCCTTGAGACATGTGTTCGCTGGGGCAACGCCGTCGGGGCATTCTGTACGATGGCCTATGGCCCGTTCCATTCCTGTCCGAGCATGGCGGAGCTCGAGGCGTTTCTTGCAGGTAGAGAGGAGATATCGCGCTAGCGCTGCGCAATCCGTATCGCGTGTGCTGGTCAAGGAGGGTCAACTCAGAATGAAGCCCGGAGACTTTCGCGGAATCATCCCACCCATGATGACAGCGTTTACGAAGGACGGCGAAGTCTACGAGAAAGGTACGAGGGAGATCGTGGACTTCATCGTACCGCATGTCCAGGGCCTCTACCCGGTCGGCAGCTATGGGTGTGGGCCGATGATGTCTATCTCCGAGCGAAAGCGGACAGCCGAGATCATTCTCGACCACGTGAGAGGCCGGGTGCCGGTTATCGTGCACGTGGGCTGCGCAGACACGAAGAACACCGTTGACCTGGCGAAACATGCCGAGTCCATCGGTGCGGCAGCGGTGGGTGCGGTCACTCCGTACTACAACGAGTACGATCAGGAGTGCATCTACGTGCACTTCAAGACGTTGCTCGACTCAGTGGGTATTCCCGTGTTTCTGTACAACAATCCCAGGCTGTCCGGAAACACCCCGCACATCGAGACGATCAAGAAGCTCGCACAAGATGGCATCGCGGGCATTAAGGACAGCACATTCGATATTGTGAACTACTACCATACCGCGATGGCCCTGAAGCAATTTCCGGAGATGAACCTCATTATAGGAACCGAAGCAATGCTGGTGGCCGCGTTCGACGCCGGTGCGCAGGCGGCTGTTACCGGACTGGGTAACGTGTATCCCGACCTGGTGGGGCAACTGTACCATGATTATCTCAGCGGCGACCGGCGTAAGCTCATGCAGACGCAGGAGATGGTGCTGAGGGTTCGCCAGGTTACTAAGTTCGGGTTTACCGTGCCGACGTGCCATGCCATTCTCGAGCTCCGTGGCATCGATGCCGGTGTGCCGCGACTTCCCTACACACCGGTTCCTCTCGAAACGGTGCGGAGAGTGAAGGCAGCGCTGCAAGAGTTGAACCTGCTGTAGCCGACTGCGATGCACGTCCTGAAGCTCCACGACTGGGACATATGCACCCGTGAAGCGAGGAATCTGCAGCGCGAACTCGCCGCGTCTGTGGTGAAGTCGCGCTGCCTCTCTCGACCGCCACGGTACGTGGCCGGTATCGATGTGGCGGTGGATCGTGTGCGCGGTGTTGGCCGGGCGGCGGTGGTCGTGGTGTCGTTTCCGCAACTGAAGCCCATCGAGACAAGAGTGGTCGAGGGACAGCTGAACTGGCCGTACGTCCCCGGCTTTCTCTCGTTTCGCGAGGCGCCTCTTGCGCTCAAGGCGTGCAGCCTCATTGAGAAGGTTCCGGATCTCGTGATAGTGGATGGCCATGGCACTGCCCATCCGCGGCGGTTGGGGCTCGCCTCGCATATTGGCCTGTTTCTCGACATACCGACAATCGGCTGCGCCAAGTCGCTCCTCTGCGGCACCCACAATGAGCCGGGCATGGAACGTGGTGCTACTGCGGAGATCATCGATGCGGGTGAGGTGGTAGGTGTGGCGCTGAGAACCAGGGACAGAGTAAAGCCTGTCTTTGTGTCTATCGGGCACAGGTGCGGTTTTGCAGATGCGGTGGCATCAGTGCTACATTGCTGCGATAGATACCGGCTGCCCGAACCAACCCGACTTGCTCACCTGGCGGCGGGTGGAAGACTTCGACAGTAGGTTTGAGGCAGACGCGACCCTCCGGTGAGTTAAGGAGACTCCATGAACGAGCTACGCGACAATCTCGAGACACTGCTGCGCAGACTGTCAGACGTCATGGTGCGTCTTTGACATCGCCGGTGAACAGTCACAGATAGAGGAACTCGAACAGGAGACTGCCGGCCCCGATTTCTGGAAGGACCAGCAGTCCGCCAGGTCCCACATGCGAATGCTCACCAGCAAGAAAGCACTTGTCGAGTCGTGGACCTCCATGGAGCGCGAGGTGCGTGAACTGCTCGACATGACCGAACTCGCGCTTGCTGAAGACGATGACTCTGTTCAGGAGGATATAGCGGAGGCAACCCGGCGACTCTTGTCGCGGTTTGAAAAACAGGAGACCAGGCTGTTGCTCTCAGGCGAGTATGACGACCGCAATGCGCTATGTGCCTTGCACGCGGGCGCAGGTGGCACCGAGTCCCAGGACTGGGCGAGCATGTTGCTGCGAATGTATATTCGCTGGGCCGAGACACAGGGGTATGAGGCTGAAGTCCTCGATGTGTCCGAAGGTGATGAGGCCGGCATTAAGAGTGCATATTTTGACATAAAGGGCGACCATGCCTATGGCTATCTCAGGGGTGAGCGTGGCGTGCACCGCCTGGTGCGTCTCTCCCCGTTTGATGCCGATCACGCCAGGCACACCTCCTTTGCGCTCGTGGAGGTCATGCCGGAGGCGGAAGCGCAGGGGGATCTTGAGGTTTCGCCCGATGAGTTGAAGGTGGAGACATTTCGTTCGAGTGGCCCGGGCGGTCAGCACATGCAGAAGAGTAGCAGCGCGGTGCGTATCACGCATCAGCCGACCGGTGTTGTGGCCACCTGTCAGAGTCAGCGTTCCCAGTATCAGAATAAGGAAGTCGCGATGCGAATCCTGTACGCCAGGCTTCTTGAGATCAAGAGAAAGGAGAACGAGGAGGCGCGCGCGAAGCTCAAAGGTGAACGTGTGGATGCGGGGTGGGGCAATCAGATACGCAGCTATGTGCTCCATCCGTATAAGCTCGTCAAAGACCACAGGACGGGATACGAATCCCCTGCTGCCGAAGCCGTACTGGATGGAGCGCTTGACGAATTCATTGACGCGTATCTTCTTTCGCAGGTAGGGGAGGCATGATGAGAAGATTTGGACTCGCAGTGGTGCTTGTTCTGGCCTGTAGTGGGCTGGTGTTGTCACCCGTTGCGTCGGCCCCGGCTTCACTGGAGGTTACCGACTCGGGAGTCGTCGCTGAGTTTCCCACGAGCCTTCAGTTCACAGTCTCCGCCGAGAGTCCCCACCCGGTGACGGACGCACGGTTGCTCTACACAATCGATAAGATGAATCACGCACCCGTGGTGAGCGAAGCGTGGGCGGTTTTCGAGCCGGCTACCAGTGTGAGCACAAGCTGGACCTGGGATATGCGCAGGGCGAGCCTGCCGCCGGGTGCGGAAATCACCTACTGGTGGCGGGTGACCGATAAGAGCGGCGAGACTGTGGAGACCACTCCTGCCGTGCTCAACTTCGATGACGATCGCTACGGCTGGCAGCGCATTGAGTCTGATGATGTCACGCTCCACTGGTACTACGGCGGCGATGAGTTTGCGCACTTATTGCTGGATATCTGTAACGAGGCTATCGAAATGCTTGCAGAGGATGTGGGCACGCGGCTCGACCGGCGCATTCAGGTGTATGTCTATAGATCGCCTGAGGATCTGCGGGGAGCCATGATATACCCGCAGGAGTGGACCGGTGGCGTTGCATTTGTCGACTACAGCATAGTGGCCATCGGCATCGGGCCGGGAGACCTGGGGTGGGGAGTGCGGGCGCTTCGCCATGAGCTGACACACCTGGTGGTGCACACCACGACGTTCAGCCCCTATGGCGTGCTGCCCAGATGGCTCGATGAGGGGCTTGCGACGCACATGGAGGCCGAGCAGCCCTCCCATACGTTCACAGCAATTCTTGTGCACGCGGTTGAACAGGACGAACTCATCTCGCTGCGAACACTGAATGGTCCGTTCTCGTCCGATACTACGAAAGCGTACCTCTCCTATGCGCAGAGCCTCAGTGTGGTGCGCTACCTCCTCGATGCCTATGGAACCGACCCCATGTACCGGCTCCTTATGTTGTTGGAGGAGGGTGAGACCATCGACTCCGCACTGCAACAGAGCTACGGCAAAGACCTCGATGACATTGAAGCCGAATGGCGCACTGTGCTGAGGAAGCAGGTGTTGAATGACTGATCTCCGGTTGGGTCTACGAGACTTTCTTCTGAGGCCGTATCGCGGTGTCCTTCTGCTCGGCCGTGTGCTTGTGTGCGCGGCAGTTATCCTCTCCCTTCTCGCGGCCGCTTCGTGTACTCCTGCCGTAGACGAGCAGCCTGCACCCACGTCTGTGTTGCGCCTGAGTGACATCGGACCCATCACGCTGGATCCTGCTGTCTCGGGGGAGATGACTTCCCACATGTACATCACGCACATCTTCAGCGGGCTCGTGACCCTGAACGAAGAATTGAGTGTCGAGGGTGATATCGCGAAGAGCTGGACCGTGTCTGAGGATGGCACGCGTTACGTGTTTGAATTGCGTGATGACGTGCGTTTTCACTCAGGAAGGGCGGTGACCGCCGCCGATTTCAAATACTCATGGGAGAGGGCCTGCGACCCCGAAACAGGGTCGCACACTGCGCCGGTCTATCTCGGCGACATTGTGGGTGCCCGCGACATGATAGACGGAAAGGCAACCGGGCTGCGAGGTGTCACGGTGCTTGATGATTACACCCTGCAGGTCGACATCGTGAGTCCGCGCTCCTACTTCATCTACAAGCTCACGTATCCCACGGCATACGTAGTGGATGAGGAGACGGTGGCGCGTGGTGCCGACTGGTGGCGCCAGCCCAACGGCACGGGCCCGTTCATGCTCTCGCGCTGGGATCAGGGCAGTCTGCTGGAGCTGCGACGCAACCCCGACTACTATAGGACGCCCGCGCTGCTCGATGCGGTGGAGTTTCGTCTGCTTGCCGGCGTACCCATGATCATGTACGAGCGCGGGGAGATCGATGTGGTCTCGGTCTCAAGTGCCTATATGGACCAGGTCACCGATCCTGCCAATCCCATCCACAGGGAGCTCCTGTCCTCGCCTGAACTCAGCCTCTACTACATCGGCTTCGACGTGACGAAGCCGCCGTTCGACGATGTGTATGTGCGCCTTGCGTTTTGTCACGCGGTCGACCGTGAACGCATCGTGACCGTGCTCTTCAAGGATAGTCTCACGGTTGCGGGAGGCGTGCTTCCCGAGGGACTCCCCGGTTACGATGCCGGGTTGCAGCCGTATCGGTACGATCCCGACCTGGCACGTGAGTTCCTTGCGCGATCCTCGTATGGCTCGGCTGAGGCGCTTCCGCCCATCACCATCACCGTGTCCGGCTATGCCAACCAGATACCAGCTTACATCGCTGCGGCGATGCGCGGATGGAAGGACAACCTCGGAGTGGAGGTGACTGCCCGCCAGCTCGAGCCCGAGATATTCCTCTACCACCTGATAGACGAACGCGATGAGTTGTACTCAATGGGATGGATTGCCGACTATCCCAGTCCACACAATTTCCTGGGTACGCTCTTCAGTGTTGGTGAGTCGTACAACATCTCGGGCTACGACAATCCTCGGCTTGAAGAGCTGTTGCAGAAAGCCGCCGCTGAGACGGAAGAAGAACGTCAGCTGGAAATCTATCGTAAGGCTGAGCGCATTGTGGTTGAGGACCCGCCCATCCTGCCGCTCATGTACGGGGCGAATCACGTGCTGGTGAAACCCTATGTGTCGGGATTCGAGCCGAATCCCATGGGCGTTCCCGACCTGACCAGGGTCAGCGTGGACCGGCCATAGTCATCCGCCGGGTGATTCCCGAGAGGAGAGGTCGCGCCACAGGGCACGAACGCGTTCGCGCAGGTCCTCCAGTGTGCCGTCGTTGTAGATGATGTCGTCGGCGTACTCCATACGCTCCTGTGCCGGCATCTGCGCGGTCAGACGCGCGAGAGTCTCCTGTTCACTCTGCCCGCGGTTGTGACCCAGCCGCTCGACCACAGCCTCGGTGGGCGCTGCCACCACCCATAGCCGGTCCACGAGGCTACGCCAGCCGGCTTCAATGAGGAGCGTCGCCTCCACCGCCGCCCACGTGTGCCCGAGGGCGCGAAGCCGGCCCAGGCGCCTCGTGACCCTCCGTCGCGTAGCCGGGTGCACGATGGCGTTGAGCCGCTCGCGGGCTTCAGGGTTCATGAATACAATCCTGCCGAGAGCTGTCCTGTCGATATCTCCGCTCGACTCGAGTATCTCCTCGCCGAAGGCAGCCACAATCGCCCGCCACGGGCGTGTGCCCCGTCGGTAGGTCATGTGCGCCTCGAGGTCGGCATCGATCACCGGGCAACCCATCTGCTCGAGCATCCGGCAGACGGTGGATTTCCCGCTGCCGACAGTTCCCGTGACTCCCAGAACCTTCATCCGGGGACTATTATAGGCTGCCGCATGCGCCGCGGTCAGCATCCACGTGTTCATGGCGATGGGAATGTCCTCGCACTCTGCCGATTTGGAGCCGCGGGGGCTGAGATTGTGGCCGCTTGCGATGTATAATGGCGGTGGGTATGGTGCGAGAGGCTCTCCTGTACGAGAGGCTCCCCGGAGCACGCGTGCGGTGTCACGTGTGCCAGTGGAGATGTGTCATCAATCCCGGCAAGGTTGGGGTGTGTCGTGTCCGTGAGAACCGGGATGGCGTGCTGCACACCCTCAACTACGGCGAAGTGTCTTCAATTGCGGCTGATCCCATCGAGAAGAAACCTCTATTCCACTTCTACCCCGCTACCAACGCCTTCTCGGTCGGTGGGTGGGGCTGCAACTTCCACTGTCTGCACTGCCAGAACTGGCAGATATCCTGCGCCGATATGCCGCAGGAATCCCGATATCTACCCCCGGACGAACAGGTGCGCCTGGCCCGCCATCATCGCTGCGATGGCATCGCCTGGACCTACAACGAGCCTGCCATGTGGTTCGAGTACACGCTTGATTCGGCACGCATGGCGCAGGAGCAGGGTCTCTACACTGTCTACGTCACCAATGGTTTCATGACGCCCGAGGCCCTCGACGTGATCGGGCCGTGGCTGGATGTGTGGCGGGTAGATATCAAGGGTTTCACCCATGAGCTCTATCGAAAGCTCGCACAAGTACGGGAGTGGCGGGGGATACTCGACGTGGCTGTGCGTGCGCGGAGGCGCTGGGATATGCACGTTGAGGTGGTGACGAATGTCATCCCCGGATGGAACGACGACGACGAGCAGCTGGGGGGGATAGCCGGCTGGATGGTGGCGGAACTGGGCGAGCTCACTCCATGGCATGTGACACGCTTCTTCCCGATGCACCGCTTGCAGGATGTTGCTCCCACCTCACTCGACACGATCAGGCATGCCATTGAGATCGGCCATGCGGCCGGTCTGAAGTTTGTGTACGCAGGGAACGTCGGGCGGCAGGGAGAGGACACCGTGTGCTATTCCTGTGGCCGGACCAACGTGCACAGGGTCGGGTATCATGCCGAGGTCCTCGCGTTGCGCGGCTCTTCGTGCGCGCACTGCGGAGCAGACCTCAATTTCCGCACCGCAGCGTCGCCGGGTCGTCACCCTGCAGGCGAGGATGCTGGATCGCGGGAGGAGGAAGCACCATGACGAAACAACATCCGGTAGCGAGACTTGCCCGGGAAGCTGTCGAGCGATACGTGCGCGATGGAGTGGTGATCAAGCCCGAGGCCTCGATTCCTGAATTGCAGCAGAGAGCCGGGGTGTTCGTCTCTGTTCACAAGGATGGTGAGCTCAGGGGCTGCATCGGCACCTTTGAGCCGACGCGCGAGAACGTTGCCGAGGAGGTGGTCGCGAATGCTATCAGTTCGGCGACGCGCGACCCGCGCTTCAATCCGGTCACGCCGGCCGAGCTCGATGAGCTCGAGTACAAAGTCGATATTCTCACCAGTCCCGAGCCGGTGAGCGATGTGACCGAGCTGGATCACAGCCGCTACGGCGTCATCGTCGCATGCGGCTGGCGCAAAGGGCTGCTGCTCCCGGATCTCGAGGGCGTCGACAGTGTGCAGCAGCAGTTAGAGATATGTCGCATGAAGGCAGGCATCTCCCGGGAGGAGCCTGTGATCCTGTACCGTTTCGAGGTCAAGCGCTTCCATTGAGCGCTGATTGTTGACAAGAAGACGCAACTGAGAGGGCAACTGTGGCAAGATTCATCCTTACTCCAAGGGACACACGGTTCTACGACCTTTTTGAGCAGGACACGGAGAACCTGCTGGTGGCTGCCCGGGCCCTTGTGGAGATGTTCGAAGACAGTACGCTGGACAGAGCGGCGCGTGCTGCAGAGATCAAGAAGCTCGAGGAACGCGGAGATTCGATTACGCACGAGATCATCAAGCGACTCCACCGATCGTTTGTGACGCCGATAGATCGTGAGGACGTCCTTAACCTGGCGCACAACATGGACAGCGTGCTGGATTTCGTCGAGGCCGCCGCGAGGACGCTTGTCCTGTACCGGATGGGCGAGCCGACTGACCGGGCGAAGGAGCTGGCCCGTATCGTTCTTGCCGTAGCGACCCGGCTCCATGAGGCCATGCCCAACCTTCGGGAGCGCAAGCAGTTCGCGCGAATTCTCAAGGCGTGTGTCGACATCAACAGCCTTGAGAACGAGGCGGACGCGGTGCATCATGCCGCGCAGGCCGAATTGTTCGAGTCGTGCACCAACGCGCTGGATTGCATCAAGTGGCGTGAACTGTACCAGCACCTTGAGAATGCTACGGATATGGGGGAAGATGTCGCCAACGCTCTGGAAGGTATCGTACTGAAGCATGCCTGATTCCTTCCTCTTGCTTGTCATGGTTGTTGCGGCGGCGCTAGCGTTCGGAATCACGAACGGCGCCAATGACGCAGCAAACTCCATAGCTACCGTAATCGGAACCCGCAATCTTTCTCCAAGAGCCGCGCTTATCATGGCGGGAATCTGTGAGTTTGCCGGCGCGGCAACGGGCACCGCTGTGGCGAAGACCATTGGCGCGGGCATCATCGTTCCCGGAGCGCTGACGATGAGCATTGTTCTCGCCGGTGTGCTGGCTGTCATACTCTGGACGCTGACAGCCACTGTAAAGGGTATGCCGGTGAGCCTCACGCACGGCCTCGTTGCGGGTATGGTCGGTGCGGCACTCGCTCATGGGAACCCTTCAATCATCCAGTGGTCGGTGCTCGGGAGGGTGTTTTCTGCGGTGGCGATTGCCCCCGTGCTGGGCTTCGTGGGCGGCTTCGCGCTCTTCCTGCTCATACTCTGGGTATTCCGGCGGAAGAGGCCTGCGCTCGTGCGCATTCTATTCAGCAAGCTGGAGGTGGCCTCTGCTGCGTTCCTGGCGTACAGCCACGGCAAGAACGACGGCCAGATGCCCATCGGGCTCATTGCCATGGGGTTGATGATATACACCGGCAGTGAAACGCTGGAGATTCCCGTCTGGGCAATACTGGCATCGGCAGGCGCCATCAGTTTCGGTACCATCGTCGGCGGCCACCGCGTGATTCGCACGGTGGGTCTGAATATGACGGCCCTTAACCCGTCGAGCGGCTTCGCAGTAGAGGCCTCGGCGGCGAGCATCATCGAGCTCGCATCTCACCTGGGCATTCCCATCAGCACCACGCACTGTGTGAGCACAGCGGTCATGGGTGTGGGCGCAACCAAACGGCTCTCAGCGGTGAGGTGGACGCTCGCACGCAACATAGTACGCACCTGGGTGTTGACATTCCCCAGTTGTTTCGCCCTGGGATGGCTGCTGGGAACGTTGTTCCGGACGATCGGTTGAGAAGACAAGCGTGGGCCGCACGTATGTGCGGCCCACATGTCGATGCCCCGTAGCGTCAGAGGAGCGGCAGTTCCCTGCCAATCTCATTGAGCTGTTGAATCTTGCACTGCGTATCCAGCAGCTGCCCCTTGTGTTCCTCAGCGTACCTGGTGGCCTGTTCGTACATGTCCGCGATACGGGGGACATGGGAGATCTGTGACAGTATCAGCGTCAGATCGATGAAGTGCTTCTCACCGGGGAAGTCGCCGCCGCGAATGAGCGCATTCGGCGCAATCTCCGAGGTGTAATCGCTGATCGACTTCACCATGTCCATGTTCATCTCATTGGCGGGGCCGGAGATGATGTAGATGGCATTCGCTGCATCCCGTGGGCTGCAGGAGACCGAAAGGTCGGTAATCGCGGCGTCCAGGGCCTGTGTACCCCTGAAGCTCTCGGTTGCCTTATCCCTGAACCGGCTCTTCCGTATCTCCCAGGGAAAGCGGAAGGCGGGCAACTCGGAGCGACCGATGCCGATGGACGTCCAGCCCTGGAACGATGCAATGAGGTCGCCGGCATCCACGGTGCGTGCGCCAACGTACTTGCGTGTCGTAACCTCTCCGGCGCACATCATGTCGTAGAATGGCTCCACCACGATGCGGTTGATCTTCTCCATATTGTTTGCCAGGCTGGCGTCCTTCTTCACGTAGCGCTGGTTGTCGGCCAGGAAGACCGCGTCCGCAACTTCATACGTCGATTTCAGAGAGGTGGCGCTGTTATAGACAGTCCGTGCCTCGCTGTACTGCTCGTGTTCGAACGGCAGCACCGCCAGCGCGTACACGGGCTTGTTGACGTAGCGGTCCTTCAGCATCTTGATGATAATGGGGAGCGACCCGGATCCGGTGCCGCCTCCCGTGCCGGCGATCACCAGGAAGGCATGTGTCTCGTAGAAGCGCCGTTCGCTCTTGAGGGCCTCGAGCACCTTGTCGCCGTCCTCCCGGGCAAGCTGGGCGCCGAGCTCATTTATCTTCCCCACGCCGTGGCCCAGCGTCTGTCTGAGCCCCATGAGGATGCGGTGCGAGTAGTCGTTCCTGATGAACCGCAAACCGGTAAGGTCCGCCTGGTCCGTGTTCGCTGCGACCACTATCGGTGCGATGGTTGCCTTTCTCTCGGACTGTGCCTTAAGGTTGATCCTCGCGAAGTGATCTGCGATGCGGCATCCGCATTGTCCCAATCCGATAACCGCCAGTTTCATATTCTCCTACCTCCGTTCGGTGTGCACACTTGTGCGCGTGATGTTACTAATCATAGAGCCCTACCCGGTCGCGAATAATCAGCACGTAGATGAGGGCGGCAATGAGTATCGCGGCAAGGACGATGATAACGATGAGTGCCCACATTGGCAGCAGGCCGGCCTTGAAGGTGCTCGAGGAGCTCCACCCGCTCTCGTTCATCGCGCCATCAATTGCCTTAACCCGCCAGTAGTAGGTCCCGTACGGCAGCGCCTCCTCCTCGGTCATGGTGTAGGTGGTGCCGATCAGTCCGGTCTTGGATATCAGGATCTGGCTGAAGTCGGCAGCAGTGGAGATCTGCAGCGAGTAGGTCACGCCGCTGGGATCCTCCACCGCGGTCCATGTGAGAGCCGGAGTCTGCTTGCCCACGATACCGATGCGTGTGCCGGGTTCCGGTGTCAGCGGTGTGGGCGTAGGAGGTGGTGTGGAATCCATCTCGAAGATTACTTCGAAAGTCGTAGTGTTAAAGGTGACTGTCACGGGTTGCTCGGGAGTGTGCTCGGCCTGCGGGTGCGTGGCCGCGAACGTTATCGGGGCCAGGTTGCCGTTGGCGCCCGTGGTCCCCGTGCCCTTGGTCTCCCCGCTGTAGGCCACTGTGACGGCTGTGTCTGCCGGCAATCCGGCAGCCGTCACCTCGATTTGTGTGCCCACGTGTCCGCTCAGGGGCTCGACTGTCACGCTTGGTTCGACCTCGAATATCCGTGGGTCGACATCGTCGGCGTCAGTGTGCTGCCCTTCGGCGCCTACCTCATGCTCGCCCATCGGGGCCGCGGGAACGGTCACTGTCGCTTCGAACACTCCGTCTTCATCGGCTCTGATGCCGGTCTTTATCGATCTGCCGTCGAAAAGGATCGCGATGCTGCCCTCGTTCTCCCTGAAGCCGGAGCCCTTGACTGTGAACTCGGACCCCACCGTCCCTTCTTTCGGGTCGATGCTGATGCCCGGCATCACCCTGAACTCGGCTGTGATAACGTCATCCTTGTCCGTATCGGCGCCGTCGGCGGTGATCTCGTGCACGCCCTGGCTGGCCGCCGGGACGATGAACGTGCCTGTCCACGTGCCGACGTCGTTCGCCCGGATGCTGTCGACGGGCTCGACCTCTTCTCCATTGAAGTAGAGCGTGATTTGCTCCCGGTACCCGAAGCCGGTTCCCTTGACCTCCACCTCGGTTCCGACAGGCCCCTTTGCCTCCTCTGGGTCGTCTATGGTCGTCTCATCCACCGATAGCACGACAATCTTTGGTATGACGGTGAAATTCCTGAAGGCGGCGGGCGCCTTGTTGGCAGTCACCTGTGTCGTTGTGGCGGTGGATCCCAGGTCTGACCTGACGATGGCAATTCGATTCGTGCCTCCAGGTGACTCAGGTATCTGGAACGGTTCGGACTCGTAATCGTAGTAGCTTATGACCCATTCGTCATCAACAAAAGTCTCTACGGGGGAGAAGGACCAGTTACCGATTGCGCTGGTGAGTACCCGGACCCACCTGTCTCTATCCGGCTCCGCCTCGTAGTAGACCCAGCCCCGTGAGCTGTCGCCGGTCTGGGTCCGGCCCCAGAGCTCGACCGAGGTGCCCACCGGGCCGCTCGTCGGTGCTACGAACATATTCCATGCGTTTCTCGCAGCCAGTGCCGGTGTCGCCAGTGCGGGCAACACCAGCGCGGCTATCAGGAACGCGGCGAGTATTCGAGATACCACTTTCATGTGTGACAGTCCTCCTTGGTATGTGGCTCACTAGTAAGAACGCGACAGACCGCGGAAGGTAAACGCTGAAGGCGGAATTTCTGCAGGTGAATCTGGGGAACAGGGAACTCGGGCATTGCGCAATAGGGCGCTGCGCTTATTCCCATGGTAGTCTCAGACTATCACGCCTGTGAGCCATGGTCAAACACGCAGTATTACAACTGTCAACGCGCCTGCAAACCGGTGCGCAGGAGCCCCGTCGCCCGGGCGGCACACCGGGCCACCGACGGCCTGCCCGCAATCCGGTCCCCGGCTGCAGCTATTCCCTGGGAAGCGTGACCAGTCCCTTCCGGATGGCGATTACCACTGCCTGTGTCCTGGCATTGGCGTTCAGCTTGCGCAGGATAGAGGTAATGTGGTTCTTGATGGTCTGCTCGGTGACGTTGAGTCGATCGGCAATCTGCTTGTTGAGGTAACCCTCCGCCATGTACTTCAGCACTTCCATCTCTTTCGGCGTGAGGGGCGACATAAAGCTTGCGGTCTCTTTCTCACGGGAGAGCTCGCGGAACTGTTGCAGGATCTGCTCGGCGACACGTGGCCGTGTGGCCAGCGTCTCGTTGATGGGGTGCTCGCCGCTGGCGCACCGCGCGATGGAGCGTGACAGCTCCTCCGCGCTGACGTTCCGGCCATGGAATGCGGAAGCCTGTGCTTTGATTGCCTGGAATACCTGCTCGTCCTGCTGTCCGTCGCCCGAGAGTACGATGATAGCCACGCTCGGCGAGTGTTGCTTGATGGCTTTGCAGATACGCAGACACTCGGTAAAGGACGCATCGGCTCCCAGGATGACCACGTCCGGCATCTGCGCGTCGATGGGTGCCAGCGACGCGTCGGTAAGGTCGCCCTCACCTGCGATTTCCACACCATGCATGCGGGCCAGTGCCGCCCTGATCCCCTGCCGGTACATGGACTGCTCGTCGATTATGAATACCTTGGTCATTCAGCCCTCCTCGTGTAATACGTCCTTTGACCTGCGTGCTAGTTTACCACTTGGCACTGGCGATTCAAGTGGTTGTTCCTGCCCCACCCCTGCCACGTTCGACGCTGCTACGATTATCGCATATAATTACGAACGGATCACGGGCGTGCGCCGCTTCTGCGGGGCGCGCAGGAGGATATGATAATGCTGCTACACCGGTCGGCCGGTATTACGGACGGGGTCTACTTCTACCTCTGGGTTGGCCAGGGGATCAACTCCAACTCTGTCGTGCTGGCCAATGCACTGGACGGCTCGCAGCCCCATGTGCTCATCGATCCCGGCATGACCGGCGGCGCGATCGGGGAGCGGCCGCTGGACTCCCTGGCGCAGGCCATGGCCGCC
The DNA here is from genome assembly GCA_003562475.1 of Dehalococcoidia bacterium. Classification (GTDB taxonomy): domain Bacteria; phylum Chloroflexota; class Dehalococcoidia; order GIF9; family AB-539-J10; genus SKVJ01. Next base: position 4,265 of record PWUU01000104.1, on the reverse strand, counting down.
GATGGACTGCAGATGGAAGACGTTGGTCTCGTTATCGGCACGCATTGCCACCCGGACCACTTTCAGGCGGTGGATGAGGTGGTGCGGTGCACGGGCGCGAAGGTCGCCCTGTCGCTGCCGGAGTACGAGTTTCTGAAGGGTCCGGGCGGGGCGTTCTACGGTGGGTTTGGCGCCAATCCGCCGGCCGCACGGCCGTCCCTGATGCTGCAGGAAGGAGAGCTGTCGCTTGGCCCGTCCAACGGTTGGCGGGCGGAGGTGCTCATCACCCCGGGACATTCGCCCGGCTCCGTGTGCCTCTATCTCCGTGAGTCGAAAGTGCTGGTGAGCGGCGATGTGGTCTTCCCGGGCAGCATCGGGCGGATGGACTTCGTCGGGGGCAGCATGCGGCAGATGAGAGAGAGCATTGACCGCCTCTCCAGGATGGATGTGGAATACATCCTGCCGGGCCACAGCAGCATGGCGGGTCCGCTTGTGTCCGGCAGGGACAACGTGGTGCGTAACTTCCAGATGGTGCGGATGATGCTCTAGCGGCTGCGAATGCCGTGCGCGTCGTGACAGAGGGGCGAGTATGGACATGGATGAGCGAATCGCTGAAGCGATGCGGAAGACGGAGATCATCCGTGCGCCGCAGCGCCGCCTGTCGACGTTCGGGAGCACGACCATCGACTACTACGTGGTCAGCGAGTTGACCGCAGAGATGAGTGCGGTGCGCGACGGCAAAGTCCTGGCTGAGCGGCCGAGGATAGTGACACCGTACTATCTGCTGCATGTGGAGGGGTTCAGCGACGGTGCGAGGCGCTATCTGAGCATGATGGCGGAGCAGAACCCCCACGAGCCGGGTATCTTCTACTCGTACAGGAATGAGCTGCACGCAATGAACGTCGTCTCGGAACCCCTCGGCGTGGTGATCGGCAACCTCAATGCGCGGCTGGATGCTGACAAGCGGCCGCTGAGCGCCATCATCCGCGGGGTCGAGGATGTGTGGGACCTTGCGGTGATGATGTTCATTTACGAGCTCACCCGCCGCGCGGCGGGCGGCAATTTCGCCGAGTTTCGTCGCCACGGGCTGCTGGATGTGGATGAGTCGGGTGTGCCGGCGGCGGCGCGGCAGCAGATAGAGATGCTCTTCGCAATGGTCCGGGAAGATCGCTCCTGGGCGTCGGAGCTGGTCACGGAGCTCAATCGCTGGGGCGTGTACCAGGAGTACGAGGACCGGTTCCTCTCGCTGTTCAAGCGGTAGTGCACGCGCCGCAGGCGCGCTTCACATCAGCCCCAGGTACCATCCCAGCATCTGCGGTCCCCACAGCAGCGTCACCATTGTGCCGAGCGCCAGAAACGGGCCGAATGGGATAGCCTGCTTTCTGCTCCTCTTTCCGGACAGCAGCAGGATGACGCCGGTGATGCCCCCTACCATTATGCCGCAGAACAGCGCGACGAAGATGAGCGGGAGGCCGGCGGCCGCGCCCATGAACGCCGCGAACTTGACGTCGCCCCAGCCCATGCCGCCGCGGGCGACGAGTGCGATGAGGAAGAGTATGGCGAACCCGCTCGCTGCCCCGGCAGCGGCGCCGATGATTGGGTGGGGGCCGAAGGTGCCGAGCCATCCGGGCGGAGCGACGGCTGCCACGATGAGCGCCAGCACGAGTGCGGGGACGACCACCCGGTTGAGGATGAGGCCATGCTCGAGGTCGATGACGAACACGACGATGAGAATAGCGGCGTAGACAGCCAGCAAAGCGAAGGTGCCGGTGAGGCCGTACACGAGAAACAGGCCGGCGAAGATGAGGCCGGTGGCCAGCTCGACTGCTACGATCCTGCGGGGGATCGCTGCGCCGCAGTCGCGGCAGCGGCCCTTCAACGCGACGTAGCTCACCAGCGGGACGAGGTCCTTTGCCCGTATCCGGCGGCGGCAGGCATCGCAGTGAGATCTGCCGCCGACGATGGATTCACCCTGCGGAAGCCGGTCGGCACAGACGTTGAGGAAGCTGCCGACGGCGAGGCCGAAGATGGCGGCGATGATGGCGAGCAGTGCGGTCATCGAAGGGAATTGTGAAGGGACAGGATAGCTGTGTCAATGTTCATGCATCGGCCGTGGTGGGTGCGGCCGGGGTTGGTCCGCCGTAGGGGTCGGTTCCCACACCGACCCGCGGGACGGGTGGCCGGGGTTGGTGCATCGGATAAATATGTGTAGGGGAAAGATATATCTGTCCCGCAGGCCCCCTACAGGGACGTGGTTCGTGTGGCGGCGATCCGTTTCGACGTGGGCGGGTGATGGAACGATGGCGGGCCGGATGTATCCGGCCCCTGCGTATAGGGGTGTGCGTGCGGGGGTGTGGTTCGTGTGGAGGCGATGCGGTTCGACGTGGACCTGTAACTGGCCGGTGGCGCAATTCCGGTTCTCGTGTAGGGGTCGGTTCCCACACCGACCCGCGGGACGGGTGGCCGGGGGTGGCGCATCGGAAATCCGAAAATATGTGTAGGGGAAAGATATATCTGTCCCGCAGGCCCCCTACAGGGACGTGGTTCCGGTGATGGCGATCCGGTTCGATGCGGGCCTGTGACGGAACGATGGTGCAATTCCGGTTCTTGTGTAAGGGTCGGTTCCCACACCGACCCACAGGACGGGTGGCGCGGGTTGGTCCGCCGTAGGGGTCGGTTCCCACACCGACCCGCGGGAGGGGTGGCGCGGGGATATAGGCAGGGGCCGGATACATCCGGCCCGCCCGTTGATTCGCCTGCTGCTGGGTCCCGTGAACTCCGTCGACGAGCCTTCGGGTCGTTCCTGTATCGTGCGCGCACAACAATTCGTACGGCGTCCCCGAATTACGCGGATCACGCGGCTCCTTGCCATGGGAGGCGGAGAAGACTACAATTGCCCCAGGTGAAATCCGTGAAGGAAGTTCTCCTGGGCATTCACATTGAGGCGCTCCCCGAGGGCGGGTTTCTTGCGACAAGCGACGACCTCCCCGGGTTGGTGGCACAGGGGCGAACCGTCGCCGAAACCGTGGAGATCGCCCAGGATGTCGCCCGCAAGCTCGTCGAATCCTACCTGGAACATGGAGACGCATTACCGCCTGCTCTTCGTGACGCGGTTCCTCCGGGCGGTGATGTCCGCATCCCCGTGAGCGTGTCCTGATGGGCAGGCTCTCGGGATTCAGCGCCGATGATATCCTCGGCAAGCTCAGGCGCGCGGGGTTCGTCTTCGATCGTCAGGCAAAGGGAAGCCACGAGATCTGGTGGCATCCTCAGACGCGGGCTCGCACGACGGTGCCGCGCCATCCGGGCGACCTGCCGGAAGGTACCGTCCGTGCCATACTGCGACAGGCGGGAGTGAGCACGGACGACTTCCTGGAGTTGTGAGCAAGGCCTCCTCACTGGGCTCCACATGCCGCGCCTTGCAGGTGTCTCCAGGTGGAGGCGGTTTGCGAACCGCCTTTCCTGCTGGGGATCGTGGTCATTCTGCGCCGGGATCTATTCCCACACCGACCCGCGGGACGGGTGGCCGGGGTTGGTCCGCCGTAGGGGTCGGTTCCCACACCGACCCGCGGGACGGGTGGCGTGGGTTGGTCCGCCGTAGGGGTCGGTTCCCACACCGACCCGCGGGAGAGGTGGCGCGGGGATATAGGCAGGGGCCGGATACATCCGGCCCGCAGACCGACACCCTGGATTGCGGCGATTGCGCGTCGCGCAGGTCGGCGTTAGAATTGGCGAAGACAGGGAAGGATTGCAGATGAAATATCGCGTCATACTCGAACCCCAGACCGATGGTGGCTACACGGCGTATGTGCCGGCGCTGCCCGGGTGCATCTCCGAAGGTGACGATCGCAGCGAAGCGCTGCACAACATCCGTGAGGCGATCGCCCTGTACCGTGAGAGTCTTGCGGAGAGAAACCAGGCGGCACCCCGGATTGAGGAGCAAGAGGTCACCGTGTGAGCGGACTGTCGGGGTTGTCCTGGCAGGACGTCGCGGAGGCTCTTCGCAGTGCCGGCTTCACTCTCGATAGACAGAGGGGCAGCCACATGGTGTTCGTTCAGGGCGACACCAACCGCATCGTGGTCGTTCCTCGCCATTCTGAGCTGAAACCTGGTACGGTGCGTGCCATCCTGCGGGAAGCCGGCCTTTCGCGCGATGCCCTGGATCGGTGAGCTCGTTCGCCGGGACGGGATTGGTTCGGTATGACGTTATCGGCCGGGGTCGGTTCCCACACCGACCCGCAGGTGGGGTGGCCGGGATTGGTCCGCCGTAGGGGTCGGTTCCCACACCG
>PWUU01000125.1 GCA_003562475.1 Dehalococcoidia bacterium | reverse complement strand
TGGCACAACCCCCTTATCAAGATGGTCGCCTCAACTATAACCCATAGCTGGCCGAATTGAAATCGAACTCACTGCTCTCTTTCAACCCGCAAATCAACAACTCGTGTCCCAAGCTGCTAGCCACCCGCATCTCTTGACAGGCATCGAGCTGTGCGCGGATAATGTTACGGTCCCAAGCGGGTGTAACTCAGTGGTAGAGTTCCTGCTTCCCAAGCAGGCTGTCGCGGGTTCGAATCCCGTCGCCCGCTCCACCACCCACAGGGGGGCGGCCTGCTTCCCATAATGGAGACCGATTCCCTGTCCAAGCGCTACGCGCTTCACACCCGCACCACCGGCTACCTTTCCAAGACGGTCCCATGTAAGATCATCTGTCTCCGATGTCGCCAGGTTTTTCTCCGGGATGTCTGACGTTCGAACGGTCACGGCAGGAGCCAACAGCCATACGCCAGCTACGGGAAGCTCGTCTGGCCGAAATCAAGATCTTGGACAAACTCGACTTGTGAATATCAATCGCAAAGTCACCCGCTGTAAGGCCAGTCTTGTACACAGGCCAGTGTTCGTCATGAATCACATATGGCATGGATGCACGTAGACCTCTAACGTGACTTCAATACCGGTGTGCCCCGTCACCTATGGTCTACGCCATCCGGATCCGTATCTGCAGTATTCGGGTGGATAACCGATATTCGTTATCCCCTTCGCGGTGCCCTCGGCCTTCCTCATCCCCCTATGAGTTGTCTTGTCTTCTCTAGAGGCACACGAACTGCCTCCACTCGGCCTTCCGCTACATAGCCGATCATGAAAAGCTGATAGCCCTCCTTAGCCCATCTGGCCATATCCTCCGGCGGAACGCCGCCTATACCCGCGACCTTGCCGCACTCCCGGCAGATTCGCGCTGTTTCGGAAAGCTTGGCCTCAACCGATGGTGAACGCGTCATTTGCACTCTGGAAGTCCCGGGCGCGATACCTCCGATGTCCGCTGCGAGGTCGTACGTCCCGACAATCGTGCCCGTGACGCCTTCAAGCTGCAGGATTTCGCGCAAGTTGCTGACTGCATTCACGGTCTCTGTTTGGGGGAAGAGCACCATGTTGTTATTCAGGTACTCGGTCAACTGCATGTGCGGAACCTCAGCGGGGTCCTTGCCATCGAGTGGGTAGGGAGACAATCCTATGCCGTATCCCCGGTGTCCTAGAGGAGGGTAGTACATCCTGTCGACGGCCTGAGCCACCTCATCAACGGCGTTTATCATGGGCAGCATCAGCCCATTAATACCTGTGTCGAGGAAGCATCGCCAGTTGGCGTAGTGTTCTTCAGGTCTCATGAGTATAGGAATCTCCAGTTCGGCCGCTGCTCGAACATAGGCGTACACCGTTTCGGGGTTGACCAGACTGTGCTCGCGATCAATCATCACGAAGTCATAGCCGAGTTCCTTGAGTGCTTCAACTGTTGGAAATGGATCGTTTCCAGGCCCTATGAGCTGGCCATAGACTATTTCGCCGTTCGACATTCTTGACTTCAATGCGCGGGTTGGGTTCACGCGTCTATTCCTCCTTCTTGGCCGCCGTATGACTGACAATACCGAACACCTGTTGGCCAATTGATCGACCCACAAGTACCCGAATTCTATATGCCTAATTCACTCGGTCGCTCGCATTTACCCTATGCCGTCTGCTCCAAGAACCGTTGCAGCTTCTGCTGAAACCTCGGCGTGTCCCACACCTCCGTGTTCACAAGTCCTGACGGCACAGCGCCCTTTCGCAGCTCACCCATCTGCTTCAGTATAGTCTCCCAGGTACCAGTGAAAGTCTGGTCGAGCCAGGCCAGACAGTGCGGTGCCAGGATTACGTTGTCCAGCTCGAGCAAGGGATTGGACAAGGGCGTTGGTTCCTGTTCAAAGACGTCGATCCCAGCTCCCTGTATCCATCCCTCGCTCAGTGCACGTATCAATGCTCCCTCATCAACCACTGGACCTCGTGACATGTTGATCAGGAAACTCGACGGCTTCATGATACGTAGTTGTGGCTCCCCGATAAGATGGTACGTCTCTTCATTGAGGGGACAGCAGATGTTGAGGAAGTCCGATTCTTCCAGTACGGTCTTCATGTCCACCAATTCGACACCAACGTCCGAGACATCCTCCTGCCGCGCATAAGGATCATAGGCCAGGTGTCTCATGTCCAGCGGCATCGCAAGTTTGAAGACCTCATGGCCTATGTTGCCCACGCCCACCGAACCGAGGGTCCTGCCAACTAGGCCAATACCGTGATGCTTTGCTCTCTCTGCCCATTTGCCTTCCCTGGCAAGCCTGTCCTTCAGCAACAGGCGTGTGCTCAATGCCAGCAGGAACGTGAGGATAGCCACTGCCATTGGCCGGCGTACTGCATCGCGAGTAATGAACAGAGCAACGCCTGCTTCTGTGAGGGCACGCACATCGACCATGTCATAGCCGACACCGAAACGGTGAACAGACAGCAGTTGATCGTTTTCCCTAAGACTATCTGCCGTCCACTTTGGTATGAGGCTGAATACCATATCGAAACCGGCAATCTGATCAGGTGTTACCTCACTCAATAGTTCGGAGAATATCTCGTACTCAGCGTCCCGCACATCGTCAAGCAATCTAAGCCCAGGGCCGGGGGCAATGAAGTCCCCTTCAGCATTGATGACATCTTTCGTTAGTCCAATTCTTGTTTGTCTCTTCGTCACACCTAACCTCCAGAGAATAGCGTAAGGCATCGAACTCGACACGAGCTATTACCGTATCATCTGCGCTGGCAACCAAAGCACGATTTCAGGAACGGCAACCATCAGGCCCAAGGCAATGAAGATAAGCACAATGAAGGGGATGACACCTCGAATGATATGCGCTGTAGTAATGCCATGCTCGGGACGGGCAACCCCCCTCAAGAAGAAAATCGCCAATGCGAACGGAGGGGTCATGAACGCCAGCTGGAGGTTGACACAGATAGTGATCGCGAACCATATTGGATCAAAGCCAGCCTGTGCAGCGGCAGGGGTAATTAGTGGCACGACGATGAATACCACACCAATCCAGTCAATGAACATACCCAGAACGAAACAAGTCAACATCGTCGCTATCCAGAGGCCCCATGCACCCCCGGGCGCCGAGAGCAGAAGGTCTCGTATTACTCCGGCCCCGCCCAGTCGGATCAGCACGGCGGTGAAGACCATCGCGCCGATTGCAACGATCGCGATCATGCCGGTCATCTTCGCAGTTTGCAGGATCACAGCCTTGAACACCGTGAAGTTAAGACCTTTACGGCTAAGGGCTAGAATTGTGGCGACAATGGCGCCGACGGCAGCAGCTTCAGTCGGCGCTGCTATACCGAGAAAGATACTTCCCAGAACCCCCAGGATGAGCACAGCTAGGGGAAACACGGTCGTCACCAGTAGCCATAACCGCTTCGCCAGACTGACGGAGGCAACGCTTGGGTCATAGGTTGAAGGGGCCAGCGAAGGTTTGATCAGGCACGCAATCAGAATGTACAAGATGTAGAGCCCCGACAAGAGAAGGCCAGGCACGATCGCTCCCATGAACAACCGGCCGACCGAAAGTTCCGCCGAAGTACCGTACAACACCAACATCACACTGGGAGGTATGAGGATTCCCAAGCATCCACCAGCGCATATGGCGCCGCAGGTCAGCTCCTTGTTGTAATTCTTGGCCATCATGTATGGCAATCCAATTGAGGCGAGCATTACCACTGAGCCGGCAATAATCCCCGTGCATGCTGCAAGCGCCGTGCCGGTCAATACCACCACAACGGCGAGATATCCCCGGAGCCGATAGAGCCACATCTCAAGGGTGGTGAACAATGAGGAAGCAATGCCCGAGCGTTCGACCATTACTCCCATGAACACAAACAGGGGAACCGCGACCAGCGTGTAATTTGTCAGGATTGAAAACGCCTGCCCGTACACAATGCCAAACACCGGGGTTCCCATGACAAGAAACCCGACAACTGCGCCCACGCCCATCAACGCGAAGCCCAGCGGGAATCCTAACAACACCGGAACAAACAGCGCGATAAACATCACCGCCACAACGGCTTCAGAGCTCAGCTGTATCATTGTTCACTCCTGCCTGTTGTCTCCGACACCATTTCTCTGCCGGTTATCATCGGGTAGACGTGGCGGATGAACCAGGACACCGCCTGAAGCGACAAGAGGAGAATTCCGATGAGTAGAGCAAAGCGAAACGGTGCCATGGGCAGGTGATAGAAGCTCCAACGAGATTCCTCGCCTACTTCTAGCGCCCGCCAGGCGAAGTACCACCCCCGAACTATGAGGGCGACAAGCGCCGGAAACATGAGCACGCACGCGAATACCACATCCATTGCCTTTTGCTGGCGGAGCTTGAATCGAGAATACAACAGGTCAACCCTGATGTGGCCATTGACAAGCAGGGTATAGCACGCGGAAAACAGGAAGAATACACCTCCCAGCATGATCGTACTGTCGTACGACCACCCTTGCGGAGACCGGAATACGTATCTCATTACGACCTCGAAGCCCATCAAGGCAGTGATCAGGACGATCATCCACCGAACGGTAAGGCCAGTCCACAGTGTGAGTCGATCTACTCCCTTGACGAATGCCCACACGACCTGTCTGAGAACATTCACCATCCAACCTCCCTGAGAAACTGGGCCGCCTGTCCGCATGAAACGGACCGGCGCCGTTCATGGGACGGGGCCCAGTTTACGCT
>PWUU01000129.1 GCA_003562475.1 Dehalococcoidia bacterium | reverse complement strand
GCTTCAGGTACTTCCGTCGTTCATCGATGCTCATCCTCTCGTCACTTCGCATGGCCCCTTAGTAACATTTCTAAATGAGTGAACCCTACCGCCCCGGTAACATTTTGGATGAGTGAATGCGATCCATGGATATGCCAATGCCGGTCTGATACAATCGCAGTGAGCTGAAAGGACGGCAGAGTTCCACCGTAATCTTGCCCCCGGTCCTGCCCTGAAGATGGGGTCCCCCTCAAGAAGTAAGGTAAGAAGAGAGGATAGATCATGGTACTACCACGAGTTGCCATTGTGGGTATCGGCTATACTCCATTCAGGTCGATAACCCCAGACGTTTCCTTTAAGGAAATGATGTTCGAGGCGGCTTTCAAAGCATACGAGGATGCCGGAGTTTGTGCAAGACACGACATTGACAGCTTCGTGAACTGCGCTGAGGATTTCACTGAAGGTCGAAGTATCTTTGATATCCATGTCCCAGACAATTTGGGTGGCGTACTCAGGTCTGTTCACACCATCTGCCACGATGGAATCGTCGGGTTGATAGGTGGTTACATGCTCGTATGCACTGGTCAGTTCAGTATTGTGGCAGTAGAGTCGCACAGCAAACTATCCAATATGCTCACCCCCAACTACTTGGTTGCGCATGCCACGGACCCTGTGCTCAACAAACCGCTTGGATACAACCCTGGTTACATTGCCGGGATGGAAATGAATCGCTACCTGTACGAGACAGGAACAACCAAAGAACAATGTGCCCTAGTGTCGGTCAAGAACAAGAGAAATGCCCTTGACAACCATCTAGCCTCCTATGGCGACAGGATAACGGTGGAAGACGTGCTCCACTCGGAGATGGCTTTCTCTCCATTGAGCAGCCTGGACACAAGTGCTACAGCAGATGGTGGGATTGTAATGGTGTTAGCCTCAGAAGAAAAGGCCAGAGTTCTTGCTCAGAAGCCAGTATGGATCAGGGGCGTCGGCTGGTGCTCCGATTCTCCTAGCCTGGAAACCAGGGAATGGGGAGCGGCTGTATATGCGCGATTGGCAGCGGAAATGGCTTACAAGCAGGCGGGAATAAGGCATCCGCGGAAAGAGATACACCTAGCCGAAATAGACGACACATTCTCATACAAAGAGCTTCAGCATCTGGAAGCCCTGAAGCTATGTCGCAAAGGCGAGGCGGGCGCAATGGGGGAGGAGGGAGCTACGGAAAGAGAGGGTGAGCTTCCGGTAAACGTGTCCGGAGGCAGCCTTGGTGTTGGCAGGATGGGCGAAGCCACCGGTCTACAACGCACTCTGGAAGTAGTGCTCCAATTGCGCGGCGAAGCTGGCAAGAGACAAGTGCCCAACGCTAGAGTTGGATTAGCTCAATCATGGCGGGGTATCCCAACTACTAGTGGTGCCGTCATAGTCTTAAGCAACGAATAGAAGGAGAAGGATGGGCATGCGCAAAGTGGCTATCGTTGGCGCCGGGATGACCAAGTTCATGCGTCGTGCGCTGGAGACGGGTAAAGAGTTATCCTGGCAAGCAAGTAGCATGGCTCTCGATTCTTGCGGTCTTGCCATGAATGACATTGATTCCGTAGTTCTGGGAACAGCTCCCGATGCTTTTGACATGATTCACATGAAGTCGGAGTATCTCACCGATGGTGCGGGTGCTTGGCGCAAGCCTTACATGAGGGGCTTCGTAGGTGGCGGAACGGGTGTCTTCGCTGTTGACCACGGCTGGTACCACGTCGCCTCCGGCCTTTTCGACACGTGTCTCGTTGTAGCCGAGGAGAAGATGTCATCATGTATGCCTCACCCCCAGGCTGCCTTTGTTACCTGCTGGGATCAGTTCACAGAAAGCCCACTGGGAACGAGCCTCCTGTGGTTCTTCGCCTGGGAGATGAACCGCTATATGACTGTCCATGGCATTACTGAGAGAGAGATTGCCCTTGTGTCTGTCAAGAACAAGAGGAATGCTCTTGATCACCCTTGCGCTCAACTGGCCGCTGAGATTACTGTGGATGACGTGATGAACTCAGAGATCATGGCGTGGCCGGTGAAGCGGCTTGATGTCAGTCCAACTAGCGATGGAGCCGTGGCTCTGGTGCTGGCTTCCGAGAATGTTGCCAAGAGGGTCACTGATAAGCCGGTCTGGATAGAAGGCGTTGGCTGGTGCTTGGATAGCATGTATGTTGGCCAGCGCGACCTCTACTACCCCCAGTATGTGGAGGCCGCGGCCAGAATGGCTTACGATATGGCGGGGATCAAGGAACCGCACAAAGAGATCGATATCGCCGAACCATATGACCCCTTTGACTACAAGGAGCTGCACCACCTGGAGGCACTTCTACTCTGTGCCAGAGGTGAAGCTCCCAAACTACTTGCTGACGGCGTCTTCGATAGAGACGGCAATCTGCCAACGTGCCCTTCAGGCGGGCTTCTGGGTGTTGGAAACGCAATCGCCGCTTCCGGCGCGATGAAGGTCGCTGAGCTTTTCTGGCAACTGCGTGGTGAGGCTGGGAAGAGGCAAGTGCCGGGCAAACCCAGGAGGGGTGTCGCCCAGGCTTGGGGCGATGAGATGCAGGTGGGCACAGTTGTAGTCGTAGGGATCTAGGGAGGAAGAAATGGCGGAGAATATCAAGCACTGGCCAGGGACACCTTTGCGAGATGCTGACATCAGAGAGAAGAAGGTCCTGCTTACGGAATGGCATCCCAACCTCGAGTACGCCTGGGATAGTGGAATCGGCTACGGCAGGTATTTCGCCGAGCTGAAGCAAGGCAGGATCATCGGCACCAAATGCAACAAGTGCCACCGGATATTGCTGCCGGCCAGGGTCTTCTGCGAGTTGTGCTTCAGGACGGTGGACCAATGGGTCTATCTCAAAGACACCGGTACAGTCAACACCTTCTCTATTGCCTACACTGATTCCAGGGGTGCGCGGATAGAAGAACCGCAGATTCCGGCCATGATTGAAATCGACGGTTCTGGCGGAGTGGCCATAATGCATTTGATATCCGGCGTTGACCCATGGCAGGTAGAGATCGGGATGAGGGTTGAAGCAGTTTGGAAACCAGAGGAGGAGCGTGAGGGCGCCATTACTGATATCAAGTACTGGAAGCCATTGCAGGAGGGAGACAAATGACCCCTTTGGAAAAAGTCACCCAAGTCAGCCAAACCAAGTCATTGCGTGGCCAGATTCCAGTATATGGGCTATACACCTTCGGTATTGCCGGAGAGCGCTTCTTCCGAGAAATCAAGGACAATGCCAGGATCATGGGATCTGTGTGCAAGAAGTGTGAGTTGACCTATGTACCCGGCCGCCTTTACTGTGAGCGCTGTCTTAGCCAATTGGAGGATTGGGTAGATGTGGGTAAGCACGGGGAAGTACATACCTACACCATCGCTTCCGTTGATCTTGACGGATCGAAAGTGGATGAACCAGTGATCCTGGCTATGGTCAGGATTGACGGTGCCTGCGGGGGACTGGTCCACCGGTTAGAAGGAATAACGCCGGACGAAGTAAGAATCGGCTTGCGGGTGGAAGCTGTGTTTCGGAATAAGGCGGAGCGAACCGGCTCCATCCTGGACATCAAGTTCTTCAAACCAAGCAGTGGCTAGCCGGCCAGAGGATGACTAATAGAACTCACCAAATGAGTATGTTGACAAGCTTTGTCAACCGGAAAACGAGACCGACTACTGAGTGGTTTACTTTAGTTCGAAGTGTGGGCTGAGCGGCATGGATTTCGACCTGACTGAACAACAGAAGATGATTGCCAGTTTGGCCAAAGAGATAGCCCAAGCCTTCGGCCCGGCATACTGGAGGCAAAAGGAGGAAGATGGCGAGTTTGGCGATGAGTTCTGGAAGGCAGTCAGTGAGGCCGGATTTACCGGGATAATCATCCCCGAAGAATACGGTGGCTCAGGAAACGGCGTTACCGAACTGCTGATAGCTATGGAAGAGTTGGCTGCCAACGGCTGCGGCATGGCCGGGCCGTGGTACCTGATTCTGACTGAAGTCTTCGGAGCGCTAAGCATAATCAAACATGGAACAGAGGAACATAAACAGAAGTACCTGCCGAGGATTGCCACTGGTGAGTGCGAGTTCTGCATGGCGCTTACCGAGCCAGACGCCGGCTCCAACACGTTGAATACCAACACAATGGCCAAGAAACAGGGCGACGAATGGCTGATAGAGGGGAGCAAGGTCTTTATCAGCGGAGCTGACCGGGCCCAGGGCATGCTGATTGTGGCCAGAACCATGCCCAAGGACAAAGCCGCGAAGAAGACCCTGGGACTTAGCCTTTTCCTCACCGATCTGCCGCATGAGCTTGTTGAAGTCAGGCCCATCCCCAAGCATGGCATCAACTACTCGCACTCATGTGAGGTCTCGTTTAACGGGTTGATGCTACCGGAAACTGCTCTCATGCCACCCCAAGATACAGGCTGGCATCACATACTTGATACGCTGAACTGTGAGAGAATGGCCTTCACGGCAGCGGCCATAGGCATAGCCAGGCTAGCCATAAGCAAGGCTGCGGATTACTCAAGACAGAGAAAGGTTTTTGGTGACGCGCCCATCGGGAGCTATCAAGGATTGCAGTTCCCTGTAGCGGAAGCGTACGCCGCTCTTGAGTGTGCTGAGTTGCTGAATTATAAGGCAGCAACGTTATTTGACAACGGTGCCGACGCAAGAGCCATCGGACACGCAGCGAACATGGCCAAGGTAGTCGCTGTGGACAGTGCCATCAAAGCGGTCTATTGGGCCATGCAGGTCTTTGGCGGCCACGCCTATGCCAAAGAAAACGACGTCGAGCGGTGGTGGCGGGAAATCAACCTTGTCCGGCTGGCTCCTGTAACACAACAGATGGCATTGAATTACATTGGTGAACACGTCGTTGGCATGCCCAGGTCTTATTAGTAACACACGTCCTGGTATGTGGAGAGTGACACCTTGCCGAGCAAGTCCAAAGCTAGATACGGTCAAAGAGTGTGCCTCATGGGTAATGTTGACTGCGGCCATCTACTCTGCTTCGGCAGTACAGAGGACGTTCGCGAAGCAGTCAAGGACTGCATTAGAAAGGCGGGCCAAGGTGGAGGGGATATCTGTAGATCAAGCAACTCAATCCACGGAGCCGTCAGGCCTGACAACTACGTCGAAATGATTCAGGGCGATACGAGAGTATAGCGCGGATCCACTTTCCCTCTGAGTGGACCGCGCGATCCGGCCATTGTGAGGTGGACCCCATGCTTAGTACAGGGCAAGAATGTGCAGGCAATGGGCAGCCAAGGCCAGACCATCGTGGCGTTGAGGATGTCATGGAAAACCAACGACGTACAGCAACTATAGCCGATGCTGGATATCATGGAGCGCACTCTGGAAGCTGCGATAACAATAGGGCTGCTTACGACGGCCTTGTCCGTGCGGTCCCTGCGAGCCAGGACAAGGCGGGGGTAAGAGCGCTGTCAACAGGCGGACCGTGACACGTGATCTGATTCTCGGTTGATGATGGCATCCGCACCGCGCAAATGGGCAGTCCTCCTCAAGACGAAGCGCGCAGGCTCACGACCGCGGCGACACAGGAACGCGCCACACGCATCATCGGCATTCCCCGGTGCAGGCTTCCTTCCGGGGGCACATCGTTCGGTCGCAGCGGCGCCGGTTCCGCAACCCTCCCACCCCAATTATGTCGCCTGCTCCTCCCACGGAAGTCCTGCCCAAACCCAGGTGGCGTCCATTCAGCCACCGCTGTCCCGGATGCGGGCAAGAGCTGCGCAAGCGCCTCTCCGTTGTCCAGCAGGCAACGTTCGCGTGCTACCGGTTCCGGTACACGTACTGGAGGTACGGACCCGAGAACTCCTACCTCGGTGATTGTGGATACGAGTACGGGAAAGTCGTGACGGAGGTTCGGAACGTGATGAACACTCTTCTTTGCGCCGACAACTGCCCCCTCCGACAAAGCTGGACGTTAGCTTTGACTGCCAGTGTGGGGCACGGATATAATAGCGCTAAAGGTGAAGCAAGAGGCCATTCTTCCTTGTCAACGGTCCCCAAGAAGACCTCTTGCTCTGGATATTTCTCGTCCGGGTTCGGGGGCAAGATGGCTTTGGTTTGGGGCGGTTAGCTCAGTGGTTAGAGCGCTTGCTTCACACGCAAGAGGTCACTGGTTCAAGTCCAGTACTGCCCACCACCTCCCGAACCATTCCATGCTCCACGTGTCGCCTCTATCCGCACCATCCCCGCCGCAGGAATCTCTGATCCGCACAGGAAGGCGCGTTCGCGAGTGTATCAGGGTACCGTCGCGATGCTGACCACACCCATGGTGGCGAGCATTACAATGACTCCGGCCAGGACGACACCTATCGCAACGGCGGCAAACGAACGCATCCAGTCCATCCCCAGCAGCCAGCTCAGCACCGTACCGGTGTACGCGCCGGTGATGGGAAGCGGCACTGCCACCATGAGGATCAGTCCCGGGAAACCGTACTTCTTCACCTTCGGTTCGCCCCTGTTTCGAACAAGGACCAGGTAGTGATCGAAATACGGAATCCGCCTGAAGACGGTGGTGTAGAACCAGGTCAGTGCGAGACGTGCCGGCCAGAATACAGCGACGTTGCAGAGCACCGCGAGAACAAATACCAGCGGTGGAGACAATCCAAGAGCAACGCCCAGCGGAATCCCTCCCCGCAGCTCGCTCACCGGAGTAACGGAGGTAAGCATCACCAGGAACATATCCTCGATCAGGAGCTTCCTCCGCTATCCAGAGAGCCAAACCGACGGCTCCGGCGCGCGAACTCGTCGAGGGCCATGTCGAGCTCTTTCTCACCGAAGTCGGGCCACAACACCTCTGTGAAGTACAGCTCGGCATAAGCCGATTGCCACAGGAGAAAGTTGCTGAGGCGAATCTCGCCGCCACATCTCACCAGGAGGTCCACATCCGGCATGCCTGCAGTCAAGAGGTGCTGCGAGACCACTTCCTCCGTTACCTGCTCGGGCCGGATTCCTCCTGCGGCCAACTCGCGCGCTGCACGGGTTATCTCGTCCCTCGATCCATAGTCAAAGGCAATACAGACCGTAAGTCCCGTATTGTCGCGAGTCAGGTCGATGGCAGCCTGGACTTTCTCCTGGAACGCACGGTCCAGTCGTTCTACGGTTCCCACCAGGCGAAGCCGTAGGTTATCCTGCACGTAGGTCTTCACGTCCCTATCCATCAGGGCCGATAGCAGTCGCAACAGTCCATCCACCTCGCGACGGGGACGATTCCAGTTCTCCGTGGAGAACGCATACAGGGAGAGGTACTCGACTCCACGACGGGCGCAGGCCAGCGCAACCTCGTGGATGCGTTCAACGCCCCGCTCGTGCCCGGCAGCCCGCGGTAGTCTCCGGGCGCGCGCCCAGCGACCATTGCCATCCATTACGATTGCGACGTGGCGCGGGATGCTCATTACGCTTCCTCCGCCGGAAGTTCAGGATCCCATCCGAGTAGTACTCCCGGCAAGCATCGAACGAACCCCGACAGCAGACCGGTGCTGTGCCAATCGAAAGAGAATGAGCCGGAGGCGAGTATCTTCGTGGCGACTCCTCTTCGGTCGGCCCACCCCATAAGACCATCAACCCGCCGCGCCGACAGCCGGTTGTAGACATAACGGGCCAGCGCACCGCACCTGAGCTCCCGACCAAGGACCGAGCGCCACCGCCGCCGGTAAGCTGCCAGTGTATTCGCAGAGAGCTCATCGCTCGCCAGTGCCTGCCCGAGCACCTCCGCAGCAACGCGCGCCGCCAGCGCACCGAAGTACAACCCCCCACCCGTAGTAGGTTTCACCTGGCCGGCCGCATCGCCGATCGCAAGCACGCCGTGGGCGTGGGTTTGCCGGGAGGCGGCCACAGGCACAGGCCGCTGCACCACCGGTGTAAGCCTGTTCCTCAGCCGGCGGCGCACGTCCGGGCGCTCAAGGAGTCGTTCGACCACACTCGCGGGCGACCGCATGGCGAGCGCTCCCACACGAACCCGCTGCGCCCCGACCGGCACGAGCCAGGCAAAAGCACCTGGCGCCGCGTCCGGCATCACGTGCACCTCGGTCTCGGGAACGCCATCCATAGCGACCTCCACGTGAACGCCGACGAGATACCTGCCGGGTACTCCAAGTCCAAGCTGTCGCGCCAGGCCGGGAGACACGCCGGCAGCCAGAACAATCGAACGCGCTGCGAACCACTCACGATGGCCATCGTGCATACCGGCTACTACGAAGTGGTCGCGTCCCCGGCTCACACCCGATACCATCACCCCTTCCCGAACCTCTGCACCGGCGGCGACCATCCCCAGGCGCAGCCTCCGTTCAAGCGCCGCCCTGTCGAGCACATACGCCTGCACCTCTGACGACGCAACCCGCATCTGTCTTCCCGACGGCGAGTGGAAGCTGGCCGCCTTCGCCCCGGCAAGAATCAGGTCGCTCTCGAGCCCAAGCAGCTCCACATAGGGAGGGCCAACGACACCGGTGCAACACGGCGCCAGCTCATCCAGGCGCTGTCGATCGAGACCGATCACATCGTGCCCTGCCGTAGCAAGCAGAGTGGCAGCGTAGCTGCCGGCGGGGCCGCAACCTATTACTGCGACATCGTACAGGTGTGTTACAGGGTATGCCATATGTGGCCACAGTCGGGACGCACTAACTACATGCTAGTACAGCCCTCATTACAGGGCAACCCGCCGCGACTACGCTGATCCCCGGACACACCGGCATCGCGGTATGACTCGCTCAATAGTGAAGATTGCAGGCGTCTCATCCGTGCACACAGGCACCTTCCTCAACCACCTGCGTCGTCCGAAACCCCGGTGACGCAACCCATCCTGAAAGATCATTCGTTTTCTTGCGTTTTATGGCATCCGACGGTATAGTTACGTGTCGACGTAGATGGCTAAGGAGTGGCAATGGCAGGGAACGGAGACAGAGGCGGTCTGCTGAGCGCGGGGGGAATCCTGAGCATAATTGTTGGTGTATGCCAGATTCTCGCCGGCGGTGTGCTTATTGCGGTGACGGCATTCGGGATGGAGTTGTGGCAGCCGGGCATCCCGGGTTTCCCCCGGCTGGGGGGCCATCTTCCTATCGAAACAGCGTCAACTGCCCTGCTCATCGCGGGAATCGTCCTGGTAGCGCTGGGGATTCTGGCCATCCTTGGCGGGGCCTCAGCCCTGAAGAGGTCCAGCTTCGGTATGGCGCTGATCGGCGCCATCTGCGCGTTTCTCACGGTAAACGTGCTGGGGTTGCTGGCTCTGATATTCGTGTCACTCAGCTCGGGCGAGTTCGAGACGGAGGAAGTGTAGACGCCGAAGTGGCGGAATGGCAGACGCGCTACGTTCAGGGCGTAGTGCCCGTACGGGCGTGAGGGTTCAAGTCCCTCCTTCGGCACCATCAGTACTCATGCGCCTGTAGCTCAGCTGGATAGAGCGCAGCCCTGCGGAGGCTGAGGCCGTGGGTTCAAATCCCACCAGGCGTATTTGCCCTCACCGTTGCTCCTTCGTGTGACACTGCGGGCGGTTAGCTCAGTGGTTAGAGCGCCTGTCTTACACACAGGAGGTCACAGGTTCAAGTCCTGTACCGCCCACTCGTAAGAGAATGGAATCGGGGCAAAATCGGGGCAAAATAATTCACCGGCCGCCTTCCAACAGAAGAGCCTCAAACCGGCTTACCGCCTCCTTCTGTACTCCCGGCATGACGTGTGAGTAGGTGTCCAGGGTGAACGCCACGCTGCCGTGTCCCAGGCGCTCGCTGACGGCCTTTGGATGCACGCCGGCGGACAGCATCAACGACGCGTGCGTGTGCCTGAGATCGTGAAAGCGGATAGGTGGCAGTCCTGCCGCCCTGAGCACGCGTTCAAGTCCGCGCTCCACCGAGCGCTTGTCCCGTGGCTTGCCGTCGTACTGTGCGAAGACAAAGCCGCTGTCAGTCAACGTGCCCCCGAGCGCCTTCTGTATGCGTTCCTGTTCACGGCGGAGCTCCTGCAGGGTGCTCACCACAGGATGCGGCAGGTCGATCTGCCGGCGGCTCCTGGCGCTCTTGGGCTCCTTCAGGTGCCACTCGGAGCCTATCCTATACAGCGTGTACTGTATCCGCATTGTCGCGGTTCTAAGGTCCACGTTGCGCCACTGCAACGCCAGGAGCTCGCCGAGCCTGGCTCCCGTGTATAGCGCGGTCAGAATGAGCGCAAAATGGGTGCTCGCGGTCGCGGCAGCAAGAAGCTGCTTTACGTCTTCAGGTGCCAACGTCCCGATCTTGCATCTGCTCGGTCGCGGCGGCGTCACCAGCTTGGCCGGATTCCGGGCGAGCTCACCTTGCCGCACGGCGTGCTCCAGGGCTTGTGAGAGTAGCTGGTGATGGTATTGCGCTGTCCGGGGCGATAGGCCGCCCTTGCCGTCCTTCCGCCCGCTGGCGAGCGCCTTCACGTAGTACGCCTCGATGTGGTGAGGCCTGAGCTCCGCGAGCGGCATATCCCCGAGAGCCGGTATGATGTGGCGCTCGAGCTCATCCTGATAGCTTTCGGCAGTGCGCGGTGATGTGTGCAGCGCCGCATACGTCGCGGCCCAGCGCTGGAGGTACTGTCCGACGGTCAGTTTCGTGGGCGGCACGTACAGGCCGCTGTCAATCTGCTGGAGTATCTCCCGCAATCTGCGCTGGGCATCGGACTTGCTGCCCTTGACGGTCTCCCGGTGTGAGCGGTACTTGCCGTCCTGCCCCTTGCCGAGGGACACGGTGATACGCCACGGCCCGATGGCCTTGCCGTTGGTGCCCTTGCCACGTCCTAGAATGCTTCCCTTCATTGTTCTACCTCCTTCTTGATCCCGAGCTCGGCCAGCATCGCCCGCCACTCGGCGCTACTCAGGCTGCTCAGCTCCCTGTTGCCCCAACGCCCCTCGAACGCCCGTGCTTCCACCTCCGGCAGCTCACGCAGGCGATCCAGTATTCCTTCGATCTCCGGGTGTCTCTCTCTGAGTCGCTGCATCGCCTCCCCCATCGCCCGCCCCATCGAAGCTATCTCCTTCTGGAATGGTTCCCAGCTTCGGCCTATGGAACCTACCGCCTCCCTGACTGGTTCGAGCGCCTGGCCTATTAGGGCTCCAGACACCGCCAATTGCACGTCGGGCTCCCTGATCGCGTTGTAGTAGTTGCACTTCATCGCTGCCGGCGTCATCGGGGCGTGAGGGTGCTGTTGGTTCCATTCGTCCGCGAGTGCGTTCCAGTTGTACTTCGCGTTCGCCCGTGGCGGCGGAAACGATCGCCGCCTTGTGACCACGAACGTTGCAAGATAGGATTGTCTCCGGGCTACGGTGGCATACCGCTTGTATCGATCCGCGGGCCTCTTGGCAACCTTCCCCAAGACCTCTTTCACCGCGTCGGCAGCATCCTGAAGCCTTTCCCACGCCCCACATTCGGCATCAGTCGAGAATGCCTTGTCCTCGGACGCCATTTCATCGCCGTAGATGGCTTTGATCCGGCTCAGCAACCGCTCGGGGATATCAACACCGCACTCCTCCCGAAAGCGCCGGTTGAGCCGTCTCAGAACCGCCTCTATCTTGGCCTCTACTCTGTCCGTCCGTCCGTCCATCGGTTGAAGTTTATACTGAAATGTGCGTCTTGTAAAGTCTTGGTACAGAACCTAACGGAGGGCGCAATTGTGAAAACTACTATGGTGAGCTGCGAACGGTTGTGCTACTCAGTGCGCGAGGCCGCCAGGCTTCTCGGCCTCTCGCGCACGGGCACGTACCTTCTCATTCAGCGTGGCGCACTGCCGAGCATCAAGCTGGGCGGTCGCGTCCTTGTGCCCCGGAAAGCACTGGAGGCGATGCTGGACGGCAGCGGGAGTCAGTGATGCCAGGGGACCGGATAGAAGGATTCAACGACAAGTACCTCGACTGCGTCGAATGTGCGTGTCCCTTCCTCTGGACGGCGTCGGAGCAGCGATTTTTCCACGCGAAGCAGCTTCAGACGCCGCGTCGGTGCCCTAGCTGCCGAGAAGCACGAAAGCGCACGATCAATCCGAGTGGGCCGCAGGAGGCGCCTCGGGGAGGTGGCCGGTGACGCTGGGGAAACGCAACAGCGAACTGTTCACCAGGTTCTACCATGACTTGCTGGAGGCGCTGACGAGGGACTGCGCATCACAGGCCGAACTGAAACTGGCACTGGTACTTGTGCGTCTGACTCTCGGGTGGAAGGGCCGTACCGAGGCTGCCATATCGTATGGCGAGTTCGCCAGGCGCACGGGTTTGTCACGACACTCTGTCGCAAAAGGCCTGGCGGCACTTCAGGCTCGCGGCATCATCACGGTGACGGCGCGTGGAGGTGTGGATCATTCGGCGTCCATCTACCTGCTGCACAGACACCCGCGCGACTGGCCGATTGTCGCAGCCAAGCGGATTCTCGAGCAGCCTAATGAGGAGACTACTAGTAAAGAGACTGCACCAGAGACTAGTCAACCGACTGCACCAGTGGATGAGTTAGAAAGTTCACCAGTTGCCGTAAGAAAGTTCACTAGAACTAGTGAACCTCTCACGAACGAACCGGCCGCAATAGATACAAAAGATAGTCTTATAGATAGTACGGACACCCCTCCCGAAACCGCCTCGGATGAACCTTCCACCCGTCCACCAGAGACGGCTCGTGCTCACGCACTCGCTGAGCCTGGAAGGAATGACGGCAAGCGAAGTGCGCGACACATAATATCGGATGTCCTAGAGCTGCATGGTGAGATGTCTGCAGGCGAATTATGGCGAGCCACTAGACTCAATTATCAGTGGATGCTGAAGTGCCTGCAGAAGTGGGAAGGCATCCTATTCACGCAGGACAGGCCACGAGGCCCCTGGCGGCTGATCGCAGACGCGTTAGAGCACCGGCCGTTCACCACGGGCGCGCGACTCCGTGCCCGGATGAAAGCCGACGCGCGACAGTACCCGTCACGAGGCGGTGACGGACACGGTGATGGCCAGGGCTCTGTCGTTGAATACGTCAGAAGCTACGGCCCGGAGGTCTCGGAATGACCATTTTGCCCAGGATTTTGCCCCGCGACGGTCCGCGCACGAGTGAGCTGGGGCAGAGTCATACGTGGCGTCACCTGAGTAATAGTCAGGTGCCACGACAACATGGCCGCGCCGACGGCATACGCGGTGTTCCTTCAGGGTTAGCCTCCTGCTGGAGTTTCGCGCTCGTATGTCGTCGGCAGGCCGCCTGAATGACGATTGGAGGGTGTTATGGCAACAACGGAAACTGAGATCAGGACACTTCAGAGACGAATCGTTGACAGAATCGAGGACGGCAAGGATACGGCGGACCTGGAGCACGAACTGGCAAGGCTGCGCGCCGAGGCTGCCGCCCAGGTGGAGATCGAGCAATTGCAGGGCGTGGCAGAGCGGCGCACGAAGCTACGCGAAACGGCTGCTGCCGTACGTCAGAAGGTTCGACGGCAAGGCGAAGCAATCGACGCCTTCCTGGGCGCACGTGACGAACTGCTGGCCGCACTCCAGCCACATATTGAGCCGATGCGGAGACTCGTGGAGGCGGGGAGCCCTCCCTGGGAGGGAAGCGGTGAGTGCTATCTCTATTCCAATGCGACACAATTCGGGGCGGCTGTCAGCTCGATTCCGAAGGAATTGCTCGGGGCGGACTTCGCCTGCCCCACGCTCGTGATGGCCGCCCCTGGTGAGCACTCGCTCGGCCAGGTGACGCGGGCGGCGATGCACCTTCAGGCGTGCGTCGGAATCCTTGCGAACTTCAGGAAGGGCTCCATGTCAGCATACACTCACCCCGGCGATTCTGCGCTGCTGCTGGACGGCGAAGGCGAAGCGGAGACACCCGCAGAGGCACCCGAGGTGAGATGCCCGGTGTGCCTGCACGAGCGCGTGGCGGAGATCGACAAGGGGCTCCAGGAGGGCCGGTCTCTGCGCGACCTCGAGGCCGAGTACAACGTCTCACGGTCGACGCTATCGCGGCACAGGAACAAGTGCGGGGGCCGTCACCGCTAGGTGTGTGCGATGCCATTCAAGGATAAGCTGAAGCAGCGGACTTACCAGCGCGAATACCAACGGTTGAGACGCGCGGGACAGCCCAGTGGAAGTCGCGGGCTTGAGGTTATACAAGCCGTCAAACTGGAGCAGACTCGCACGGCTCATGGCTTGATGCACATTCTGGGCGGTTTGCTTC
Source organism: Dehalococcoidia bacterium (assembly GCA_003562475.1). Taxonomy (GTDB): domain Bacteria; phylum Chloroflexota; class Dehalococcoidia; order GIF9; family AB-539-J10; genus SKVJ01. The sequence continues at coordinate 2,715 of PWUU01000129.1, read as the reverse complement.
GCGAAGTGCTGGAGACCAGGGAAGGCGATATCTTCATGCGCTCCCGGACAGCGGGATACCTGATCAGCATTGGCCTGCGCGCCGTGGAGACGGCTGACCTGGAGGCGCGGCTGGACGCAATCGAGAGAAGACTCGGAGGCAACGATGGATACAACAAAACGTAGGATTGCGCGCATCGAGCAGCACACGGCAGGGGCATCGCCCAGGCCGGCGCTGACGGTGGTCGTCTGCCGCGAAGACTCAGAAGACGCGAAGCGCGACGCGGTGGATAGGGCGATTGCCGCCTACGTGCGGGCGAATCCGCACGTCCCGCCGTCGGCGTGCAGCGTCACGGTCATTGAGGCGCTGGACAAGGCGAATGCCCATGATCTCCGCCGGCTTATGGGGCAGGCATAGATGGACATACGACGCAGACTGGAACGGCTGGAGCAGGACCAGGGGCATAGAACACTGGAAGATCTCAGGAACCTGAGTGCGCGCTCGCTCTCAGATGATGAGCTCGCGATGCTGATTCGCAATGACGCGGAAGCGGTGGTGACCGACATAGACGACGAAGAGCTGGAGCGAACCATCGCCGCGGGCCGCCAGGCGGAGGCGAAAGATGAATCAGCCTAAGTGTCTGGCCAGGCCGTACCTAGGTCCTTCGCATGTATTGATGCAGGGGGTCATACTATGGTGGCCTAATCGTAATCGTCCACTCGTTGAGTCCAGCGGCATTGACATCCAGATAGTACTCGCCTGGGCCTGCATAGCTGTAGGTAGAACCGGAAGGTGATTCTGGAAGCTGCCAAACCGCAAATCCATCCTTTCCTCTCTCGCCAATGACGAAGATGAATACGTAATGTCCAGGAGAGAAGTCGCGGGCATCGAAAGACCAGTCAACAGACCATTCTCTTGTCGGGATGTAGAACGGAGCTGTTGTCCGGCTATCGACTCCAGTAAAGGTAATGGGAGCGAATGTGGATTCTGGCCTTCCCCTAGGTATCGGGTCTGTGAAGATCAGGATCGCCACAACCGCGATGATGCCCACAATGCACACCGCCAGGGCAATCTTGAAAACGTTGCCCACACCATACCTCACGGCCCCATCGACCGCACCATTGACGGGTGTGCACTCTCGGTTTCTGTCACGATACTCATTGACGCTCCTTCTATTGGGAAACCAGAATATCGAGAGTTGCACTAACGGGATAAGCTGGAGTAGTGCCCACCAGCGCGACCAGCCCTTTTGCGCGAGCACCCAAGATGCTGCGCCAACACAGAATAGGTTGAAGATGACGAAAGCGTAAATGACACTTTCGAATATCCACATACTTGCGACAAAGAGCCAGAGGCCAACGAGATACGCGAAGACCATCGCGACATTAGGACGTCGTGCAAACCACTCGTTCATTGCTGCTCTTCGACCAAACCGATTGTCCCACAAGACTGTCGACTAGGCAAGTACCCACGAGAGCGCGGGCTTGGACGCGCGCGCTCACAGATGATGAGCTGGCAGCGCTGGTGACGGGCAATCCGCACGCGACAGCGGCCAGCCTGTCAGACTTCGACTTGATGGCAGCCATTGACGAAGATGCTTTTTGATGGCAGCAGCAACCTCCGGGTCCGTCAGCGGCTTGCTTACCTGGTGAACACTGACCGCATACCTCTTCCAGCAGCCTTCGGCAGCCTGTCACGAAGGAAACACGAGCGGGGCCGATTGCGCCCCCCTTCGTCTTTGTGCGATAGCGCCTCGAAACGAGGCCGACATAGGGAATCCGGTCACGCCGGACTCACACAAGAGCAGGGGCGGCCTGTAAAACCGCCCCTCTGGTGATTCTGCGGGGTTTCTGTAGCCCTCAGAGCCTATCGCCGGGGCTCAGTCTCCGGTGAGCCCCCAGGTCCGTGAGCGGCTTGCGCCTTCGGTGTTCCGCCGTTGCTTATCACTGGAACCTTCGCCTCTTGCTGCCAGCGGTGAGACTGCATCTTGGTGATGCCCAGGTCGGGGAGAGTGGGCGGCAAATCGGTAACATCATGTGACCGATTCTCTGGCGGCCTGCCCGCTGGGTGCTTCTCCATCTCCCCCAGCACCTCACCCGCCCTGGCAGCCGTTCGTAAGCCGAACCTGAGATTTGGGGCAAAATCGGGGCAAAATGGATTTAGGACAGGGTGATAAGAATTGACAAAACACGAACAAAACCGCCCGGTGCCGGTGGACGGTTTCGGACCATTTTGTTCGTAATGGACGTTTCAGGCCTGACTTACACACAGGAGGTCACTGGTTCAAGTCCAGTACCGCCCACCGGACTGTACGAATCTGTACCAATCGCATCAACCTCGCCGGCTGCGTCAGCCGGCTCAGCTCCAAGCGGGCACACCGGGTAGCGGCCCAGCCCCCTCTCTTCGGAACTCGAGATAAGTAAGGTGTCCCCGCAATCTACTGCTGGTAGGCGCACGATGCCTCGTGCCCGTCGGTGCTGCAGGGAGGGGTATATGAAGGGGCGCGGGATACATCCCGCCCGCCTGTTGGTTCGTGTGGTGATCGGCGCTGTGAGCGCCACCACTCGCGTCTCGTGACCGACGAGGTCAGACTACGCGGACCACGTCCGTCACTATCTGCGAATTAAGTGTGGTGTCCCCCAAGATTAATCGTGGCGAGTCGCTGGCGCAGCTCCTCTTTCACCTGGATGGGGTGGAGGAATGCCGCGACGTGGTCACAATTGCCACCACGAACTG
>PWUU01000132.1 GCA_003562475.1 Dehalococcoidia bacterium | reverse complement strand
GCGTACTACGCCGAGAAAGCGGCCGTGGAGCGCCCGCTGTACAGCGAGATATTGGATTCGCTGGCCAGGTTCAAAGACATGTGGGCCGATTACGCATCCCTGCAAGCGTTTGAGCCGTTGTGACGGTAGCCCCTGCTAGATGCCTGTAATATCTCTCTGGGTGGTTGCCCCGGCCAGTCTCGTGCCGGGGCAACCACTACTGAAGGAGTACCTATGAGACAGATTTTGGGGGCTATCGACAGAATCAGCCAGACCCTGGGGGTCTATGGGCGCTGGTTGGTGTTGATGCTGGTCCTCGTGCAGGTATTCGAGGTTTCAATGAGATACATCTTTCGGGCCCCGACGGTGTGGGCCTACGAAACCTCTACCATGCTGGGGGGCTCTATCTATGCGCTCGGATGGTGCTATGCACTGCTGCACAGGTCCCATGTGCGCGTGGACATATTCTTCAGCCGGCTTTCGACAAGGGGTCAGGCGATTGCCGACGCACTCTTGAGCATGTTGTTCTTCTTTCCTCTCGTGAGCCTGCTTGCCTACAGGGCGATATACTGGGCGCACAGGGCCTACATGCGGGGCGAGGTGATGATGGAGAGCATCTGGTACCCGCCAGCCTGGCCGTACAAGACCCTCCTTGCTGTCGGGTTCTGCCTGCTTCTGCTTCAAGGCCTTGCCAAGCTCGTTCGTGACATCCAGGTCGCCAGAGGGGGTGCCGAATCATGAGTGCCGAGATGCTGACCGCTCTCATGATCCTGGGCATCCTCGCAGGCGTTTTGACGGGTTTCCCCCTTGCTTTCGTGGTGGGGAGTGTTGGCCTGATTGCCGGCTACCTGGTTCTAGGAAACGTCGCGTTCGAGATACTCTACCAGAGGGTGTACTCCCTCTCACTGAACTATCCGCTGCTGGCAGTACCGCTCTTCACGTTCATGGGTGTGGTGTTGCAGCGATCGGGTATTGCTGAGGGCCTCTTTGACGCGCTGTATCTCTGGCTTGGCGGCTTCCGGGGAGGCCTTGCCGTCAGCACTGTGCTGTTCGGAACAATACTTGCCGCCTGTCTCGGCGTCATTACTGCTTCGGTCACCATGCTGACACTCATCGCGCTCACCCCGATGGTGCAGAGAGGCTACGACAAATCCCTCGCCTCTGGAGCCGTATGTGCCGGGGGAACGCTTGGCATTCTCATTCCACCCAGCGTGATGCTCGTCATCTATGGTCCGATGGCGATGCTCTCCGTGGGGCGGCTCTTCATGGCGGCGATATTCCCCGGACTTATCCTCGCCACCATGTACTGCCTGTACATTGCGATAAGGTGCATCATCCAGCCGAATCTCGGTCCACCGGTTCCTGTGACTGAGCGCCAGGTGTCGTTCAGCTTCAAGACGAAACTACTGCTCAAGTCGATTATCCCTCCCGGCCTGCTCATTGTGGCCGTTTTGGGCACGATATTCTTCGGTATTGCGCCACCGACCGAGGCTGCGTCTGTGGGTGCGTTCGCTGCGATAGTGCTGTCGATCCTGTATCGCAAATTCAGCTGGTCCATGTTGAAGCACGCTACCCTGGAGACGTTCCGCGTGGCCGCCTTTGTCCTCATGATCGGTTGTCTCTCGTTCGCATTTGTCGGTGTCTTCATCCGCCTCGGTGGTGGACACGTGGTCTCCAATCTGATCCTCGCTGCCCCTGGGGGCCGGTGGGGAGCCTTTATTGTGGTCATGTTCCTCGTCTTTCTGTTGGGCATGTTCATCGACTGGATAGGCATCGTGTTCATTATGGTTCCGATCATCGCTCCGATCGGACCGATGCTGGGTTTCGATGCACTCTGGTTTGGCATGATGATCTGTGTCAACCTGCAGATGTCCTTCCTCCCCCCTCCGTTTGCTGTCTCGATCTTCGTGTGTAGAGGAACGGCAGCACCACAGCTTGGAGTGACCATCGGCGATGTCATTCGAGGCGTGATTCCCTTCGTTATCATCATCATGATATGCCTCGTCCTGTGCACTGTGTTTCCTGAGCTACTGCTCTGGCTGCCGGAAAGGATGTTGCGGTGAGGACGCGTACCGTTCAATTTATAGCTGAGCATGCTGGCGCCGCGCAAGGGTAGCCGCGGCGCCAGCAGTCATGTACTGTCTCCGTTCGATTGGACGTGTGGCGGAGCGGTGCTACACTTAGTTCAGCGTGTGCCACATCCGCACCATGGCCAACCAGTTTGTCACCAGATTGTGCGATTATCCCGCGGCTGTGCCTGTCAGGAGTGTGCCACGCCAGGCAATCGGAATTCGCAGGAGGAGTGAAATCAGATGAGAACTGCAGAACAATACCGGGCTGGTCTGGCCAGTCTGCGGCCTAATCTGTACATCGGCGGAGAAAGGGTTGGGCGCGATGACCCGCGGATTGTTCCCGGCGTGAATGTCATGGCGGTTACGTTTGACATCGCGCAAGACCCACAGTGGAAGGGAGTCGCTACTGCGAGGTCGGTGTACAGCGGCAAGGAGATCAATCGCTGGTCGCACACACCGCAACACCCGTTCGACCTGATGCAGAAGCAGAAGATGATCCGCCTCGGTGCGCAGCGGGTTGGTGGGTGTATCCAGCGATGCATGGGTCACGACGCTATTACGGCGCTTTCGATCGGCACCAGGGAAATCGATGATAAGTATGGAACGGAATACAACAGACGCTTTTGTGACTGGCTGACCTGGTATCAGGAGAACGATCTCTGCGCAGCTTGTGCGCAGACTGATATGAAGGGTGATCGAACGAAGCGCCCCAGCGAGCAGGTCGAGCCGGGTCAGTACGTGCGTGTTGATGAGGTGACCGATGAAGGCATTTACGTCAGTGGTTGCAAGGTGTGCATCACCATGGTGGCCTATGCCGACGAGATCATTGTACTACCGACTCGCGCCATGATGGAGGAGGATGCGGACTGGGCGGTTGCATTCGCCATCCCCGCTGATGATCCTGGCGTGAAGCTGATCACAAGACCTGTGTGGCTGCACGAGCGTAAGGAGATCGACGCACCTTTCTGTAACTACGGTGTTTCCGACTCGATAGTTATCTTTGACCGTACGTTCATTCCCAAAGAGCGCGTGTTCATGTGCCGCGAGTGGGATTTTGGCCGCCGGATCGCGATGCTGTTCGCGGACTCTCATCGCCACAGCTACTGTGGCTGCAAGCCCGCCGTGTCCGACGTCCTGCTGGGAGCCACACTGCTTGCGGCCGAGGCCAACAATATCTCCAGGGTGAGCCACGTTCGTGAGAAGATGTCTGAATTTGCGCTTACGTCGGAGCTGGCCTTCGCGGCAGGCGTTGCCGCAGCAATGTATGGTGAGAAGACCAAGTGTGGCACCTTCTTCCCCAACCCTGTTTTCGCCAACGTGGGGCGGCGGCTCATGGGTGAAAACATCTACCACGAGTACAACATGCTGACGGAGATCGCAGGCGGACTGTCCGTTACTATGCCGTTCGAAGAGGACTTCATAAACCCCGAGACGAAACCGTACATGGACAAGTACATCGTTCGTAATCCCAGGCTATCCCCCGAGGAGTCGCACCGTATCTGGAGATTCGTTGAGAACGTTGCGGCCTCAGCCATGACGTCGTGGTACCAGATTGCGGGGGTCCATGGCGGTGGTTCTCCAATTATGGAGACAATTGCGCTCAATATCGACTTCGATTACGAAGCGAGGCGCAAGGTCGCGCGATACCTTGCCGGTATCGACAAAGAACTGGACCAGTCGAAAGACCTGAGGCAGCAACCAACGTTCGGGTGCAACCTGATGCAGCCGGAGGATTTCGGGGAAATCTGATGCCACGTATCATGGCGACATGACATGTGTTAGGGAGGGCATAATGGCGGAACACGAGAAGCTGGAATCGCTCGCCAGGAAGTTCAGACTTGACGGGAAAGTCGCGATTGTCACCGGTGGCAGCCGGGGTATAGGACGCGCTATTGCGTTGGGTCTTGCAGAGGCCGGTGCGGACATCGTACTCACGAGCAGGAAACTGCCCGATCTTGAAACAGTCGCGGGTGAGGTCGCTGCGCTTGGACGGAAGTCGCTTCCGGTTGCGGCGAATATCCGACACCTTGAAGAACATGACACGGTAGTGAAGTCGACCCTCGATGAGTTTGGCAAGATCGACGTCCTGGTCAACAATGCCGGTACGAATGTGACGTACTCCTCTTTGTTCGACATGGACGAGAAGGCCTGGGATGTTACCATGGCACTCAATCTGAAAGCCGTGTTCTTCCTGAGCCAGAAGGTCGCCGCCCACATGAGGGACCGGGGTGAGGGTGGCAGTATTGTCAACATCTCGTCAGACTCCGGTTTCCGTCCGTACCCGGGGATGAGTGCATACTCCATCAGCAAGTGTGCGGTGCAGCATCTCACAGCCGTGTTTGCCCAGGAGCTAGGCCAGTACCACATCCGCTGTAACTGTATCGCGCCGTCAGTAACCCGCACGAGGCTCTCGCGGGCACTATGGGATGATGCCGATAACCTCAGGCGTAAGGAGATGAACACGGCGCTTGGCCGTATCGCCGAGCCCATAGAAATGGCCGGGGCTGCCCTGTACCTCGCATCGGATGCATCAAGCTACATGACCGGCCAAACGCTGCTCATCGATGGCGGCGAGTACTCCATGATCCAGGATGCACTGAGAACTCTGCCTCGCGAGACGGCCTAGCAGCTTGGGACACGAGTCCATCCGGCAGTTGAGCTAGCGGTGTCTCCTCCGTTTGCCACGGCTGCCGCGCCTTGTTGGGCGGCTGCCTGGGCAATCAAGCCCACGACTGCAAGTACG
>PWUU01000080.1 GCA_003562475.1 Dehalococcoidia bacterium | reverse complement strand
TCGTCGTAGTAAGGGGCCGGGCGGATCTGCCACACGCCGGTATCCGGTGCTGGCGAGTCCATGAACAGCACGTAGTCGAAGCGGGGGTCGATCTTCTCCGGCAGCTTGATGGAGTCATAGCCACCTGAAACTGCCGTGTAGATCGCAACGCGTGCCTGGGCTTTGATCTGTGGGTCCTCTGCGGCACGGGCTGCAACGTAGTCGGCGATCTCTCGCTTGTAGCAGTCAATCTGAGACAGGCGGCGTGCGACGCTCAGATTCAACCTTGCCCGGCCGCGGACGTCTTCGTTGTCAGGGACGGCATCCAGCACAGTCTCCCACCGGTTTATCGCCTGTGGCCAGTCCTGTGATCTGAAAGCCGCCTCCGCGGCGGCAATGACTGCTCTTTGAGAAGCCGCGGCATTCGGTTGCGGAACAGTGGCGTCCCCTTGGAGTCGCCGGTTCAAGGCCGCATGCACTCTGGACGGGATCATGTTCCTGATACGGAGGGGCACATAGCGCTGGTAATAGGGGACCAATGCATTGCCTGCCCGGGTGAACTGGCCGGTGAGCAGCCAGCCGAGCAGGATGAATGCGCGGCGTGTGTTTCGCAGCACCCATCCGGCACCATCGTATGCTCGGCGAAGTGGGCCCGTTATGCGCCACGAATAGGATGAGTGGACGGCCACAAGCTGTGTCTCTAATGCGGTGACTCGCTGGTGAAGCCGCCCTATCTCATCTGCCCGCTCGTTCGGCTCCTTTGTCATGTTTCAGTCTTCTCAACAGCCAGGTCGCGGCCGGTCAGGCAGTCCTGTTGGCGAACGGTCACCAAATGCAGCCCGGGATAAGCTCCGCTTCTTATGAACCATTGAAGACTCCGGTCTCGTCATCCTGCTGGTCTGGTTTTGCTGTACCCTGGCCGAGCGAACAGTATCGCATTTCTGCCTGAAACCTGTCGTCTATCGAGTCGCTCCTCGTGTGAAGCGGCGGATCGCTGGGTCCAAGCATACGCAGCGCGTGCAGTCTCTCGATAACACGCAGCAATTCCGCAGCTCGATGTTCGAAGGTATGAGCGGCAAGCACGATCCTCTGAAGGCGTCTGCCCAAGTCGCGCCTGCAGATGTCATCAGCAAGCAAGGAAGAAACCTTCTGCTTCAGATCCACAGGGCCGTGGTATGTTATGACCGCATCTCCAAATAGCTCCGCGATACCGGCGACCTTGTCTGAGACAACTGCAGCGCCACATGCCCCTGCATCAAAGATGCGATTGGAGATGAAGCCAAACCTCGTCATGTCGTCCCAGTGATCGTTGAGGACAACCCCGGCCCGTGAATAGTAGGCACGTAGAGAGGAGTAGGGAATGTGTTCACCCTTCAGATATCCTTCCGCAATGAACTGACCCCATCGAGAGCCATATACGGACAGATCGAGGTCCGCTGATATGGCGTCCTTCACGATGGTTCGAAAGACGTTGCGCGAGTTGCCAACGAAGAAGACCGGGTGGGCGGGTACGTCTGCGAGTTCAGAAGCACCGGAGTCGGGCCCAAACATTGCTGGATCCGTACACTGAAGGAGCGGCGTAACCGGAACCGACAGTCGCTGCGCTAGCTCGCCGGCGTACTTCGTGCTGGCAACAAACACGTGATCGAATCTCTGGTACTCCTCGTCGGACACGTCGTCGGGATGACTCAGGTTCCACATGAGGTTGATCTGGTCAGGTCTAGGCTCGTAGGAGCCAAGGCCGCGCAGCACGATGACCACGTCGTCGTAGACGGACTCTGGCCGCTGCCATTCGTCTAGGAAGTCCACTCGAGCAGTGTGGCCGCGCCGCCTTAGCGCACGGGACAGCGCAAGCGCGAAGTGATAGTCCCCCCACTCATGTGCGACACTGCGATTGGGAGTTGCGGTCTTGATCGCGACTCTGAAGCGTTGAGTGAAACAGGCCAACAAGGTATCATGAACCTCCTGTGCCCGGATTCTATAGGTGTGCCTCAACAGCACCTCGCGGCGCAGTTCCTCCACCAGTTGTACCCGTGCCGCGTCATCTTTCAGAAAGTGGTGCAGAAGCTCCTCCAGTTCATGTGCCGACTGAAAAACAGGCAGTCTGCCCGAAAATCCCTCACGGGATCCGATGGCTCCGTTCGTGATTACAAGTGCACCTGCTGCAAGGGCGTCGAATACGCGGCTGTTCAGCGAACCGGCCGCCCTGGTAACGTGATTGGCATCATCGATCACCACCCTGGCACGCCGGTAAAGGCCCGGCAGATCCTCATAGGGTCGAAAGCCCCGGTGGATTGATTTCAACCGGGGATGCTGTTCCCAGCCCTTGCCGAAGACGGCACCCGTGAACGGCAATCTCTCGGGAAAGAGAAACTGCCCGATGTCCCTCTCCACGCCCCAGTAGCTGCCCGTGAAGATATAGTCAAGGTCACGGTCGGCGCCGGCGTCCGGCGGTGTGAAACGATCAGCATTAGTGCCAATGAGGATCACTGAGACAGGCAGGCCACTCAGTTTTCTGACCTGTTCCGCGGCGGTAACGCCTGAACACCAGACACTATCGAAATCGTACAACCAGGGTCGCTCACACCAACGCTGAAACCAGTTGCGTGCCCATGCAACCCTGACCAGGCCAGGCGACGAATCTTCAATGCGAGTCAGGTCGTAATCGTCGCGCATGGCGACGAGTACATCGACGTCCTCTAATCGATACCAGTCAGCCGGCCCGTATAGCCGCGTGTCCCAATCGTAGAACTCGCGGAGTGCCAGTGCCAGTTCGTGTGCTGTGTAGGTATCACCTGCAGGAGTGAGAAGAGACGTGTCGCTCACGGCGAAGGCGACCCGCAGTCGTCGCCCGGTCCAGGCCACGTTGCTGTCTACTAAGCGCTCACGATAGTGACGCCGCAGTATGTAGCCGAACCGACGGCCAAGAGCCGCGTCATTGATGATCGGACGTCGCGTCTTGTCGCTCCGGGAAGCCGCACGACGGGTCTGTGCGGCGGCATGGAGTACATAGGCATCGTTTACCACCGCTACCTTCTTATCAAGGTGTCTGTGGAGCTTCATGCAAAGATCAACATCTTCGTATCCATAGTCATAATCCTCAGAGAAGCCACCCACAGCCAAGAAGTCGCTCTTGCGCATCATCAGGAAGGAAGCAGTTGCGGCCGGAAACCGCAAGACAGGCGAGTGACGGTCGGGAAGGACTTCATCGTCGATCATATTGAAAGGCCGGAACATCGTGGCCGCCACCTCGTTACCGCGACTAACATCCGGGCTGAAGCAGACGCCCACGTGGTGGCACAAGGAATCATTCGTGGCTACCGGTGAAACTGAGTACTGGTACTGACGAATGCCCACCGCTCCGATCGATGGGTCACCAAGCAGGTTGGCCATTACGCTGAACACATCGGTCGGGACAACTATGTCGTTGTTGGAGAAGAGCAATATGCTACCCTGAGCTATCTCCGCTGCCCGATTATTGGAGTATGAAAACGTATAGTTCTCGTCACACTCAACGATGGTAATCGGAAGGCGCTGTCTCCACTTACGACAGATGTCCCGGCTCGAGTCACTCGAAGCGTGATCCACGATGATGATCTCACGGAGTACTCGATTCTGGATGGCGTCTAACGACGCAAGAAGCCGATCGAGGTGTTCGGCACCGTCTCGATTCAGGACAACCATTGATACAGTCCCTTCGACCAGGCCGGCGTCACGAGAGACCTTCGGCCCTCTAGTCGTCTGCGGGAGGGCTGCGTTAGGAGGCTTCTCAGGCTGCTTCGGTGTTGGCGATTCAGGCGTGCTGAGTCGCCGCAACAATGCGCGGCGTGTCCTGGATGGAACCATCGTTTTCACACGAGATGGCACATAGCGCTGGTAATACGGCAGTAGCCCCTGGCCGGCCCTGGTGAACTGACCGGTGAGCAGCCAGCCGAGCAGTGTGAATGCGCGGCGTGTGTTACGCAGCACCCATCTTGCAGCGCCGTATGCTCCACGCAGTGGCGCCGCTATCCGCCAGGAATAGGAGGAGTAGACGGCTGCCAGTCTACCTTCCAGCGTCGCGATCTGCTGTCTCATGCCTGTCAGCCGGGCCTCGAGGTTCGTTACCTGGGTCTCGAGATCTGCTACCTGGGCATTAAGGGTCGCTGCCTGGGCCTCAAGGGTCGCTGCCTGGGCCTCAAGGGTCGCTGCCTGGGCCTCAAGGGTCGCGACGCGGGAGGTCCTCTCTTTGAGGTTTGTCTCAAGGTCGTCTATGCGCTTATCCCTGAAGTCAACGTCCACCTTCATAGTAAGTCGACGGCCAAGCTGGAAGAACAGGTCACGAATCACGGTGCTGTCTTCCTCCGGCATCGCGAACAGCTCACGGAGTTCTCGGGAGCGCACCTTGCCCACCGCCATAACCCCGAGGCCGTAACTATGCAGGAACTCAAAGTGAGGGTATTCTGATCTGACCTCGTCCCAGAACCTCCTTATGCCAAAATCCCGCTCGCGCACATTTGTGTCATGGAACAGCACCACTCCGTGCCGGGTCATCTTAGGCAGCCACGTCTCGAAGTCGTGCTTCACCGACTCATAAGTGTGATAGCCATCGATGTGTAGAAGGTCAACCGTTCCATCATCGAAGTGCTCCACTGCTTCATCAAAGGTGCTCTGGATCAGTCGTGAGAAACTGCTGTAAAGGGGGTCGTGGTGAGCGCGCAGGTCCCTTAGCACTTCAGGCCCGTAGAGCCCCGCGTGAGGGTCTCCCTTCCAGGTATCAACGGCATAGCAGGATGTTTCCAGGCGCAGCGCTTTGACCGACTGGCAGAAGGCGCAGTACGAGTCACCATAGTGCGTGCCTAGTTCGACAATGGTCTTTGGTCTCAAGATGTCGACCAGAAACATGGCAAAGGGGATGTGCTCGTGCCATGCT
>PWUU01000045.1 GCA_003562475.1 Dehalococcoidia bacterium | reverse complement strand
TCACCGAGGAAGACGTGGCCGGGCGCATCAGCGAAATTGTCCGTCAAGCGGAGGGCCTGGTGGTGGCCGATTTCGGAGCACGCAACCTGGAGCGCCTCAACTCGGTCCTCCAGGCGGCAGAGGATGCCGGGCGGTTTCTCGTGATCACCAGCCGGACCGCCTATCTTCTGGAAGCCCTCAGCCAATGTGATGCATCCGGTTTTTACACCCCTCTTGGCCATCCCCGGATGCGGATCTTTTCCAAGGCACGAGTCCAACATTCCAGGTGGGAAAACACACTCTGTGAGAGGTATGCTCACCAATGTGTGAGCGCCAGTGAGATCCGCCGCTCTCCCCATGACTTCGTCCTCTGTTTTTCCTACTACGACCTGAGCGCGCTGATCGATATCGACCTTTCAGGCGGAACCTATATCTACTCGGCCACCGAGGCCTTCAACGAGGAAATGGAACTCGATGCGGCCAAGCTCATGAACTGGATCACACAATTCGACTTCACACTCTTCGGTAATCCCCTGGCCCGGGAGAACGCTGACCAACAGGACCCCCTCCATGTCGGGGGCCATGCCAGGGCGGAAGAGCTCTTGGAGATGATCGAGAAAATCAAGCCACTTTATCTTCTGCCGGTCCATACCGAGTGTTTTGAATTTTTCGAGAAGCATTACGGTAAACGGGGGGATATAAGTTTGATTCGTCCGGTGGCCGGGAAATCTTGGGTGTTGTGATGAAGGTTATTTTAACAACGTCAGTCCAGAATTGAGGCTATAATTGGTTAATAATTCATCGAATGTGATATTTCAAGACCTGTTTCCCTTTCTCCCAAACATCCAAGGTGCTTACCCCCCCAGCGATTTCGGCTCACTCGCTGAACTTGAAGACAGGCTGTTGGACTTCCAGGAAAGCTACCAGGAGATTGCACAGCCTTTCGAATGGAAATTTACCCAAAAAGACTTGTCGAAAATGCTCGAGGAATTACATTATCACAACCAGGTTGAGCCTGAAAGAGCACTGGTGTGCGCCTGATGATAATACATCACCGTAATTGTGGTTTAGAGCACTAAGCATACATCGGCTTGGCATGGAATTAATCGAATACAAATTCATGAATCTAAAACCTCCGTGATCACTTTGGTTATCTTCGTTGAGTCGATGCTTCCATCTGCCTCATCAAAAGTAACGATTAATGTGCCTTCCGTTCCACCGCTTTCCTCTTTGGTATAAATTCCGTGATTTCGGTACCACGTCAGCTTCTCTTCCCAACGTCGGTGGTAGCTCGGTACATGCAGCATCCCGCAGTGTTCCCAGTAGAGCGTCAGCCCGGATTCCATGTCTTCGATAGTGAAATCTGGATATTTTGTAACGCCATCGATCGTCAGTGGGCGCTCATAGGCGTAGTCAATATTTTTACTGGCAAGAATGTTAGCGATGATCACCTCGGACTTCGAGCGCACCATCTCACCACGAGTCGTGCGATGGATGAGGTACTCTTCGAAGAACTGGCCATCGATTTCTACAGGGGACGGCGCGACAAAGAGATTGGTTAGGCGGCTTGCTGTCTCAGACCGGTCATCTGAAGAGTACTTGCGTAAGTCCATGCGTGGACCCTGGTGTAGAATGATTACCCGATCTTTTTGGCGCGTCAGGGCAGTGTAGAGCAGTTCGCGTGAAAGAAGCCGACACGGATTTGGAAGGACGAGGATCACCGTGCCAAACTCGCTACCTTGAGACTTGTGCACGGTCAGCGCATAGGCGAGCTCTAGAATAGGATTGCTTTCTTCTCTAAAATCCCGATCCGTGAAATCGTATTTAAAGCCGGGTTGAGATGAGAACTCGACTTCGAGCTTCCAGCGGAAGTCCGGTTTGCCCCGCTTCCAGTAGTAACCAACGACCATGCCGATCTCGCCGTTAGCAATGTAGGCGTCGTCCTTGGCGGGAAAAACCTTACGATGTTCGTTCCATGGCAGGGCTGGATTTGTGTTGACGAGATTGATGACCTTATCGCCATAGACGATCTCCTCGTATCCCATCGGTTTCGGGTACTTCCGTTGGTTACCCTTTTTTCTGGAGGCATCGATCAATGTCTGCCGGAACTTTTTGTGAATAAGCCGATTCAGGTCGGATACACCATGCACGCCCGAACGCACAGGCGAGAGGATCTGCCAGCTCTCGGCTATCTCCGCCGCCCCAGGCTTGGCATATTTGCGTGGATTGAAGAACCGCATTTCATGCCACGCTTCGCCTCCTAATGTCGCATCGAATCCCACAATATCGTTCATTTTACTAAGCGCACGGGCACCGTTGGGGAGTCTTAACTCCTCGACCAACAATTCGATAATTTTAGCACGGAACTCATCAGCAGTGTCCCATTGCACGAAGCGTACATGCTGGCTTTCGCCGACACAAACGACATTATCAAACACATCATCTTCACCAGGTGCGATAGGCGAGCCGCTGAACCACTCAGCGAGCTGAAGGTCTTCGCGGTCCTCGCCCGCCTGTCGTCGGCGGATCGTAAGCTCGGCATAGCCAGGACCGACGCGCGGAAACTTCTCAGTCACCCCCTCAGGCTCAAGTCGCTTAACGATGTCAACAAAGGGTCGCCCCGCACCGATTGGCGGAAGCTGACGCGGGTCACCGATAAGGATGAGCCGATGCACACCCTTGAGTGCCTGGATGAGTGCTGCGAGCATTTCTTCGGTAAGCATCGATGCCTCATCAATGATAATGGTATGTGCTCCGACCTCGGTCGGGTACTCCGAGAGACGATAGCGCCCAGTTTGCCCGTCGTAGCGGTGGGGACTCAGGAACTGCGCGATGGTGTAGCCCTTGAGCCTCATACCCTTTGTAGACTGCTCCATCCGCACTCGAGCTTTCCCGGTAGGGGCCAGAAGCAAAATTCCTCCTGCTTCGATCTCGGGGTGCGAACACAGAACTGAGAGCAGCGTGGTTTTTCCCGTTCCTGCCGGTCCAATGAGTACAGATAGCCGCATCTCGGACAGTTCCTTAAGCGCAGCTGTCTTCTCCACACGTGCACTCTCCTCGAGTTCGTCGGATTGCCCCGCTTCCTGCTCGGTGAGGTGCACATCGAGCAGTTTACGCCAATCCGCCTTGACAAAGAGGCGTTTACCTCTAATTCTCTTCTCGACCGCTGTGCGGATTGTATCTCCCATCACGGTTAGCCGTTCCAATTGCAAAGCTGTAGCGCCATTGGCCATGTCGACATCAGCCACAGCACCCCCAAAGTTGTCCTTGGCAACATTCATTAGGTCTGCATCCACGTTGCACTGTGGCTGCAGCGTCAGTCCTCGTATGCCGAGCACCACTTTGTCTTGTGGAAGGAGAGTGTTCCCTGCTTCGGCTGCGTTTTCAAGAACATCGACCGTAAGGGCACGCACCCGCCGCGCATCGGTTCCGGAGTCGAGAGCCGTAGGCTTGGGCAACGGGTGCTTCTTGCGGATCACTTCTTCTGGGAAAACCCCGCGGTCGATGGTCCAGACGCTGACCGGATCATTGGTCAGACGCGTTAGTTCATACATTAGATATGGATTGGCTAGAATGGCCTTATCTGTAATGTTGATGCCAGCCTCGGAGCGTTCCTCCTGCACATAGAGCGTCGTCGCTTGTTCGCGGGTAATCTCGAAACGACTGACCAGTTTGAGTAACGCACGGCGCTCGCTGGGAAGCCGCGCCCACTTTTTGGAAAGCGTCTCGCCGATGCCTTTTGCCAGGGGCAAAGGCAAGACCTCAGAGGGTTTATCGAACATTTTTTCGACCAATGGCCACGGATCCGCGTTGTTGCCTATCTTTTCGGCCAAGATACGGGCCACGAAGGTGCCAAATTCCAACCCGAAGGCCGACAGAGCCGCGCCAAGTCCGGGGAACGGACCGCGGGCTTTCCACAGTTCACTCAGTCGGGCGTCAATCCATTGCAGGCATTGGTCCCACGGTCCAGAAAGAACGCCTTGCGCCTTGCGCAGAGACTCGGCGCAGGCAAGCAGCGACGCAATCGCACCGTCATGGCTGACTAGTTGCGAGGCATGAGAGAACTCGAGGAGTCGGTCCGCAGGCGATAGGGCCGCAATTTCAGCCGGGTCAAACTCGGGGTCCTCCGCAGCCTTAGCGAGGGCGGCGTGATACGGCAGCAAGAAGCCGTCCTTGAAGTCTGTACGGATGGAGTGTTGAACCATTCTTTCCCACAACATTGAGCGCAGCTTTCCCTTAAGGACTTCTGTGAAGTAAGTGTATTCTTGCAACGGCCCGACATGCAGTACGCGCCCAACACCGATCAGGATACGGCCACTGGCTGAGTCTTCCACAAACGGCACCTGCTTGGCGTAGAAAAAGCAAAGCGACTGCTTGGGCTTGAGGTGGTCAGCAAAGCAGTCGAGTAGTGCAGTCTGATTGAGGTGATCCTGAATCCACTGCGTTTTGAAGCCAAGTTCAGGTTCTCGCTCGGCTTGGACGTCCAAAGTATACTCTTTGCCTAGAATCTCCATTGCATCCCGGAGCATCCACGCGAAAGGTACCACCGCCGCCGAGTAGGGAGGATGACGTAGTGACGTTGGCTTAAAATGACCGTGGCTCGAGTTGGGGCCACGGTTGTATGGATGGTTGGCCTCGCGCATATACTCGAAGGGCGCCATAAAGCCGGCCCGCTCGGCCACGCACGGTGGAAACTTTTCCTGTGGAAGTTCATCGAGACACTTACCAGCTACAGATTCTTCCGCCGAGTCATCTCGAATCTCCGCGATGCGCCTGAGCTTGAGGCAGGACCCATTCAGTCGTGGTGCGTTACAAACACGGCCTTCCCAGCCAGTATCGTGCCAAGGAACACGGATGGATAGGTGACGCAAGGGGTAAGTCAAGGTTGAGCACCTACTATGCAATGTCTCATCTGTCCCCACCGGTTT
>PWUU01000012.1 GCA_003562475.1 Dehalococcoidia bacterium | reverse complement strand
GCCGGCGCCGGTACGCCTTCAGGAGGAGCCAGGTGATGGCGCTCTCGATCGGGCCGGTGGGCTCGATGGTGTCGAGGGCCTCGATAGCGCGGACGAGGGCCTTGCCTTGCTGTAGGGTGCGTTCTGTAGCTTTCACCGTTGTGTCCTTATCCACCACCAGATACCACCTATCGCCATAACACCCACTGCCAGCGCCAGGGGTGCTGCCGGTGAGCCGCGCAGCTCCTGGCCTATGATCCAGCCGATGAAACTGAACACAGCCCCCGTGGCCAGGAGAACAACGCTCCTCAGAAGCCTTCGCGCGATTGTCCCCATCCCTCCAACCTCTTGCGCCCGACTTCGTTGCGTTCAGCGTCGTAGGCTAACAGGAGATAGAAGTGATCCCCCGGCTCGTGCGGTTCCTTTTCGTAGACGAAGATGACGTGTGCTTGGTGAGCGACGTCGAGCCAACCGGCGCCGTACGGAGGCGGCTCGGAAGCGAAGCGTTGGGCTTCAGGACCTTGGTAGGTTGCTTGTAGACGCATTGTATCAGTTGCGTGTTAGGACTACCATGCGGTCCTCGGCAGGCGTCGACCTCATGGGCATCGGGGGGAGCCTCGATGCGAGTGTCATTCTAGTCGAGAGCGTCCTTCAACGGTTTGTCTCCAGTCTCGGTCAGTTCTCATTCATCCAAATCACCGCCGTGTCTGTTATGGGCCTTGAGCGAGTTCTCAAGCTGCTTAACAGCAGCGTCTTCAACCAGGTTCGCTTGGGCCTTCTTGTTGTAGGCAGTGACCACCTTCTCTCCAATCGCCGCTTGTATCTCAAGAGGAGCATTAGGAATCCGGATCTGAGCCGTGTCTTCCTCGGTAAGCTCATCAACTACGCCACCGTATATTTTGGCGGTCAGTTGGTGCTGGCCATAGGGCGTTGTGAGAAAGGTTGCGAGGTATCCTGGGTGGCCTTTTTCCTGATCAGGTATAAGGCGGAGTATGTGCTGCGTTGCTGCCCAACCATCCCAACGATTTGGGGTCACGCTAATGCGGCCTATCGTGCCTGAGCAAGTGATGAGAACCCAGTTGCGGTGGATAATCCATCTTTCGAGCCTGTTTGTCATCGTCTTGGACAGGTATTGAAGGTCTCGAGGCTTCATCTGTGGCAAGTGTGAACCTTGTATAAACGGCACACCGTGGGTCTCTTCTACATAGATACGTTTTAGCCACGGGGGAATATAGATGTTGGCCACAAGCTCGTCAAGAGAAACGAGAGGGTATTTCCCATTTCGCAGTTGCTGGATCGCAGCGTGGGCAACTGGCATGTGGTAGGATGCATCTAGGCGTTGATCCAGTTCTGAGGCCGGTGTAGCGAATGCCCTAAGTGGTGGCCGAGCTGGGGCGTTACTT
This sequence comes from Dehalococcoidia bacterium, assembly GCA_003562475.1. Taxonomy (GTDB): domain Bacteria; phylum Chloroflexota; class Dehalococcoidia; order GIF9; family AB-539-J10; genus SKVJ01. Next base: position 3,619 of record PWUU01000012.1, on the reverse strand, counting down.
TCGCGTCGGGAAGGGGGCGCGATGTAGGTCGCGTCATTTGGGTCAAAGGGACTCAAGACCAACTCACGGTACAATGACTCCTCGGCCGCGTCCAGGAGAGCATTGGCCTCATCCCGCAACGAGTGAGCCTGCATGATCGCGTGGTGGATTATCTCTTGGTCGTGTTTTGGAAGGAATGGCACTCGAATAGCGGCAACATGATGCGGTTCTAGGTGCTTCACCGCTGCACCGTATTCACTTCTGGCAAGCAGAGCCTGTCCGATCCAAGACGACAAGAAGGCGTAAAGGTATCCTGTCGGCACATGTGCAGATGGTACGATGCGTATCAAGTCGTGAGTTAGAAAGAATTCCTCGAGACGTTTGCTTGCAATCACGAGGCGCCCCACTGTACCAGAGCAGGTAAGCAATATCCAACCCTCACGAGCGAAGTGACGCTCCGCATCTCTGGGAGCATGCTCACTTGCGATCCACCGGTCACTCGTGGGACGGAAGTCTAACGCTTCAGTTGCAGTGAGGTAGGGCCACCCAGCCTCTGGATCGCGTGCGTAGATTCTTTTGAAGCGACCCAACAGAAATACATCTTCAACCGCATCTCCCAGCTGCCTTGTCTTCAGTTCACTGCCCTCGACAATGCGTCGGGCCGCAAACGCTCTGTCAGCATAGTACCGTCCGTCTAGACGGTGCTCTCCCTCGTACAGCCAGTCAACAGGCAGAGTCGTCACTGGAATAGAGACCCACCATCCTCTGTCTCGGATTTCCCCGCGAACTTGCTCTCGCGTTTGCTCGTCCGTCAAGGCTGGGGCAACGAAGGCTTTTTCTTCAGTCATTTAGCCACCCCATTCGCTCTGGCTGACTAACCCATTCCCGGAAATACTCTACGACTTCGGGCAGGTCGTCGTGCAGCATCTTGCGGCGACGGGTACGGTGTTCGACCTCCGCACCAGCCTCGGACTGTCGTATTATCGGCACCGTGACGGTGTGCTCAACCAGCTTCCCCTCGGGCGAGCGCAGATAGTGTGGTTGACCGCGCCGGTCGTGCCCGACTGCCTGCGGGGTGGTCATAAAGACGTCATAATCGATGATTTTGCCGCTTTTACGTTCCCATTGCACTTCGGCATCCGTCTTTTTTTGCAGGAGGAGTACGCTGGTCTGGGTTCCGGTATATGGTTCGAAGGTCACCTGCGGCAAGTCTACGCTGGCCAGGACGCGCGCATTCTTCAATATCCAACGACGAATGTGCACTAGCCCAGGGTTGCTGAGTATGCTGTCTGGCAACACAATGGCGAGTCTTCCTCCCGGCTTGAGTAGATCAAGACATCGCTCGATAAACAGTTGCTCTGGAGGCATCGCGGCCCGAGAGAGCAGCGAACCTCGCTCGAACGTCGCCAGCTCAAATTGATCCAAGATGTGAGGGTCATCTATGGAGATTTGCGAACCAAATGGCGGATTGGTGACGACGATATCAAAATGCCCGAGCCGCACGTGGTGGTATACGTCATTAGGAGGCTCACGCGACCATTCGCCTGGTGGACGGAGCGAGTTAGCGTGGTACACATTGGTCGAACCGTCACTGTGCATGACCAGGTTCATCTGTGCAGCTCGCACAAGTAGCGGGTTGAAATCAATGCCAAAAAGATGGGCATTAGACATCTCTCGCAGCAGTTCGGTTGCCCGTTGGGCAGCCTTGCCTTCGTCTTGCCATTTGCCCAACTCGCGTTCGTAGAGGAACTCGTGCCACACTTTCATCACCGCTACCAGAAACCCGCCTGTACCACATGCAGGATCGACAACGTCGAGGTGGGACCATTGCTCACGGGGATAAGTGGCGAATACCATCTTGGTTGCCATCTCGCAAACATTGCGTGGAGTGAAAAACTCGCCCCGATCGCCGCGCAGATTTGCGCCGACGAGCTGCTCATAGGCTGTTCCCTTTACGTCGGCCTCTGTCTGCAACAATGAGAACCGCTGTAGTTCACCTACGATGTAGGCCAGAACGCCCTTGTCCAGCCCGATGCGCTCCTCACTGGAGAAGATGTAAGGGTACCTCTTCTTGACGGCGGCGAATAGCTCCTCTATGGTCTTGAGTAGGCGACGCTGTCCAATATCGGAGCGGCGCTCCTTGTTGCTAATGAAGAAACGCATCTGGCCGGCCGATGTGTTTTCATCATAAACTTTGCAGAAAATGAGCTTCAGCAGTTCTTGGAACGCTCGGTCTTTCGCCAGACCTTGATTGCCGTGCGTGTAGTTGTGGCAGCGCCGGAATACGCCAATCAATTCCTCCTGAGCGGGAATCAGATCGCTGAAAGCAAGCGGCTGAGGAGCATCAAAACCGAAGCGCGGAATATCGGCCGCGATCGCAAAATCATGTCCCTTGGGAGTCGCAATCCTCTCCCAAACCTGCAACTCGGATCCAATCCACAAACCATATCCGACATTGAGAGAAGCCGCCATATAGGATTTGAGTTGGTCGATACCTTCGTCGCGATCGGTAGGCCTCACATCCTCACGTTTGCATTCGACTATGATCTTGATATGTTCCTGGCTGTGTTGAGTATCTGGGGGGAAGACTGCCAAATCAACCCGTTTCTTCTTCCCGGATCCCATCTTGACACCAAACTCTACCTCAATGTCCTCCTTATCATACCCGTAGTCTTCTACTAAACTGCGGGCGATGCGCTGGCGGACGTTCTCTTCAGGGGTGTCCTTGCGTAGGGTGCCACTGATGTAGCAGCGGAGTTTACCTGCTGGGATTAGTTTGATAGGTTCCTCGGCCATGCATCCTCCTTTTTGGGCGTAATCGGCAGCGTTAGAAGAGTGGTCTGTCTATAGCAGCGGAGCGTTGACGAGCGTCTCGGTTAGGGTGTGCCATTCAAGTTTCGATCCCTAGCGCGTTGACCATCGCCTGCCAGTGTCGATGCTCCTCTCCGGTGAGCTGCTGTAGGTAGATCACGGTTGTGTCGGTGCGTTCGTGGTCCAGGAAAGCCTGGGTCTCCCGCAGGTCCCCGCTGGCGTTGTGGTAGAGCTCGGCGCCGAGATGCCTGAGGCTGTGGAGCGTGACGGTATCGGGATCGACCCCAGCTGCTTCGGCGTATCGCTTTAGCGCCTGGGCCACAGCTTCGCCGGTCAGGGGTTGGGGGCCGTCGGGCTCAGGCGTGCCGTAGTATTCGCGCAGGTACTGGCCCGCGTCGGTGGTGGCCGTGAAGATGGGCTGCCGCCCGATCGGGTCCCGGCCGGAGACGTGGAGATAGTGCTGGATGGCACGCCACACCGGGGGCGGCAGCTCCTTCCACCTCGTCTTGCCGCCCTTCATGCGAGTGCGGTAGGTCACCTTGTCGCCTTCGATGCGGAGATCCTGGGCGCGCAGGCTGACCACCTCGGACCGCCGCCGGGCACACAGGACGTAGAATAGCAGCAAGGCTCGATCTCGAGCGCCGATCTCGGTATCGTCAGGGATCATCTTCAGGATCCGGCGGAACGCCACGAGTGGCAGCTTGTGAGCCCGCTCGTAGGGGTTGACGTCGAGATCGTCCCGGCCGACGGCGGCAACCGGGTTCCGATCGTGGATCCCCTGCTGGGTGAGGTAGGTGTAGTAGCTGGAGATCGCAGATAGCCGCTGGGC
>PWUU01000106.1 GCA_003562475.1 Dehalococcoidia bacterium | reverse complement strand
TGGCTAGTCCCTCCATATTCTCCACGTCGTTGCTCCGGATATGCTGCTCGATAGCACCCGCACACAAGTAGAGGAGGATCATGGATATAGTAAGAAAGATCACCAGCATGACGCCCGCAGTCAGAGCCAGGGGAGTGCCAATGCCGGCGCAAACTATGATGAGTGCCAGATTGTTGATGGCGGAACAGACCAGGATACCGATGCTGCCGCGCTGACTTATGGCCATTAGTGCAAGGGACAGCGAGCTGGCAGCCCCAAATATGGCCAGGAAGGTTGCAAGCTGAGTGCCAACGAAGCCGGGAGCCATATAAATCACGAGAAAGACCCCGGTCGTCATGAAAGGATGGAGGATGGCGTGGACCGGGGCAGGGGAAACCAGGGCCGCTTTGACTCCCCATCCGTGGAAAGGGATCTGCGCAGCCTTGGTAATGCCGGCCAGACACAGCAAGGCGAAAGGCAAGAAAAGCACTGGATAGGCCACAGCACCGTTAGCAACAAGGGTATTCAACGAAATAGTATTGAGGGGGCTGTACCAGGACAGGATAATGGCTATAGAAAAACCGACATTGCCTATGAGGCATATCCATAAGGTGCGAAAAGCGCCGACTATTGCTTCCGGAGTCTCGTCATGGCGGATCAGAGCATAGGCACAGAGTGTGGTTAGTCCCCAGAAGAATGCCAGCCAGAGAAGGTTATCGGAGAAGGCTACTCCATTCATGGCACCAATGAGAACCAGCATGTAGAAAAAGAACCTTGGCTGTCTTGTTCCTCTAAGCTCGCCCAGATGGGCCAGGTGCTCTTCATGCTTCTTCATGTACCTAACCGCATATACGCAGATGAACGGGCATGTCACTGAAATGAGAATACCTCGCAATAGCGAAAAATGATCCACGTAGAGAGCAGGATTAGCCACAAGGGGCACTTCTGGTGCCAAAGCGAATTGAAAAACCGCGTTGGGTGTGGCTGCGGCCAGAGCCACGACTATAGTAAGCACACTATGCAGGGAAACTCCCCTCCGCTGAATATCCCTGGCGGCAACAAAGACGATATAGGCCAGCATCACCATGCCCAGGACCAGAACGGTCCACTTTGAAGCAGGACCTGCATAATACTTAAGTGGGAGGCTCCATTGTTGGGCAAGCAGAATGGAACTGACTATGAGGGCTATGGCGGCAAGGTAAACAATACCTGCTCGGGCTTCAGGTTTCTTAACCACCAGGCAAATAGAACCGGTAACTATAGGGAGCAGAATCAACAAGCCAATCAAGACTTCAGCCACCGGGTATCCCCTAGCGTGCAGTATCGTTGCGGATTGTAACACACAGATTTTGGCCACGTCCCGCCGAGTGGCGTATGAGCGCATCATCACCATCGACAGTTGCATAGTGTATGCCCGCTGGTAGCGCCACCTTCTGCAGCAGTGCGTCAGCGCTGGTCATCTGAGGCACCTGCGGCAGGCAGCGCCGGGTCACCTGCTACTCGTCATGCTGGTCGCTGAGGACGGCGCCAGTGAGACGCACGGCAGCTGGCCTCCTGGGAAAGAGGCTCACGACATCGGTCCGACGCCATATCTCCTTGCTAAGGCGCTCCAGCGGATTGATGGACCAGATCTGATGCAAGTGCGCTCCAGGAAAGGAAGTGCAGGCGAGGATCTCCGGCTTCGCCTCGGTGAGCAGCTCCGCCGCCCGTCAGCGATCCGAGGAGATATCTCCATCGGTATTGCGTACCCAGCCGTCGATGACGGCGCACTCGCAGGCATCACACTGCCGTGTTGTACTCGTCCAGCAGATTGATGACACATCGCCTCGTTTCTATGGTGGTCGTATGGTTGCAGAAACTGAAGGGTCGCCGGTTGTTGTAACTGCGCGCAAAGTCGTGGTGGGCTAATTCAGGGGCATCTCGTAGATTCGCCACGTCTTGTAGCGGTGCCCTCCCATGAACTCAGAGGACCCTATGATGTGGTAGTTGTCATCCAGCAGCATGGACGCCTCGCAATGAGTGTAGCCGTTCTGCTGTGCGTATGCTTTCACCTCGGAAAACAGCAGGCCGTCAAGTCCCATGAACCGGAACCGAGGAGGAATCCCGAAGAACATTAGCCGAACAAACGGGATGCGCCGCTTCATGAAGACGAGCCTGAGCACCCGCACGATATCAGAGTCCCCGTACCATTTCCAGCGTGGGCGTAGTGCGCGGTTTGGGTCAGGAAACGCTCCCAGGATGGCGGCAGGCTCGCCGTTCATGTAGGCAAATCGCATCAATCCAGGATCGATGACAAGGCGCAACGTGTCTGCGATCGTGTCTGCCTCCTCTTCTGTCAATGGGAGGAAACCCCAGTTTTCGTTCCACGCTTCATTGAACAGCCTTACGATAGTGCGCACCTCGCTCCTGAAGTTGTTAAGATCCACCATTCGCGTGGTGACGTTGTGACGGCGTTTCGCGCGGTCTCCAAGCACCACCAGAGCGGGGTGGATGGCAGTGGTGACGTCAAGCAGATAGGCGTGGTAGTCCATTGCCTTTGAAAAGCCGTAGCGATCCATGAAGTCGGCATAGTATGGCGGATTGTGGGTCAGCTCGACAGTTGGACAGGTGTTGAAGCCATCGATGAGAATGCCCTGTCGCTCATATGTGCTATTGGAGTACTCCCCCGGCCCCCTGAGGATAGTCATTCCACGCGACCTGATCCAGTCGCGCGCGTGGTCGAGCAGTGTCCTCGCTGTCTCGTAGTCCCTGGCGACGTCAAAGAAGCCGAAGAAGCCGATGCGAACGCCATAATGGTCGTTGAAGCGATGGTTGACGGCGGCTGAGACGCGTCCCACGGCTCGCCCTTGACGCCGGGCGAGAAAGTGGGTGACCTCGGCGGTTCGGTGATACGGGTGATCGGGTGTCAGCAGCCCCTTCAGCCCCAACAGCCGGCTGCCAAGGAGATCGCCACGAAGCGGAGGCGTCCAGCAGGGATCGCCACGGTAGAGTTTCCAGGGGAGATCGACGAACTCCTTCAGACGAGGATCACCGAGAGGGATCTCTTCGATGTGCACATCCACAGGGATAGCATGCTCCTTTCTGATGTCCACGTATGTGGTCTTCGTGGCGGAGGGCCGCGAAGGATGGTCGGTGTAACAGCATACCAGAATCAACACCCCGCAACATGGTGGTGGTGTTTCCGTGGAGGACAGTGATCACCACGTTCGATGACCATGCGGCTATAGGTCCTCTCGCAGAGTGCCGGCCAGTGCGACCTCATACAAGTGTGTTCCACAGATTGCAAGTCTGCATGGTTTTCATGATTCGGCGCGACAGTCCCTGCTACGGGCTTCGCCTGTTGACAGGCGGGATGAAGATAAGTTACATATAGGTATATTTATCCGTTATCCTGACAGGGATTTGGTTACATGGCCCCGGCAGAAAGAGAGAGGGTAAAGAGTCTCGATCCGATACGCACCCACGGACGATTCACCGATGCGGCCTACGCTGCAATTCGTACGGGCATTCGCATGGGCCGTATACTGCCCGGCGCACGCCTCCACGAAGCGGAACTCGCGCTGCAGCTTGGCACCAGCAAGACGCCTGTTAGAGAAGCTCTCGGCCGCCTTGTGGGAGATGGCCTTGCCACAGCCACCTCCGGCGGCAAGTCGGCTGTCTATGTGACCCTTCTTTCGAATGAGGAGATTATCGACCTCTATGAGGCGCGTGAGATCATCGAGCCACCGCTCGCGAGGATGGCAGCGGAGAAGGCTTCTGAGGAGGATGTAGCCGCGCTCAGAGCTATCATCAATTCCTTCGAGGCTGCCCTGCAGGCTGATGACGTGTATACACTCATGGAACTGGACAGCCAGCTCCACGAGTTGATCGCTTCAATCGCGGGCAACCGCGCACTGGCACAGGCGAGAGAGCGACTTGATAATGCCATTGCCATTGCCAGGGTCACTTCCGTTCAGAACGGACACTACAAGACCTCCGCCCAGGCATTGAAGGAGCATATCCAGATCTGCGATGCGATCGCCTGCCGTGAGGGCGAAACAGCAGGTCAACGTATGGCGGAACACATTCGCAGGAGGCTGGACGGACTGATTGCACGGTCTTCGAATCCGTTCGGCAGAGGCAGTCATGAGGGCAACCGATAAAGCGGGCGACAGAGCGATGTTGAACGTGCCTGTGCCTTGTCGTCTGACTCAGGCGTATGTCCGGAGTATGCGGGTGCACAACCGGCCTCATCCGTCGGGCATGCGCACCGGGACAGCACTGTGTGGGTAGATGACCGGTGAGTATAAGGAGAGTGGGGATATGAGCGGCACCATTAGAGAACTCTGCACGGCCCCGACTGGAGAAACCGCTGTGCTTCAAGGAAACATCGCATTTGCCGTCGGGTGCGTCCGTGGAGGCATTCATGCGGCAGACGGCTACCCCGGAACACCGAGCACGGAGGTCATCGATCGTGGTCTGTCGCAGGTACAGGACCTTATCATGGTTGGCTGGTCCGTGAATGAGGCGGTTGCGGCTGCCGTCGGGCACGGCCACACTATGGCGGGGCGCGACTGTGTTGTCACCATGAAGATACCTGGCCTGTATCAGGCCGCCGATGCGTTCACGACGGGCGCCCTTTATGCCATGCCACGCGGCGCGCTGGTGTACTACGTAGCCAGCGATTTCGTGCCGAGCGCGACGCAGCACATCATTGATCCACGGTATCTTTTCAAGAGTTGCTTTGTGCCGGTGTTCGAGCCCCGAAATCACCAGGAGATGCACGAGGCGGCCGCCATTGCAGTGGAGATCGGTAGAAAGTACAACACTCAGGTTGTGGTTATGACAAGCGGCATTCTCTGCCATAGTGAGGGTCTCGTGCGAATGATGCTCCCGCAATCACGCGGACCTGTTGACGGAACCGCCGGCTTTCGAGAGTTCAATGCACTGCCTGATATAGTCCGCGCGAACTACAACCAGGTTGTCAAAGAACGTGTTCCAGCACTGACAGAAATGGTCGAGAAAAGCAACCTCAACCGCTGGGAGAGGGGGTCTGGCAAGCGGGGCGTTGTCACCTATGGCATCTGCGACATGTACGTGCGCGAGATCAAGGGGTCGCTAGCCCCTGACCTTGATGTCCTCTCCCTTGCGTTTACCAATCCGCTGCCACTGCAGCTTATCACGAGGTTCTGTGAGTCCATAGATGGACCTGTCATTGTCATCGAGGATGGCTATCGCTTCGTGCAGGAAGGAATGCAGCAGGCCGGACTCGCAGTACAGGGCAAGGCGGCGGACGCCCCGCTCACCGAGTGGACGCCCGCCCTTGTAGCAGAACGGCTTGGCTTCACTGTTTCGCACTGTGTGAGCAAAGCGCAGGCGGTGCCCCGGCCACCCGCCATCTGTCCCGGCTGTCCTTACCGGCTGTTTGCCGAAGAGGTCGCCGCGATGCGCAACAAGGGACTTATCGACGTCGTCTTCGGCGACATCGGCTGCTACGCCCTGCTGTTCTATCTCAATGCTGTCGATACGGCCCTCTGCATGGGCGCGGGTGAGGCAATGCGTCAGGGATTCGTCCTCTCACGCCCTGAAGAGGTGTCTCGCTGCCTCGCCCTGGTCGGCGACAGCACCGAGTGCCACACCGGCATGGATGCCACGCGCAACGCGGTCCTCCGCAACATCGCCGGCGTGAAGGTCATCATGGACAACTCCTGGACTGCTATGACCGGTGGCCAGCCTTCGCCTACCTCGCCCCACAATCTTGCCGGTGAGAAGATCAGGTTCGACTTGCCCGGGAGCATCGAGGCTCATGGTGCAAAGACTCATGTCATCGCCGCATACGACCGCAAAACAGTCAGTAGCGGACTGCAGACGGCCTTCGCCGATGCAAAGGACGGAACGTTTTCCACCATTATCATCTCCGAAGGCCAATGTCTCAGACAGAGTGATGCGAGCCCTCAGCGCGTGAGGGTGGATCCGGAAGAGTGTCACAAGTGTGGATTGTGCCTCATCTGTCCCGGGATCGAGCAAGGAGCCGACGGGGTACCCGTGGTTAATCAGCTCTGCTCGGGCTGCGGTGGCCATACACCTGCATGTATTCAGATGTGCCCGTTTGGTGTTCTGGAAGTCGTCGACTTGAAGGAACTCGACCGTGCGGCAGCTCCCGAGTACCCGGAGCCTCCACCGGGGGATACACTGCCATCCGTCGCACGCGAGTCGTTGCCCCATCGCCTGTCGCTGGCGATTCGTGGTGTAGGCGGTCAGGGCAACCTGTTCTTTGGACGTGTCCTGACGCAGCTCGCATTCCTTGCCGGCTACGGCGATACGAACATAGTGAAGGGAGAGACGCATGGCATGGCGCAGATGGGTGGCCCTGTCATCAGCACCTTCGCCTGTGGTGATGTGACGAGTCCCGTGCTCATGCCAGGCGGCGCCGATGTTCTTATCGCTCTGGAGCAGAGCGAGGTGCTGCGTCCCGGTTTCATCGACATGCTGAAGCACGACGGCACAGTCCTGCTCGCGATCACGAAGATACTGCCGCTGCGATTGCCTGCCGAACAGTATCCCGACGATGTGCAGGTAGAGGACCTGCTCGGCTCGTAGCGGGTGGTGAAGGTGGATGTCCTGAAACGGGCACTGGAACTGGGTGACCCGACCGGACGCATGGCCAATGTGGTCATGCTTGGCCTGCTCAGCACCACTGCTCCTTTCGATGTCTTCCCTGTGGAACTCTGGTTGGAGGCGCTGAGATTGGTGAATCCACGCCGCGCTATCTGGTCGGCCAACTACGCCGCTTTTAACGCGGGCAGAGATATGGCATCCCGCGTCGGGTGATGGGGGGAGCCGGGCGACTCCGAAGTAGAGGAGCGGGCGGTTTGGAGGTGCAGATCTCCTGACCTGCGGAATGACACATAAGTGCAGCAGCTACCCTGCACACACTGCTCGATCCCGCGAGCATTGTCGTGGTTGGAGCGAGCGAAGATACCTCCAAGCCTCGTGGCAAGCTCATGCGCAACATCCTGCTTCGCGGATATTCAGGCCGGTTGCTGCCGGTGAATCCAGGTGCCCGCAAGGTTCAGGGCGTCTGTGCGTATCCGTCGGTCCATGATCTCCCTGTTGTCCCTGAACTCGCGTTCATTGCCATACCCGCGAGACCGGTTCGGCAGACGCTCTCAGAGATGGCTGCGAAAGGCACCAGGGCCGTTTTCATCCTGAGCGCTGAATTCGGAGCGGCTCCGGCGCTACCTATGGACTTCGTGTACGAGATGGCGATGCAGCGCGGATTGCAGTTCAACTCGCTACCGAATGTCGGCAACTCCGCACAGACCGGCGTAATCGACCTGCTACGACTCTACGAGGAAACGCAGGATCAGGGTAGCTCCAGTATCAAGCTGCTGTAAGTGGAGGTGCTGACCCACCCCTCGGCGTTCTTGTTCGTCTCGCGTCCCTTCCGAGAGAGGAGGCGACGGAGATAATGCGTGCACTGCGTGCGTTCCCGCTCATTGCCGGTATCCGTAGTCAGCAGGGCATGGATACAGACCTGCTGGCGGACATGCTGATTCGGGTGGCGCTGCTGGTTACCGGCTTCCCTGTGATCCGCAAGATGGATCTCAATCCCGTGAAGGGGCACGGAGCGGCACTGTGCTGTGTTGATGCACGCATTACGACTTGTGCTCCTTCGCACCTTCCGTTTCGATTGGCATCTGCCTGACCGCAACAGAACGGCCCTTCTCCTGGCGCGAGTATCCGTATGTTGGTCACGCAGAGGACGCAGCTGCTGAATAGAAGCGTGAATGTTGTTCGCAACGTGATGAGGGCTGTGGTATGCTCCGCCGTGAACGGCCTCATTGATCCGGGCAGTTGTGCTCGCAATAGGAGGGACGAAATGGTTGACGAAATAGAGAGGTTGCCGGAACAGGCTGTGCCTGGGGTCCCTTCTGAGAACAGGGCGGCCCTGCAGAAGAAGGTCAGGGACGGACTCTCCGCTGAGAGACGTCTTGAGGACGGCGGCGTGGCTCCCTGGGAGATTCGGCGGTTGCGCAAACTGGCCGCCGAGGGCCGGGAGGCCCAGCACATACTGCGTCAGCGTGGACATGAGCCAAGCCTTCCGGAGGAAGCTGTGTCCGAAGACTGATTGTGAGATTGGCGGGCGCGCAAGTCGTGAACATGCCCGGGGGAGGAGCGAGTATGGGTTTTCTTGTGGTATTGCCGATGGCAGTGGTGCACGAGGCGACGAAGTACCCTCAGATGTTTGCCGAGATAGGAGCGGAGTTCGCAGGCCGTGAATGTCCTGAGGAGAGAGACGTTGTTGAGCTGGCGCGCGAAGCCGATGCCATTATTGTCGAGGGGAGCCAACGGCCAATAACACGCCGGGTTATCGAGAACCTCCAACGATGCCGCATAATCAGCGGGACGCAGATAGGGTATGACAGCATCGACACGGTCGCTGCGACGGAGCGCGGCATTCTCGTGACGAATGTACCCGGCTACTGTATCGAGGAAGTCACCGATCACACCATGGCGCTGGTGCTCGCGTGTTCGAGGAGGATCGTCGCCCTTAATCGCGCGGTTGCGAATGCCGGGTGGGGTTTTGGGCCGCGTTCTCAGGAGATCAAGGAGTCAATTCGGCCGGGCATAGGCAGGCTGCGCGGACGGACACTGGGGCTGTTCGGATTTGGCGCCATTGGGAGAGCGCTTGTTTCCAAGGCGAAATGTTTCGGGCTCAGAATCATTGCCTGTGATCCATATGTGGACAGGGCATCGGCGTCGGGGAGGGGAGTGGAACTGGTCGACTGGACAACGCTTCTTAGAGAGTCCGATTTTCTCTCCATGCATGCCGCGTTCTCCCCTGAGACGGAACATGTCTTCAACCTTGAAGCGTTCAAGGCAATGAAACCGACCGCGTGTCTCATTAATACGGCGCGGGGAGGATTCATAGATGAAGAAGCGCTTTACAAGGCACTCACCGGGGGCCGCGTGGCGATGGCGGCGCTGGATGTCCTGACAACCGAACCACCGGAAGATAACCCATTGTTGTCCCTTGACAACGTCATCTGTACTGGGCACTATGCCTTCTTCTCTCCGGAATCGTTTGAGGAGCAGTGGCGACGGCCTGCTGAGGAAGTGTCTCGCGTCCTGCGTGGCGAGTGGCCGGTTGCGCTCGTGAACCCGCAGGCGAAGGTGAGGTTCGTGCAGCGATGGGGCGAGATGCGAGATTCAATAGCATGACATGTGTCTCTGCTGGAGAGACTGATTGGTGTCACCGTTGGTTTGCCACAGGAGCCGACCGTGTAGATGGCTGGTGAGATGGGTCAGGCGGGAGCGACAGTGCGGTTCGGTACGATGGACTTCGGCATCCACAGACGCGTGGATACCGCCAGACGTCTTCGTCTCTTCCAGAATCTGCCCGTAGTTGCTCAACGTTCCATGCTCTTTTCGGACCACTGTTCCAGTCCGGACAGGTATACTGTAGATGCGACGGAGGTGCGGCTTCATGAAGAAGATGGAACTGGGAGCCGAACTCAGGCAGATTGTTGAGGATATCGCCGAAGTATCGCTGTATATCTGGGAGAGCGGCTGGTGCGCCTCAAGCGGGGGCAACCTTTCGCTCGATGTCACCGGGTCTGTCGGTGCCGGGGAATTCTCATCATCTGATGCACCGGACACTCCTCTTCCACTGACGTTGCCGAACCTGGCGGGTCGGACACTGTTCATCACAGTGAGCGGTTCACGCTTCCGCGATTTACCACGACGGCCGGAACAAACGTTAATCCTCATGCAGATCTCCAGCGGTGGTGACCACTACCGGGTGCTCTGGGGCGGAGAGGGAGGAGGAAGTCCGACTATAGAGATGATCCCTCATCTGAGGATCCATGCCTATCTTCAGGAAAAGGAACTGCCCCAGAGAGCGGTGCTCCATACACACCCCCAGCATCTCATCGCCATGACCCATCTACCGGAATACCGCAATCCCGACTTCGTCCGGGTCCTGCAAACATCACAGACAACGGCGAAGCTCTTTCTCATGGAGGGCATAGGCATGACCCGATACATGCCAATGGGCAGCGAGCAACTGGCAGAGCGTACCGTGGACCTGCTGAGAGGTCGTCGCGCAGTCATCTGGGAACGCCATGGTTGTATTGCCATCGGCTGCGATGTATTCGAGGCATTTGATGTTACAGACCTTCTGGAGAAGGCCGCCGAGGTCTTCCTGCTGTGCGTGACTTCCGGGTATGAGCCAAAGGGAATGACACCGGACGAGGTTGCAGGACTTGGTGAGTGAGTGGGTTTGGGGGATGGTGCTGGACTGTCGATCAACACGGGTTCCCTGTTGGATAGTGGATCTGGCGAAGTGTCGGTGTGGCGGCATGAGACTGCACTGCAAATGGATTTGTAGACTCCTCTGTGGTACCGTGGGAGTGACTCCGAACGGGAGGTGAGTGAATGACTGCAGTCGGTCCGTTGATGGCGGTGCTCGCGCTGGTGGCGGGTATTCTGATCCTTCTGAGGCCTCGACTTCTGAATTACATCGCGGCGATCTACCTGATTGTCATCGGCATTTTGGGGCTTATTGCGCCCGGCGGAACGGCACTGGCTGTGCTTGCGCTGGTGGCCGGCATTCTGATCCTCCTGGCCCCGGGTTTCTTCAACTTCATAGTAGCAGTCTACCTTATTGTGGTCGGCGTGCTGGGACTCATCGGGGCCGGTTTCTCTCTGGCACCATTGGTGGCGCTGATAGCTGGAATCCTGATCCTGGTGATGCCCCGCCTGCTCAACTATACCGTCGCGATCTACCTGATCGTCATCGGCATCCTGGGGCTCATCGGATAATGCTGGCCTGTTCCCGGTAGGGAACTGCAGACGCTCTACCGGGGTGTTCGTGCTTGAGCATCCTGTTCAGTGAGTGCGGTCTTGTGTCGTGGCAGTTGGGAATACTGTCTTCAGTCGACGTCATCGAGCCGCTCCTCGTGCCGCCCATGGGCGATCTCTCGATAGGTGAGGCACTGGCCGCGTGGCCGGGCAAGGTCATATGGACAGGGTTCCCGGGATCTGTCTACGCGCTGGGACCGGAGGAGACCAGAAAGCAGGAGTTGAGCATGCTCAGGGACGCAGGAACCGGTGAGCGATTGTGCATCGAGATGTCGACGGAGAACCTGGTTTCGGACGAGAACCTGCTGGCACTGACGTCGGTGGTCGAGCAGGCAGAATTGCCACTGACGCCCGAAAAGGTAGACGAGATAGAGAGGCCTCTGGCGTAGCTTTGACCTGTACCTTGCCGACGCGGGGGCGTGGACAGATAGCTCCACGCGCCTGCTCCATGTACTGGTTGGGCCTGGTGTACTGAGGGGTGGCACGGACAATAGATGCACTATGGATAAGGCGGCTCTTGCGCGGCCGGTCTACGTCGACGCTCACGCACATCTCGACGAGTACCCGGGCACGTGGCTTGGCGCTGTGCTTCAGCAGTTGGAAGACGAGCGCATTGCCAGCATCAGTACCGCAATGGCCCCGGCGCGTACGAACGTGCACTGGAGATTCAAGGACGCTCGCCGTGGGTACTTGCCACGCTCGGTGTCCACCCGTGGAATGCTCACTACTTCGTGACAGGCCTTGACGAATTGGAGCCTGTGCTTCAGCAGAGCCCCATGTTCGGCGAGATCGGACTGGATTTTCGCAACGTGCACGACGCGACGCTGTACGACTCCCAGGAACGAGTGCTGGAGTTCTTTCTGTCTGCAGCGAAAGAGCAGGACAAGATTGTCAATGTGCACACATCCGGTGCGGAGATGGAAGTCCTGGAACTGCTGGAGCGCTATGACATCCGGAGAGCCATCATCCACTGGTACTCTGGACCTGCCGAGCCACTGAAGCGCATGATCCTACGGGGTTACCTGTTCACGTTTGGTGGTGAGTTGCTATCCTCCGGTTTCATTCAATCAATTGCCCGCGTCGTTCCTACGTCCCAGGTGTTGACGGAGACGGATAATCCCGGCGGGTCGCAGTGGATCTTTGGTGAGCCTGCGATGCCGGACCTTGTGCGACCGGTGCTGCAGGCGCTGGCGATTGTGCGCGGTCTTGATGAGGCTGATATGGGGGCGCGAGTTCGTGAGAATATGCTGCGTGTAGTTGGCGATGATGGCCGGCTCATGAGGCTGTCACGCATGTTGCGGAGCGATCAGGCGTGATGAGCGCGGGACTCCAGGCTCCGTCGGTGGCCTTGAGATAGAGAAACGCGGGGCGGCGTAGCGCCGCCCCGCGAGATAACGATCCCGTGTCTCTAGTAGTCCAGCGCTCCTACCAGCCGGCGGGCTGTGCTGGGCTTTCGCAGCTTTCTGAGTGCACCCTTCTCCAGCTGGCGGATACGTTCGCGCGTAAGGTTCAGCGTCTTTCCCACCTCTTCGAGCGTCCACTCCTTGCCGTCCACCAATCCAAAGCGGAGCTCGATTATCTTACGCTCGCGCTCTGGAAGCGCCTTCAGCATCTCGCGAATCTGGTCGCGCAGCACGCTGTTCGACGCCACATCCTCTGGTGCAGGAGCTGAGTCATCTTCAACAAGGTCTCCCAGCGACGTATCTCCATCCTCGCCAACCGGCAGGTCGAGCGACAGCGGTTGCAAGTGCTGCAGGTCTTCGAGCATCTCAACGAACTCAGGCGACGTCTCCATGGCCTCTCCCAGCTCTTCGGCGGTGGCCTGACGACCGCTCGACATTGTGAGATCACGTCGCGTTCGGTTGAGCTTGTGCATCTTCTCCGCCATATGTACGGGAATGCGGATCATTCGGCCCTGCTCGTCCACAGCGCGACGTACCGCCTGCATGATCCACCACGTGGCATATGTGCTGAACCGGTATCCCTTGCGGTATTCGAACTTCTCGACAGCTCGCATGAGGCCGACGGCACCCTCCTGAACCAGGTCAAGTAACGGCAGCCCCCAGTTCAGGTGTCGCTTGGCGACGCTCACAACCAATCGCATGTTCGCCTGCACCAACTGATCACGTGCCGACTTTGCCTGTGCTCTGATGCCACGAAAATGCTGTTCCAGCTCCGGCTCCACCGAGTACAGGCGCTCGAGGAAGCTCTCATCGGTGATGGTCTTAGACAATTCGTTCGCTCTCTTGCCTGATCCCGCCAGTTCGATGACCTCGTGAGGTAGGATTCGCGCAGCTACGGACAGTTCTCGAACGGCATGCTCCATCCTTGCCCTGTTGCCGGCAACCGGTGCAAGCTCCTCCAGGAGTTCCTTGCTGTACACCGCATCACTCAGTGCACGAAACGCAGGGTCAGTTATGGTGGCAAAAAGCCCCTTCTTCTCCGGCACCCGGGCTTTCTCAGCCATTACGCCGGCCACTGCATCGAGGTCAATAACCCTCTCAAGAAGTGCGAGCGCGATATGTGGCGCGTCCGGCGCCACACCATTCGTTCGGGCGAAAGCCTGCTCGACTTCATTGAGAACCTCGCCTTCTTCCACCGTCCTCGCGAGTCCCACGACCTCCTTGTTGCTGAGCAACCGAACGGCGCCAATCTCGCGCATCCATAGCTGCTCGATATCTGCCGAGGACTCATAGTCTCTGGCGCCAACCATCGCCGAGAACTCATCATCGTCCATCTCGTATGGGGTCTCTGACGCGACCGTCTCCTGCTCATCTTCCGACGAGACTCCGGTAGCGACAGGCTCGAATTCGTCCTGTATTTCGATCCTGGTTTCCTCTTCCATCACATCTCCTCCTTGCAGTACAACGGCCAAACACCCTTTTCGGTTTGCATCCATCCGGTTAGTCGTTAAAAACTTGGCGGACCCTCAATGCCTTGAAGAGTCCGCCAGCACGGCTGTCCGTGAGACGACTCTTCAAAACGTCCGGTCACCTCCGGACGCACTCCGTCTACATTGTGACTTTGGGCAAATAGCACGTTGTCCCATCGGGCGGTTCCTCTTATTTACCTGCCTGATCTGGCAGGACTTTGCATGTTAGACTATCTCACATGGTTTGTCAAATCGCTGGACAAGATCTGGCAGGTGCTTCGTCCGTCAGGCTCCTGTGACCTGCATGAGAGCAGTCGCGATTCCCAATAGAAAGACGAAACCTGTTACGTCGGTTGCTGTAGCCAGGAGCACGCTGGAGCCGAGAGCGGGATCAGCGCCGGAACGCCGCAACAACAGCGGGATTGAGGCGCCGAGAAATCCCGCGAGACCCATTGTCAGGAACATCGCCAGGGCGAGCACCTGTGCCAGCCAGAGGTCGCCCATCCAGACGTAGGCAACGATTCCCGAAACAAGAGCAATGGCCGCGCCGTTGATGATTCCAAGCGCGGCCTCACGGTTGATGGCGCGTCGCACCACGGGCTGGCGTAGTTCCCCCAGGGCGATGCTTCGCACGAAAATAGTTGCTGTTTGGACTGCTGCATTCGTGCCCTGGGCCGAAATGAGGGGCAGGAAGGCTGCAAGAGCCACAATTACCCCGATCGTCGCACTGAACTGGTGAATCACCAGTCCCGAGAGTAGCGCCATGCCCAGGCTGGTGATAAGCCATGGCAGACGCTTCTTCACCGAGTATCGCAAGGGTCGCGAAAGCCGCTCCGCTTCGCTCAAGCCGACCATGTGGTACATGTCTGCGGTCGCTTGCTCCTGGGTGACATGCAGGAGTTCCCTCAACGTGATGACGCCGACCATGTGGCCCAAATCGTCCACCACCGGGAGTGACGAGATGCTGTAATGATTCATCATACGCGCGCATTCACGGTCAGGGGTGTCGGTTGTCACTGAGAGCACGTTCTTCTCCATCAGTGTGCGCAGCCGGGTTCCAGACCGCGCGAGCACGAGCTGACGCAGTGTCAGCACGCCACGGAGCCTGCCCCGGGCGTCCATAGCGTAGAGCGTGTCCACCGTATCGCGCCGGGGCTGCTCCGACCTGATGGCGGCAATCGCATCGTCAACGGTCATATCCTGCGCCAGCGCAACAAACGAAGTGGTCATATGCTCGCCGGCGGTACCGTGCTTGTACTGGAGCAACGGCTTGACTGTCTCGCTGTACTTCAGTTGCGGCAACACGTCTTTCACGGTCTCAGGTGGTAGCTCGCGTAGCACGTGCGCAGCGAAGTCGGGATTCGTCTCGTCCAGCACGTCGGCCAGTGTGAGAGGGTCAATTGCCTCACAGAATAGGCAGACGTCCGCCTCACGCATCGCTGCCACCAGACCGGCGAGCTCCTCTACCGAGAGGTGGGAGAGCACCTCCTTGATGGTGTCCCGATCAAGCTGGCATACCAGGCCCGCCTCATCTGCTTTACGTAGACTCGAGAGGAGCTTCAGGACGTCGTCCCAATCCCCGTCCTTAATGAGTTGCTTAAGCTTTCCGGCCTGGCCACATATGACCTGTTCATCCCTCGTCACCGTCTGCTGCATACAGCCCCCTTGCTTGCCTCACAGTTTCTGAGAATCAAAGAGCGGGCTGTCCGAGTGGTGTCTCGAAAGGCCCGCTCCGCGCTCGCTGTTCCCCTGCGTGTCATGGGACATGGTTGTGAACGGCGGGCGGATCATGTCCCGGTCGAGTATCGTGTTCGCCAGAAGTTCGATACATATCAGGTACGCCCGTCAATGCGCGATGAATGATACTCGCTACTTGGGTGACGATATTAATAGTAGTGCCTCTCGCCTCTGGTGTCAAAGCCGTCCTGAATTCATTAGTCGAGAGTGTCATCCAGGGAAACCTTCGCATATGGACCGGCGGCCACATTAAATAGTCATGGCGCTGCGTTTCTGCTACAGTCTGATTCCCCCGCAATTGGAGACATGTTGATGACGCTGATCCATACGGGGGCTTGTCGAGCCGTACGACCTCTTCTTCGGTTCTTTCACGAGGGATGACCTGAGAAAGATGGAGTTCTTCTGCGAGCTGTTCGGTCAGCAGGGGATACGTAGCGTGCTCGATTGTGCCTGTGGCACCCGCAGAGATGTCCGCGGCGTGAAGCCTCTTGATCTCCGGATCTGCGACATGGATAGGTCTCAGGCGATGCTCGCGCAGGCCGAGCGTAACCTTGCAGCGCATCATCTTGACGTGCCGTTTGTACAGGTGGACTATCGTGAGTTGCCGTTCAATTGCGCGCGCGATTTCGATGCGGTTCTTTGTCTCTACTCTTCGATACTCGAAATGCCGGATGAATCCAATCCGGTCCGGGCGTTAGTTAGTATGCGGGACATACTGCGCGACGGTGGTATCCTTGTGCTGTCAACGGGGATCAGCGACAGAACATGGAGGGAAAAACGGCGTTTCATTCCGGAGATAGACCGGGACGTCTTCACGCGTCTGTTTGTGATCGACTATGTCGAGAAAGGCGTGCTTTAGTGTGGTTGACCTGCACCATGGCACCGGTCTAAGAGACATGAAGGTCTGGAGCATCGTTTATGACCGAGTCTATATGCATGTGGATATCGAGAGGGCCCTGCAATCGGCACGCTTTCGAAAGTACAGGTTCTACGGCAGTCATCCATCCTAGCCACATGATCCTGAAGCGAGCGGTATACTTATCGACGTGGCTGAAAAATAGTGGGGTCGCATCTGTTCTTGTGGGAGGGTAAACATGAATACGTTACGACTCATTTCTCGATGCGCTGTGCTGGGGCTTGTTGTTGCGGTTGTGGCGACGGGCTGTGCGGCTGCTCCTCCCATGCCCTTACCAGACGAGTGGTATCCGGGGCGTGACGATGCCGAGAGAGTCGTACCTGCTCCCACACCAACACCTACGCCGACACCAACACCGATGCCGCCGAGAGACGAGGATGACGAGTATGGTGTCGTGGTTCCGGGCGTGCCAGCCGACCGAATGGTCGTTCGCAACGGGTACGTTGAAGCGGTCGTCGATGATGTCGATGCCACTGCCCAGGCTGTGGGTCGCATGGCGGAAACAATGGGTGGTTATGTAGTATCGTCCTCAGTCTACGGCGAAGGCGGGCGAATGTTCGGAAACATAGTCATCCGGGTGACTGCCGACAGGTTCGATAGCGCGCTTAGTACGATTCGGGAGATGGCTGTGGAAGTGGCCCGCGAGACCACCTCCAGCACGGATGTGACCGAGGAGTACATCGACCTCGGAGCCCGGAAGCGGAACCTCGAGCGTACTGAGGAGCAGCTTCTCGCGCTGATGGAACAAGCGGGGACGGTTGAGGAACTGCTGGACGTGCAGCGCGAGGTGACGCGCATACGCGGCGAGATCGAGCGGCTAGAGGCACGCATGCGGTATCTCGAACAGACTTCGGCCATGTCCCTGATCGAGGTGTTTCTGCGTGAGGCCGTGCTCTCAGTCTCCTTCAGCGCCGATACCCGCGTGGTGGATGAGGGGCGGCCGGTGCAGTTCACCGCCGATGTTTCGGGTGGCTTTGCACCGTATACATACGACTGGAGTTTCGGCGATGGCCAATCCAGTAACGAGGCTTCTCCATCGCATATCTACCGGGATGAAGGCTGGTACAGTGTTCGGCTCACGGTCCTGGATGACAGAGGAGCGGAGGCAAGAGAGCATCGCGACTACTACATCCAGGTACGCGGCGTGTGGAGCCCCGCCGATATCTTCCGCGATGCTGTCAGCGGCCTGGGATCGGTGGGCCGTGGCCTGGTGAGCCTCCTGATCTGGTTCGTCGTGTACATACCGGTGTGGGCGGTTCTGGGCGGAATCGCCTATCTGATCTACCGCCGCGCTATGCGCGGACACCGCAGGAACGCCAAGAACAAAGAAGAGAGGCAACCGGGGACATAGAGCTGCCGTGATCTTGGCAAGAGGGGTTCGTGATGCGATACTCAGGGGCGGGGACCACGGTCCCCGCCCCTGACTGTGCGGGTACACGCACTTGTATCATCCGGACGCTTCTGGTATTGTTACGTCCGCCACTCAACGCAGGCGTTGAAGGAGGATACAGGACACCGAAGCAGTCGTAACTGCGGCACAATCGGTGTCCGAGGTCATGTCCTGATCAATCAGAAGCTGATGACACGGCAGTCTGCGCGAAGGTACGTCATTCAGCGGTAGTTCACCACTTCACCTCTCCGGTAATTCCTGTTGATGCCGCAGGCAGGATGCCCGACCAACGGCCTTTGTGGCCTTTAATCTGATCGCCCGCTTTGTGTCCGCACCACATCCTCGTGCGAGACGCTTGTGATCGCTACCCGGTACCTCTCATTCCTTCACGAAACCGATGTGTCCTTTCGGCTCTTCGGCCGGGGTCATGGATCCATGCTGTTGCTCGTACTTACGCATATTCTCCTGCAGTGCAGCGATCATTCGCTTCGTATGGCCCGGGCTCACGATGACACGCGCGGTGACCGCGCCTGCATTTGGACCCACCATGAGGAAATCAAGGATGAATTCCTCTCTTGTGTGCATGACCATCATGTTGTTGGCGTACACGCCCCCCTTGAGCTGTGATGGAAACTCAACGGGTATCTTCTTCTGGCCTGATTGGGGCTGGTGTCGTTGCTGCGCCATTGACGACCTCCTCTAGAAGCGTCTCAACGTATGCTAGCACAGGGGCTTTGATCCTGGTGCGAGTCTCGCAGGGATTATCCGCAACCCGGCCATGATAGTGCTCTGTGGCGAGGCTGTGCCGCAGTTCGTTAGAATGACCATCGTTGAGCACGACGGGACCGTTGGGGGTGTGCCACGTTTTGAGCTTGCTGCCGCAGCTTGCTGTCTGTAGCCGGTTGCGGCATAGTCCAGGTGGGAAAATGGCCTCCCGGTGGTACCGGTGGCTCCCGTGCTCGGCGCCGTTTGCACTTTGCGCAGTAATATCGTACAGTTGATGGAGGTAGTTGTAGTTTTGGCCATTAACCGCTTCGTTCGAACTCACCACAGATTCAACCAAGTCCGGGATGACCGCAACTCTACTAACCACAGCAAAGAGAGGAGGTCATTCCATGAGTCTAGAGGACAAGACCATCAGGTGCACTGATTGCGGCAGCGACTTCATGTTTTCCGCGTCTGAGCAGCAGTTCTTCGCCGAGAAGGGCTTGACGAATGAGCCCAAACGCTGCCCCGCGTGTCGACGCAGTCGTCGCCAGCGGCATGCTAGCCAGATGCAGGGCGTCCGGCCGGATTGGTAATGGCGTAAGGAGTCCGCTCTCTGGAAATAGACAGGAGGAAATCAGGTTAGTGAGGATTTATGTAGGCAATCTTGCGTACGAGGCCACCGAGCAGGAGCTGGCTGAAGCCTTCTCACACTACGGAGAGGTGTCATCGGTGAGCATCGTAGCGGACAAGTTCAGCGGACGATCCAGGGGCTTCGCCTTTGTCGAGATGTCATCGAAGTCAGAAGGAGAGGCAGCCATTGAAGGTTTGAATGGTAAGGCCTTTCTCAACAGGAACCTGGTGGTCAATGAAGCCCGCCCCCGTGAAGATCGTGGGGGTGGAGGTTTTGGTGGCTTCGGAGCTTTCGGCGGTGGCTACGGTAGCGATCGAGGTGGTGACCGGGGTGGCCGCGGCGGTCGCGGTGGCCGTGGTGGTCGGGGTGGTGGCAGGTATTAGTTGCACACCGAACTGACTCTGCAGGGTTGTTGAATCTCTCCCCGTATGTGTATAGATAGTCAGGGTTGGCCCGATGTCGCGCACGAGACGAGCGGGCGCGGCATGGACCGTGTTTCTCATGCTCGCGCGTATGTCAGCATTGGGCAGTTTGTTCCCCCTGTCGCATATATCAGACCAGAAACAGGAGCACGCAAGTGAGTTTTATCACCTTTAATCTCCATCCACGAATCGTGGATGGTATCAACAGGCTAGGTTATGATACGCCGACGCCTGTACAAGAAGAAGCTATTGGCCCGGTGCTGGAAGGCAGGGACCTCATGGGTCTCGCAGAGACGGGCACCGGTAAGACGGCGGCTTTCGTGCTGCC
This sequence comes from Dehalococcoidia bacterium, assembly GCA_003562475.1. Taxonomy (GTDB): domain Bacteria; phylum Chloroflexota; class Dehalococcoidia; order GIF9; family AB-539-J10; genus SKVJ01. The sequence continues at coordinate 28,312 of PWUU01000106.1, read as the reverse complement.
GCTTTCGCACCGTCTTCTGGGCGGCCCAAGAGGCCGCATCAGGGCGCTGGTGCTCGCGCCGACGCGAGAGTTAGCGCAACAGACGCATGATGTGTTGACCGTTGTGGGAAGAGACACGAAACTTCGTAGTGCGGCTGTCTACGGCGGCGTCGGCTATGAGCCGCAGATACGAAAGCTGCGAAGCGGTGTTGAGTTTGTCGTGGCGTGCCCGGGCCGCTTGCTCGATTTGGTAGAGCGTGGAGTGATTGACCTCAACCATGTCGAGGCAGTGGTGCTGGACGAGGCTGACCGCATGCTGGATATGGGTTTCCTGCCGGACATTCGACGGATTCTGAAGCTGCTGCCTCGCGAACGTCAGACCCTGCTGTTCACCGCAACGATGCCGCCGGATATCAAGAGACTGGCGCATGACTTCATGCGTAAGCCGACCATTATCCAGGTCGGACGTCAGGGACCCGTGCGTGGTATCACCCACGAGCTGTATCCGGTGGCGCCTCACCTGAAAGCATCGCTGCTTGTCGAGTTGCTGCGGCGCAATGAGACGGGCCCTGTCCTGGTGTTTACCCGGACGAGGCGTGCGGCGAGTCGACTTGCCGAACGACTGCAGCGCCACGGCTTCCGGGCGGCATGTCTGCAGGGCGATATGCCTCAGACTAAACGTCAGGCGACCATGGACGCGTTTCGTGCCGGGAAGATCCATATTCTCGTGGCGACTGATATCGCTGCGCGCGGCATTGATGTTCCGGACATATCCCACGTGGTGAACTACGACATGCCGGACACCGTGGACGCATACACGCACCGGGTCGGCAGGACAGCGCGTGCCAGCCGTACCGGCAATGCTATCAACATCGCCACTCGTGACGATGTCGACGTGATCAGCGGCGTGGAAGCGCTGCTCAATACGCGACTCCAGTGCCTGACGGTCGAGGGTTTTGACTATGATGCACCAGTGGTTCGTGAAGGCGGTTTGCGGCAGGCATCGCACCGGCAGATGCAACAGAGTCGTCCTGTGCGGCGGCAATGGCCAGCGCACAGGCAGCGTCCTCGGGCAGTTGCGTAGCGGAATTGCAGGCGCTCTCGGAGAAGCATCATCACGAATCTCAATCGATACCAAGCCCTCGTTGCCTGTGGCGAGAACATTGACTTGTGCGAATTGCCGTGAAGCTGTACACTGAGTCCGGGTAGTTGAAGTGCAGGCCGTTTCAGTCCTCGTCCGTTATTCATCCCCGTCGAGCCCTGAATGACCGCAACTCAGACGAACCGGTAGTACATAGAGAGGAGGTCATTCGTGAGCTTTCAAGACAAGACCATCAAGTGCCGCGACTGCGGTCACGACTTCGTCTTCACGGCGTCCGAACAGGAGTTCTTCGCCGGGAAGGGTTTTACGAATGAGCCCAAGAGGTGTCCGACCTGTCGGCGCGCAAAGCGCGGCAGCGGGGCATCTGTGCAGGGCTCCCGGCGTTCCATTTAGCATGCCGTCGCCCTCGAGCGGCGAAAAAATAGAAGACTGCGTGAACGCAGAATCAGGACAGGAGAGTTTTTGAGTTGAAGATTTATGTAGGCAATCTCCCATTTCAGACCACGGATGAGGATCTCGCCCAGGAGTTCTCGGCGTTTGGCGAGGTCGCTTCGGCGAACGTGGTGATCGACCGCGTCAATGGCCGGTCAAGGGGTTTCGGCTTCGTCGACATGCCCTCTGATGAAGAGGCGCAGGCCGCGATAGCTGCCCTCAACGGCAAGGAGTTGGAGGGCAGGCCTCTCACCGTCAACGAGTCTCGCCCCCGCGAGGATAGCGGTGGTGGTTTCCGTGGCGGTCGCGGTGGTGGTGGCTACCGTGGCGGGGGCGGCGGCGGTGGACGACGCTACTAGTACCAAATAGGTTCAGTCGACCGATCCGGCACAAACCCGCGTGTTCGTGATGGCGCGTGCGGTCGGCAGGGAGACGCACTCCAAGGGGGGTACTATGCTGGTACGCCCCTGTGCGTCGAACGCTGGCTGGTGCTATCAGCGCGGGCGAGGCATCGCCCGGGAACACAAGCGGTGGCCCAAGTGCCATCACTGGCTTGTCGGGCTGTACGTAGTGACAACACCCGGCGCACCTGTCCCTCTCAACTGATTCGTCACCCGACTCCGTGGCAGGCCGTGAAGTGGCCGGGTGAGGTCTCGCGCAGGGTCGGGATCGCGTGGTGGCAGCGGTGCAGGTGATGGGGGCACGCCAGCACATAGGAACAGCCCTGGTCTGCTTCATGTGTGTGCTCGTGGACTCCCTCCAGCAGTGGGAAGTCCGGCAGCCGTGCCTCGATGCCCAGCAGGAACCGGGTATAGGGATGTGCGGCCTGCTCCGAGAAGCTGTCTCCTCCGGCGAGTTCGACAACTCTGCCGCGGTACATCACCGCGATGCGGTCGCTCGCGTAGGCCACGGTCGCGAGGTCGTGCGATATCAGCACCAAAGACAGTCCGTGCTCCCGCTTGAGCCTGAGCATCAACGCGAGCACCTGAGTGGCGACCAGTGGGTCCAGTCCTGATGTCGGCTCGTCTGCAATAAGCATCTCAGGGTTCAGCAGTAATGAGCGCGCCATCGCTACCCGTTGCCGTTGGCCGCCCGAGAGCTCCGACGGGTGGCGCTCCATGAACGATGGCGACAGGTTCACCTGTTCCAGCATTGCGGCGATGCGACTGTGCCTCTCCGTAGTGTTGCCTAGCCGGTGGATAAGCAGTGGCTCCTCAAGAATGGCGCCCACGTGCTGTCGCGGGTCGAGTGTCGAGTCCGCGTCCTGGAACACCGGCTGCACTTCACGACGGTACTGCTTCAAGTCAGGCGCACTCAAGGCGAAGACATCACGTCCCCGGTAGCGCACGCTGCCAGCGGTCGGCTCGCACAGCCGCAGCACGGTCCTGGCGAGCGTGGTCTTGCCCGAGCCGCTCTCACCGATGATACCGAGGACCTCGCCTGCGGCGACGGTGAAGGAGACGCCATCGATTGCCCTGATGAGGTGGTCCGGGTGGCGAAAGCGCGCCAGAGGGTTGTGGCGGACCACGAAGTGCCGACGGAGGTCGCAGACTTCCAGCATCAGACGCCTCCCCTGCTGTAGTGGTGACAGGCCACCATTGCATCGTCGGTCGCGTACTCCGATGGCGTGACGGTTGCGCAAGCGGGCATGGTACGGGGACAGGCTGGCTGAAAGGGGCACCCTCGGGGAAAGTCGATAAGGTTGAGAGTTTCTGCAGCAACTGTGGCAAGCGGCTCACCCCGCGTGCGACGCTGGGCGGCGAGTAATAGCTGGCTGTACGGGTGACGAGGCTGGGAGAGCACGTCCGCGCATGGACCGGACTCGATAACACGGCCGCCGTACATGATGGCGACGCGGTCACATGTGGTCGAGATGGCCTCTACGTCGTGGCTGATGACCAGCATGGTGAGGGCGCCGCGGACGCGCTTGAGTGCGGCCAGCGACTGTGCCTTGATCGCCCGGTCAAGCGCGGTGGTCGGCTCGTCCGCGATGAGCAGTCGCGGTCTCATGAGCAACGCCATGGCGACGAGCACACGCTGGCGCATACCACCGGAGAGCTGGTGTGGATAGCTGCGCAGCAGCCGCTCGAGAATCGGCCCTGCCTCGAACCCAAGATCCTCGAAGACGCGCCTGAGCTCCTCCGTGGTATCTGTGCTGACATCCGGCCCACTCCTCACCAGCCGGCCCAGCGCACCCCCGCGTCGGCGTATGGCCAGCGCCTCCTCGAGCTGCTGCCGGACGGTATACGCGGGATTGAGCGCGGTCGCCTGGTTCTGCGGCACGAGTGCGACAACACGGCCACGTATTCGCTCCATCTCCGATTCGCCGAGGCGCGTGATATCTCTTCCATCGAGCACGACGGAGCCCTTGACGATGCGTCCCGGCTGCTGGAGGTGTAGCAGCGAAAGGAAGAGTACGGTCTTGCCGCAGCCGCTCTCCCCCATGATGCCGAGGCTCTCACCCTCGTGCACCTCGAGCGTGACGCCGTTGTTGGCGCGGACGACGTGGGCGGCCGTGTCGAAGTACACGTGCAGATCGGTTACCTTGAGCACGGCCGTCATCGATCCAGAGCCCTCCTCAGGCGAGGGTCACTGCCCTCCTCGATGCTGAAACTGATAAGCGTGAGCGCAAGGATACAGAGGCCGATGCAGAGTCCCGGCGGCAGGTACCACCACCACATCTCGCGGATGAAGCCGCCGCGGGCAAAGGCGTAGTGCAGCATCATTCCCCAGCTCTTGGCCATGGGGTCTCCGAGTCCCAGAAAGCTCAGAGATGCCTCCATGAGCATGGCGGCAGCCACGGTCAGCACGAACTTGGCAAGCAGCAGCGGCAGGACGTTCGGCAGGACGTGTCGGTACATGATCCAGCCATCGCCGGCGCCCAGCGCCCGGGCGGACTCCACGTAGCCGGACTGCCGTATGCTGAGCACGTGGGAGCGGATTACGCGCGCGGTGGAGGGCCAGAAGACGAGCCCGATGACGAGCAGCGTGTGCCACATACCCGGTCCAAGATAGACCGAGACGAGAATGATGAGCGGCAGCGCCGGGATGACGAGGACGATATCGGTGAGGCCCATGAGCACTTCGTCGAGGAGCCCCCGCCGGAAGCCGGCAAGCAGTCCCACCAGTACACCGATGCTGACTGCCAGCAAGCCCGCGAGGATGCCGACCGATAGTGAGACGCGCGCTCCGAGGATGAGCTCTGAGAAGATGTCTCGCCCCACATCGTCGGTCCCCAACAGGTGTGCGCCCGATGGCGACATAAATGGCTGGAAGTGCCGCCACGGGTCGTGGGGCATGAGCACATCAGCGAACACGGCTCCCAGCACGAACACCGCCAGCGTTGCTGCCCCGACCAGCGCCAGGCGGTTCTGTTTCACGTGTGATGTGAGCCGCAACGGCTACCTCGTCCTCGGGTCCAGCTGCGGGTACAGCGCGTCCGCAATGAAGTTGGCGACAAGCACGCATATCGCGATGATGAGGAAGGCCGACTGCAGCAGGGGGTAGTCGCGCGCGCCGATGGCATCGTAGATGAGCGTGCCCATGCCCGGCCAGGAGAACACGACCTCCACCAGCAGGGCTCCGGACAGCACCATGCCGAACTGGATGGCGGTGACCGTCACCAGAGGCGCGAGCGCATTCCTGAGCGCATGTCTGAACAGCACGGCCATGCTCGACAGTCCCTTCGCCTGCGCCATCAGTACATAATCTTCTCCAAGGATGGACACCACGGAGTTGCGCACGATGAGGTAGTCGTATGCGGCCTTGAACGCCGTGATGATCAGGAGCGGCAGGACCATGTGCCAGCCGATGTCGAGCAAGTACGGCAGCGCTGATGCACCGCCTGAGGTGGCCCTGCCGAGGGGGAACCAGCCCAGCCTGAAGCTGAAGATGAACAGCGCCAGCATCGCCAGCCAGTAGTGCGGCATGGAGTAGATGAGGAGGTGCGCGCCGGACAGCACGATATCGGTGCGCGATCTACGCCGCCACGCGGCGATGCTCCCCAGCAGCGCGGCGAGGAGCGCCGCGAGGATGACCGACGGTAGCACAAGCGCAAGCGTCCAGCGCAGGTGCAATGCAATTGACTCACTCACCGGGCGCAGGTAGAGATACGAGTAACCCCAGTCGCCGGTTACGAGTCCGGCCATGTAGCGGCCGTACTGCACGTGCAGCGGCTGGTCCAGGCCGAGGTCGGCCCTGAGCGCGTCGAGCGCCTCTCCAGAACCGTAGTAGGCCTCCTCTCCCACTATGTTCATCACCGGATCGCCGGGCATCAGCCGTGGCAGCAGGAAGTTGAGGGTCACGATGATGAACAGGGCGGAGAGATACCTCACCGCCCTGGACGCTACCGTGGCCGAAGGATGTTCGTGCCGCTGCGCGGTCACCATGCTGGAGCCGGTTGCCATGGGCATTCTCGCTGCTGCACTCAGTCCCTGGTCAGGGAGAACCAGGAGAAGCTGTTCACCACGCCTCCGTAGATGTGGTCGATGGTCCAGTTGTCCCAACCCTCGCGGTACGGGTAGACACTCTCAATCCATACGAGGGCAATGCCGGGGAGGTACTCGCAGTGCATCTGCTGTAGCTGCCTGTCAAGGCGCTTCTGCTCTTCGGCAATGGCGGTGGACAGGCGTGCATCGCACACATCGAGGTATTCCCGGGCGTCGAGGTTGTGCAGCACGCCGGCGCCGGTGCGTCGGGAGTCGAAATAGCCGGACCCATGGCTCGCATGCATCATCGTGCCCCAGGGGGTGGCGCGAAAGAATACGAGGTCGTAGTCCATGGCGTCTTTCGCCGCGACCCATGTAGAGCTGTCGAGTGCCCGGACGTTCGTGTCTATGCCCACTGCCCGCAGGTCGGCTGCCACCATCTCGGTGACGCGAAGCATGCTCGGCATGTCACCACGGGTGAGCAGAGTGAGGGTTAAGGTCTCTCCACCAGAGTCCTGCCGCAGGCCATCGCCGCTGCCGTCCACGTAGCCCAGTGAGTCGAGCAGAGAGGCTGCCTTCTCGACATCGTAGGTCAACTGTGGCACATCCCGGTCGAAGTGTGGATGCGTGGGCGGCACGAAACCGCAGGTTGGCACGCTGCCGTAACCTGCGTAGACGAGGTCGGCTATCTGCCGGTAGTTAATGGCCAGCGTCACCGCCTCGCGGAAGCCGATCTCCGCCGTCGGGCCTTTATCCAGGTTGAACCCGAGGGCTGCGGGCACGCCGAGGAACGTGGCGGTGGCGAACTGTATGTCGCCGCTCGTGAGCAGTGGAGGGACGTGCGTGTAGGGAAACTCTCCCGAGTAATCCCACCAGGTGTCTACCTCACCCCTGGCGAGGGCCATGACCAGGGCGTCCATGGTGCGATAGACGTGGAACTCGATCCGGTCGATGGCCAGAGATCCCTGGAAGTAGTCTTCATTGGCGTCGAAGATGTACCTCCCGGCGGCGGGATCCCAGCTGACAAAGGTAAAGGGGCCGGAGCCGATGACGCGGTCAGCGCCCTCGTACTCCAGCGGTTTCTCCACATCTGCCCAGATGTGCTCGGGCACTATGGAGTAGGTCATGAACTCGGTCAGCAGGTTGCCGTAGGGCTGCGTGAGCTTGAGAACGACATCGTTACCGTCCACCGAGATGCTCTCGATGATCTCCTGCATCCAGCCGGCCTGGGGGTCGCGGTCGCGGTAGTACTCGATAGAGAACTGGACATCCCGGGGGGTGAGAGGGGCACCGTCGTGCCACGTCGCATTCTCGGCTATGGTGAAGGTGAATGCAGTGCTGTCGTCAGATATGGTCCAGTCGCGTGCGAGCCACGGCGCGGGCTGCATATCCGGCCCGAGCTTGATGAGGCTGTCGTGTGTCGTTATGTTCGAGAGCACCCCGTACCAGTAGTCGGCAAACTTGTTCGTTGTCTTGAAGTCCCGGGTGGTGCCAACCCGCAACGTGAGGTCGCGCGGCTCCGGGGAGGCGGGCGCCTCGGGCGTCCCGGAAGGAGCCTCGGGCTCGCCTGTCGGTAGAGGAGGTTGTGGGGAGCAGGCGGCTCCGGTAACCAGCGAGATCGTGAGCAACGTCGCGACAAGGGACCTTATGCTCTTCATGTCCACTCCTTTCTACCGGGGGAATTCACCGAGATAAGTGCGTCTGTATGCGAGCGCCGCAGCCATTGCCTGCCTTCCCGATGCACCACCATTCCCTGGCTGCAGGCGTGATAGCGCAGTACGTCGCACTGTGCGGCGGTCAGTCCGGGGTTGTAGCGAAAGATGTCGAGCTGAAGGTCGAGATCGACCTCGTACTCACGTGTCATGAGCTCGATGCCGGGGTGGTAACCGAGCGCCTGGAGGACTTCGTAGGGGAAGGTGTAGTCCGGCGCGGATTCGATTGCGAAGAGCTCCTGCAGCGCACCGGAGAGGTTATGGCCGGCCGTATGGATGAGGATCAGGTGCCCGTTAGCCAGCTGGCCCATCTTGCGCAGTGCGTCCGACAGATCGCTCATCTGCAGCGAGTGCGCGGCGAGCACGAGGTCATGACCATCCACCTCGTCAGGATCGAGGTCCTCCCACCGCTGCTGGATAATGGTGATGTTGTGAATCCGCTCTCGGGTGGCGAGGTTGCGGAGGTGGGCCGCCTGTGAGGCAGACGGCTCAATGCACGTCACGTGTCCCGCGATTCGTGCCAGTGGCAGTGCGAAGGCGCCTGTACCGGCGCCGATATCAAGCACCGAGCAGCCCGGCCAGGTATGCGAAATGACACGGTCCAGCAGCGTGCCGGGGTAGCCGTTGTTTCGCAATGCTTCAACCCACCCGGCGTAGCGCGACCAGAACTCCTCCTCCGGAATGCCGGCGCGGTTCAGGTTCGCCTCCAGTCCGGTACGCAGCCGGCGCGCACGCCACATCTCTGCCCATTCGCGGCATTCTGCAGTCTCGGGGTGTATCGGTTTCACACACTAGCTCCTGCCTCTGTATGCATCTGCAACTGGTTGCGTTCCAAGAAAGCAAAAAAAGAGATAGACCGTTACGTCTCGCGTGTACAGTCCTGGCACAGGCCGCGGATGACCACGTGCTTGAGGTCCACGTGGAAGCCGTATTGGTCGGCGATTGCCTGTTCGGCGGATGCGAGCAGATCTTCATCGCAGTCAACGGTCTCGCCGCACTTCCGGCACACAAGATGGTGATGATGTCCCTCTTCGGCATGGTGGTAGACGAAGCCATCGCCCATGCGGCTCCTGTAGACGCAGCCGGCCTCTTCCAGCAGCTCCAGCGTGCGGTAGACGGTCGACTTGTTCACGCCCGGCATCTTGTCCTGGACGTAGATGATTATCTCCTCGGCGCTGAGGTGGGTGGGAATGTCGTGGATCGCCTCGGCGATGAGCCGCCGCTGCGGCGTGAGCTTGAGCCCCTTCTGCTTGAGCGTGAACACGCAACTCATTGCTGTTGCACCTGGTTGCAATCTTACCAGAGGGCGGGAGGGGATGGCAAGGGGTGGCACGAACTAACGGACGGAAACGGATCGCACCGACGCCTGAAACAACCCACCCACGCCATTGGGCGGGCCCCATGTATGCGGCCCCTACGCATCACCACCCCGCCCGGTCACCATTGTGGGTAGGGGTCGGACATGTCCGGCCCGCAATCCGCCGGATCACAGGACACGGTTGAAGGTGTGGAGTGCTGACGGCTCAATCCTTCTGCGGAATTTCCACCTTTACGTCATCCCCATCCTCCACCACCTTGAAGACTGCCAGGTCGGTGGCTCCCCGGCCCATTGTGAGCGCCTTCGCCGCGAAACCAGGTTGCTTCACCACCTTGCCCGTCTTCACGTCGAACTGCGAGCCATGCCGTGGACAGACAACCACGTCGCTGTCGAGGCGTCCTTTTGGCAGTTCGCCACCCATGTGGGAGCAGACCGCATCGATTGCGTGCAGAGTCCCACCCACGCGGGCGATGAGGATCTTCCTGCCCTCCGCCTCCACGCCTATCATTTTTCCGTTTACTATGTCATCTTTCTTCGCAACCGTTACCAGTGCCATTCGCAGCCTCCTGTTGTGTCATCGTTTGTAGGGACCCTGATCACTGGAATATGGTAGGCGTACGTTTCCACGGAGTCAACCGGGTTGTGGACCGGAGACTGGCATTTGCGAACCGCGCCCTCTACCGTCTCAATTTGTGTCACAATGACGGATGTCGGTCCCACAGCGCTTCGCATATCCGGCAAGAGGTGCAGTCATGACGTTAAGAAGCGATGCAATAAGGAAGAACGCCCCGGAAGCTCTTGCCCTCTACGTCTCCGGCGCGGTCACCGAGGAGGACTTTGGGAAGCCTCTTATCCTGGCGCACTCGACCTTTGGGCAATCGCATCCCGGCAGCTACCACCTAGACCGGTTGGTGAAGCAGGCAACCCTCGGCATCCACGAGGCGGGCGGCGCCGCGCTTAGCTTCACCACCACCGATTTGTGCGACGGTGTTGCGACCGGTCATGACGGCATGAACTACATATTGCCATCGCGCGACTACATCGCCGGCATCATTGAAGCGTACGTGCAAGGGCACGCGTTCGATGGCGCGGTGCTGGTGACGAGCTGCGACAAGGCAATGCCGGCAGCCCTCATAGCCATCGCGCGGCTGAAGAAGGAGATTCCGGCCGTTGTTGTTCCCGGTGGCTCCGGTGGAATCGGTAGTTGCTACCTGCTGAGCGGCGATATCGCAGCGACGTTCGCACGGGTGGAGGCTGGCCTTGAGTCTCCCGGAGAACTGCTGCATGTGCAGCGGCACTCCCTCCCATGTGAGGGTGCGTGTCAGTACATGGGTACCGCCTCCACCATGCAGGTGATGGCCGAGGCACTGGGACTCGCGCCGCCGATGTCGGCGCTCGCTCCCGCAAACGAGCGCTATGTCCTCACGATGGCTCGGCAGGCGGGACTACTCGTCATGGACCTCCACCGGCGGAACATCAGGGCCGGCGACATCCTCTCAGAGGCGTCGCTGCGGAATGCGGTGGTCATCCACCAGGCTACCGGTGGCTCTACCAACGCGCTGCTGCACCTGCCCGCCATCGCGGCTGCAGCGGAGCTTGAGTTTGACGTGAGCTGGTTCGATGACCTCGGACAGAAGACTCCCTACCTCACCAATCTGCACTCGGCGGGCGAGTACGCCTCGCGCCAATTCTGGTACGCCGGTGGGGTGCAGCGCATCATCGCACTCCTTGCCGATTCCGGCCTGCTGGAGCTCAACGCTCTCACGGTCACCGGCAAGACGCTGAAGCAGAACCTCGAGGATGTGCGGGCATCCGACTTCTTCCGGACGGGCGAGGGTTACCTGGCGAACTACGCGACGCGCGACCGCTCCCGCAGCCTGGGGCGCACCGACGTCATCAGGAATGTGGATGACCCCGAGAATACGTATGGCTCTGTCGCCATTCTCTACGGCAACCTGGCGCCCGAAGGCGCGGTGTTCAAGTACAGCGCCTGCGATCCCGCCATGTACGAGCACCGCGGTAGGGCGGTGGTGTTCGAGAGCGAGGAGGACTGCTTCGCGATGGTCACGGGGCTCAAGGTAGAGCCGGGCGACGTGCTGATCGTGCGGAACGAGGGCCCTGCCTCGTGCGGCATGCCCGAGCTGTTCAACACCAGCTCCGCCATCGTAGCGATACCGCAGTACCGCAGCTCTATCGCCCTGATCACCGACGGGAGGTTCTCCGGCGCGACTGCCGGACCGGTTATCGGCCACGTGTCGCCCGAGGCCGTCGCGGGCGGCCCCATCGCGTGTGTGGAGACGGGCGACACCGTGGAGATAAGCCTCAGCCGCAGATCGCTTAACATCGTCGCCGTTGCCGACGGCTTCTCAACGGGTGGGGAGGTGGCGAGGATCCTGCTGCAGCGGCAGGCCGTGTGGCGACGGCCGCCGCGCCGCTACACCAGCGGCATGCTGGGCGCGTACACCCGGCTGGCCGTCTCTGCCATGAAGGGCGCATACATGAGGGGTGAGTAACGCTGCCAGTGGCCCCCGTAGCATGATGCACATCCCGTCCCGCCGGAACCATTGCCACCGGCAATGGGTCGATGCGGCAGGACACCGGGGCCGGTCTGCACAGGAGAGACGCCGGGTCAAACCGCACGGTCGTGCAGCGCTATGCTGCAGAGTCGGGGAGGTAGCTCGTAACGGTCAATTCGACATGCACCCGTTCGACCGTGTACATTTCCCGGTTGACAACATGTGCTGCTGTACGTGGCATAGAGAGGGATATGGTTATGTCATTGACTCGTGAGATCAAGGACTTCGCGCTCGACCTCGGCTACCACGATGCCGGCGTCACCACTGCGGATCCGTTTCCCTGGTACGCGGAAGAGTTGCAGTCGAGGTACTCGGGATACGACTACTACATCGAAAGCCCGTTCAAACCGATTGCGGGCACGGACCCGCGCAGCCTCATGCCGGAAGCGAGATCCCTCATCTCCGTGGTATATGACTACAGCCGGGAAGGTTTCCCGCCAGAGTTCACGGGCAAGATAGGCAGACTCTACCAGGCGCGCTGCCACAACCAGTCCAGCAGCCGGACGAATGGTGCACGCCGCCAGCTCTTTGTGGACTATCTCGAGAAGCGCGGCATGAAGGTGATACTCGGTCCTGATATCAATGTTCCCGAACGACTGGCCGCCGCCCGCGCCGGAGTCGCCACCTATGGCCGCAACAACTTCGCGTTTTCGAAGGATCCGGGCTCCTTCATCGCGCTGACAGCATTCACAGTGAACGCCGAGTTGGAGTACGACTCTCCGACCATCGAAGCGCCGTGTCCCGATGGCTGCCGCATCTGCATCGATGCCTGTCCCACAGGCGCTCTCGATGCATTCAGACTCGAGCCAAAGAGATGCATCGCGTACAACACCTTCATGACGCAGGACAACTTTCGTGGACCGTATACCACCAGTCACATTCCAACCGAGATCCGGGAGAAGATGGGGTCGTGGATTCATGGTTGCGACCTGTGCCAGGAAGCATGTCCGCGGAACGCACCGCGCCTCAAGGCACTCGCATCATTCCCCGCCAGCAGCTTCCTGCAACGCCTAGCGCAGCAGTTCGACCTGCGAAAGGTGCTGCTGCTTACAGATGAGTACTTTGAGACAGTGCTCAGGCCGGTGATGTACAACTACATCCGCCACAAGCGCTACTTCCAGCGCAACGCGGCCATTGCACTGGGCAATAGTGGAGACCGATCCCACGTGCCATATCTCGCACAGGCGCTTGAGGACTGCGATCCGCTGGTGAGGGGCTATGCAGCCTGGGGACTTGGCCAACTGGGCGGACAGGACGCGAGGACGGCACTCGAGAAAGCTCGCTCAGTCGAGACCGATAAGAAGGCCTTGCAGGAGATCGAATCCGCGGTTGCCGTGTAGCTGCCCAGAACCGAGGCGCGAGCCATCTCACGTGACAGGCACACTCCTGGCAACGGCATCGTAGTACTACGCAGGTACTATCGGCGCGTATATCTCGGTGAGTAACTCCTCAGGCGGCACTTCGCGGGGATCGTTCAGGTAGACCTCTCGCGTCGGGCCACTGATCATGTAGCCATGAGCCACAACCCATGCGTACAGGGCGTCGTAGGCAGCTTCGCAGGCCTCGTACGGCCCCTTATGCACCACCTTTGCCATCTGTCCGCCGGGCAGATGGTAGCACTTCACCGTTTCGCTACTCTCGACGGGCCGCGCGATGGGGAAGGCCACGTCGATCACGGCGTTCCCCTCCTGGTCTGCCTTTACCGCCGCGTCCTTGCCTATCTCGTGCATGAGTGCAATGGGTCCCCCGGTGAACTCTGCACCGTGCGACATGCCGTACTGAACGACGGCTCCGATGGCCGACCCGATCTCCGCGTAGTGACCTCTCGTCTGCAATCCAATGACGAGCTGTGCGGGGACCTCAACAATGGTGACTTCGTGCATGATTGTCCTCCAATTCCAATTCGACGATCAAAGCAGTGCTGCACGCGCGACCGATCTCCGTACTACAGTGGCCGTGTCAACAACAGTAACGTCACGGGCAGTGTCAGGAGCGCGGAGACGCCGACGTACGCAGCGGTAATCGCATCCCCCATCTGCAACAGGTTGCCAAGCACGTTGAACTGCAAGTACAGGATCGTTCCGAGTGCAAGGTACACAGCATCGCTCCGAACTGAGTAGTTGCGGCGCAGGAACAGGAGGGTAAGTGCCGCAACCACGATACCCAGAACCACGAACGGGAGAGACCAATGCACCACATAGAACACCACCATGCCGGCGGCCGCGAGCAGCAGCATGCCGCCGGCGAAGTAGAACAGTCTGCGGGCCTGCGCTGATTGCCGCAGGCCCACAAGCCCACAAACAAGCAGCAGAGCCGCAGTCACCGTCTCGGAGGCAAGGTGGAAGACGTATGAGAGCGGTTCCTCAACAATGCCGGACACCTGTCCCGTGGCAAACAGTATAGACCAAAGAGCAATAATCAGTGCGCCGGTGATAACTGAGAAGGTCGCAGCACCCTTGCTGATCGGCACGTTTCACCTCCATGGCTTAAGAACTCAACGCCAGTAGTAAGCCTCGCAATCCACCTGCCAGAGCTACTGATCAGCCACAGCGGCTCCCTCAATCTGCAACAGCCTCCGCTTCCGCTCCACCCCCCACCGATAGCCGGCAAGGCCGGGGCTCTTCGGGACGACCCGATGACACGGCACCACCAGCGCCACGGGATTGGTGGCGCAGGCGCGGGCAACCGCGCGTGTCGCCTGCGGCTTTCCAAGCTGTTTCGCCACCTCGCCGTAGTGCATGGTTGAGCCTGCCGGAATCCTGCGCAGGTGCTCCCACACCTGCCGCTGAAAGGCCGTGGCCCTTACATCATAGGGCAACTCGGGCCATGGAAGTCGCCCATCCAGGTATTCCACCAACTGTGACGTCCACGCAGACAGCATCTCGCCTCCCTCTTGCAGCTCCGCGCGCGCAAACTCGCCGCGAAGCTCCTCTACAAGGGCATCGGGCGCATCGCCAAGCTTCACAGAGCTTACGCCTCTCTCGGTTGCTGCCACGAGCAGATACCCAAGCGGGGTCATCGCGACCGTGTAGGCTATCCGCTGTCCGCGGCCTGCATTCCGGTACTCATTTGGCGTCATGCCCAGGTGAACGTGACTCCCCTCGTACACACGACTGGTAGAGCCATAACCCGCTCCGTACGTCGCCTCCAGAACCCCTGCTCCATTTCGCAGCGCCTTTCGGAAACGCTCGCGGCGACATGCGTCCGCATACTCGCGCGGCGTAACACCAAGCGCCTCACCGAAGAGGCGGGCGACCGTCGATTCGCTCGTTCGGGCGCGTCGGGCAAGCTGTGCCATCGGGGGTACTTCCTCGGACTCTTCGATGAACCGGCACAGGCTGACAACTGTCCCAACCGATGTGTGCGTCCTGGACGGTTCATCAGGCCGGCACCGACGGCAGGGGCGAAAACCGGCGTTCAACAGCGTCGCCGGCGAGAATGCGAAGACCACGTTCTCACGCCGGGGCAGCGGACTGGGACACCCGGGTCGACAGAACACGCCGGTAGTCCTCACACCGTAGAAGAACAGACCGTCGCAGGTAACATCTCGAGTTACTACCGCGTTCCACCGGCCTTCGTCGCTCAGGTCTTCCATTTGCCTCCTTCTTCAGTTGTGGAACAGCGATCGCCGGTGTCACCACACCGGATGAGCGTTGAACACCGAAGCGTCGCACAATGCGCCCGGAGGAATCCTAGCAGGAATTGAGGGGAAGCTTCTATCCGATTTCGGGCATCACTACTGCTACACCGGCTTTGCGCCGACAGGCGGCGGTGGCATCTGACAGAAGCCGGCCATGGATGACAGGGAAGCTATACGACCCTGTCATGGTCTCTGCCGGAGCCCGGCCTATCTGCCGGCCATCATGGCGGCGATGTCATCCTCCGCGTTGCTGATCAGCTTGATATCAAACTTATCAACCAGTACCCTGGCAACCGACGGCGAGAGGAATCCCGGAAGGGTCGGGCCAATCCGCATGCCCTTTACACCGAACGACAACAGGGACAGCAGGACCGCGACCGCCTTCTGTTCGTACCACGCCACATCAAACGACAGCGGAAGCTCATTGATGTCGGACAGGCCGAAGGCCTCCTTCAGCTTCAGCGCGATCACCGCGAGCGAATACGAATCATTGCACTGGCCGGCGTCAAGGACGCGCGGTATTCCATCAATGTCGCCCAGCGCCAGCTTAATGTAGCGATACTTGGCGCACCCTGCCGTCAGTATCACCGTGTCGTTCGGCAGGTTCTGCGCAACCTTTGTGAAATACTCCCTGGAAGGATACCGGCCATCACAACCCGCCATGACGATGAAGCGCTTGATGGCTCCGGACTTCACCGCCTCGATCACCTTGTCGGCAAGAGCTGTCACCTGGTTATGTGCGAACCCCCCGACGATCGTCCCCGTCTCGATCTCCGTGGGCGGCGGACAGGACTTGGCCATCTCGATTACCGCCGAGAAGTCCTTCGCTCCTCCTGCGGGCCTGTCCGGGATCTGCGTCGCACCGGGGTAGCCCACCATGCCCGTCGTGAACAGGCGATTGAGATACGTGTTCTCTTTCCTGAGCGGCACGAGGCAGTTGGTAGTCAACAGGATCGGCCCGTTGAAGGATTCGAACTCGCTGTTCTGCTGCCACCATGAGCCACCGTAGTTGCCTGCGAAGTGCGGGTACTTCTTAAATGCCGGGTAGTAGTTCGCGGGCTGCATCTCGCTGTGGGTGTACACGTCCACTCCGGAGTCTTTCGTCTGCTCCAGCAACTCGTGCATGTCTTTCAGGTCGTGTCCGCTGATGAGGATCCCCGGGTTGCCCCGCACGCCGATATTCACCTCGGTGATCTCGGGGTGGCCATAGGTCTCAGTGTTGGCCCTGTCGAGCAACGCCATCGTCTTGACCGCCATGTCGCCCGCCTTCATAACGAGTCCGACCATCTCGTCCACCGGGAGGTCCTTCGTCGTAGACGCGAGCGCCTCCATCAGGAAGTCGTAGATCTCGTCCTGTTCGTATCCCAGGATGGCCGCGTGGTCGGCATAGGCAGAAATACCCTTCGATCCTATGACGACAAACTCTCGCAGCGACCGGACATCCTCGTTCGCGGTTGAGAGGATGCCAACCGCTCTCGCCTTCTCAGAGAACTCTGAGGGGTCGTCTGAATGCCACAGGGCCGCATCCGGCAGCGACTCTGCGAAATCCTGCCCTTTTCTCTCCTTGTAGGCCGCGAGGAACCGTTCCCTCAGTGCGCTCCGGCGCGCGAGGGCTTCCCGAATGAGCCCGATGAAGCGCTCGTTGTCGAAGTTCGCGTTCGTAATGGTTGCGAATAGCGAGCTGGCGACGAAGAGGCCGTTGCTCCGGTCACTGACTCCCAGCTCCTTCAGCTTTTCCGTGTAGACGGCAATTCCTTTCAGTACGAATATGAGGAGGTCCTGCAGATTCGCGGTGTCCTCCGGCTTGCCGCACACACCTCTAACCGTGCATCCGGTATTCTTCGCGGTCTCCTGGCATTGAAAACAGAACATTGCGCCCTCCTTTACCATTTGTGCTGTGAGGAACCCGGAAGGCGGGTTGCACTACTTGAGGAATCCCCACCCCACAGGCTGTATCGGCGTTGTCAGCAGAGAAACGCCATAACAACGCGAAGAATACTGCATATCCGCGCCTCCCACCAAAACAGAATTCGACCTGGACGGCAACCTTCAGCAGGCGCACGTTGATGAAGTGTGGTTCAAGCGCAAGGATGGCAGGGACGCGGCGTTCTCGATGACCGTAAGCCTCGGCGTAGCCGAATGGTGCGAGGGAGATACCCCGCATGTGCTCCTCACCCGCGCCGATTCCGCGCTCTACCGTGCGAAGGATAACGGTCGGAACCGCGTTGAGGTGGCGCCCTGACCCGAACGATAATCACAGGCCGCATGTGAAGCCCTCCTCGTCGTCGGCCATCATCATCTCCACCGCCGGTCCGGCACGGCCACTGCCGGACCGGGGAGGATCATCTGCGCCGGTTAGTGTCTCCACGAATACACGATCCATTCTCCTATCCACTCGGTCAGCACCGGTATGGCGAAGCCAAGGAACCATGCCGGCGCCGTGGCCTCTCCGGCTGCCTCCGCTACCGCGAGGGCGCACAGCGTCAACCCCACCGAGAGGGTGAACAGACCTCGCCAGATGTTCGTCAGCGGCGGCCAGGCGGGGCGGGGAGAGATGGCTGCCGGGGTGGTATCCGCGTGCGTATCTGCAGAGCTCGTCATGTTTCTCCCTTCTCCAGCGACTCTATACGTACACCCAGCGCATCCACCCGGTCGGCAAGCTGCCGCACCGCGCCGATGAGCAGCCCCACGGCGTTGCCGAGCGAGATGCAGCAATCCTCCTCCAGCGAGTCTGCGTAGCGGTCGATGCGCTCCTGGCGGTCCTTCCCGACCTCCTCCCGTACGGCGAGCAGCTCCGCCCGCTTCTCGGGCCGCATCTCCCGCGCAACAGCGCCGTCAAGTATGCTGCGGATCTCGGCGTCGTCCCGGTCTATCTGCTCCGCGCGCCGCTGCACCTTCTCCTCCTTGCGGTGCGAGGCCTTCAGCATCGGCGGTATGGTGGACCGGTCGTAAGACCTCCCGTTGCTCAGATCTGCCCTGATCCCGCGCACCAGCTCCAGATCGTCCACCGTATCCCACGGCTGATTGCTCACGTAGAGGTCGTGGCAGAAGATGGCGCCGAAGCGCCGCGATGAGTAGCCGAGGTCGTAGGTGTTATCCGACTTCGGATCCATGTGGCAGGAGAGCTTGACCGGGCCGTTGAGGAAGCGGATGTCGCAGCCGGAGGCGGACATAATATCCAGCTCGTAGCTCGAGGGGTAGATGTAGTGCCTCTGTGCGCCGTAGGCGAAGATGAGGTCCTGGCCCGCAATGGTCAGACCCACGTCGGCATCTATCTGGACGTAGCCCACGTCGTACCACATGCTGTTCGTGCCCGTCTTCACGCGCACGGCGCTCGACAGCAGGATGTTGCCCGCCGAGATGCTGGTGGACCTGAGCTTGGCGTACGTGGTTCCGTCCGCCAGGTGGTCCAGCGTATCCCCTATCTTTGAGAGGTCGACCGCTCCCGCTCCGGTGAGCCACTCGAGCACAATGCTGCCCGCCCGGATGTTCTCAGCCTCGAGGTTCTTCACCGTCAATCTTCCCAGGCGCTCGTAGCCCTGTGGTGTGGGGTAGACCTCCAGTTTGTTGGCGAGGCTGCGCACGGTGGACCAGCCTCCCAGCTCGATGTCGGTCTGCCAGATGTGCGGGGTGCGGCTGCTCCCGGCGGCCCAGCGGTGCCGCACGAGGCCGGCGTTGCCGGTGACCGAGTCGCCCAGGCGCTCGTCCACGACCCTGAGGTAGTCCAGTACCCGCACCTGTGGGGCGAGCGGCACGGTGAGCCGCGCCACGGGACTCTGGAGTCGGTGCTTCGCCAGGATCGACTCCGCTACCAGCGCAGCCTGCGCGGTGGAGTCGGCAGCGGCCACCTGGAACTGGGCCCTGGGCATGAGCGCGTAGCTCCCGCCGTCCATGGCCGAGCCCGTGTACGTGACAGGCCAGTCCTCCGGCGTCCGCACCTCGATACGGTTGGGAATGACCAGCGTCTGCCGCCCTGCCTTCTGCAGGAACGCGTGGGCGCCGGCTCCCAGCGAGAATTCGTGGTCGTACGCGGCGCCTGACGTTACCGGCGGGAAGAAGTGCAGCCGGCCGTCGGACTCAACGCGCATAGCGCAGGCGGTGAAGTCGAGCAGCCGCCTCACCGCGGCCAGCCTGGACCCGTTCATGTAGATGCGGAAGCCGTCGCGCGGGCGGTAGCCCGTCGCCAGCGCGTCGGCGCCGTCCCACGCGTACGGAACGCTCTCGCAGTGGCTGTAGCACGGGAGCGATGCCGAGAGGATGGCGTTGATGAGCGACTGGAGCGTAGTCGTATCGGTGCGCGGGGGAACATACGACTCCGATGCCCGGTCCTCCGCCATGCCGTCCGGCACGCCCTGGCACCACAGCCGGCAGGTAAGTACGCCCTGGCTGGAGCACAGCTCGTGGCGTATGATGGTGAGAGGTGGGGAGTCGACGTACTCCTCCCCCTCGGCGGTGACCGCACCCCAGCCGATGACGGTGTGATAGCCACGCAGGTCCGTTGCGGTGAACTCGCCGTCTGCATTGTCGAGCACCAGCTCCGCCGAGTGCGCGTACGGCTCGATGGTCTCCTCAGCGGAGAGGACCCGGTCGCGTGCGTACGTGAGCACTGTTCCTCCCCAGGTGAGCGCCACGCGGACCAGCGGATCGATCGTGGCGCCGGCGAGAGCTGTCTTGAGCGAATCCGAGCATGTCATACCGCATCACCTCATGAAGCCGGCGGCCACGATGACCACGCACGCGACCGCGAGTCCCAGGAGCGCCTCCCAGAAGTCGTCATAGCCGCCGGCGTGTCCGTGGCGCTCCGACCAGTATTCGTAGACACCAAAGCTGGAGAACAGCAGGGTCGCCAGGCCGATGCTCTGCAGCGCCACCAGCGCCGTGAGCACCCCCAGGCCGATATGCACGATGGTGGTCGGTTTTCTCATCGCTCGTCCTCCCCCCACAGCTCGCCGGTGGCCACCACCCGCCGCCGCTCCCGCTTCAGCGCGGTGAGGTCCTGCCGGAACTGCATCAGCAGGTCGTCCGCGTGGGCGCGGAGGCGGTCGGCAGTGCGGCTGTCGCCTATGGTCACGCGGTCGTATGTTGAGGCGAGGTAGTCGAGAAGCGCGTAGCCGGCAGCTCCGACGAGGGTCACGTCCTCGAGGTGGTCGGGAAGGGTGGAGCCGGAGGCATCGACGACATGCTGTGTGGTGTAGTACACGTTGACCGGCGCGCCCGCGACCGGCATGGTGTCGGTCAGCAGCTTGAGCAGGGTCCCCCAGAGCTCGAAGTGGCGCAGGCGACGGGGATAGCCTCCGACCGGGTACTCCACCGCCGCCACGGCGATGAGGCCGGCGAGGGACGCGATATCCAGCTCACGGCTCGCCGGATCGCTGATAGTGAAGCTGCAGTCAAGCATCTCGCGCGGAGCCGACCTGTTGAGATCGCGTACGGCGTGGTGGATGTGCCGGTCGAGGGCGTTGTCCGGCCAGCGCGCTCCCGCCGGATCCGCGAGGTCGACGCGCAGCCTGGCCCTCAAAATGCCGATATGTGCGGGCATTTCTTCCTCCTCATAGTAGTTTTCGATTTGACACCGGGAGACTGCTCAGGCATGCTCGTTGTGTCCGCCCGGTGCGCCAAATCCACAGCACTGCGCGCGGACCTCTTCTTCCCATCTTTGGCGGGAGAGGAGAGGGGAGCCTCCTCTCTCGCCCCCCTCCCGTCGGGAGTTCGTGGCGATCCGATTGCAGTGCCATCCATCCTGTTCCCTGTACTGAGGCGCGGCATTATGCCCCGCCCGCCATGGCGACGATCTCAATTACGTCTGCCGGGATATCCGCGATATACCGGTTGACATGGTCATCGCATGCGAATATCATGTGCGCCAGGGAACCTGTGGTTGCGGTGACGTAAGACGTCATACTCGCGTCATCCACAGGGTCCTCCTCTCCTTTCGGGGAAGGGTAGCTGCCACCCCTTCCCCCTTTTCTCTTTCTCTACCACACGGACAGACACGGACGCACACGGACGGGGATAGCGGCGTGCCGCGCCCGCCTCCCTCTACAGGACGCAGGCCACCCGCATGGCGACCTGGTACTCGCGGTAATCCGCGGTTACGCCGGAGGGAAACAACTCGGGCAGGGGGCCGGCGTCGCGGTTCACCCACCACGTCTGCACGTAGAGGCTCGGCTTGGCGGCTATCATGCCCAGGGGCGTGCGCGTCCGCGGGGCAGTGTTGGCGGACAACTGCGGCGTGCCATCGCCCAGGAACGCAATGTAGTAGCTGCCGGCGTGGAGCTGCACGTCCACCGCGATCTCTTTATCACCCGCGGTGGAGACGTCCACCGTCCCGGCGTCGAGCACCAGCCGGTCCGGACACCCGTCACGGTCATCATCCGCGTACAGGCCCAGCCACAGGGTCTTGCCGCTGTCCGCGGCGTATACCGAGACGCCCACGCGGTCGACCACCACGTCGCGCGGCGCCGCCACGTACGCCGCGTACAGCCGGTCGGCGCTGAGCTGGTGCGTATTGCTGCCCGCGGCACCGAACCACGCGCCCGCGCGCAGCGCCTCCCACTCGTTGTACACGCGGGGCTGCCACAACTCCAGTCCCCTGTGAATGTCTGTGCCCATGGCTACCCCCTCACTCCCTGGAGCACGAACTCCCGGTTGTCGCCCTGCGCTGCCGAGGTGCTCACCTTGATGAAGCGCCAGCCGCCAATGTCGAACACCGTGGCATAGCCGCCGGTGGTGGGCTCCGTCTGCGCCGCTGTACCGCTGCCGAGCGGCACGTACGCGCCGTCGTGGGCGGTCGCCACCTGCACGCCAACCCGCGCCGAGGTCAGCACGGGGATGATGACCGCCAGGTAGCGGAAGTGTTCGCCAAGATCGACCGCGCCGGAGAGGTCATCGTCCTCCGACACATCGATGGTGGCCGTCTTCCAGCCCGACACGCGGGTGGCCGAGACGTCCAGGGCGCCACTGCCATCGACCGCAAGGCAGCGCGGCGTCCCGCCGCTATCGTGCCCGTAGATAACACGTGGATACTCTTCCATTCGTTCCTCCTTGTCACAGGGGGCGCTTCACGAAGCGCCCATCAGTTCAATACGGGGCGGGGTGGGTGTGCGGGCCATTCCCCGTAGGGGCGGGTTCCCACACCCGCCCGCAACACCCGTACAACACCCGCACCAGCCGCCGGGGACCGCGCCGGGTTCGCCTGTGCGATGTCCGTGCCGCCCCTGCGGGCACGCGACATGCCCCATTATGTGTAGGGGCGGCATACATGCCGCCCGCCCGTACGTCATTCGGGGCAACGGCGTACACATACCTGGCCCCTGGCCGGAGGATGGCGGGCGGGGGTGGGAACCCGCCCCTACATGAACTTGTCGTCATACAAACGTCCTCCTCAACATCGACGCCGGCTCTGCACCGTGCGGCGGCGGGCGGGTGTGGGAACCCGCCCCTACATGAACCTGTCGTCATACAAACGTCCTCCACAGCATCGACGCCGGCTCCGCACCGGATGGCGGGCCGGATATATCCGGCCCCTACGCATAGGGGTGTGCGGGCCGCGCAGCGTGCCGCTGCAAGGGCCGGGGCGCCAATTTGCACACCGGCCCGCAATGGTTGTGCACCATGTGCGCGGTGGTTGTCCGCGCCACCCGCGCGCAGGAATGGGGTCGGGTGGTTTCCCCGTAGGGGCGGGTTCCCACACCCGCCCGCAACACCCGTACACCACCCACACCGGCCACCGGGGACCGCGCCGGTTCCGGGGGGTGGGGTGGTTGTAGGGGCACGCTGCCGCGTGCCCGCACCTGAACGTGGCGTCACACCAGGGTGTTCCAGGCCACGGATTTCCCCACGGCACGGTGATTTCCCATTATGTGTAGGGGCGGCATACATGCCGCCCGCCCGCCCATCATTCGGGGCAACAGCATCCACAAACCGGGCCCCCGACCAGGCGGTGGCGGGCGGGTGTGGGAACCCGCCCCTACATGAACCTGTCGTCATACAAACGTCCTCCTCAGCATCGACGCCGGCTCTGCACCGGACGGTGGCGGGCCGGATATATCCGGCCCCTACGCATAGGGGTGCGCGGGCCGCGCAGCGCGTATGCCCTGTCGTTCCCGGGTATGGTGCTGCTGCCCGCGGCAGCGTGTCCCCTCTCTCCGCTCCCGCAGGGTGTGACAGCCGCCTCGCGGCATGTCCTGTGCCTCCTGTAGCCGCGCAGCGTGTATGCCCTGCCCCAGCCACGCAGTGTGTGCCGCTGCCCCTGGCAGCCTGTCTCCTCTGCCCGGGCCGCGCAGCGTGTTCATCTGCCCTATCTATTCCGCTCCCGCAGGGTGGAGACGCCGCGCAGCGTGTATGTCCTGCCCGGGCCGCGCAGCGTGTTCATCTGCCCTATCCTCTCCGCTCCCGCAGGGTGGAGACGCCGCAAAGCGGCGTCAGTCCTTCACCCCTATCAGCGCCGCGCACGTCACCGTGGAGAACAGCGCCAGGCTCACGTACCACTTGATGCGGTGGCGGGTGGCGTCCCTGGTCTCAAGCTGACCCACGCGCTCTATCTGCAGCATCTCCGGGCTGGAAAGGCCGCACAGCGCCCCTTCCCCGAAGCGCAGCGCGTAGATAACGGAGCACACGCCACCGGTGCTGGCCGTCTCCAGGCTCGCCGTCACCGCGTGCGTATCCAGCACCCAGTCGGACACGCCTATCGGTATCCCGTTGTAGAGCTGCACCTGCTCTCCCAGCACCCCCTGCCCCACCTGAAGGTTGTTACCCGCAGCGCGGGCCAGGTTCTGCAGCTTGCGCCGGCTGCGGCGCGACATCAGCAGCAGGTCCGGCTTGCCGCCCTTCACCGCGTCGATGAGCTCGTCGACCATTGTGAGCGTCAGCGTGGCGCCGGTCGCGCCCGCGGCCACCACCTGCGCCGACGCCGTTCCTGTGTCGATGAGCTTCCGTATGCCGTCGTACTGCTTCGCACTGGCAACGGAGTCGCCGTAGATGAAGTACTGCTCGAACGTGTGCCTCAGCGCCTTCGCTTTCTGCTCCACGACTGCCGCCTCGAGGTCGTTGATGTTCGACCTCGTGGACCTCAGGTAGTTGTCCACGTCGGCGTCGCCGCCCATTATCTTGAGCGTGCTCGTGACCTGGGCGAACGTCGGTGTGGACTCCGACCAGGTATCGCCGCCGTCGTAGAAGGCGATGGTCGGCAGCGTCGACTCGCGCGCGTAGGTCAGCCCGTTGCCCTGTATCTGGATGAACGGGAGCACCTGCAGCACGGGGGAGTCCTTGACGATGGTCTCAATGACGCCCTGCAGGAGGACGTCGTTGGACAGTTTCTCGGCCTCGATCAGTGTCAGTGCCATCTGTTAATGCTTCCTCCTTCTCACCTTGACTGGCTCACCGTGGCTGGGGCCGGATGCCCGCGGCTATCTTGTCGCGTGCCGTCAGCCCTTCAAGTCCGGGCGCCGGGCTTACGGGGGCGCCCGCCGGGACGCGTGCCGCGTCCCTCTCCGCGCTCAGCGCGGCGCGGACCTGCTGCACCAGCGCCTTCGCGCCGTCCACGGACGCCGCCAGCTCCTCGATGGTCTCGCCGCGAATGAGGTCGGGTGGCAGCCCGGGGTGGGCCAGCCGCAGGGCGTCGCGGCACGCGCCCACCGCCTCGTCCTTCGCCTGCCGCAGGGCGGTCATCTCGGCCCAGGCGTTGTCGGCCGTCTCCTGTGTGGCCGCAAGCTCGTCGCGCGCCTGCGCCAGCAGCGACGTCAGCTCATCGATGCGCTCGTCGCGCTCGTTGAGCGCCGCGACGAAGTCCTCCCGGTCCTGCTGCTCCTGCTGGAGCTGTGTCCCCAGCTCGTCCCGCTCCCGGGGAGTGGAGTCGCCGTTGACCGGCACCCCTGGCTCGTCATGCTCGATGTGCACTCGTATCCCTCCTCTCCATATATTGTGTGAAGCGGCCCGACCCCGGCTGCGCACTGCTCTCTCACTCTGCCCGCAGGTCGTGTCCCTTCACCCGGTACTGCTGATTCATGCCCAGGATGCGCTCGCGCTCCTCGCACCAGAGGCGGAACTCCGCATCCGGACTGCGCACTCCCAGGCGGCCCATGGCCGTGCGGCGGGAGTGGATGCCCGCCTGCACCAGCCCCTGCTCCTCCTGCGCCATGCGCGAGGAGTCCTCCGGCAGCACCGGCCCCCACGTGACGCGGTGCGTGATGCCGGACGTGTCCAGTCGCAGGTACTGCGCCGCCAGCCGCAGGATCATCGCGTCGCGGCGGTGATACACCGCGCTGCGAATGGCGCGCTTGCGCTTCACCTTCTGGATGAGGGAGTTCATCTCCATGGCCAGCGCCGCTCCGGACAGCTCCTTCTCGCTGCCGCCATACGCGGCCCGGGGCGTCTCGCTGAGGTCGTGCAGTGTGCGATACACCGCGTCGATGTAGTCGATGTGCAGGCGGACCCCGCCGCCCTGGAGCAGGTCCAGCAGGTACGCCCTCGCGCCCTCGGGCAGCGCCCACGTCTGTCCGGGACGCGTCTGAATATCCTGCGCCTCGTCCACGTTCTCCAGCACCGCGATGGGGTTGCCGGAGAACTCCAGGATGCGCGAGAGCTGCGACACCGCGCGGTTCAACTCCCGTTGCGGCTCCATCAGCGCCGGGATGTCCGACGTGCCCCAGAACTGCTTCGGCTCGCGCAGGTTGGGGAAGATGACGAAGGGGATGAATCCGTACGGGTTCGGCCCGGACCGGATGGGGGAGTCGTCCACGTAGAGCCCAAACTCCTGCGCGGTCCACAGCTCGGTCACGTGCGCATCGCGCTTCGGCACCGCAATGCCGTAGAGCGCCGCCAGCTCGTCCTGCGTGAGGCTGTAGCGCGAGGCCACCCGCCACACGTGCGACGGATCGTCGCCGGCCCACCACGCATGGATGCCCGCGGCGGACGGCGAGGTCACGCGGATGCGCCCGGCGTCGGCGTCCCACGTTACCTTGTAGCAGGCGTCGCCCAGGACGGCGCAGTCTATCTCCGTCTCGTAGTCCAGCGCATCCAGCCCGTCCGTATCGCGCACCTGCTGCATCACTGTCCCGGCGCGGTCGATGCGCCGCTTCAGGTCCGCGTCGGCCGCCGCTGCCGGGTCGGCCGGATAGCAGGCGCTGCCGAGGCCGGACACGAGGTAGCTGGTGACCTTGTCCACCGCCACGCGCGCGTAGTTGAACACGAGCTGTCGCTGGCGCGACCGCGCCTCCCACTGGCTGCCGCGGTAGAAGTCCAGGTTGCGTCGGTACGCGGCGAGGCGGTCGGGGTCCCTGCGCGCCAGGGACGACGGCAGGAACGCGCCGGTCCGGCCGGAGGCGTCCGGGGCTGCGGGTCTGCTTGCTGCTGCCATGCGTTCTCCTTTCTCAGATGGTGAAGAGCGGACGCTGCACGGCCACCCGTGGCGTCCGCACGGTCTGCGGCTCGTACAGGTTCCCGGCGCGCTCGGCGCCGCGGGCCACGCGTGGGGCGAAATCCTTCGCCGCCGCCGAGAGCAGCGCGAGGCTCACCAGGAAGTCATCGTGTCCGTCGGAGGGAGCCACGTGAAAGCCCATCGTCCGGTTGGGCCGGTACACGGCGCGGGCGCGCTCGAGCTGCTGCAGCGTGGCCCGGTGCTCCGGCGATCCGTCCTGCATGTAGAGCTTCAGGCGCCCGCCGTTTACCAGCGAGAGGAACTCGTAGCCGAGGTCGGACCTCGACCGCTCCGTGAAGACGAAGGGGCGCACCCGCCCGCCGAGCTCGTGCTTGAGCAGGCCGGCGACGGGCTGGCCCATGCCGGTGGCGTCCACCACGATGCACTTCGGCTTCCACGTACGCAGCAGCGAGGCAAGCTGTGGCACGAGCTGCGCGTGCGGCGTACCGGTCCAGGCTGCCTGCTCCACGATGTGGAGGGTGGGGAGGGCGCGGCCGCTGCCGGCGGCGGCCTCCACCGAGGCGATGGACACGGTGGTGGAGTCGGGCTCCCGCACCGGTGCGCCGTCCGGGGCCTCCTGCGCCTCGCCGCCGATGTCGATGGCGGCGACGTACGTCGCGCCGGGCTGCGGGGTGCGGAGGCGGGGGGGCGCGCCCAGCATGGAGGACACCTGCGCGCGGGTGAGCAGCCGGCCGCCGCCCGCGATGGGCAGCAGCGCGTACTGCGTCCGGAACAGCGGGTGGTCCTCGCCGAGGCGGTCGCGCTCCGCCTCAACGTACGCACCGTAGGCGGGGTTTTGCCGCGCCACCGCCTGCCAGTCGTAGCGGAAGTGCCGTTGCACGCCGTCGCGCTGCTCCAGCTCCAGGTTGGCCTGCTTTATCTCCTCGAGCAGCGTGGACTCGTCCCAGGTGGTGCCGTAGTGCACGGTGGTCACGTTGGTGGCTGAGCCCATGGGGCGGAACTCCTTGGTGTACTTCTCCCGGCCCACGTCCTGGGACTCGTCTATCTCGAGGAGGAGGTCGGCGGTGTGCCCCACCACGCTGGAGTTCTCCTCGGCGGAAAGAAAAACCACGCGGGCGGAGCCCAGCGCGACGGTGTAGCCCAGCTCGGAGCGGTAGATGCCGCCGAAGCCGTAGTCGTCCAGGCGGTCTTTCAGCCTGCGCATGGAGATGACGGTCTGGGGTTTGAAGGTAGGGGAGCACTTGACGATGGTGCCGCCGTCGGCCATGCAGAGCGTGAGCAGGAGCAGCTCGATGTGGGCGGAGAGCTCGTTCTTGCCGCCCTGGCGGGCGATTTCCACCGAGAAGGTGAGGCCTTCGCCGTGGCGAACGCTCTGCATGACTGCCCTGGCGACCTCCCGCTGGTACGCGCGGAGCATCATGCCGCGCCTCCGGGCGGGAGAGCTGTGAATGTCAATCGAAAATGCACCCACTGCGATAATCGAAAAGTCACCCACCCCTTAACGGTGTCGCAGCCTCCTTTTCTCTCAGACTCTCTTTGAAGCGGTAGCTATCGCCATTGAATTCCAGGATGTGACAGTGATGGGTGAGGCGGTCAAGCAGAGCACCGGTGAGACGCTCATCGCCGAAGACCTCGCCCCAGCGGGCAAACTCCAGGTTCGTTGTGATGACCAGGCTACCGCGGAGATAGCGTTCGGCACAGAGCTGGAAGAGCAGCCGGGCACCCTCTGGGGCAAACGGCACGAACCCC
>PWUU01000072.1 GCA_003562475.1 Dehalococcoidia bacterium | reverse complement strand
GTGAAGCTCGCCGGGACGGTCACCGTAAACACCATCTCGTCTTTGGGCAGCTTGTACCGCGCCTCCTCCAATGCCTTGGCTAGGTAGAGCGCTGAGACCTCATACGGTTCCCGCTCCACGATTGGGAGCAGCACGCGTCGGCCCATCTGCCGCTTGACCGCCCGGACGTATCGCCCCGCATCCTCTTGAGGCCCCCGTCTGCGAGCAGCTAGTCCCACTAGGGGTTCTTCGTCGGGCGGGAAGTAAGCGACGGATGGAAGATAGGCCAACTCTACACCCCCTTGCGGAATGTCGATGACCTCGACAGATATGGATCCCGCTTCCTCCAGCGCCCGACCAACCATGGTCGTGGTCGTCCCCAGGTCAACTCCGATCAATACCGCCACAATTACCTCCTGTTCTCCGTGCTGCGCCGGTGGTCTACTCCCCCCGGCACCAGAACTGCGTCTGCCAAACCGTCGTGAGCTGCACGCAGCAGCTCAAGTAATCGTCTGTCGTACTCCAGTTGTTGCTGAAGAGAATCAACCCGCTCGTCCAGAGCCGGGATCAGGCGATCCTCCCAGAACAGGGCAAAGAGGGCCGCTCCCACGCGCTCCAACTCCTCCGCGGACTCCCAGACGTGCACGGATTCTCCCGCAGCAGGCTGACCGGTTTCTGCCACTTCATAGGAGAACTCTGCATCATCCCACGTGTAGCGCCTGATTGTGTCCGAGTTCTTGAGTTGACAGATCCACATCGCCCCTTCATCAGGCAGTCCCCCAGTCTCCATCTCGTCAAGGGCCAGCGCGAATCCGCCCAGGGCCCCGAACCCGCCAGGGACAGAGACGCGTATTCTCTCGCTCTCTAGGTAGGCCTCAAACCGGCTGGTCAAGACATCACAAGCCTCCGAGCTTTCCATCAGCATCACGCGGCCAGCTACAGTGCCGCGCTGGGCGTAGTGATCCATCGTCGTCTTCAGCAGTGGACCCAGTGTCCCCGGGAGCAGCGCTTCCAGCCGCTCCCTCGGTTCGTCGAAGAGGGCAGGAACAACCTCGACGCCAGCTTCGAACTCCACGGGTTCCGACGGGCCCGCTATGCTCTCTCCCCCAGGCCAAGACTGTACCTGCGCGTCCGAGAACCACTGCTCTGTGAGACGCTGCAGGAAGTTGGTGACAACCTGTTCCGGTCGGGACCTGGCGACATCCTGAGTGTGGGAGGGGCGAGGGCCAACTCGGGCTTCCGCCACTCGCAAGAGCCGCGCATCGTCTACGACGGACCACGCACGTTCTTGCGGACGCCGCACGAACGACAGGGGCGCGACACTGACTGAATCGACAGTCCCGGTTTCGAAGTCCTTGACGATCCTAAGTATACTCTGTTCGTACCAGCGCGGTAGGCCTTTGCCGATGGTCAGCAGTCCGGGGGCGCATTGGTTTCCTCGGAGGTCTATGACCAGGTAGGTCTCCTCCACGCTACTCGTCTCCTTCCCGATGCCTCGCCAGCCAGCGCTTCATCGTCATCTGGCTCAGGCGAACCATCGTCACACGGGACAAAGGTGGATATGCACGGTCAAACTCCTCCAGAAGAGAATCGCACTGGACAGCGATCTGGGCAGCGACGCCTCTCGACTCCTGCTGAAGGTGAGCGAGTTGCTGTTGTTTCTGCTGAATCTCACTCTTACTCACCTTTAGCCCCCTCACGAAAGAACAGCTTCCTCGCCATTAGTCATTCTCCTCCGGTGAGACCTTCGCCGGAGCCAGTATCGCGTCGCCGGCTCGCCAGCCCCGTCGCAAGACACGAAACTTGCGGCAACGGTCGCCTTCCGACAGGCCCTCGAAAGGGCGGTCGGGTGACCAGTCGTACATCTCCATCAGGGCGTCCAACCCGTCGCGCTCTGCATCAAGCAGCAGACCGTCGCCCAGCTCCTTCCGGCTGGGGAACGCGGCTAGTTTCTCTCCGGTGGCATCGCTCATCCAATCCCGCATCTTCTCAAAGACTGCTCTGCTGGTCAACCCTTTGACGGGCTCGGGCTCCAACTCAGCGAGCGCTGACAGCTTTGTCAGGATGGGCGACAGGTCCTTCACCAAATCCCACCGGCATCGCGATTCAGTCTCCGTGATCTCCTGCCGCGCCTCATCTCGCTCCCTGGTGATGACCGCTTTGTCTGATTGCAGGCCTTCCACCTTGCCCTGGAGATCCTCCACCTCGCTCTGGAGATCATCCACTCGTTTCTCGAGCTCCTGTTCGTGCGCCCTCGCCCGATGAAGAGAGGCCCTTGTCTCCTTTAGCTCCCTCTCCATACCCTTGAGCTTGGCCCTTGCCTCGCGAAGCCAAGTTCTGTTCTCCTCGGCCCGCTTTGTTGCACTGGCGAGATCATCTGCAAGCCTACTGTTCTCCTCCACTATCCTCTGGCCGTTTGCCGCAAACTCAGCAATCTCGGCAAAGGTGTCGGCAAGGTTTTCGGCGCTTAGCCATACTTTTCTGTCAGCCATTCTTCTCCTCTAGTAGATAATGCCTTAGCCCTCCTACCGCCCTCCAAGAGCGCTGAATGGAGCGACGAGGAGTAGCCACCATACAGACCCACTGCATATGAGGCGATTCCCATAGACCACGTCATGCGCTCCCCCCATCCAGAATGCGTGTAGACCAATGGTGTGCCTACATAGGCCCCGTCGGGGGCCTCCACGAGAGCACGGGCCGGCAACGAATCGACTCCTTCGCTGGATATGACGATGCTGTCCGATGGTATCTCCGCAGTCTCCAGCCGGTAGTAAGCGCAACCCCAGACGCGGCTGATCGCCCTGAGCGCATCATAGTAGTGTCTAGACACAGCCTCGGCGAACCCGGTCAACCGTACCCTAAAGTCCGGAAACGCTCCGGCCTGTTGAGCCAGCGCGAGGGCTGCGTAGAGTTCCTGTGCCTGTCCCAACGCCTGGGCCCGGACCAGAATCCGTGTTTTCCCCTGTGAACGCAGCTGAGCGATCTCGCGAAGGAACGGCATACGATTGGATCGCGAATCGGCCACCGGGAGACTTTCTTGATTGACTGGTGTCGCCTCGATCAGCACCAGCGAATACTCGCCCTCAGGCCAACTTGCTCCGGGGACCCCACCGACATCTCGTCCGGCAAAATCACCCGTAACCAAGACCGTATCCTCACCTAACCTGATCTCAACCATGCTTGCGCCGAGAAGATGGCCCGCTGGCAGCAGCGTCAGCTCCACTCCTTCGACGAGCCTCTGCACCCCGAGTTCAAGCCTGGTTGTCCGTGTTTCCAGGCATCGTCTCAGCTCAGCATCGACATCTGCTCGCATCCACAGCAACTCGTATGTCCCATCACTCATGACTACCCGTGTCTCAGGGAATGAGGCACTGATATCTCCGAGTTTCGCCACGTGATCATAATGTGCGTGGGTGACAATGACTAGACTCGGGGCCGTTCCTGATATGGGAGCCTCCGGGCCCGGGTCGATCCATATGTCAACATCCGACGCCCTTATGCGCAAAGTGGCATCCCACGACTGAATGCGCCACGGCAGAATGGGTGGACGTGAACTAACTGGCGATTGCTGCCGCCACCAACCGAGGTCGTGAACGTGACGGGCCACCGTCTCCCACGGGAGACCTTGCGAAATGAGAAGCTCGGCCCCGCTGGCGGGAAGCTGCCCGTCTTGGAGATGAGGTCGAATCTGGTTCAGCGGACCCGTCCCAGTCGGGTAGGGAATCGTTTCGGTCATGCGCTGCCTGCTCCTAGAGCCGCACTATAGGCATCCCAGGCCTCGACAAGGGCTTTCGCGGCGGCCCTGATTCCATCCTCCTCCCTTAAGCGTCGCGCTTCCGCGATCTTCCCCATCCAATGGCGCGTACAGGCCTGATATGCATCTTCATTGAGGCTGAACCCACCAGGCGTCCGAGCAGCGATCTCAGACAGGAGCGGCAGTGCTTCCTCTGGATACTCGAGAGCCAGCCTCTCTACCGCGTCTTGTGCCAGTGAATCGATCTCACCTTGCTGCAGCGCAAGACGGACCACTTCGACCCATAAGGGAGCCGTCGCTGCCTGGGGGAGAGCAACCAAGAACTGAAGGCCAGCTTCGTGCTGGCGGATCTTCTTCTTCAACGACTCAACTTCCCTCTCTCGGCCCTCGTATTCCTCGATCTCTCTTTTCAACTGATCCCGAAGCTTTGTTAGATCCTCTCTCTCAGTGGTCCTATCCTGAATGTCGTTGCGCAAGCCTTCCAATTCCTCTGCTCGCTCGCTGATCTGTTGCTGCAGTTGAAGACTCTCACTCTCCAGTGCATCCCAAGGAACGAGGTGCTGGTTCTTGGCCTGTATTGAGCGGAGCCGGTCGAGATCCTGCTTGACAACAACGATTCTGGCAGGCGACGACGAGCTGCCCTCGCTCGTCGCCTTCTCGTAGGACTTGAGCGCTTGCTCGTAGCTGCCAATCGCTCCATCCAGATCCCCGTCGTCGATGTGCATCTGAGCTTTCAGGATGTAGTACTCTCCGCGGTAGTGCAAGAACTGACATACTTGATCCTCCCCAACCGAGTCATAGATCCTGGTAAGACCATCCTTCAAGCGTTCCAGGATCCCTTCTCTCCGTTCCTTGTCGGTCGCCTCGTCTCCAGAAGCCGCTACCAGCACGCGCATTTCGGCCCATGGGTCGCGACCGCTCGTCAGCACGAACAGCGCCTTGAGTAGCGGAAGGGAAGCTCTTCCCTCTTGGCGCCTCCGGTCTAGCTCTTCGAAGAGCTCCTCTCGAACGAGCAGAGATAGGCCTTCCCAAGGGTACTTCGCGGCGATGGCGGCTGGGGACGCACCTGCATCAACGTCATCGATGATCTGTTGCGATAGGTTCATCGTCTCACTCCAGTACCACCTTCGCGCCGGATGCAATTAGCTTGCGCACGTGATCGCTCAGCTCATCCAGCGCCTCCTCGACCTCCTGGTCCGAGCCGAGGGTCCTCCCCATGCCGAGCACGTCAGTGACGCGCACCGACTCGATCTTCTCCTCGGGCGCCGTCAGCTCCTGGACGCGTCGCAGTACCTTCGCGCGGAGCCCGTCCACAGCAGCCAGGTCAGAAGCCATCTCGCTCAGG
>PWUU01000065.1 GCA_003562475.1 Dehalococcoidia bacterium | reverse complement strand
TGGCGCGGCGAAGAAAGACAGAGGCCATAGGCGTTTACCCGTCCTCACACGCGAAGTATTCCAGGGGCCACGGGTAGGGCTGGACCCTCCGCAGCACCACTGTCGCCTCGATCACGCTCGGGAACTCGTCCGAACGCTCTTCCTCCAGTTCCTCGCCCGCCACCGGGTGCTCCAGATAGACGCTGTAGGCCGTGGTGAGGTCATTCGAGTCGGGGTACCAGAGGAAGTATTCCGCGCTCTGTCCCCATTCGATCAGTGCCGCCAGGTCTTCCATCTCGCTCTCGTAGAGCCGGAGCGTCACCGCCAGGTTGAAGTCGCGGCGCACCACATGGGACGCGGGTACGCCACCCGCCGCCGTGCGAGATCCGCCGATGGTGGCCGTCACGCGCCGCCAGGGCCGGATAGGCAGCGTGAGGTCCCAGGTGGTGAGGCCGTCGCCGACGCCATACACGAAGCGGGACATCCAGGGTAAGGGCATCGTCACCGCCTCCTATGCGTCTGGACTTTGGCGTTCGGGCCGTAGCGTTCGCCGTAGATCTGAGCCGCTCCAGCAAGCACGCGCTGGACCGTCGGGTTGACCGCGTCGAAGCCCGGGCCGTCGAAATAGATATGGACCTCGGGGCCAGCGGGCTCGGTGCGGCCGGCCTGCGTCATGGAGGGCACCGACCCCGTGGCCATGGATCCGCCACCCCCGCCGCCGCCCATGGCCGCTGCCACACCTCCGGCGGCACCCCACTTCGCGGCCGCGCCCAGGTGTCCCACGGCGGCCTTCTTCGCTGCGGCAGCCCCGGCCGGGTTCAGGGCTCCGATCCAGCCCCACGCCTTGGCGAAGTTCTCGGCTGCGCGGGCCAGGTTCTCGGCGACCTTGGCCTTCGCCAGCCGTACCAGACCCTCGATGCCGCCGACGGCCCATGCGGAGATCAACCTGTGGATCGTAGCGCCCACGAGCCGGGCCTCCTCCTCCACGGCGTGCAGGGCCTCGACCCAGGCCGATTGCACATCCTCGGCCACACGGGCGGCGTCGTACTGGGCAGCGGCCAACTCCCTAATCGTGTCCGCGAACTCAGTGCCAGCCTCGGCACCCGCTCGTAGCAGCGCGTCCTGGATATGGAGCTTGCGGTTGAGCGCTTCAACGGCGGCCTCGCCTTCCAGGGTCGCGGCGGCGCGGAGGCTGGATAGCTCGAGCTCACGCTCCATCTGCTCGATCAGGGTCTCTTGCTGCCCGATCAGGGCCTGCTGCTGCTCCTTCAGCCCAACCTTCGCGGCGGCGTCGTACTGGGCAGCGGCCAACTGCTCGATGACCTCATAGAACTCGGTCCCGGCCTCGGCGCCTGAGCGGAGTAGCGCCTCCTCGATGTGGAGCTTGCGGTTCAGCGCTTCGACGGCGGCCTCGCCCTCCAGGATCGCGGCGGCCCGAAGGTTCGAGACCTCGATCTCCCGTTCCATCTGGCTCAGGATTTCATCGCGCCTGGCCTGCAGGCGATCCAGCGCCTCCGCCTCCCTGTCGATGGACTCGGGCACATCCCCCGGCTCCCCGGGCGCCACCGCCTGCACCTGGTTCTGCAGCCGGTTGATCTCCGCGATGATCCTGAAGCCGCCCTGGCGGATGATCTCCAGGCGGCGTTGGGCGTCGGCTGCGAGCCGCCTCTGCCCCGAGGCCTGGAAACGCTCCAGTTGCGCCTCGACCTGGCGCCTCTGCGCGGTGACCGCCTGGAGTTCCCGGTACAGTTCCTCCAGGGACATGGACCGGAGCGAGTCCTCCCACTCCCGCATGTCCCGAGCGGCCTGGCGGGCGGCAGAGCCGGAGCGCCGGATAGCCTCGGTGACGGCCACCACGCCCAGCACGAACCAGCCTTTTGGGCCGATCATGGCCCAGAAGCCCATTAGCGCCGTTCGGAAGGTGAGCGCCGCAGCGGTGGCGGTCCGGAAGGCCACTGCGGCCCCGGCCAGGCCTTTGACGCCGGCCATCACGGCTATGGCGATGGTGAGCGCCCTGATCGTGTGCAGGAGTTCGTCGACGTTGTCCGCCATCCACCGGACGGCGTTGGTCGCCCGGTCCAACACCGACTCGCCTTCGGCCACGCCCAGCAGCGCGGCGCCGAACTCTTCCTTGAAGTCACCCCACGCTTTGGTCAGCGCCTGGCCCGCCGTGGTGCCCGCCTTGGCCGCGCCGTCGAAGTGTTCCTCCAACTGCTCCAGCGCGTCCCGGTTCTCGTCCAGCGTCACGCCGTAGCGGCGGAGAACGGTGATCTCGCCGTTCATGATGCGGCCCAAGTACCGGGCCGCGTTGCTGGCGCTCATGCCGGTGGCGGCGGCGATGTTGTGGGCAAGGCCGACGGAGCGGAGCGACTGTTCGTAGTTGCCCGTCACCATCACCAACTCGCGCAGCGTCTCCATCATCTCGCCGTGCGTCAGGCGGTGCGTGTCCCACAGCGCGCGGGCGTGTTGGCGGACCTCGTGCTCCACGTCGTTCCATGCGACCCCGACGTTGCGGAGCTGCTGTTCCAGTCCGCGCTGGGTCGCCTGCAGGGCCTCAGCCGCGCGGATGGACTCCCGGACAAACCGGGTGACCTGCCGGATCCCGAAGAGCGCCGCAGCGGCCACGGCCGCTTTTTTTAGCGCATCGACCAGCCGACCGCCGATGTGCCGGTGGCCCTCGTCGCCCACACGCTTGATGGAGCGCGTCAGCTTGGTGTACTCGGCGTCCGTCAGCCGACCCTGGCGCCGGGCCTCCTCGATGCCCTTCAGCAGACCATCGTTGAAGGTCTTGGCCGCAATGTCGGTCTGTTTCCTGAACTCCTTCTGGTCGATGGTGCCGCGCGCCAACTGCTCGGCAAGCTGAGCCTTGCGCTTGTTGAACTCGGCCCGCAGATCGCGGAGGAAGTTCTGGCCAGCCTTTTTGCCGCCCTTCTCGCCGGACTCGGCGAGGGACTGCACCATCTCGCCCTGCGCCTTGTCGGCGCTCTGCTTGTCGAAGATCGAGACGATACGCCGGATGATGCTACGGTCGCCTGCCATCAGTGCCACCCCGCCATCTGGCGCATTTCGCGCTCGTAAGCGCTCCAGCCTTTCTTGTCCGCGTTGACGCCGACCCGCGATGAGACCGCGAACCGCAGATCGGCCCGGCTATCCCGCCGTCCCGCTGCCCGCATCCCCAGCACGTAGTCAGCCCACGACCTCGGCGCCCGGCCATAGGCCAGTTCGAAGGCGTACCGCTGGTCCACCAGGTCCACGGTGACGCTCCGGTCGGAGGGGACCACCGGGGAATCATCGGGGACGTGGATCAGCCAGCGGCAGAGGGCCTCGATCTCCTCGGCGCCGGACGTGTAGAAGGCGCGCGACAAGGGCCACCACGGGCGGCGCCAGAGGCGGATGGGTCGGAGATGTTGGTGCACGAGGCGGGCCGCCTTGAATGTGGCGGCCTGGAGGGACATGGCGGACGCGCCCTTACGCCGCAGGTCTGCCAGCGCATGGGCTGCGATGAGCAGACGCAGCCCACCCTCGTAACCGAGCGGCGGCGCCCAGTACCCGATGCCCCCCCATACGAAGCTCCGGGGGGCATCGAGCGTGGCGGCTACACGCTGGTTGATGACGCGGGGCTCCGGAGCGTTGGCGAAATGCTTCCGGTATTCCTCGCGCGCGTGCGCCTCAAGGGCCGCGAACGGGGTAAGCTTCACGGTCGTTATGACCCGGGCTCGAAGTCAACCGCGAACTCGTCAGCCTCGGCCATCACCAGGATGAGCTGGCAGCCCTCCGGCTTGGTGGTGTCCTGGAGCACCTGCACGGGCAGGGTCTTGAGACTCTTGCCCCCCTCGTCGTGGTTGTAGCGCGGGGGAAGCCGGCCGAACTGCGCCTTCCAGATCAGGCTCGACATGTCCACCAGTTCCTGCTCTGCGGCCGTGAGCGGCAGGCCGTTCTTGAGCCAGACGCCGCCCGTGTAGGTGACCGGCACCTCCACGAACTTGCCCGTACCGTCGTCGGCCAGGAACAGCTCCTCGGGCACGATCCAGAGCGTGTGCACCTTGACCAGCCGACGCCGGGAGGTCCCGCTCGACGCGGTGCCTGTGGGGCTGAACGCCCGCATCTTGTCGGGGTCGGGGTACATGCCGACCTCGAAGGACGGCGACTCGCCCGCGAGGCAGCGCTTCAGGATCGCCGGTCCCGTTACCTCGATGGTGAGGTCGGAGTATTCCTCGTTGGCCGCGATGTCCACCTCGCCCTCGGTCGTGCCGATGTGGATCATGTTGTCGTTGTCGAACAGGTCCGTGGTCCCGTCCCACTCCGAGTAGGTGACGTCGCCGTACTCGTCGACCTCCCCGTGGCTGAAGATCGCGGCCCGGCCGATGTCGAACCGCTCGGTTGCAATGTTGATGAGTTCCATCGTGTTCCCCTCCGTCAGAGTGTTTCGGTCAGGTACTGCCACTTCTCCCGCAGCGGTTTGAACTCATAGTCCAGGCTGCGGTGCAGGACTCCCGGGTCGGCCGGGTAGTCGTGCGTCCGGCTGTCGGTGTAGCGCGTCCAGAGGCGAAATACCTCACCTCCGAACACCCACACCCTCGCCACGTCCCTATGGGTCAGGCGCCGAATCCGGCGCTCAATGGTGGCCCCCAGTGTCGTGCCCTTCGCCCAGTAGTCCACCTGGACCGTGATCGGGTTGTGGAGCTCCTCCTCCCGGTCCACGACGACCAGCCACTCGACGCTCGGCACCCGCACGGGGCGGGCGGCCTGCGCCGGGTAGATGTGCGCCCCGCCCAGCGCCGTGGTGAGCGCATCGTCGGCCAGCAGGTCCGCCAGCCAGGCCTGGACCACCACGTCCCACATCATGAGAACCGCTCCTCGAATAGCCGCTGGATCTTGGGCTCCGCTGCCTCCTGCGCTGGGCGGATGAAGGGGCGGGGCAGCACCCGCGACCCGTCCTCCTTCACGTGCCCGTACTCAACGAGGTGCGCGTGCGGCGCGTACTTCACGGCGCCGGACACAGACCGCTTGTCACGCCCCATCCGAACGTTCCCGAGCTTCGTCATCTTCAGCAGATCGCCCGTCTCCGTGCCGGGCGTGCTCCCCGGGGGTGCGGGTCCACGGCCATACGCGCGGATGAGCCGGTGCGACTCGTC
>PWUU01000009.1 GCA_003562475.1 Dehalococcoidia bacterium | reverse complement strand
GCTTCAGGTACTTCCGTCGTTCATCGATGCTCATCCTCTCGTCACTTCGCATGGCCCCTTAGTAACATTTCTAAATGAGTGAACCCTACCGCCCCGGTAACATTTTGGATGAGTGAATGCGTGGATTTGTGTATTGCCTCCATAGGGAGTACACTGGTAGTTGGTAGTTGAAGTTCAGTTCTTTTGGTCCTCGCTTTCGCCCTCTTCGCACTCGAGCTCTGAATGACCGTAACTCCACCGAACCAAGTCGTACGTATAGAGGAGGTCATTCAGTGAGTTATCAAGACAAGTCGATCACGTGCCGCGATTGCGGTCACGACTTCTCCTTCTCGGCGTCAGAGCAGCAGTTCTTCGCCGACAAGGGATTCACCAATGAGCCCGCAAGATGTCCGGCGTGCCGTCGCAGCAAACGCGACCGCATGTCGTCCACTTCGGGCAGCCAGCGAACCTGGTAGCGTGTCGCCACCATCGTGTGGCGCCGCTTAGTACACACTGCGCACGCGCAGAATCAGAATAAGGAAGTTCATAAATTGAAGATTTACGTAGGCAACATAGCATTTGAGACCACTGAGGACGATCTGACACGTGAGTTTTCCGTATACGGAGAGGTCGCGTCAGCGAACGTCGTGAACGATCGTGACACCGGAAGGTCGAGGGGCTTCGGCTTCGTCGACATGCCTTCCACGACTGAGGCCAACGCCGCAATCGCGGGTCTGAATGGCAAGGACATGATGGGCAGGACCCTGACGGTCAACGAGTCACGACCTCGCGAGAGCAGCGGCGGTTTCGGTGGCAACAGGGGTGGTGGCGGCCGCCGGTACTAGAAGCAGCATTGACGCGGTGCGGATGCCTCCGGGTAGACGCTCGCGCCAGTCACTAAGGCGACGGTAGTGCAACGAGGGAGAGTTCCCGGAAAAGGACTCTCCCTTCTTGCGTTACAGTACGAAGACCGGGATACAATGGAATTATTATGGGAGGTGTCGCAATGGGGACAGAAGACATGGGAACTCAGAAGGCACAGACTCACGACGAAGCAAGGAAACTGCTCGACGAGGCCTGGGCTCGGGCTGGCAAGGCGTTCAAAGAGGCCAAGAAGCAGGCGGATGTAATCTACGACGAGGCGAAGAAGATGGCGGTCGATAAGGATGCCAGGAAGCGGGCGGATGAAGCCCACAAGGAAGCCATAGAGGAAGCGAAGAAGACTCGTGACGCCATCACCAATGTTGCGCTGGCGACCTTCAGTGAGTTCTGGGAGAAACAGAAACAGGATATCGACGATGCCGCGGCGAGGGATAAGGAGCGGGTCGCGCTGGCAGAGAAGACCTACAAAGACGCGAAGAAGCAGGCGGATGCCGATCGCAAGGCGGCCAGGGAAAAGGCCGTCGACACTCGTGCCAGAGACGAAGCCGACGCGGCACATAAGGAGGCCGGCAAGCAGGCGAAGAAGGCCTACGAAGACTCCAAGTATACGAAGTAGCGTCTCGTGCCCGTCCGGGTGTGGTGTGTGGAGTCGCATTCGTAGGGGTCGGTTCCCACACCGACCCGCATGGTCGGGTGGTGTTCAGCGGCAGGGGCCGGATATATCCGGCCCGCCATCGCCCGATGACACGACCACGGTTGTGCAGGCCAGTGCCGTGTCTGCGTGGTGTCCCTCGCTGGCGTGGGGGAAGGGTTGCAGACCCTCCCGCAGTCGGGTGGCCGGTTATCGGTACGGTGCGACACTTGTGTCGCCCGCCATCCCTCGAACATGCGCCCTCATTTGTACTGGCCCTCACGGTCGTCGACGTGATCCCTCTTGTATGTAGTGGCGGGTTTCAAACCCGCTGGCGGTGGGTGGGATCGGTGGTGTCCGGGAGTAGGGCCACGATGCCTTGTGCCCGCAGGTGGTGCGGGGTTATCGTTGTAGGGTCGCCACATGTGCCGACCGTTGTCTCGCGCGCAACCGCGCCGGCTGACAGGCATCACACCTGCGTATACTTGCGATTCATGTAGGGGTTGTTCGCGAACGACCGGGGGCTGGGATT
Organism: Dehalococcoidia bacterium; assembly: GCA_003562475.1. Classification (GTDB taxonomy): domain Bacteria; phylum Chloroflexota; class Dehalococcoidia; order GIF9; family AB-539-J10; genus SKVJ01. The sequence goes on along the minus strand of PWUU01000009.1, from coordinate 3,100 downwards.
GGTGGTTTCGAGTATGGGTCGGTTTCCACACCGACCCGTGGGGTCGGGTGGCTGGGTATTCGCAGGGCGCGACACCCCAGAGGAGGTGCTCAACATCCATCATTTCGGTCTCGGGTCGCGTATTCGCAATGAGTTTGGCCTCTGGCAGGGCAACGATCAACTGCTGGCGTCATGCTTCCCTGATGCGACTGACCCGTATATGCTGGTGATTATCAAGCATGACCCGGATGGAGCGTCGAGGGTGATTGTTGGCGCATTATGGGAGAGACTGCAATCTCCTGAGCAGGCTAGAGGGGCCTTGCAGAGAGGCTAATGTGAGGTCAGGTTTCTTGCATAAGGGTGGCAAGACTTCAATTGGGATCGGTATCAACGGCGGGGTAAGGACATAGGCGGCGGAAAGCCCGAAGTAAGAGTTTAGGGCATAATGGCTTGTGCACGTCTCAAGCTTCCTCTGCCGGTGAGCTTGTTGGAGGGTTATCGATATGTTCGTAATCGAGGGACGCGAAGCTAATGCCGACTTTCGCGATCAGCGCGAAATTGATTCCGTGATCGCGGCGATTCATTCGGAGGGGTATAAGCCACTCTTGCGATCAATGCTTGCAGGAGCTTGCACTGCGGCAGCACTGAGTGATGATTCTCTTGACCTAGATGTCCTTTCTGACCGACAGAGAACCTATCGACGCCCGGTATCACGACCCAAGACTGTTTGTGGAGAGGTCTTTTTCAATGAAGGCTTTGGGTATGTGCTTCAGCCAATGGGGTCAACCCTCAATGTCTGGGAGATTCGACGGCATGACACTATGTCGTCAATTGAGTGCTTCTGTGACCTAGTTGCGAAGTCAACGAGACGTTGCTTGGATGGACGACGTGTGCGAGGCATGAGTTTCGAGTGGCGGGCCCCCGTCAAGACAGACCCAAGAGCATTTGTACCACCAAGCCGCCTGTATCAGGCCGTTGATCTGCATACAGTCGCGGCCGAGTATACGGACGAGGAGTCGACACTGGCTCATGTCTTGGTATCAGCAGACATTAGGCGCTTTGTATTGAAGCTAGCGGAAGTTGGAAAGACGCGTATGACAGATGCTGCTGGCGACTCCGACATGAATACAATAGGTGTCCTTCTTCGTCATGGCTTGATTCAGAAAGAGAACCTCATCACGTGCCGAAAGGACTCGCATACTATATGTACCACACCGGATGTGAGTGAGCTCAAGTCGGGACCCGGTGTTGGCCTTACCTGCGCGGTTTGCGGCCGTCCGTTTCGCGAGGAGTTTGTTCAGGAGATTTGTGCTCTCTCTGACCTTGGACGACAGTTGGTGAACGGCAGCCAGTGGATGAAGATATGGGTCACGGACTTGCTCATTGACGCGGGCATTCAGAGAGATCAGATTGCGTGGAACCCTGTTTCCGGACAAGATGAACTCGATATTATGACAGACGCACTTGGGCCTAGGGTCTTCTTTGAACTGAAAGACCGAGAATTCGGACTCGGAGATGCATATCCGTTCTCGTATCGTGTATCTCGATACGGAGGAGCCTGTGGTGTTGTGGTGACTACTGACAAAGTCGCCGAGGAAGCCAAGAAGTTCTTCAAAGAGCAACGACGCGAGATGCCGGCGAAGGTCATTATGCTGGAGGGCACAGAGTCTACTAAGGAGGGTATCCGCGAACTAGTAGAAGATGTCTCTCGTACAGGTGTGACGATGTCACTTGCAGAAGCCTCCACACTGTTTCCGATTGATCCTCTTCCGATAATTAGAGCTTGGATGAATCAACCTTGAATCATGTGGATACCATAGAGTTGTCTCTGGATTACCAAGATCGCCGTTTCGTGAGTCCAAGGAGTGTTGCTCAGGATACGACGCGAAGTGGACACTGTGGATGATCTGCCGGAGTAACGATACCACCTGTAAGTCCTCCAACATGGATGGCTGCGTGCCGATCACGTGATGATGGCCATGATACCATGACAACTGAACACCGCCCTGCTGGATCGGCTGCGGCATCATGCCCATATCCTCACCACCAGGGGCTCATCCTACCGCAGCCGCAACAGGGACAGGGAATCCGGCGCCCCAGCCGCCATCTCGCCCCGCCCGGAAGCAAAGGACGCAAGCAGCACCACGACAGGGAGTTAAATGACATCATGAAGAGAGCCATACTATTGCTACCCGGGGTGGTTCAGAAACCGAACGGCGTTCTGGCTCAGTTTCCGTCCGTTGCCCCCAGGGTGGTGGGGAGCAAGTAGTGAAACCGGCCCTGATGGGTCGGTTTCGTCGTTTGTGGGGAGGTGATGGTGAGGGGAACCAGTTTTGATCGGTTAGTGAAAGGCGACATCGCCGAAATCCTTATCTATGACCGCGCTCTCCCAGATGGCGAACGCCAAAATGTGGAGCAGTACCTAAGTGACATGTGGGGTCTGACTTCATCCCGAGGAGCGGTTCAAACCAGAATCGCCGACGCTCCGCAGGGTGCACAGCGAACAAAAAGGGAGTCCCGTGAGGGACCCCCTTCGCTATCCGCACACAGGTTGGCGACTTGTTCGTAGCAGCGCGATGTCGTCCGCAGCGCTATGAGAGAAGCAAGGGCGGAGGTGACGAGTTGGGAGGAGAATGAGACAACAAGTCCCCACGGCATCTCACTCGATTCTCATCTATCTCTCTCAACGTCATCACGCCAAGGGAGGATGTGAATGAATGCAAGTGAAACTGCAATAGTCTTTATCGAGTTCCAGAACGATTTCTGCAAGGAGGGTGGTGCCCTCCACGATGGTGTGAAGGCACAAATCCAGAGTCAGAACACCATTGCGAACGCCAAAGACTGTATCGAGCAGGCGCGGGGGAAGTGCCTTACGCTGCTCGTGCCCATCGTGTTTGAGCAGAACTATGCCGACATGGGGTGCGAGGGTCTCCTCGGTCCGATTCACGCGAACGTGGTAGGGACCAAGGCGTTCCAGAAGGACACGTGGGGTGGAGCGATTGGCGTGAACCCCGTAAAACTGGAGTAGATCAGGCCACGGACAAGACACGGTTTCGGGCTGTTTCAGCATATTGCAGCGGGCTCAGGTAATGCAAGCTCTGGTGCAAACGATCGGCCCGAT
>PWUU01000024.1 GCA_003562475.1 Dehalococcoidia bacterium | reverse complement strand
TTGCCCCATCAATACTATCAGCCATGTGGTTTAAGGGATCTTCCTGTTCTCCCCTGAAAATCATATCCAGAAGGCGGGTGTCCCCTCCACCATGGCCCCCTCCTGCTCTGTCCAGGGTTATATGCTTTTCAATGACGCTAGCCCCTAGCGCAACAGCCATCGACGGGATTGAGAAGAGATCAAGGGTGTGGTCAAGAAAAGCAACAGGCAGTTGAAACACGCGCCTCAGCGCGGGTAACACCAACAGGTTTTGCTCCTCCAGAGGAGTTGGGTAATCGTTGTAACCGTGCATAAGCACTATGTCATTGTTTCCCCTCGCCTCTATTAGCCTAACAGCATATTCGACCTCTCCCAGCGTTAATGTGCTGGTGGCAAGGAAGATGGCCTTGCCTGTGGCTGCCGCCTTGCTCAGATGATATGGGTTTGCCATGTCGGTGGTGTGGACCTTCAGGGCATCGGCTCCTAGTGACACTGACAGATCGATACTCAGATCATCGAGGGCGTCCGCGATCAGCAGAATCCCTCTTTCCCTGGCATGTTTGAACACCTGCTGCCAGTCGTCAGGAGCAATCTCCACTTGTTTAGACAGCTCAAACCGCGGATGAGATGATGCAATGAAGGAGTCTGCGGAGAACAGCTGGAATCCAACCGCATCTGCTTCTGCGTAAACGCTGGCATCAATCATCTTGAGTGCAGTCTCCGGACATCCAACATGATTCGACGCTGTCTCAGCGATTATCAAAGGCGAAGTATGGTCGCCAATCGACCTATCACCTATGGATATCTGCCTTATCCTGTCGCCTGACCAACTCGTCATATATCCTCCCACCCGATCACCTCATCCGCTTTGATGTCCCTCTTCGCCTCTCGACTCACAACTATGTCTAGGAATCTTGGAGGTATCCCGGTTCCCGGCCTCTTGATGGCAAGCATCTCCCCGGTTATGCGTTCGCCCCTCGGTATGTCCCTTTCGGCTACGATGCTTCGTCTAAAGGCTGCCCTTGTCTGCTCTTCCGAATCAGTCGCCATCTTTCTACGAGAACCTGAGACCACCTGGACTTCTCTGATCCCTGCCACTATTTGCCTGAGTTCATCCGGGCTTGCTGAAGCTTTGTGGTCTGGTCCCGGCAGGTTCTTGTCCAGAGTGAAGTGCTTCTCAATGATTCTGGCTCCCAAGGCGGCTGCAATCACAGGTACAGCAGTGCTCACCGTATGATCTGAGAATCCCGTAGGAAGCTGGAAAGCCTGGCTGAGAGTCTCCATGACCCGGAGATTCAGTTCCGCTAAGGGGGCTGGATAGCTGGCAACACAATGCAGCAGCGCCACGTCCTCGTTGCCTGTCGAATAAAGGGTCTCAACAGCCTCTTCAGTTTCTGCCAAGCTTGCCATGCCGGTGGATAGTATTATAGGTAGTCCTTTGTGCCCAATATGCCTTAGCAGCGGAAGATTCGTGACATCTCCTGACGCTACCTTGTAGACCGGCACACCCATATCGTACAGAAGGTCCGCGCTTTCCTCGCCTAGCGGGGTGGACATAAACATGACACTTCTGCTGGTTGCATGTTCCGCAATTTGCTCGACCTCGTCCCTACGAAACTCAAGGGCTCTAACCATCTCGAAGAGCGAACTCTCTGCTTCCAAATGCTTCGCCCTCAGCGCATCTTTGCTCAGAAGCTCCTCTGCCCTAAACGTCTGGAACTTCACTGCATCTGCTCCGGCTTCTTTGGCGACATCAACCAACCTCTTGGCCAAGTCGACGTCCCCGTTGTGGTTTATGCCAGCCTCCGCAATGATGAAGCAGGGCTCGCCTTCACCCACGATTCTTCCGGCTATCTCGATCTTTCTCATTTGCCCTCCGTGACGCCAGTGGATGCATGCATTATATACCTTTCGGGGCGGTTGTAACCACACTGCAGTGCCATACGTTTATGCTACTTCCGACATCCGGCACCGACCCGCCGCGAGGTCAAATATCGTCGAAGTTGACAGGGGCCAATGCCGGTGTGTACTATCTCGTTGTTTTCACTCGTTGATGAAGGCTGGATCTCGTCAGCCACCTGAAGATGTCAAACATACTAGAGTACATAGAGTCTCACTATCCTGTTGACCAGGTGCTGGTGAATGGAAGACAGGGATGGCCATACCTTCGATATCAATATTACGTGAACCACTCCGCCAAAGAGCTTCAGTTGGCTGGTGAGGAAAGTCGGGCTTTACAACCCTCGCAGGGACATAATGCGGTTTCCATACTAAGGTTTCTGAAGAACATACTTCGAGATGCACCGTATGGCTTCAGCAACTGGTTCAGGAGATACGACTATGTCATACTCACTGGTAGTGATGCTAGAAGGCTGGTAGCTGACAAGTACGTAAACCCGTTTCTTGATCCCCTCGTTGATGAGCTTGCTCCGGCCAGAGCGTTGTTCATAGAGAACACGTCACCTTCTGCACCGTGCCGGATGAAGCAGGTATATACCAGGTACGTAGTGTCCAGAGGTGGCTTGTTTATGTATGCCTTGTTCATCATGGCAGTACGTCGCATTTTATGTAGAAGGCACAAGATCGTGAACAAGGTCATCCTGGACAGGATCGAGGCAGATCTTGGGTTGACTATTGACGCTACTGTATTCGTTGAGTTTGCCGAATCAACACGTAAGGCGTTTACCCATCTGTTCCGTATGATGCGGCCACGGGCTGTCCTGCTGACCTGTTACTATGGTCGAGAACCTGCTGTCAATGCTGCCAAAGACCTGGGGATCAAGGTCGTCGAAGTGCAGCACGGCTCTATAGGTAAGGAACACCCTGCGTACAACGTCCATCTTGACATTGATAAATCCTGCTTTCCCGATCACCTGCTGGTGTATGGGGACCGAGAGCTGGCAATGTTCGCAGATTCCCGTTTCATCGAGAAGGCACGCGTTCACCCCGTAGGGAGCTTTTACATCGACTATGTCAGAGCAAGCTACGCGCCTGATCCCCGACTGGCTGCGGACGTTTCGCGCTATGAGAAGACCGTTGGCGTGACACTTCAGTGGACCTGTGAGAAGCGATTGGTCGGCTTTATCTCCGACGCTGCAGCGCTTGATGCCGGAATACTCTACATGTTGATTCCCAGGGAGCCCCAGAATCCGGCCTACTCTGATATGGTTTTGCCGCCAAACGTAGTAGTGATCAGGGATAAGAACTTCTATGAACTGATGGCCTACTGCGATTTTCACTCAACCGTCTACTCGACCTGTGCGCTTGAGGCGCCTTCCCTGGGCGTGCAGAACATTCTGGTGGATCTGGACGGTCTGGCGAGATCCTACTACAGAGAAGTACTGAGCGACGCTCGTGTCACAAGGTTTGCCAATACCCCAGACGAATACGTTACTATGGTGAACAGCTTCAGGAGGCTTGATAGAGACGTGGTCTGCGAGCTGCACAAGGGTTTCTTCGCACCTGGTTATCGAGAGAATATCCGTAAATTCGTGAAGGAGCATCTTTTGTGACTGCGGAAACCAGCTATGCGGTCAGCGATCTCACTTGATGAAGCTGCTAACAGATCCGGACTGGTAAACTCGTGAGAACCCGTTATCAGTGAGGTCGGAGCGCGGGTCGTGATCCAGGCGGAAGGCCCCTCCCGGTTGCCCGAAGGGCCTGGAAACAATCGCCTCTCTAACGAGGACAAGCGTCCCCTCCAGAGAACCATAATCGCGTGTGTAGAGCGCATCATCGATTCGGACTACCTCATTGCTCGGAGCGAGAGCCAACCGGAGCGCTCTTACGTTGTAGTTGTCGATGCCGAGTTTGCCATCATGGACGGTGGCCATTGTATCGACTGCCCTGAGTTCGGACCGGGTGAAGCCAATCCGGTATGCTGTGTTCGGAGAGAAGACTGCGTTATCGCTATTCACGATGGGGCTCATAATCATGAGGGCCGATAGAGCAAACACCGTCACGCCCATCAAGGCGGCACTGCCAGGTTTTCTGCCGGGGAGCCCGGCAATCCAGAGGAAAGCTATCCCGATTGGTATGGCCAGCAACACCTGCAGCAAGTGGTTGAACCTGCCAGCTAGCCAGCCCTGGAAGGGGAGGACCACAAAGAAGTTGACTGCGAGGACTAGAGAGGCGGCGACGACAAAGACGAAGGCATACTTACCTCGCGCACCGCGCGCAAGCGTGATAAGGGCGCCCATGAGTGCCAGGGCGAAGAACCAGTAGAAGCCCAGATTGTTCAGCAGATGCTCACTCGCAGGCACTACGTGGTTGCGGTATTGGGCAACCGCCGCTGCAAGTGGTGGCAGACCGTCTGGCGGAGGATCAACCACATCCGGTGGAGGCTGGACCGGATCCGGTAGTATTCCGCTGGCGTACTCGCCTCTGAACAACTCCATCAGCACCGTGAGACGCGTTGTCTGCCCCGAAACGAGGCCGGAGTACACCAGGGTGGCGCCAGAAAACAGGATGGCGGCGACAAGGAAAACCCTGAATCCTGCCCCAGCCGGGTAGCGTAACCCCTTGCGAACCGTAGCGCCAAGCCAGATGAAGAACAGGACCAACGCCAGCATGAGTGTAGCTATGCCGTGGGTCACCATCAATGCCGCCATCGAGAGAGCGGCAAGGCCGATGGCCGCCCCGGGGCTTTCCTGTTTCAGTTTGATGAGCACATAGATGACAATCGGGATAAAGACGACTGCCATCGCCATGGGAGTCGTACTATGGGCGTACATGATGTGCCAGTTGGCAACGCCCAGAAGCAGCGCAGCCACCAGGCCAGCCCTGGTGCTGTGAAGAAACTTCCCAAGCAGGAAGATGAACAGGACGTTGCAGAGAACCTGGAGCAGAGAAACGGAGACCATAGCCGCCATTTTGTACTCCAGTCCGGTGATCAGCGAGGTCGCTCCAACGACCAGATGCATGCCTGGCAGCCCGGAGTACATCTCGCCGGCGGGTATACTCCTTGCAGATAGGATCTCCACGGCAAACCACTGGTGATACCATGGGTCGTGCGAGATCACGCCCGGGTACAGCAGCAGGTGCGACCATCCCAGGCTCAAGCCGATCAACAGGATCTTAAACAGGGCGAGATAGGTGGCCGATTTGCGGGGCGAAAGAAACAAGATCTCAATGGCAAGAATGGCTGTCATGGAGGCCAGGGCGACGAAGTAGCCGAGGGGCCTGGTGTA
>PWUU01000023.1 GCA_003562475.1 Dehalococcoidia bacterium | reverse complement strand
CCTTGACCCTCTCTTGAGGAACTGCTCTCAGGAACGCCTTCAGGGTGGCGATCCGGTCGTTTTCCAGGATGCCTATCATCCGCTTGCCCTTCACGTCGGTCACGGTGTACACCATGTCCTGATGCCTGAAGCTGTGCTCGTCGATACCCAGGTGGATATCCCCATCTTCCGACAGCACGCCGGCTATGCGGTCAGCTGCCTGCCGCTCCTGGATCCTGCGCAGCCTGCTGTAGGAGAGCCCCAGCTCGCTTCCCGCCTGGCTGAAGCTCTTCCCCTTTGTGCACCACAGCGCTTCCTGCTCCGCCTGCCTGGTCAGCCTGGCGTGAGGACGAACCAGCCCATGCCCCGGAGTGAAGCAACACCCGCACTGCCGACAGCGCCATCGGTGGCGGTCCAGGAGGAGGAACACCTTGATCCTTCTGACCCAGGTGTGGAGTACCCTGCGCCTTCTCGCCCTCCCATGCCGGTACAGCCTTCCTGAACCACAGCGAGGACACACTGGTCGCCCGGCCGTCTCTCTGAACTCCACCACCAACGCCCTTTCCTCCAGCACCAGCCTGCGAATCCTCCATCCTTTCAACCCCAACAGCAGTGTGATACTATGAATTAACCCCATCGGTGGTAAGACCTCCTTCCTTCATTTATCCATGCTCCGGGAGTCTTACCACCTTCCTGCTTTTCCACTCAAATCAGCATACAGCCGCCTTAAGTGCCGCTTGCCGTGAACTTCGCCCCGATAGTCAGCACCGATAGGACGCCGAAGGCTCAGTTCGTTGAGCAACCACATTGATACACAGTACCATATATTGACGCTGATACGCATGGCGAGTACCATGGAACCTGGTGATGGACTTGCGCGTGGCGCTCGTCCAGGAGAGTTGGGTGGATCAAAGAAAGTTGGTGTCACACTACTTCGGCGTATCGAAGTTCACGCGTCTCTTGATAGGAATCTAGGAACCTGAGCTCTTACCGATCTATGTCATATCCCGCGAGAAAGGCAGTACTGGAGGAAGGAGGACAGAACCAATGAGGAGTCACGCCACCACCAAAGGACTTGAGAGGGCTACGCATCGAGCGCTGTACTACTCAATGGGCATACTGCCAGAGGAGTTAGACAGGCCGCTGGTGGCCATCGTCAATCCGCAGAACGAGACGATGCCGGGACATGTTCATCTGGACATCATCTCCAAGGCAGTGCGAGAAGGGATAATCGCAGCTGGAGGAACTCCGATTGAATTCGGCACCATTGGCATATGCGACGGAATCGCACAGGGGAACTACGGAATGCATTATCCTCTTGCCAGCAGAGAACTCATCTGCGATTCCATCGAGTGTATGGTTAACGGCCACTCGTACGATGCGATGGTGCTGATTACCGCGTGCGACAAGATAGCACCCGGTATGATGATGGCTGCTGCGCGTTTGAATTTACCTGCTATTGCCATCAGCAACGGTCCGATGGCCACCGGTTGTCACCTGGGCAGAGAGGTTGGCTACACGGACCTGATGGAGGCACAGGGATTGGTTCAGAGGGGGGAGATGACGTGGGATCAGCTTGCAGCACTTGAGCAGGACACACTACCTGGTTGCGGCGCCTGCAACAACATGGGTACTGCAAACACGATGAACTATCTGTTTGAGACACTCGGCATGTGCCTTCCGGGGGCCAGCACCGCAATGGCCGCGAGCGGTCGCCGCGTGGCGTTGGCCAAACGGACCGGGATGCAGGTAATGGAACTCTACCGACGAGACATTCGTCCACGTGACCTCCTCACTGCGGATGCGTTCCGCAACGCACTGGTGGCTGATATGGCCATCGGCGGCTCCACCAACTCTCTATTGCATCTGCCGGCAATCGCCAACGAGGCAGGCATCAAGCTAGATATGGGTATGGTGACAGAGTTGGCGACACGCACGCCGAACATTGTACGTATCAAGCCGTCGGGTCAGCATTTTCCTGCGGATCTGGATCGCGCTGGTGGCATTCCTGCCGTGATGAAGCTACTCCTTGAGGGTGAATTGCTCACGGACACCCTGACCGTGACCGGTGAGAAGCTTTCGCAGAATGTCGCGACTGCACAGGTTGTCGATGGGAACGTTATCCGCCCGATTGATAATCCGTACTCGCGTACAGGTGGTCTCGCAATCATTCATGGCAATCTGGCTCCCGATGGTGCGGTGTGCAAGGTGGCCGGTGTGCTGCCTGAGATGCTGAGGCATCGCGGACCTGCTCGGGTTTTCGAGCAAGAGGAGGATGCTGTCAGCGCGATATACGGAAAGCAGATCAATAGAGGAGATGTGGTCGTTGTGCGGTATGAGGGACCTAAAGGCGGTCCGGGTATGAGGGAGATGCTTTCGCCTACCGCAGCGATCATCGGCATGGGTCTGGGTGATTCGGTGGCGCTTGTAACCGATGGACGTTTTTCCGGTGCAACCAGGGGGGCAGCCATCGGACACGTGTCGCCTGAGGCTGCCGCCGGCGGTCCATTGGCCCTGGTGCAGGAAGGCGACACAATAGCTATCGATATCCCTCGTGGGACAGTGACACTCGAGGTTGACGATGCAGAATTGGAGCAACGACGCACGATGTGGGTGAAACCGAAGTCCAAGGCCCCTCCCGGCAGCTACTTGGATAGGTATTCCAGACTGGTAACTTCAGCCATGACCGGGGCGGTATTCGAGATTTGGGACTAGTCATCTAGTAACGCGAGCTCTACCGAACGATATGGAGGTGACCATATGGCACGAACGAAAGTGAGCATCCAACAACTTCAGGAACGCAAGCGCGAAGGCAAGACATTCAGTATGATCACGGTTTACGACTATCCGATGGCATCGCTTGTTGAGCAGTCGGATATCGAGGTCATCCTGGTGGGTGACTCGTTGGGCATGGTGATCCAGGGGCTTGAGAGCACGGTGCCAGTCAACCTCGAGGACATCATCTATCACCTGAAGTGTGTCCGCAGGGGCGCGCCAAACACCTTTGTCGTGGGTGACATGGCCTTCCTATCCTACCAGGTGAACAGGGAGGAGGCGATTCGGAACGCCGGGTTGCTTCTCAAGGCCGGGGCCGATTGCGTGAAGATGGAAGGAGGCCTCGAGATTGTGGACACCGTGTGCGCTGTCGTGAGAGCCGGTATACCCGTGATGGGTCACATAGGACTCACACCTCAGACAGCGGGGGCGCTCGGTGGTTTCAAGGTTCAGGGAAAGTCACGCGGGGCGGCTCAGCGACTACTTAACGAGGCGGTGGCGTTGGAACGGGCCGGCATATTCGCATTAGTGCTTGAATGTATACCGGCGCCACTGGGTAGGTGCATCAATGAGACCCTCACAATACCCGTTATCGGTTGCGGTGCGGGCTCGAGTGCTACGGCCCAGAATCTGAATGCATACGATATTCTGGGCATCTTCCAGAGGTTCGTGCCAAAGTTTGTGGAACAACACGCTCAGATAGGCAAGGAGATCATTGAGGCGTTCAATAGCTGGGCTGCAAACGTGAGTACCGGCGCGTATCCTGCCGATCGACACTGTTTCACGATGAACGAGGAGGACGTGCCCGACGCGCCGACGATTTAGATTCTTTCTGCAAATCACTGTTCACTCACTACACTTGAGAAGGCGTCATCAACGCCACGGGAACGCGGATGCTCGGATGCCTTGGATAGCTTCCGGAACAGATTGGCGCGGGACTGTGCTCTCCTTCTAGACCAGGTTCCATAGCATCACACCCATTGGGGACTTGTCCACGCGGCCTGAGTGTTGCAACGCACCCGAGTACGGATGCGTAGTGCTTTGTGTAGGCCGTCTCTTAGTGCAAGAGTGAATGTACGCGACCAGCGTGGCTTTCGACTGTGGACGCGAAGACACGACCGGGCGGGTCTCCCTCACATGGATGGCGTGAAGAATGACGAGGAAGGAGTTGTGAGTTGGCACACAGCATAGGGATCATCGGAACAGGCAAAGTTGGTACGGCAGTTGGCGTACGGTTGGCGGAGCAGGGATTTCCCGTCGTCGGTGCAATGGACATCTTGCCCGAAGAGGCCACACGGTTTGTCGAATCCGTGCCGGGATGCATGGTATATTGCACCGCGCAGGCGCTGGCCGACGCAATGGATTTGATATTCATTACCACGCCTGACGACGTAATTGGCGAGGTGGCCGCAGCGGTCAAATGGCGGCCCGGCAAGACAGTAATTCATTGCAGCGGAGCCAACTCGACGGCTGTACTGGCGCCAGCACGCGACCGCGGCTGCTACGTAGGGTGTCTGCATCCCTACAACTCGTTCGCCAGCATCCAGCAATCGCTCGAGAATCTCCCCGGATCCACCTTCACTATCGAAGCAGAGGAACCAGTTTTGAGTGAGCTGAAGACGTTCGTGGACTCGCTTGACGGTAAGTGGATGCAACTCCGCGAGCACGACAAGGCCTTGTACCATGCGGCGGGATGTATAGCGTGCAACTACTTCTACACACTGGTGCACCTTGCAGCAGACCTCTGGAATCAATTTGACATATGCCAGGATGATGCGGTGGAGTCATGCATGCCCATACTCAAGGGCACGCTCAACAACATCGAGCACATCGGATTCCCAATGTGTCTGACAGGGCCGATCGCAGGTGGGGACCTGAGTACGATACGCAAGCACCTCGAGGTCCTCGCAAACCGACAGCCGCGACTGGTACTCCTGTACAAGACGCTTGGCTTGGAGACGATTCCCATCGGTCTTGCAAAGGGAACATTGTCGCCTGACAAGGCTCAGGAACTGAGAGCGCTACTCTCTGATTGAGACTACCAAGCACATGTGCCGGGGTTTGGAACAAGCTGTTTGGGTCACGGAATAACTGCCAGGACAGCATGACGCGCAGGAGGTTATAGATGCCAAAGAAGACGGTCCTTGACTTCATACGAATGAAGGAGAATGGTGAGAAGTTCTGCTACATGGTTCTTTACGACTTCACGTTTGCCATGCTCGCGGAGCAATCCGGAGTCGACATGCTTCTGGTGGGAGACTCCATGGGCAACGTGGTCTACGGCTACGAAGGCACAGTGCCGGTCACGATGGACCAGATGGTTTACCATGCGGGCGCCGTGCGTCGGGGAGCTCCCAACACATTTCTTGTGGGCGACATGCCATTCCTCAGCTACTCTGTCTCTATCCCTGAAACTGTCGCCAATGCCGGCAGGTTGTACAAGGAAGCGCACGTTGACGCAGTCAAAATGGAGGGCGGAAAGCGAATCGTGCCCCACATTAAGGCGGTGGTAGATGCCGGTATGGTCGTGCATGGTCATATTGGGATTACGCCTCAGAGCGTCTCTGCACTGGGCGGATTTGGGGCGCAGGGGAGGACGTTTGACGACGCCATAGCTCTACTTGAAGACGCGCAGGCACTCGAAGAAGCAGGTGTGGCTGCCATTACGCTTGAAGGACTGCCGGCAGAGACCGGCAAGCTCATTACTGAACGGTTGCGTATACCGACACTGGGCACCGGCGCAGGTCCGCACTGCGATGCGCAGTGCCTCAACTTCATGGATGTGCTTGGCATCTACCAGGTGTTCAAACCGAAGTTCGTGAAACGTTATGCCAATCTTGGTGACGAGATCAAGGAGGCATTTGGCGCCTTTTTCGAGGAGATACGGAGTGGTGCGTATCCTGCCGCTGAGCATTGCTACGGTATGCGTGAAGGAGAGAGCACGCGACTTGAGGAATGGGCGCTGAAGAACCCCGGCAGGACGTCCGCGTAATGGCCTTGAGCAAGCTGAGCGGCTACAATCGGGGCGAATCTAGAGGAGGAGGCGAGGCGTGAGCAAGACCTCCGGCCATACGACCCCCGGACTGATGTGTCCGACTTCGCAGACACTGCAGAACTGGCTGCCGCAGGAGCGACTGGTGTGCTTCATCGCGGATGTGGTGGACCACCTGGACCTGGGCGCCATCCGGAGTCGCTACGAGGGTGAGCGAGGATATCCGCCGTATCATCCGGCGATGATGTTGAAGGTGCTGCTGCATCGGGGCGCCATGGTGGCACAGTATAGCCAAGCGGCTGGAGCAGGACATCGAATTTCGTGTGCGCTCAGCCAATAACGCGCCCGACTTCCGCACCATCTCGGGCTTCCGTACAGAGCATCTGGAGGCGCTTTCTGCCCCGTTCCTGCAGGTGTTCAAGATGTGCCGGACGGCGCGGCTGGTGAAGCTGGGGCATGTGGCATTTGACGGAACGAAAGTGAAGGCGAACGCCTTCAGGCACGAAGCGAGGAGCTACAGGAGGATGAAGGAGGAAGGGGCTTACCCCAGCCTCTGCTCCGGGGAAAGGAAAAGGCTGGTGAATGGCGGCTCATCTGCACCGAACATAACGTGCTCACGCTGTGAGGGGCACGCAGGGCCGGGCTGGCGGGTGAGGACTTCTGGAGCACAGTCTTGGCTGGGTGAACACGGGAGACGACCTGCACTGGCTTGCCACTATCTCATCCGGCCAAGCTGCCGATAATCGCACAGGATCGCCGCAGCCACGAGCGACATGCCCTTGACGCTTCAGTTCTAGTTCGGTTATCTTCGTCTGTGCCTAAGATCATCGAGCGACTTGAAGCTGCGCTGGAAAGGTCAGAGTGAGCCTGTCAGGAGTCCCTGGAACCTCCAGGAATGAATGCGGCCACCGATCCACGTTACCGGGCCTGCTGAAGGTCAGTGAGGACACCTGGGGTGTTGGCTCGATGACGAGGGACAATGATCGCCAGAACTGCATTGATGGTCCGTAATCAGACCCGGAGGGGCAATCGACGGCGAAGCGTGTCATCAGCATGATGGCCAGCGATTCATGCATCATGAGCTTTCGTGTCGGGGGTCCGCAAGTATCCTGAATAATCAACGAGAGGAGGATGGAATGGTTCGACTAGGCAACTTCAAGTATGAGTTAATTGAGGACTGGGCGAAGCTGCCTGAGTTCTTCGAGTTAAATGACCCTGTTGATATGGCAATCGCGCCAAACGATCGTGTCTACGTAGGTTCACGTGACCACCACCCCGATGGTCGCGTCTACACGGGTTCTCATGGCAGCCACCCAATCATAATCTTCGAGCGCAACGGCGACTTCGTTTCGTGCTGGGGAGAGCGAGAGTTCAGTGACCCGCACGGCATTTGCATAGCCGCAGATGACTCGGTCTATATTGCTGATGCCAAGACGAATACAGTGACAAGAGCCACGCTCGGCGGCCAGTGCCTGGCGACTCTCGGCACAAGGTTCCTGGCAACACCGATGATGCTTCGCCAACCGTTCAATCAGCCCACCGACGTAGCAATCGGTCTCCAGGGAGAACTCTTCGTCACCGATGGCTACGGCAACTTCCTTGTACACAAGTTCTCGCCTGAAGGAGAACTACTGAAAACCTGGGGGGAACCTGGAACGGAACCAGGCCAGTTCGCACTACCTCACAAGCTTGGTATTGACCGGCACGGTATCGTGTATGTTTGTGATAGGAACAACGATCGCATCCAAAGGTTCACGCCGGATGGTGAGCTGGTCGATGTGTGGACCGGTTTCAACTGGCCTCAAGACATCTTCATTGATAACGGGTCCGATTCTGTGTACATAATGGAGAGTAAGCCAAATCCGCCACATGCCCGCCTGAGCATCCGGGACTTCGACGGCAATGAGCTGTCGTCTTGGGATGGCACGATAGGGGGTAACAAGGTCCTGGACATCAGCCACTCGATCTGCCTGGACTCCCATGGTGACATCTACATTGGCGAAATCGTCAGGAACCGCAGAATACGAAAGCTCGTGCGCATGTAGTTGATTGGGGCGGTGTTCTCCGCCGCTCCCTGTACGTGCTGTTGTGGTGGAGGGTGCGTGCTTTCCAGGCAGGCTGTCGCGGGTTCGAATCCCTTCGCCCGCTCCACCGATCGCAGAGGGGCGGCCTGCCTCCCATAATGGAGAGCGATTCTCCGTCCACGCGCTACGCGCTCCACGACCGCAGCATATGACGGCCCCTTTATCGAGCGCCGCCCCGCCACCCGGAGAGCCTTCGGACACCTTCTTCGAGCCTCTCATCCGGCAACGTAATAGAGAAACGGATGTAGTCCTCGCCGCCGGCGCCGTAGAATACGCCCGGCACCACTGCAATGTGCACCTGCTCCAGCAACTCACGAGCCAGATCTACGCATGAGTAGCCCTCGGGCACCCTCGCCCAGACGTAGAACGCCCCATCCGGCATTCGGGCGTGCAGCCCTACTTCGTCGAGCACCTTTACGAGCCTGTCCCTGCGGCGCTGGAGCACCTCGTTGTGCTCTTCCACCACCGACTGCGATCCGCGCAGTGCCTCGACCGCCATCAGCTGAATGGCCTGCGGGATCCCCGTATCGAGATTCGACTTCACCGTAAACAACGCGCGGAGCATCTCCTTGTTCCCCACTACCATGCCAATACGCCAGCCCGCCATGCGATAAGTCTTTGAGAGAGAGTGGAACTCGATGCCCACCTCCTTGGCGCCGGCTGCTTGCAAGAAGCTTGGTGGTTTCTTCCCATCAAAATAGACTTCAGTGTACGCCGCATCGTGACAAATCGCGATATCGTGTGCCCGTGCAAACTCGACCGCTTGCTCGAAGAACTCAAGCGGCGCTACGGCACCTGTCGGGTTACCGGGATAGTTAAGCCACATCAAACTCGCCCTGGAGGCCACGGAACCGGGGATGGCCTGAAGATCCGGTAGGAAATCCCGATCTTCCTTCAGCGGCATGTAGTGAGGTTCTCCGCCGGCAATCATCGTTCCCATCGAGTAACCGGGATAACCGGGATCGGGAACCAGCACCACAGTGTCAGATTCCACAAAACACAAGGCGATGTGACCGATGCCTTCCTTCGATCCAATGAGCGGCAGCACCTCGGTGTCGGGATCGAGGCGGACGTCAAACCGTTCACGGTACCAGTACGCAACCGCTGCACGCAGCTCGGGCAAGCTATCCGTCTCCGGATACCTGTGGTTCGCGGGTACATGAGCTTCCCGGCAAAGACGCTCGATGATGTGGGGTGGCGTAGGCATATCCGGATCGCCGATGGCGAACGTGACGATGTCGATTCCCTCTGACCGCATCTCCGCGATGCGGCGGTTGATATCCACGTACAGATAGGGGGGTAGCCGGTCGAGTCGTTTCGCCAGCTTCATTGCTCGTTTCACCTCCTGATTCAATCTGGCCAGTCGCCGACAGGGACCTCAGCCACCATCGCACGCAACAGTACTACACTACCACGTCTCCCACGGGCCAGAGTATACCCGGCGCACTTACCGGCAACGGCACGCCCACTTCGATATTACAGTATTCCAGCACTTGTGCCACCAACGCAACCACACATGCGACCACGCCAGAGGCGAGCATTTCTCCAGCGTGACGCTCCCGGATGCGCTTTCTGGTCGCGGGATGACATTCTTAGCCATGCCAGGTTTCGTCAGAAGGCTCCTCCCGTGTGGTATAAAGGACCTGGCTCAGCATTTGGAGTACGCTGGAGGTGGCCAATGGCAAGGACGGTAGCTCACATTTGTATTCTGGTTGCGGATATCGACCGGGCGATTGAAGACTACAGAAAGATACTCAGCACAGTTTCTCCCCAACTGGTCGAACGCAAAGTGGTGAAACAGGAGCGCTGGACTGAGGACGAGAAATACATCACCGCCTTCTTCGGGGCGTTAGGTGATGCGTGTGATATTCAACTGCTGCAACCGCCTGACGGTGAATCGCCGTTACACAAGAGGCTGGAGAGGTTCGGCGAAGGCATCCATCATATCGCCTTTGCCTCCTCACATCTCGAGGATACCTACCAACACCTCAAAGTCGATGGCATCTCCATCAGTGACCGCATGTACTCGGAGCACCCCAAAGGAAACGCAAAGACGGATGTCAGGCACTTCTGGATAATGCCGAGAGCGGCTCACGGGGTACTCATTGAAGTCATAGACGACTACCGAACAGTGAACGGGATGCTAACGGGAAGAGCCTGAAGAGACCGAGCACCGCACAAGCGCCGACCTGGTGCGGTGCTACTTCGCTCCATTTTCGACATAGACACCACTACATGTCTGGCCTCATCAGTCACGGCCTCACACGCGTTCGTGTCGCTCTGTCAAGCGGTCACACACGTGCCACATGTACGTCAGGCGCTCCATGTTCGGCTCGGTCAGGAGGAGGCAGCAGCCTTGTGAGCCGAGAGACCACCGGCTGGCCATGCCTGATGGTCGATTAGCGCAGAAAGGTAATGTCTGCGTGGGGCGGCGGGAGCACGTCGAATCCTATCCCCGCCTCTTCAAACAGGTCCGTGAATGTCTCTTCTGAGTACGAGCCATATGTCACGAACCGCGCGATCCGCGCGTTGATAAGCATCTTCGCACACAGCACGCAGGGTGAGTGCGTGCAGTAGATGGTGGCGCCGAGGAGACTCACGCCATGAAGCGCAGCCTGTACGATCACGTTCTGTTCCGCATGGATCGCCCGGCATATTTCGTGGCGCGTCCCCGACGGAATGTCTAGCTCGTCGCGCAGACACCCCAGTTCCAGGCAGTCGCGCAGCCCTGCCGCCGCACCGTTGTAGCCGGTTGTCAGGATGTGTTTGTCCCTCACCGCCACTGCTCCCACGTGGTGACGCAGGCAGGTGGACCGCTCTGCGACCACAGACGCGATCTTCAGGAAATACTCATCGATCGATAGCCTGCTATGTTCGCTCACTCTATCCTCTCCATTGCTTCCTCCGCCGCCACCAGCAGTTCCTCACGCGTGCCTTCGTTGACAAGCGTTATGTCCGCCATTGCAATGGGCCCTCCCTTGTTGATGTGCTCAATCTCGGCCCGGTCGCGACTGACGACTTCCTCGGCGGTGAGAGGACGCCGTGGGCGGGAGGCCAGGCGTTGCCGCCTCGTGGCGGGCGACGCAGCTACCGCAACGACCCTTAACCGGTCTCCGTAGTGCTGCTTTAGCACCAGGTACTCCTCCCAGGAGTAAAGGCCATCAACCACCACGTGCGACGATTCAATGGCTGCGTCAATCCGGGGCATATTCAGCCTCGCATACGCCGCCATACCGTGCATTGCACGCAATTCTTCGCGCACCAGGCGTTCATTGGCCTCGCTCAGTGGTAACCCGCGATGCGCAAGCTCCTCCTCAGTCACGTCGCCAAACCGAACCATTCGATAACCCCTCTTCTCGAAGAACATGGCGACCTCGGATTTGCCTGCGCCCGGCATTCCCACAATAGCAGCAATATGGTTTGCCATAAATACGGGTTTACGCCTCAACTCATCTCGTTCGAATCATCCAATTATATCCATGTCACCACCATCAACGGAACTCCCCTGATCTGCGGTCGCATGAGCGCGCCCCTGACGGACAGGAGCTGCTGGGGTACAATACGGCACCATGCCAGGAGGAATCGCATGCATCATACCGTGCTGACCGATCACGCGATACGAGAGAAGCTGCGCCGCTCGCCTCCCCTGATCGAGGGGCTTCTTGACGAGGACACACAGGTACAGCCCTGCGGCGTGGATCTCACCGTGCGGACAATCTCCCGCTTCGAGTCGGCCGGGCTTATCGATTTCGACAATTCCCGCCGTGTCCTCGCATCACGCATACCCGTCTTGTGGATCGACGATAGTGTCGACCTTCCCGCCGGGGCTTACCACATTGTCTACAACGAGCAGGTCAACCTGCCCCACGACGTAGTTGCGCTCGCCTACCCCCGCTCCTCTCTGCTACGCTGCGGCGCCACCGTCTACACCGCAGTATGGGACCCCGGATATAGCGGTCGTGCCGAGGCGCTACTCGTCGTGCACAACCCGTACGGCCTCACCCTTCGCCGTCATGCCCGGGTGGCCCAACTCGTGTTCACACAACTCTGTGGCCGCGTTGAGGCAGCGTACGACGGACGGTTCAAGAACGAGAATCTCGGCGCGTGACTGCTCGATTGCACACACCGGGTCGTAGCAACGCGCTTCTACTCTCTCCGCATCCACCACTCGTGAAGTGCCACACCTCCATCGGCAGATGCCTCAGCCACCATTGACGGTGAGGGCGTCCACTCCGGCAAGGCTCCCGGCCGTATCACACATGTATGGCATTGGCAACTGTATCACCTGGAGCCGTTCCTCTGCTTCAGCCTGCTGTAGCACCGTCTATCTACGTGTCTCCTTTCACATGCGACGCCATCATGACAAGGCGCCATGCCATCGTTTCGTTCGTTCATCGTATCTGTTCGCCCCGCACAATTGCCCGTCGGCCATTCCCATGCTTTTTGACCGTAACGAGTGACCGGTGCTATTGTGTGCTCGGAAGCTCAGCATTCAAACGACATCCAACGCAGTGCAACGATGCGTCGAGCAGCACATCGGAAGGCGAGGAGTAGTGAGTCAATTACAGCGCGATTTTGAGCGATGGTTTGGAGAGAGCGGAGGAGGCCAATCCAGGACCAGGCGTAGCGGGACTGGGGGCGGCGGCGGGCGATGGTTCATCGTGGTGGCTATAGCCATCGTCCTGGTGGTAGTCGCCTCGGTTGCCAGGGGGATCTATACTGAGTGGCTCTGGTTCGGGACACTTGATTTCCAGAGTGTGTATACCACAATACTGGGCACGCGGGTTCTCCTGTTCGTAGTTGCAACTGTGGTATTTGCCGTTCTCTTCGCCGGAAATGTCATCATCGCCTCCCGTCTCGCGCCAAGAGGCGAGGCGGCGCCCGCCACACGAGTTATGATCCCCTTCCTGCAACGCTTCACCGGTATCGCGGTCATCGCAGCGACCGCATTCTTCGCGGTCATATTCGGTCTTGCAGCCCAAGCGAACTGGGAAGTGGTCCTCCGCTTCCTGCACGGCCAACCGTTCGGCGCAACCGATCCTGTGTTTTTCCGGGATGTGGGTTTCTACGTATTCACGTTGCCGTTTCTCGGCTTCCTGCGCGGCTGGCTGCTCACCGCAGTCGCTTTCTCACTGATTGCAGCTGTTGCAGTCTACGCCCTCAGCTACAGCTCGCAGAGAAAGGCGTTCGATAACTCCCGGCCAGTGCTCGTGCACGTGGGCATTCTTATTATGTCAATAGCCGCTCTTGCCGCCATGAGCTACTGGCTCGGCATATGGGAGCTCGTTCTCTCAGCGCGTGGCGCAGTCTTCGGCGCAGGCTATACGGATATTGCCGCTCAGGTGCCTGCCCAATGGATACTGCTCGTGGCTACGTTGCTTCTGGGCGTGCTGGTGCTTCTCGTGCTCATTCGCCGCCGGGTCCGCTGGGCCGCCTACGGCATCGGCCTGTGGATAGTTCTCAGCGTGGTCGTTGGACAGATGATCCCCGGCCTCATCCAGCGGCTCCAGGTCGAGCCGAACGAGTTGCACCTTGAGATGCCCTACATCGAATACAGCATCGCAGCCACACGGGAGGCATTCGGCCTCACGAGAATCGATGAACAGGATTATCCGGCCATCCCCATGCCCACCGCACAGGACGTCACCGAAAGCGACCTCACCATCAAGAATGTTCGTCTCTGGGACCACAGGCCAATGCTCGATACCTACAACCAGATACAGACCATACGGACCTATTACGACTTCCTTGATATCGACATCGACCGATACACGATTGACGGCGAGTACCGCCAGGTCATGTTAGCGGCTCGCGAATTGTCGAAAGAGAAACTGCCTACCGAAGCGCAGACATGGTTCAACCGTACGCTCCAGTACACGCACGGCTATGGCGTCGCCATGAGTCCGGTCAACGAGGTAAGTCCCGAAGGAGGACTCCCGGTGCTCTGGCTGAGAGACCTGCCAACCACCGGAATCATTCCCGTCGACCGCCCGGAGATATACTTCGGCGAGAACACGAGAGATTACGTGATCATCGGCACCGAAACGGAAGAGTTCGACTATCCGGTCGGCACCACCAACGCGTGGACAATGTACGAAGGGACAGCGGGGGTCCCCATCGGCAATCTATTCCGGCGCGCCGTATACGCGTGGCAGTTTTCCGATTTCAACATCCTCATCAGCAGGCAATTGACCGGTGAGAGCCGAATTCTCTACCACCGGCAGATCAAAGAACGCATCAACAACATAGCGCCATTCCTTACGATGGATGCCGATCCATACATCGTAGTCCTGGACGAGCGCCTGGTATGGATCGTAGACTGCTACACCACCAGCAGCCGATACCCCTACTCAGAGCCACACGCAAGGGGTATCAACTACATTCGCAACAGCGTGAAAGCAGTGGTAGACGCCTATAACGGCACGGTGGACTTCTACGTCACCGAACCTGACGACCCCGTTCTGCAAACATATGCTTCTATCTTCCCTGTGCTGTTCCAGCCAATGGATGCCATGCCCGACGGGCTCCGAGCCCATCTCCGTTACCCGGTCGACATGTTCGACATCCAGGCATCGGTGTATCGGACGTACCACATGCAGGATGCGCGCGTCTTCTACAACAAAGAAGACCTCTGGGCCGTGCCAAGAGAGTACTACGCCGGCCGCGAGCAACTCATGGAGCCGTACTACGTCATCATGCGGCTGCCCGAAGAGGAGCGCGAGGAGTTCCTGCTCATGCTCCCATTCACACCTGCCAACAGGAATAACGCGATTGCGTGGCTTGCCGCACGATGTGACGGAGACAACTACGGCAGCCTTGTCGTCTACCGGTTCCCCAAGGACCGTCTCATCTACGGGCCAAGCCAGATAGAGAACCGGATTCAACAGAACACCGACATCACCGAGCAGCTCGCCCTGTGGAGTCGTGGCGGCTCCCAGGTGATACGAGGCAATCTCCTCGTGATACCGCTCGCAAACTCCACAATCTACGTAGAGGCAGTCTTCCTCCAGGCCGATGCCGGTGGCCTGCCTGAGCTCCAGCGGGTCATCGTCGCCGCAGGCGATGAGATAGCCATGGAGCGGACACTCGAGGAAGCACTGGCTGCCATCTTTGGAGTCGACGCAGAACTGCCCGTTCCCCCAACGCCGTCAGACCCCGACGACCCGGAGATCCCGGCAGATGTGCGCAGCCTGATTGAGAGAGCGCAGGGGCATTTCGACCGTGCTCAGGAGTACTTGCGTGAGGGCGACTGGACAGGCTACGGCAACGAGCTGGCAGCACTTGAGAAGGCACTCGCGGACCTGGCGCGCATCACCGGCCAATAGCGAAATCGCCGGTATGGATTACCCGGGCCTTGCGCCCGTCAGGCCCCCTGTTTGAGAGCCTCTACGATCCGGCGCATCTCCCGAAGCTTCTCCAATTGCGCCGGCTCCAGAGAAGCCTCGTATTCCCGAATTGCGAGCTCAATCCTCTCTCGTGCTACATCGCGTGGCTGCGCGCTGCGAGTCCTGACAGCGTGTCTTCCGGGGAACTCTTCGTCGACGACATACTCTTCTGTCTCATCCAGCTCATCAGACAGATGGCGCGCTTGACGCGGTCTGCGTGCAGCGGGCCTAACGGGACGCCTGAAAGGAGGTTCGTCTTCGAAGGCCAGCTCTTCCGGCTCTTCGTCCTCCAGTACAACGCGCCTCCGTCGTACAGTGGTCGGCCACGGCGACGCAGGTCGCGCTCTCCGCCGTTCGACAATCTCTTCGTCAGGCGCGAAATCATCATCATAATATGACGTTCGGGCCCGTCGCCTTTCCAGTGCGGGAGCAGGATGAAATAGTATGCCGCCAAGCCGGTCTCCAACATTCATAATGGCGCCGTCGACAGGCGATAGAAGTCGTGTGAACCAGTACGGAGGCCGCCCACGTGTCCCGACTGCAGCCTGCAGCAGGGCACCCATGGCGGCATAGAAGAATGCGAGATTGAGAAGGAAGCCAATGGCAACGAGCACAAGCAGCGCCCATGCCAATAACGATCCTTCGGCAGGAAACGCCTGCAGTATCCTGAGCACAAGCGCGCACGCGCCGCAGAAGGCCGCCAGGATGAGGTAGAGCATCAGACGCACCTCGACAGGTTCAGACCAACTGAGGGGCACGCCAAGATCTGTGGTCAGGCCTCCGCGGCGCAAGAGCACAAACAGTATCGCGCCAACACCAAGGCACATGGCCGCGAAGACTGCGAGCAGCGTAGGTGACAGCACATCGGAAACCGTATTCATTCTGTATCGAGAGCCATCGCGGTGCTCGACCACCGGAGTATGCAGAATAGGATAACAGGTCGTCTCAAGCCACGGCTATGGTGCAGACTCCAGTTTATCCCCTTCAAGAAGATGTCGTGACAGGTCACTACGTTTCAGCAGTACAACGAGACGGCACGTCAAAAGGTTGCGGCCAGCACGACCGAAACAGTCGTGTCCGCAACGGGACTACAGGATACTTCGCCGAGCAGCATGAGCGAACGTACGATTGATTGACAGTGCCACGACCCAGACGTATAATCGCGACACGTCCATGAGGGTGAAGCTGAAGACGGAGCAGTTGAACGAACTCAAGCAGCAATTGCCGTTTGAAGTCGTGCTCGATCAGCCCAGGGATGTGAAGGGCTTTCTCGAGATACTGGGGCACAATATGCCGTGGAACGAGGCGGGTTACAGCAAGTTTGGTGACCCTCTCAAGAGGCCTAACCGCGTGGCATTCTCAGTAGAGCAGACCGAGGATGGCTATATTTGTGATGTACACCCGGCGTTTGCCTGCTATGTGTCGGGGATGCTCGACCACAGCCGTGGCCAGGAGTAAGTTTCAGCGCACGCGGGCCGTTAGCTCAGCCGGCAGAGCACCTGACTTTTAATCAGGGTGTCCAGGGTTCGAATCCCTGACGGCCCAGTTTTCGCCGTTATCAAAGCTGCATCCACTTGGCCATCAAGGGGAACCCGGGAACTACCTTCTCAACGGCGGCGACGTCTTCTCGCTCCAGCGCGTCCCCGGCCATCCTCGCGTCCATTCGTGAGAGCCGCCCCATAGTACCGCTCCAGGTCCTGCGGACACAGCCTGGCGAGCGTGATCCGGCCCAGCGCCGGCGCTAGGTGGCGCCTGATCTCGCTACGATAGCTGCCCGCGGTGCGGGAAGCCGTGTGCGTGATCGCGTAGTTCGCCACCCATTCCTCGAGGTAGTGTCCCGCTGTTACCTTGGACGGCGCCACATAGTCGAACCTGTCCTCGACCGATCGTCGGATCTCTCGAAACCGCCGCTGCGCGGCCTTCTTGGGGCCGTGATCCGCCTCCCGGTGCCGCTGCCGCCGGCCGTTGGGGCCCGGCCCCAACTCGACGATCACCCGCCAGGTTTCTGAATCTAAGACTGGAATACGCCGGGTCAAGTGCCCGGAGGAGAAAACGTTCCTCGAATCGTTCACGCGCAGCTACAAGACGGAGGAGATCTATCGCCATGAGTACCGGAGTTTCCGGGAGGCATTGACGAGCTGGGAGACCTATCGCACCTGGTATCGGGCTGATCGTTTGCACCAGAGCTTGCATTACCTGAGCCCGCTGCAATATGCTGGAACAGCCCGAGACCGTGTCTTATCCGTGGCCTGATCTGCTCCAGTCTAACGGCGTTCACGCCGGCACGATGAGCCCAGGACACAGGGTTGACCGAAACACGGGATGCACGTCGCCGCAGAAGACAAAGAACCATGAATGCTCAATCTCCTGCAGTAGAGACGTCCGGCCTGGTGAAGCTCTTTGGCTCCACCCACGCCGTGGACGGTGTCGATCTGTCCGTGCCAACCGGCACGGTGTTCGGCTTCCTTGGTCCGAACGGCGCAGGCAAGACGACGACCATCCGCATCCTCGCCACACTGCTGCGTCCCGACCACGGGACAGCAAGAGTGTTCGGGCACGACGTAGTTCGGGAGGCGGACAAGGTGCGCTGGCGAGTGGGACTGACCGGCCAGTTCGCTTCGGTCGATGATGATCTGACCGGCCTGGAGAACCTGGTTCTGCTGGCGCGACTGCGCGGGTACTCGTGGTCGGACGCGAAGGGAAGAGCTTCGGAACTGCTGGAGTTCTTCGATCTCGCCGACGCCGCGCGGCGCCAGGTGAAGACCTATTCAGGTGGGATGCGGCGCCGCATCGACATCGCCGCAAGCCTTGTCGTTACGCCGGACCTGCTGTTCCTGGATGAGCCCACCACGGGATTGGATCCGCGCAACCGCAACCAGATCTGGGACATCGTCCGTGCACTGGCCGCCGACGGAATCACGGTGTTTCTGACGACACAGTACCTCGATGAGGCGGATCATCTCGCAGATCGCATCGCAGTCATCAACCACGGCAGGATCATCGCCGAAGGCACCACCGGCGAACTGAAGGCCGGAGTCGGGTCCGGCACCCTCCACGTACGACTGCTAGACCCGGACGTGCGGCCGGAGGCGGAGCGGGTACTGGAACAGCAACTGGGGGTACGGGTGCGACTGGAGTATGACCCGTTAGAGCTTTCTTCACGCATATCGAGCTCTGACGTGGCCACACGGGCGCTGGTTCACCTCACCGAGGCGGGCATAACGGTGAGCAGCTACTCCTACGGGCAACCATCGCTGGATGAAGTCTTCCTCACCCTGATCGGCCGCACAGTAGACGAAGAAACGAAACAGGAACAACCCTGATGCAAACGACCTGCCAGCGACCACACCGCACTGGGCGTCATGTGCTGCCCACACGGGCGCGGCCCGCGCGACCCTCTCCCCTGTCCACCACGATCACATTGGCGTGGCGAGCCATCCTGAAGATCAAACACGTGCCGGAACAACTGTTCGACGTCACTGCGTATCCCGTGATATTCCTGCTGATGTTCACCTACCTCTTCGGCGGCGCGCTGGCAGAGTCTACAGCCGCATACCTGCAGTTCGTTCTCCCTGGAATCCTCGTGATGATGGTGGTGATGATCACCATCTACACGGGGGTAGGGATGAACACTGATGTGAAGAAGGGGGTGTTCGACCGGTTCCGCTCCCTGCCCATCTGGCGGCCAAGCGTCATCGTGGGCGCACTGACCGCAGACGTCGGGAGATACCTGATGGCATCGGCGGTAATACTGCTCCTGGGAGTCATACTTGGATTCCGACCGGAGAACGGCGCGCTGGGCATCCTGCTCGCAGTACTGTTGCTGGTGGTGTTTGCCTCTGCGCTGTCGTGGATCTGGATACTGCTGGCATTCATCATGCGGACTCCAGAGTCGCTGATGATAGCCAGTTTCATGGTCCTGTTTCCGCTGACCTTCGTCAGCAACGTATTGGTGCCGCCGGAGACCATGCCCGCGTGGCTCGAATCGTTCGTAAACGTCAACCCGATCACGCACCTGGTCACTGCCGTTCGCGCACTTATGTCAGGTACCGCGACGCTCGATGAGATTTGGCCGATACTCCTGGCGAGCGCAGCACTTCTTGCCGTGTTCAGTCCGCTCACGATGTGGCTGTACGGCAGGAAGCAGTAACGCTGCAGTGTGCCCGTTACGTGCCTGTCACCTTCTTCGATAGATGCCGGTGCAGGCGCGGCCCGACGACGCTTCGGTATCCTCCTGCGCGCTACGCGGGGAAATAGTACGTCCACACGATGGCATCGAGCGCCACCGTCTGCCAGCAGTAAAGCACACAACCCGGCACAGCCAGGCGGTACCACCAGGTCGATTGGCGGTATTCAACTCTCAACAAGCCATAGAGGATTCCAGGCGAACCCAAAGCGAACACGAACAGCTGGTGCAGGCGGCCACGGTGCTTGCAGAGAAACTGCGCACCCTTCAGAATAGGCTCGAGCATGGCGAAGACGTCATGCACATGCAGCACCTCCAGTTTGCCGACAGAGCATCACAGCTGTCACTTTATCTTGATGCTGCCTATCTGCTTTGTCGGTCCCACCTCTATCTTCCGGCTCTGGCCGTATTGCGCTGCGCTCTGGAGCATCACGTCTTTGACTGGCTTCTTTTTGAGGCTGACCGCTTAAGCGGACATTATCGCTGGACACCAACAGAGAAATGCACAGTCTGATAGGGCACTCTAGTACTGGTCTGCTGCGATCATCGCTCAGCAGGAGTTGCGGCACCTTTGACTCATCGCCATATGCTATCACCAAGCGGGGCGCATCCCATTCGCGGTCAAATCGAAACCAAAACGGGACCGAGTCGGGACATAGGGTTTAGCGCAGATGCCTATGGAACCCGAAAACACGAACAAACTCCCTGCCAGTCGCTGAACGCTTTGGAGGCCGTTCGTACGTAACGGAAACTTGGTGGCTGACTGTTAATGAGGGTGTCCAGGGTTCGAATCCCTGACGGCCCAGTTTTCGCCGTTCTCAAAGTTACATCCACCCGGCCATCAAGGGGAACCCGGGAACTACCTCCTCAACGGCGGCGACGTCTTCTCGCACAAGCGCATCCCCGGCCACACCAGCCTTGAGATGGTCAGAGTGTATGTGAACCTGGTCGAGTCCGACGTGGCGCATCTGTATCGGGCTCACCACCCCATCGACCACCTCATGACAAGACCAAAGCTGGGAATGCTGAGCCGCCTACTCGTTGCCTTTCTTGCGGGCATCGAATGTCTCGGGTCTGGATAATCCGTTACGACTATGATAATGTGGAAGCAGGCACTGGCGAGTGCGATTGTTCCACCGCACGAATCTGTACAGATCTTCCTGCCACGAGCGAGCATACCCGGGAAAGTCCAGCGACGCCCTGGCTAAGAAAAAGTAGGTCTGTGCAGACGTCGTCGGTCAGGTAACACGATGAAGGAGGGCGAGATGGTGGACAACAGTGCGAATCGGCCTGGCCCAGAGACCCCAGAGGCACCCTCAATAATGAGGAAACCGCTGCCTCAGATTCTCGACGAAATGGATGACAATATCCGCGCAGTTGCCGAGGCAGCCAGGACGGCTGAGCAAGCAGCCAGGGCAGCCAATGAGGCAGCAGCAGCAGCTACCAAGGCGTCTGAGGAAGCGGCCGAGAGGAGTGAGGAGGCTCGCAAAGCGGGCGAAACCGCGGCTGCGACGGCCACCCTCGCAGCTGCTGAGGCGGCGGCCAGAGCCGAAAAGACAGCCAGAGCAGCATCACAGGCAGCCGAGGAAGCGGCGAGGAAAGCCGAGGGCGCGGATAAGGCAGCCAGAGAGGCAATCGAGGCGTTCAAACTGGCAGCTGACGAAGCCGCCAGGAGAGCCGAGGAGGCGAGTGGTGCTGCCAGAGAAGGTGCCGAGGCGGCTGTCAGAGAATTGGAGAGAATAGCCACTGAAGCCGCAAGGAAGGCTGAGGAGGCCAGTGCTTCTGCCAGAGAAGCGGCTCAGGCGGCAACGAGTGCGGCTGAAGAAGCCGCAGGAAGGGCCGAACAGGCGGCCCTGAAAGCAGAGGAAACGGCGAAAGGCGCCAAATTCGCCGCCGAGGAAGCTACGACAAGGGCTGAAGAGGTGGAAATTGCGGCAAGGGAGGCGGCCGCCGCCGCAGCCAGGGCAGCCGAAGATGCTGCCGTGAGGGCCGAAGAGGCAGCGAGGGTAGCTGAAGATGCCGTTGACGCGGCCGTTGACGCGGCACGTGCCGCTGGCAAGCGCGCTGACGAGAGTGCGAAAGTAGCCACAGCAGCCGCTGACAAAGCCTCAGAAAGTCCGACTGCGGAAGCAGCCACACAGTCCGAGGATGCAGGGAGAAAGGCGAAGAAAGCGGCCGCAACTGCGTTCCAGGCATCCGAAGAGCTCAGGTGGAAGGCCGAGCTGGCTTATATAGCCGGCGATGAAGCTATCGGCGCGGCGACCAGAGTATCAGGGCCCGTTGCCGAGAGAACGGAAGGGGCTGGTCGGGATGCCAGGGAGGCAGCGGCTGGTGGCATCAAAGTAGCTGATGGCACCCACAAGAAGGCTGAGCTGGCTGACACAGCCGGCGACGCAGCTCTCGAGGCAGCCAGAAAGGCTATCGAAGCGGTGACGGCATCCATCAGGGCAGTTGGTGAGGAGGCTGCCGCCAAAGCCGAGGAGGCCAAGAAAGCCGCTGAAGAGGCCGGACTGAGAGCTGAAGAGGCAGCCAGAAAGGCAATGGCGGCGGCCACAGCATCCATCACGGCAGCCGGTGCGGAGGCTGCAGCCAGGGTTGAGGAGGCCAGGAAGGCTGCTGAGGAGGTAGCTCTGAAAGCCGAGGAAACGGCGATCAGCGCCAAATATGCTGCCGAGGAAGCCACCACACGAGCCGAGCAGGTGGATCTTGCTGCCAGGGAAGCGGCCGCTGCTGCTGCCAGGGCAGCGGACGAGGCTGCCGCGAGGGCTGAAGAGGCGGCCAGGTTGGCAAGAAATGCCGTTGCCGCAGCCATCGAATCGGCGCGTTCCGCTGGCAAGCAGGCTGAAGAGACTGCAGAGGTAGCCAGAGCAGCCGCCGACAAGACGGCAGAAAGCCCGACTGCAGAAGCAGCCACACAGTCGGAGGATGCGGGAAGAAAGGCGAAAGGAGCGGCCGCAACTGCCTTCCTGTCAGTCGAAGAGGTCAAGAGGAGAGCTGAACTGGCTGACGTAGCCGGCGATGATGCTATTGCGGCAGCGACCAGGGTGTCGGGGCCGGTGGCCGAAAAGACTGATGAGGCCGGTCGGGAGGCGAAAGAGGCAGCGGCTGCTGGTGCGAAGCTAGCTGATGTCACCCGCGAGAAGGCTGAGCAAGCTGACAAAGCCGGCGACGCTGCCCTCCAGTCAGCGGCGCTGGCCTTACATCACCTGATAAGCAGAGCGGAGACACTGGCCAGAGAGGCCGAAGAGGCGGCCAGATCCGCCTCACGTGCGTCACAGTCGGCGGCGGCGGCGGCCGAGGCATCAATCGAAGGCGCCGAACGGCGTGAACTCGAGGCGAAGGAAGTGGCAGAGACCGCCCGAAGAGTTGCAGAGGAAGCCGTCAGGAAAGCAGAAGAGGCATTGCCAAGGAAGATAGTCGGTTCCTGGGATTTCCTGCTTGTTGTCATCCTGGTCTTTCTCGGTGCGGTGCTCTCCTCTGTGGCATTCAGCGTTGCGTTGAGTTATTGGCGGTAGTATTTGAGGTTAGCAGTCACAGGCAATATGCCCGTGGCTATTGCGCACGGTGTGCCGCAATGAGCACTGCCATGCTCGCCCCACGCATCGCAGTAGCTGCACGCCGGTCCCCGTGTGATTAACATATACTGCGTCCGGGTCAATGGTTCTGCCAGTCCCCTCCCCTATTGTGGTGAGCTTCACCTCCGAGACCAGCAGTTCGACGATCTGCCTCTTGACCCCCTAGCTCAATCCACCATCCAGGATGGATCTGATCTCTGCGAGACGCTCCTCAATTGCTGCAAACCTGGACCTCAGAGTCTCGACACCTGTTTCTGGTACGCACACCCGGAACAGGTGAGCCAGCAAATACGAGGTGTTGACATCATTCGCTGATGCGACTACTGTTGTGGTGGTCCCCAAGACGACTCGTCTGGTGAGGTGGAAATGAAGAGGGCGTTACTGCTTGTCTGCGCGTTGGCACTACTATCCGGGTGTTCGTACATTCTGCCCGAGTCGAATCAGCCGCCGAAGGCGTACATAACCTCGATCTCCCCGGCAGAGGTGACCGAGGGTGACGTAGTCGGGTTCTCCGGACATGGCACCGACGTGGATGGACAGGTCGTCGGCTACCTCTGGCGCTCGAACCTGGACGGTCATTTGAGCGAGTCGCCCGGTTTCGAGACGCACTCACTCTCCGTCGGCGACCACGACATCTCCTTCATGGTGCAGGATGACCAAGGCGCGTGGTCGATCGAGGTATGGGGTACGGTCAAGGTGACCCCGCTGGTTGCCGTTCCTGCGACCATCACCTCGTTTGCAGCTTCACCCGAGACCATCGTCACAGGCGATACTGCGGCCGTGTCGTGGGAGGTATCGGACGCCACAGCGGTGAGCATAGATCCGGGCATCGGCACGGTGCCGGCTGCGGGCTCCGTTCAGGTGTCGCCTGACGTGAGCACCACGTATACCCTGACTGCGACCGGAGGTGGCGCCACGGTCACCGCACAGGTGACGGTCACCGTTATGCTGACCCAGCCAGAGCTGGCAATCGACTTGTTCACAGCCGACCCTGTGACCGTGCCCTCCGGGGAAACAACCACCTTGAGCTGGGCCACCACCGGGGCGACCGAGGTGCAGATACAGCCTGAAATAGGGCTGGTGCCCGCTTCAGGAAGTGTAGACGTCACAGTACACGGCGAGGAGATTCACACGTTTACGCTCGTCGTGACAGACGGTGAGCACACTCTGACGTCAGATGTCGAGATCTGGAGTTACGCGCTCATGCTGCCGCCGACGCTCCACACGATCACGCTGACCGCCAATACCGGGGACAGCGGCTACGTCCTCAGCACCGGCGTTGCCGTACCGAACTTCATCAATGTCGGCGACAATGCCGACAACGTGGGAATACAGGCGTTTGTGAGCTTCGATATGCCGCCTCTCCCCAGCGATGCAGTGATTGAGAGCGTGGTGCCGGACTTGAGCGACTATGTCGGCATCTCCGGAACGCCGTTCGCGGACCTCGGCTGTCTCCGAGCCTACGCGCACGACTACGGCGTGGTGCACGGAGGACTCTATGTGCCGATAGTGATGAGGGGTTCCATCGGATACTGGTGCAGCCAGGAGGAGATCGACACTCCGGGTAGCGGCAACTCCGCCGGGTTCAAACAGGCATTTCAGAAGCGGATCGGCTCGGACCGGTTCCAGATACGCCTCCAGTTCACACCCCACGGCACGGACAACGACGGTCTGAACGACCAGATCTCCTGGTCCAAAGGGCAGTTGCCCAGGCTCGTTGTCCAGTACTACTCCTACGACGATTGAGCGGGCATGCGCGACCACATTTTCATCTATCATGGTGCCCCTGGCAAGGGGCATGCAAGATTAGCTTGCGAGTAGTAATGTGGTTGTAATCACAGCTTAATAATGGTCGGAAAGCGTTTCGTTCGGGGTGGGCTCCATCCTCAGGACACGGGGCAAGGTCTAAGGTGGCCTTCTGCGGGCTTCCGCCCTCAGTGCGTGCACATCGCGAGTCTGTCTGGCTGTTCCAGCACGCGGGGGCGCCAGGGCAGGGCGCTATAGTGGCGGCTGAAGCCGATGGCAAATGCGTCGAGGGCTTGAGGACAGAACTGTGTGCTGCGGCAGCGAAGGAGCTCGGTCATTGCCTCATTGATGGTGAACGCACGCCGGTACGGCCGGTCGGTTGTCATCGAATCGAATGCGTCGGCGACACCGATGATGCGTGCCCCGAGCGGAATGCTCTCTCCCTTGAGTCCATGCGGATATCCAGTCCCATCGTAATTCTCGTGATGATGGAGAATGAGATCGATTACCTCATGAAGAGCGTCTATGCTGTGTATGATCGCTGCGCCTATGACCGGGTGGTGCTTCACGATGGCGTGCTCGGTTGTCGAGAGCTTCCGCGGCTTGCGTAGTATGGCATCGTTGATGCCTATCTTGCCTATGTCATGCAGTATGGCGGCTGTTTCCAGCTTCTGCAGCTGGTCGGCATCAAGATTCAGCACAAAGCCGGAGACCATGGAGTACTGGGCCACGTGTTGCGAGTGGCCGCACGTATAGGGATCCTTGGCGTCGATGGCGCTCGCGAGCGCACGAATGGTGCTGCGGTAGCCTTCCTCAACCGATTGGCGTAGCATGCTGTTCTCAAAGGTGATCCCTGCGGTCGCGCCTATCATGCGCGCGGAATTAAGGTCGCGCTCGCTGAACGGCTCCTCAGCCTTGTGACGCGTCAACTCAAGCGCTCCAAGGATGTGTCCTCCGGCATCCAGCGGCACGCAGAGGATTCTTGCGCCAGGCCCCTCGCACTGCGCGCCTCGGCGTGCCTCCAGTATGGACCAGTCACTCGCCTCATTCAGCATCACCGGTCTCTTGTGTCGCACTACCCACGCCGCCGGCCCATCCAGAGTGTCGGTGCGAGCCTGGGCCACTTCGCGAGAGCGATTCACGCTGTGAGTGTGGTAGAAGACCGTGTGGCCATGTCCATTCTCGAGAATTACCGTACAGCTTGAAGCCGCCAGGGTGTGCTGCGCCATCTCTGCGACACTCGTCACCATATCCCGCAGCCTTGAGTTGGACCGCTGGTTAGTATTCAGGTTCTCCAGCAGCCATTCCCGGAACGTCTGCCACGTCGTCTCGGTCGGCCCGCGACAGTGCTCGGCACTTCCCGCCGGGGGCGAGACACTGGAACCCGCTGCGCCGGGGGACGGCTTCGACCCGATGGCGTCAAGAGTGTGCATCAGGCGCTCCTCCCCGAAGCCGGGCTTGTTGTCCGGGAACCGGCGCTCCGCCCCGCTCCGACAGGCTCCCGGGTGCTGATGCGTTGTGCTTTCTGATAGAGGCGGTCCACATCGGACTCGCTGAACAGCCGCCACCCGTTTCTATCCACGGTTGCGACGTCGTCGAATTTCCCGGAATGAAGCCAGCGAAAGAAGGTGTTCTTGCTGATTCCGGCCATTTCGCAGGCTTCGGTCGTCCTGTAGTAGGTGATTTCACGTATCGTTGTCGCCATGCCCCCTCTCCAGTGATACTACTTGGGTAGAGTCGATTGTAGATGGTACATGCCAGAGATATAAGAGGCGAAAGTACGGCAGGTGACTGTATAATGGTACGGGTGACTAGCAGCTAGGACAAAGGTATCCCTTCGCACGAGGAGTTGTCTGAGTAACACCCGTCGCAGCTTCAGAACAAGCAAGACGGCTCCACGAATCAGCTTTGCATAGTGGCCCAGTGTGCAGTACTCCGGCACGCTCCTGGTGGCGGCACAGGACACCTCCCGCCGCTCCCGATTCTCTCCCAGGCACTGTCGGCATCTCCCGGGCGGATCCATATTGCCACCTCGAGATAATTGCTGCTCACCAGCTTCCAAGGTAAAGGTGCGTCCGCACCGCTTGCATCCGGGCCGTTGATCCCGTAGCTCTTCTGTGGTCGCAATCCACCGCTCACGCCGTGCGGACTGCATTTCAACCACGAACGGAATAGGTCGGAGATTCCGGATGCTGCAACGTGGTATGGACGTACTCCGTGGCGGCAGATTTGTCTTCTCCCCGGCTTATACCGAGCAACAGATGGAGGCGACATTCACTGTAGCGGAGGCGAAGTTGTCTGCAATGATTGAGGAAGGGTCGGTATCAGGTGAGTTGCCGGTGCGTGGGGGGCAGCCGTGTAGTGCCAGCGCCGGCATCAGTGTGTGTGGATTGATCGAAGTCTCCGAGGGTATGGGCGCGGACTGTGTTGTTGCGGACGAGGAGGATGCAGCGCCCGATTGTCTGCCACGGGTCTCCATCACCTGGAAATAGCGAGAACTGCGGCGGAGGCATGCACGAGCCCGTTGCCGATGCCGCTGATGGCAAGCGGTTCTGCCGAGGATTCGATGGCGATACGAACGTCGTCGTTCACGAACCCGTCTCCGGTTCCGTCTGTCGCAACTCCGAATAGTAGTGCAGCTACCCCGGATACGTGCGCTGCAGCAGGCGAAGTGCCCGTCTCGAAGCCCATATCGCCACCAGGAATCTCCGCCTCTATCTTGAACCCGGGAGCGGCGATATCTACCCAGTCGCCGTAGTTGGACAGCACCGCCAGTGCATCATTCTGATTGGTGCCTGCGACGGCGATGGCCGCGGTATAGGCGGCCGGATACGCCGGCTCACTGGTCCCTCCATTGCCCGCTGCTGCGACTATCACTGCGCCATTTTCCCATGCGCAGGCGATGGCGCTCTCCAGTTCGGGTGACGGGGCGACCTCAAGGCTCACGTTAATGACTTGAGCTCCGCGGGCGACGGCCCAGCGGATGCCCCGAGCTACTGTTTCGGAATCGCAGCGGCCTCGTCTGTCGGCGACCTTGATGCTCAGGAATTCGGCATTCGGGGCAATGGCGGCGATGGTGCCGGCCATGTGCGTGCCGTGACCGTTTTCATCCTCGAGGAAGGTGCTGCTGCCGGTGAAATCGATTCCTCCCACCACCTTGTGGGCAAACGGGGCATCGGAGGCAATGCCTGTGTCAAGGACCGCGACAAGAACAGAATTGAACGACGCGGCATCCCAGGCCGCAGGCACTCCGATCCGGTCGATTCCCCATCGGCCTGTGTAGGTCTCCCGATGAGCTTCCGAGACGACCACGTCCCGGGTGGGTGTCGGCTGCGGCGGGACACGGGTCTCTGTGGAATCCGGTGTTGTGACAGCCTGCGCCGACACCAGGGGCACCGCTTGAACAACGGCGTCGCCGGCATCGTTCAGGATGACGTGTGCGCAGAGCGCAACCGCAAGAACAACTGATGCGACAGCAACTGACAGGAGTTTCTTCACGGAGAGTTGACTGTAGGTTCGGAGCGGTATGTGACACACCACGCATCAGTACTGAATGGACCGCGAACATAGTCGGGGGGTCTACGTACTGAGCCGTAAGTCATGTACGAGTGCATCGCTGAGGAAACACGTGTCGGCGGACAATCCGGTTTACGGGTCGCGCCCTGCTACTGCTCTTACACCCCCGACACGACGGGACTGCGGTCCCGGGAATCTCGAGAGCGGACAGGAGCTGCTAGGTCGTATCGTACGCAGCCGGGCAGGCGTGCCGTACTCCGTGGATTCTTTGCGGCCGAGGAGTGGCGTGAGCCCGCCGGGTACCTGGAAGTGGTTTCTCGACAGGTGATGACCACGTGGACGGGCGCCAGAGCCAAACTCCATGGGCTGTTCCGGGCTTTTGCATGGGTGAATGCGTTGGATTGACACCCGGATGCGCTGTCTATAGCATGCAATAGCCAGCCGACAACGGGCGTGTCTGCTTTCCATGGGTTGATGTGGGGAATCCCGGACTATGCAGATAGTAAGAGCTGTCGTCACAGCCCTCTGTTCCATTGCATTGATCGTGACACTGGTTGCCTCGAGCGTGGCACTGGCTGTCAGTTCCACTGTGCTGGACGCGGAGTTCGTCAACGCCGAGTTGGAGGCGGTCGATGTGCATCTCCTGATCGCCGAGGAAATCAAGAAGGAGGTGCCTCCTGAGGCTACGTTCCTGATTCCGATCATCGACGAGGTGGCGGTCGATCTTCAGGACTGGGCGCGGGAACAGGTGGCCGCGATCGTGCGCGGCGTCAATGCGTACTTAAAGGGACAGCAAGACCTGGTCGTTGTCATCTCGCTGGAGGAGCCGAAGAGCTACCTCAAGGCACGCCTTGGTGACCTGCTGCGCGAGACCCCTCCTGCCGGTTTCGAGGGCATTCCGCCGCAACAGATCGAGAGCTTCGTGCGCACGATTGAGCGTGAGATCGACGCGCGCATTCCCGACCTGTTTGAGATGGATGAGACGTATTTCGACAAGGAGACCATGGCAGGGCTGACCGCCGCACAGCAGTACACCGGATACCTCATGCTCAGTCTTCGCGTGCTTCCGGTCATCGCGGTGCTCATGGTCCTGGCCATCGCCCTGGTGCAGCGGCTGCGCGCTCGTCCGGTAACACGCTGGGTTGGTGCGTCGCTCGTCGCGGCTGGCACTGCATCCCTGGGGCTGGCCCTCGCCGTACGCTCTCTGCTGCCCCCGAGGGTCGCCACCGGGGTGCCGACCGAGGTCGCGGTCGCGCTTCCCGACTTCATCGTCCGCTGCTCCCAGCCGCTGCTCATCTACAGCGGAGTGGTGCTCCTCGTGGGCGCCTGTCTGCTGTTGCTCTCGTCCCTCATCAGGCCCGCGGAGTCCTGACCACGACGACGCGCCACGCGTTTCTGCGCTAATTCGAATCCACGTCCCGATCGGTGCAGGAACCCTCTCGCGGGACTGGATGCCATGACTGGATGTCACCAGGCAACTTGGGGTCGGAAGTACTGGAGCCATTTGGCGCCCGGTCTGAACATAGAAGCATTCTC
The DNA here is from genome assembly GCA_003562475.1 of Dehalococcoidia bacterium. GTDB lineage: Bacteria > Chloroflexota > Dehalococcoidia > GIF9 > AB-539-J10 > SKVJ01. Next base: position 19,062 of record PWUU01000023.1, on the reverse strand, counting down.
GAAGCTCACGTGTTGCCCTGCTGCGGAAGCTGGCTATCAACGCCTTCGACAACAGGCTCTGACACAGGGTATCGCGAACTCCGGGAAGTATGGCTGCGTCGTGTCATGCGTTGCGATGGACTTCCGCAACGAGAAGCTGCTCACATGTCTGAAGAGCACAGGAATAGCCGATGTTCGTGACTGGGGGAAGCTATTCATTGGACTTCTCGAGCAGGCGCTGGATTCGACCGTCGAAGCTATGTCGACAGGTGATCTCACCAGCAGTCAGTATGCACTGGTAAAGGAGCATCCTCAGGCGAGCTACGACCTGTTGAAGGACATCAATTTCTCATGGCCCGTGGCAGACATCGTCTATCAGCACCACGAGCGGCTTGATGGGTCAGGCTATCCTCAAGGCCTGAAAGGTAACAAGATGCTTCCTGAGACGTGCATCCTCGCCGTTGCCGACGTCTTCGAGGCCATGTCGTCGCATCGACCGTACCGACCGGCACCGGGAGTTGAAACGGCGCTCGAAGAGCTGGAGCGTGACCGTGGCGCCCTGTACGATCCCGACGCGGTCGACGCCTGCGTCCGCCTGGTGCGCGATAGAGGCTTCACCCTGGATGATGTGTAGCAATCCCCGGGATGCATCTTCATGATGATGGACCCTCCCCCTGAAGTGGCCACACGGCGACCTCCACCCGGTTCCCACCCGTGTGTTTGGCGCGGTACAGCGCATCGTCAGCACGCAGGAGGAGTGCATCTACCGTGTCTCCTTCATGCCATTCGGCCACGCCGAGGCTGACCGTCACCGAAAGGGTCCCGTCCTCACCGGCATGCGGAGAAGCGCGCTCAATGGTACTGCGAATTCTGCTGGCGGCTACCGCAGCTCCCCGGCTGTTGGTGCAAGGCAGAATGACCAGGAACTCATCGCCACCGTACCGACCCACAAAATCGGTTCGGCGTACGCTTCGCTGCAGCAGTGAAGCCGTATTGGCAAGTACCTGATCTCCAGCCACGTGACCATGAATGTCGTTGACCTGCTTGAAGTGGTCGAGGTCCAGCATCACCACGCTCAGGCGTGCCCGGTAACGCCTGCTGTGGCTAATCCAATCACCCAGCTTCTCCACAATGGTGTGTCGATTCAGAACGCCGGTCAGCGAATCAAGACGCGCCAGTCGCTCGAGCTCGGCACGATCGCGCTTCTGTTGCGTGACATCACGCATGACACCCTGCACCACGATGACATTCCCATGCTGGTCCCGCCTGGCCACGATGCTTCGCTCACAGTCGAATTCAGCACCATCCTTCCGCTTGAAACGAACCTCGTCCATTATGAAGCCACTCAGTTCGATGCGCTGGACGAAGTTTCTCCGCTCGTCCGGGTCGATGTAGAAATCGATGGCGTTGATGGACGGGAGCTCCTCGCGTGAGTAGCCAAACAGGTCCAGCCATGCCTGGTTTACATCGATGACCTTACCATCCAGTGTGCCGATGTAGATGGCGTCCCGGGATTGCTCAAAGAGGGAGCGGAGGCGCCGCTCGGTCTCACGCAGTGACTGCTCGGCTTGTCTGCGCGAGGTGATGTCGCGAAAGACAGTGATAAGCGTCCCCGGGTCATCGGAGCAGGCGGTCACTTCATACCAGCGCCCCACGGGTTCGGCGTACTGCTCGAATGTGACGCTCTGGCCGGTGAGGACCACCCTGCCATAGGTGCCCGCCCAATCGAATCCGGAGTGTTCCCTTTCGGGGAGTACCTCGGCGACCCCCTTGCCGACCATCTGGTCCCGCGTGAGGCCGGTCAGAGCCTCGAGAGCCGGGTTGACGTCGAGGAAGACATAGTCGATTGGGTTGCCATCGTCGTCCAGCAGCACCTGGAGCAGGGCAAGACCATCGGGCAGGTTGGAGACTAACGAGCGGTACCTGTCCTGCATCCGGCTCATGAGCTATCCCCTCCTCCGCCCGGTCTCAAGCAACCCGCGCTCCGGAACTCTGAGCCGGGAGTGCACTGCTGTGTGACTATCTCGAGCGAGCCCTGGCAACCGGTAGCAGCGTAGATAAGACCGAAGTCTCGGGCGAGAGGCATGACCATGCGCCTGATGCACACCACCGGGAATCTCGCTTGTGAAGCAATGTTACCGCACCACGGCCTGCAGGAAAAGGGAGTCTCTCAATCGCTATCTATCCTCCGTATCGGGTCGCCGCTGTGAACCGATCCTCCTCGTATTACCCTGGCAAAAACCCCTTCTTTGGGCATGACGCAGTTGCCTGTTTGCTTCGCGATAGCGCACCCGGTATGACACTCCTTGCCGATCTGGGTGAGTTCCAGGACAGCCTCTTCACCGACACATAGCCTCGCGCCCACAGGCAACGAGCTCAAGTCCATCCCCTCGGTGGTGAGGTTTTCCGCGAAATCGCCGGGGCCGACGTCAAAGCCGAGGTCCCGCATCCTGTTGATACTCTCGTTTGCCAGCAAGCTTACCTGGCGATGAGTGGTGCAGTCCGCATGAGCGTCATCGGTAAGCCCGTAGTCCTCCTGCAGGATGCCTTCAGGTATTCTCGTTTTCCTGGTGCCCTTCTTCTCACTGCTGCAGACCGCGACTATCCTGGCCATGTCCGATGCTCCTTTGCTCAGAATACGGAGGTTCCCCACAGAGCCCTGTGACGCCCCGTGATTTCGATCCCTAATCGGGAGTAACCTGCTCCATAGTACCACCCGCGCGTTTCCGGCGAAACTGGCCGGTCTATCAGGGCAGACTTGCCGGCCTGTCGGAGACCGGCCTTGCCGGTATCTCGAAGTGCTGCGGGTGACACTGCGGATATCACACCGTAATGAAAGAGTGCTCTCGCGCTACAGGTCGCAGCAGCGAGGCGGGACAGGAACTCGCGCTGAAGGTACTGCGCAGTCGGACATGGCGCCCCGGACCTGTTTCTCGATACGCTCTGAGCCTTTGCGTAACACTTGTGGAGGATACTGCCTGAGTGGAGGATCAGTCCGCCACACCGTCCAACGGCGCGCTATCTGCCGTCGCGAAGGTCCGCTTCGATGAAGCGCCGTATCTCCTCTCCACTGAACCGGGCATCACCCCGTGTCCCGAGCCTGTAAGCGCGCAGCATGCCGCTGTTGGCCCACTTCCTTATCGTGTTGGGGTGCACACGGAGCAGCTGCGCCACCTGGGCGGTGGTCAGCAACTCTCCTCTTTGTAATAGCTCATCCATCGTCGCACACTTTCCATCAGCGTAATACCTGAAGACCATTCAACATCACTCATCCTACAATGTCTATAGCTAATTGGTCCTTTCCTCCAATGCTGCGCCGCCGAATATGAGTAAAAAGTCACGGGTTTCCTGCCGTTCGTCTAAGTTGGGTGACGTTAGTGAGCAATAATGCAGATTGACATTCAGGCTTTCGCTGGTACAATAGTCCTGCAGGGGTAGCGGTGAAGCGGAGTTCGTGTATGGTCGCCGGAACTCCGTGGAGCGAGTGGCGAAACCGACCACGATGCCGGTTACGGTGCGACCATGCGAACTGCAGTGGCGGTAGGCGGGACCTGTGATGCCTGTGATCGATTGTCACTCATCCTCAGAATTCGCTGGAGCGACCTCCAGCTTTCGCACATCTCAGACGGCCGGGAGGCCCTCGAGGCAATAGCGAGGGATAATCCTTCCATCGTGTTCCTGTGTCCCGATGGTTCTTTCGTCCTGTGGTCCGATTGGATCGTCGAGGCACGTGCCAGAAGTCCTGTTACACCCCTCCTCATTGTGGGCGAAGAGAGCTCCTGTGCCGACCGTATTCTCGCGTTTGAGCTCGGCGCGGATGATTGGCTGCAACCGAACTGTGTCCCCATGGAGCTCATCGCGAGGGTCAACATCTGGCTGCGACGCGCCGGGTACGATTCAAGGGAACCGGGAAACCGTGATGGGTTGAGGATATACCGGAGCCACCGTGTCGATGTGAACGGCAGGGCTGTGAAGCTTTCTCCAAGGGAGTACCGCATCCTGTGCCACCTGGCGGAACGGGAGAGGACTCCCGTAAGCACCGATGAGCTGCTCTCTACTGCATGGGGAGACACCTACGAGGGGGACTCCCAGCTGTTACGGCAGACAATCCGCCGTCTGCGGCAGAAGCTATCGGACGAACCGCCTCAGCTTATCCTCAACCAGCGTGGAGCGGGCTACATGCTCGATGCCGCGTGCCGTGTCGATGATCGCCTCGCAGCCTGCCGGTAGGGCAGCCGCTCCGCATCCGGAACCGGCCTTCATCCGCGCAGCCACGTTCGTGCTGTCACGCCTGTCACCTTTATGGTCACACTCCGTCACACGCGGGTCACCGGTTGTCACGCAATTGTGACGTCAGTGCTATGGAATAAGCCGGACCATGGTACTAGAGTAGATGTCTGATGCGATCTCCGAACCTGCTGCTTGTCGGCAAGGACCTGAGGCTGAAGGATGTCGGCATGGTCTTTGAACGGGCCGGGTACGAGGTCAGAGTTGTGGGGGGCAATGGACGGGCCCTTTATCAGGTGATGAGAGGGTGGCCGGACCTTGTGATCGTCGCGGAGAGGGCATGGGAGTCGGGTGGCATAGACCTGGCCGGTTACCTGCGGACGTGGCGCGGCACTCCCCTGATCATCCTTGGAGAGAGCCCCCACAGTGTGGACTGCGTTCCGTACCTGGAGCAGGGGGCGAGCATATACATGACGGCACCGGTGGACATGAGAGAGCTGCTGGCCCGGGCGAAGAACCTGCTCAGGGTCGTGTGGAGTAGACAATAACAATGCCTATTACGAATCCCCTGCCGAGATGCCCGCGAATGGAGTCGACAGGCTCCAGGAGGTCGGTCGCGGGCGACCGGCGAGCAACGCTCGTCCTGCGGGCGCAGGAGCTGCCACGGTGGTGTGAAGGCTGGAACCCGATCCACTGTGGCAACCGTGCGTACCGGCCGCCCGGTCTGCATTGTAGTCCGGGATACGTCGGAGCGCAAAGGGGCGCTGTGCGCCGGGTAAGGCACGCCTCAAGTCGAAGATGGGGTGGTTAGGGGTTGAAATGCACCCGGGGAGGGTTATTCGTCTCCCGGGGGCAATACAACCACACGGAGGTAACAAGACATGAGAAAGATAGGACTTCTAGCGCTGGCACTGGTGCTGGCGCTGGGCACCATGGGCGTCGGCCTCGCCTGGTGGTCGGACACGCTGTTCATCGAGGGCAGCATCGAAACCGGCACCCTGTCCGCGGAGTTCGCGGGCAACGAGTGCACTGCTGACGACGCTATCGAGGTTCAGTGCGTTACCGATGGTAAGACAGCCACCATAACCATCGGCAACATGTATCCCTCGGGCACTGCTACCTGCTCACTGACCCTCGCGAACACCGGCAGCATCCCGGCCAAGATCGGGAGCATCGTTGTTGATCCTGATCCCGCTGCGCTGGATATCGACGTGGAGGGCATAGATGAGGGCACCACCATCATACCCATCGAGGGTAGCGTAGACGTCACTGTTTCCGTCCATGGTGTTCCAGGTGAGTTAGTGGAGAGTGCAAGCTACGCCTTCACCGTGACAATCGGCGTCATCCAGTTCAACGAGTAGGTTGACCCGTAAGCGGACTTGACTCGGAGGAAACCAACAACCACAAGAAGAGGAGGTTAGACAATGAAAAAGATAGGACTCTTGTCTCTCGCACTGGTCCTGGCGCTGGGCACGCTCGGCATCGGCTACGCCTGGTGGGATGAGACGCTGGTGGTTGACGCCACGGTGGGGACCGGCGAGCTTGAGGTTATTATCCGAGATGGTGTCTATCTCCATTTGGACCTGCCAGAACACGTAACCGGCACTAAAGAGGTTGATGAAGACGGCAAAACAGCGACATTCACCATTGACGGCCTATATCCTCAAGAGGCAGGAACTAACTACAAGATGCCTCACGTTGTGAGACTGTCTGTCCGGATGGATAACGTCGGCACTGTTCCGGTGAAACTGAAGAGCGCTACGGTTTCAACCTGCGGCAGCGACGCCTGGGATTGTATGAGAGCCCATCTGGATGTCGGCGGCAATTTTGTCGGTTCCAGCACAAGATGGGGCCCGGGCGACGCACTGGGGCTCCCTGGGGCTCCGACCAGGTATCATGGAATCCCGTTCGAGGAACTGGGTGACTATATAGAGACGGCATGCGACGGGCAGGTGCTTGAGCCGGGACAGTTCGTACGGTTTCATCATCCGAAAGACGAGACCGATAACGACGATTCGATCTATTTCTGGCTAGACACGCTTTACATGGAAACCGGCGGAAAGACAAACGAGTTCCAAGACGAATCGCTCTCGTTCACAATCACCTTTGAGTGGGAGCAGTTCAACGCCTAGGCGCATCGTGCCGGAGTCAGGGGTGAGCGGGGGCTTTGAGCCCCCGCTCACCAAGCAGTCAAGCATGTGAATGAAGGGTATCGGCATTAAGGGAGTGGGCAATAGGTGGTGTGGAGTGTAGCGGAGCCTTGCCTTACCTGCTTAGATGGAATTGACGGAAAGACGGATGAAACACGGGCCTGGAGAGGGAAGCGATCATATGCCTCGTGCAGGAAATCGCTATCTGCACTCTCAGGGGCAACACAATCAGGTGAAGTGGACATGAACACTGCCTAAGGAGCGAGAGAAGACGATGCGCAGGACAGGAAGATGCGCGAGGCATGTATCGGGCAGGTTGGCTCTGGTCTGCCTGTCGCTGCTTATCGCCCTTGGCTCCATCGGCATCGTCTCGGGCGCCTGGGTCGATGAGGTGGTCATCAGCGGCACCGTCAGCACGGGCACGTGGGAGGAGGAAGAGGAGCTGGGCGGCACTCCGTGCTTCTGGTGGTGGAACTGCGTCAGCCCGTGGTCGCCCTACAGCAAGGCCCAGATGATTGCCTGGATGTGCGACATCCATGCCGACAGCTGCTGGCTGTTCGGGGACATGGAGACAATCCTGAGCGGGGAGTACAGCTCCGTTGCGCGCGCCCGTTTCCGCGCGCATTACCTCGCGACGCGGCTGAATGTAGAATCCGGGAGGCTGAACCCGGACATCCCGCGTGACGTCACCGGCATCCTGGGCCACCACCGTCTCGGCCTCGATGAACCGGGATCAGCAACTGTGCGGCAAATCATCGATGCCATCGAGGCCAAGTGCCCCGCCGAGTCCGAAGACGGGCCCACCTGGCGCGAGTACCGCGCGATGAGAGTTGTCTGTGAAGCATTGAATAACGTCGAAATCTAGTCCGCCGTGCTACGGCGATAGACATATGTGAGCCGGTTTTCACCATGGAGATAGGAACGAGAGCAGACAGCACGAGGGGAGGGCTTCTCCTCCTGGGACTGCTGGTGCTCGTCTACCTGATACTCAACCTGGGGCTGCCGCGGCTGCCCATCGACGGGTTCGTGAAGTCCTACGTGCTGCGTCCCGCGATGTGGGCGGCGCTGGCCTACGTCGTCCTGCGGCTGCCCCGGCAGCAGCCGGTGGCTCGCAGGCGGCAGCGGTCCTCGCTCATCCAGCTGGCGCTGCTCGTGGGCGTGTTCCACGTGGCGGTGCTGGTCATCTGCGGGCTGTTCTCGGGCTTCGGCAGGAGCCCGTACTCGTTCACCCCGACTGGCATCCTCACCAACATCGTCTACGTCGGGGCGATGCTCGCGGGGATCGAGCTGAGCCGCGCCTGGCTCATCAACCGCTTCAGCAAACGCCACGCGGTGCTCATCATCGTGGGGGCGACGCTGCTGTTCACGTTCATCAACCTGTCAGCCACAAGGCTGCTGGGGCTGGGCGCCAACATCGAGTCGGTGCGCTACCTCGGGAACACGGTGTTCCCGCTTATTGCCGCCAGCCTGCTCGCCTCCTACCTCGCGTACCTGGCCGGCTGGCGCGCGGCCCTCGCCTACCGCGGCGTGGTCGAGGCGTTCTGGTGGTTCTGCCCAGTCCTGCCCGACCTGTCATGGGCGTTCACGGCCCTCGTGGGCACGGCGGTGCCCATCATCGGCATGGTGCTGGTGAACAGCTTCTACACGAGCGACCCGTCGGCGGCGCTGCCGCGGGCGCGGCGGCAGGAGGGCGCGCTCGGCGGCTGGCTGGCCACGGGCATCGTGGCCGTGCTCATCATCTGGTTCGGCGTGGGACTGTTCCCGGTGCAGCCGGTGCTGGTGGGCAGCGGGAGCATGAGGCCGGCGCTGGACGTGGGCGACGTGGCCATCATCGCCAGGATATCGCCATCGCGCATTCAGCCCGGCGACGTCATCCAGTTCCGGTCCGTGGAGCATCCGGCGGTGCTGCACCGCGTCATCGAGGTGGAGGAGGTCGACGGGCGGAGGTACTTCGTCACCAAGGGTGACGCCAATGAGAATCCCGACAGCGAGCCGGTGCTGGCCGACAATGTGGTCGGCAGGCAGATCTACACCATCCGCGACGTCGGCTGGATATCGGTCGCGTTCAAGGAGCTGTTCGTGAACCGCACGGGCCCGCCCGCGGGGGAGATATGACAGGAGATGTCTGCGAGTGAGTTTGAAATGGAGGCGGTGTGACGACACCGAGGGGAACCTGTCCGGAGTGCGGCCAGGTGAGCTACGGCTGGGCGCTGCTCCAGCCGGAGCACCAGCGCTGCAACAGCTGCGGCGCGAAGCTCAGCATCGAGACGCGGCGGCGGAAGGATGGCCGGGCCGCGCCGAAGCGAGAGGAGCGACAGGATGACGAAACTGCTTGAGTGGATCGCCGAGCGCAGGGGCGTCCGCCTGGCGAGCATGGCCGCGGCCGCCGTCCTGCTCGCCGTCTCCGTGGGAGGCCTGTGGTACTCATCCTCGCCCGCTGAGGCGCAGGAGACACCGGCGACGGCGTACCAGCACCGCGGGCAGTTCGACTACGTGGTGTACGTCACGCCGGGGATACTGTACGGGGACGAGCTCCCGCCGCCCGATGATGAGGCGAAGGAGCCTGAACCCGAGGTGGAGGAGCCGGCGCATGTGCCTCCGGTGTTCTTCCGCGAGCTGCTCGAGGACCTCGATATGGCGTTCACCTACAGGGTGGAGGCAAGCGAGCCGCTTCGCAGCGTGCGCAGCGAGGCGACGGTGACCGTCTTTGCCGAGCATCCGCGCATGTGGCAGCGGGATATGCGCGACTGGACGCTGTCGCGCGACTCGCGGGAGCTCAGGCTGCAGTTCCCGTTCGACTACGGCCTGCTGGAGTACGCGGCCAAAGCCATCGAGGAGGACATCGGCATCACGAGGGCGCAGCGCGACTTCATCATCGAGGCGCGCGTGCACACGGCGGCGGAGACCGTGAACGGGCACGTGCTGGACGAGGAGTACGTCCACCAGGTGCGGGTGGTCCTCAAGGAGAAGACGCTTGAGTTCGACGGCGAGCTGCAGCACGCGACGAAGCACACAGCCGGCGACGCCGGGTTCACGCTCAAGGGGCGCTTCGACTACGAGGCGTACATGAAATACAGCCGCCTCTACGAGGGGGAGGTGCTGCGGTCCGAGCCCCTGCCGGTGGCGGAGCCGGAGGAGCGCCCGGAGGTGATTCCGCAGCCGGTCGAGGTCACCACCATAGGTCCGGGCGAGGTGCTCTATCCGATGACCATCCAGTCCATCGACGCGCGCTTCGCCTACGATTTGTCCTCGGAGCAGCGCGTCCGGGAGGCAACGCACGACATCGAGGTGACCGCCACGCTGTCGAGCGGCGACAGGTGGAAGAAGCAGCTGGAGCTTGCGCCATCCGGGCCGAGCGACACCGGCAGGGTTTCCTTCCCCATAGATATCCACTACTTCGACCGCGTGGTGGAGGCGATCGGGGAGCAGACCGGCGTGCGGATCGGCTCTTACGACATCTCCATAGAGGCCCGGGTGCACACCCGCGCCCGGATCGAGGCAGGGGCGATCGACGAAGTCTACACGCAGACGCTCACGGGGCGCCGCGACGGCGCACTGCTGACATTTGAGGATGAGCTGACCGGGACGAAGACGGGCGCCATCGGCGGCGGGACGGTGGTGATGGGTACGGGGCGGGAGCAGTGGCGGCCGCCGTCTATCGCGGGCGCCCTCACCGGGGCCGCCGTCCTCGCCTTCGTCGGCGTGGCGCGCTTCCGCGGTGCCGCGAGGCGCGGTAAGGTGGACAGGGCCGTTGCAAAGGCGAAGAAGACGTACCGGGAGATACTCGTGGAGGTGGAGCAACTGCCGGCAGTGGAGCGGGACGAGCTCTCCATTCCCGTGCGCACGCTGGAGGACCTCGCGCGCGTGGCGGAACAGGCGGGAAAGCCCATGCTCTACCACGCGACACCGGACGAGCACCTGTTCTTCGTCATGGACGGGCTGGTGCGGTATGTCCATGTGCTGCGACCGGAAGGGAGCACCGGGGAGGCGGCGTGAGCCCGCGGAAGTGAGGATGTGCGATGACCGCTAACGGCGCACCGGAAGACAGGAACGATGGAGTTCTCGACAGAATCGCCAGGTCGTGGCTCTCACCGGAGGGTGACGGTGAGCCGGAGCCGTCCGTGGCTTCCGGGTGGCACGGCAGGCACCTCGGCCGCGAGGAGATCGAGGCCATGCGGCAGGAGGGGTTGACCTATGCGGAGATAGGGCGGCGGCATGGCATCAGCCGTGAGCGGGTGCGCCAGATCGCTACGGTCAGGCCTGCGAGGAAGAAGCCGGACCTCATGACCAAGCCCACACTGACGCCCGGCGAGGTGGCGCGTCTGCTGGGTATCCATGTCGGCACGGTGCGAAAGTGGGCCAACAGCGGACTGCTGCGGAGCTTCCGCATCGGCAGGCGGCGCGACCGCAGGTTCCTGCGCGACGACATCCTCGCCTTTCTCAACGAGAACAACAACGGCCCGGGGGCCGGCGCGGTCCGTGGTGAACCGTTTGAGGACACCGCCACGGAGAGTGACGGGGAGCCGTGATGTGGGCGCGCGAGCCAGGACGGCAATGATATGCGAAGAATAGGCCTCATCGTCGTGTCGCTGACCATCGTCATCGCGGGCGTTGGTGTGGCGCACGTCGCGACCACCGGTGCCCAGCGGTTGTTCGCACAGACGGTGCTGGCGGACAATCCCTGGGTCGGCATCCGGGGCGAGATCGAGTGCGACAACGAGTACGTCACCTGCAATGTGGAGGGGGGCGAACTCCGGTTTCTTGTCGACGACGTGCAGTACTACGATTCAATTGCGTTCACTATCGGGAATGCCTATCCGGGTGTTGAGTTCTCCATGCGCATACAGGTGCACAGCAAGGCGCCGGGGCCGGTCGTTCTGGTGAGACTGGAGCGCACCCATGATTGGCCCGGTGACCGGCCCTGCACGGAGATCGTCTCATGGCAGGTAAATGGAGGTGCGGGCGACAACACCTTCGACGACCTGGAGTCAGACGTGCTGGGCGTGCCCATCCCTTCCGATGAGACGCTTACCATTGAGCTCCTGCTCACGGTTTCTGCGGATGCGCCGCAGGGCTCCGTGTGCCGTGTGACATATGTGCTGGGCATCTCCCCTCCGGACGAAGTAGATGAGGAAGAACCGACTCCCGTGTTTGCGCCGGCTGCGGCTGTTGGCGTTGCCGGCGATCCTCCCTGTTTCTTCGACGTCGACATGCTGGGCGAGGTCACCCGCGTCTACGTGACCTGTGCCGACAGCCGCTGCATCCGCGATTACGAAGCGGAGGACCCCGCGGGCAGTCATTTCCTCGATCTTCCTGTGGGCACGCAGGTGACACACGACCGGGATGGAGAGTTCCACGCCAGCCCGCCGCGCTGGCTCAGGATGCGCGTGTCGGACGAACCACCACCCATCCCTCCGGGCATGGTGGTGCTGGGCAATGTGTACGACTTCACCGGCTTCACCGCACCGGGAGAGCCGGTCACGGCGGTGTTCTTCGACCGGCAGGTCGGGATGGAGCTGGCGTACGACCCCGATGACCTGCCCGAGGACATTACGGGCGTGGGTATAGCTTACTGGAATCCGAACACCAGGCAGTGGGAGCTTCTGCCGCAGTCCATCGGCAGGATCGCCGCCATCGGCATCGCCACCGCCGACGTGACGCACTTCAGCACGTTCGCAGTCATGGCCACCATCGCGAAGCCGGAGGAGCCGCCGGTTACGGACGTACCGGAGACGGTTGCTCCTGGAGCGGCATCCTTCGTGGCCGACGGGCTGGTTGTGCAGCCTTCGATGGAGCATTTCTGGGGCGCCCTGCGGTTCCTCACCCGAGTCGGCCGCACGGCTACTGTGGCGGTGACCATCATGAACACGGGAGATGCACCGGGGACCCACGCCGCCGACCTCGTGCTGAACGGAGAGACTGCTGCCACGCAGCAGGTGACCCTGGGTGGCGGCGAGCGGCAGCAGATCACCTTCTTCATCGAGGGACTGGCCAGGGGAGTGCACCGCGTCCAAGTGGGCGGCCTCACCACCAGCTTCACCGCCACTCAGCAGGTGAACTGGTGGCTCATCGCACTGGTGGCTTGCCTCGTGCTGCTGGCGGTCATCATCACCATCGTGCAGGTGCGCAGGCGCGCTCCCCACATCGCCGACGGCCACACGCAGTGACGGGCCGGGCTGTGGGGTCTGCGCAGCGCCCCGGCATCGATCCGGCGCGTGTGTCTGGGCCTGTTGCACGCCTATCGCAGTGTGCAAGTCGAGAGTTGACACCGGCTCGTGAGTTATGTGAGCATGATTCTGGAGCTTCATACCACACTGTCTCGCACACGTGCTCACCGCGGCATGCACCTGTAAGATGTCCTCGCCGCCGAGGTGACAGCGAAAGCGCCGCTTCCTGAAGCTCCAGATACACCGGCTTCTTCCACACCCGCCTGTCCCCCTTCAGCTGCAGCTTCCTGCTGTGCACCCTCCCTGTCCTCTCTCCACACCACCGACATGGCACCTCTCCCGCTCGGTACTCCACCTGCACCCTGATCCAGTGGTCGCTCTCCTCCTTGTCCCTCACTCGCAACTTGGACAGCCCCAATAGCACGGTGATAGTACGAATTAACCCCATCGGTGGTAAGACCTCCTTCCTTCATTCATCCATGCTCCGGAAGTCTTGCCACCTTCCTGCTTTTCCACTTAACTCAGCATACAGCCTGAACACTCTTGACAGTGGAGATATTACTTGTGCTAAAGTACCAGGAACAAAGAAGGACGAAGGTCAGCTCAGGACGAGTTGATGTGGGGGATCCCGGTATATGGCTAGCCTGGTCCTTTCATGAATCATGATACAGGGAGTATAGAAAGATGAAAGGGAGACTGCTAGTACTTGGTGTGGTGGCGCTTATAGTGTCGGCGCTGGTGGTGCCAGCGGTGGTCATGGCCAGTCATGAAGCTGAACAGGAGGCATCGACAGCTTATGCGGAAACTATACACATAGTGGACAAATCAGGTACCAATGATTATCTTGTATCCAAGATAACATTCCCTGAGGGTATACCGGGGACTACAGTGTCCAACCCTTACAACACTCACTGGGACGGGGACGCTGATGTTGACGATGACCCCCAATTCCTCGATGGCGCCGCTAGCGAACCAGTGGTACTGCTCAAGAACACCGAATCGGACTTAAATCTCAAGGTCTGGCTGGCCATATCGGACTGGGTGGATGGCGAGAGTGAGCCGGGCGTTGTCGATGGGCAGGACTACGAACTGGTGCCCACGACTACGACAAATATTGAAGCGGTTACCCAAACTTTATCCGAAACCGGCGTAACGGCTACGGTGGACACTGGGTACACCATAGAGGCTACTGAGCATGCGGCGCTTTACCTGGCAATAGATCTCGGCTCCAAGGTAGGCACGGCGACATCAAACATAAGCGTCCTGGGAGAGGCAGTATAAGCCAGCACGACCGGTGAGATTTCACCCTCATCTTCTCTCTCACCCGAGCCCTCCCCCATCAAGGGAGAGGGAATGGTCCTCCCTCCCCTCGCGGGAGGGAGTTAGAGGGAGGGGGATTCCACCCTCACCTTGATTCTCTCCCGTCAAGGGAGAGGAGCCGTGAAGAGGGAGAGGGGGCGTGAAGAGGGAGACGGAACGGTCCTCCCTCCCCTCGCGGGAGGGAGTTAGAGGGAGGGGGATACATTCACCCTCACCTTAATCCTCTCCCATCGAGGGAGAGGACACGTGAAGAGGGAGAGGAAACGTGAGCAGGGAGAGGGGACGTGACAAGGGGCAGCGAACGGTCCTCCCGCCCCTCGCGGGAGGGAGCTAGAGGGAGGGGGATGAAGTTGAAAGTTCTCCCTCCCCTCGCGGGAGGGAGTTAGAGGGAGGGGGATAAACTCACCCTCACCTTAATCCTCTCCCGTCAAGGGAGAGGAGATGTAAAGAGGGGGAGAGGAAATACGAAAAGGGAGACGGAACGGTCCTCCCTCCCCCAGCGGGAGGGAGCTAGAGGGAGGGGGATACATTCACCCTCACCTTAATCCTCTCCCATCAAGGGAGAGGAGACGCGAAGACACAGAGGAGATACGAAAACGGAGACGGAACGGTCCTCCCTCCCCCGGCGGGAGGAAGTTAGAGGGAGGGGGATGATGTTGAAAGTCCTCCCTCCCCCGGCGGGGGGGAGGTAGAGGGAGGGGGGTACATTCACCCTCACCTTAATCCTCTCCCGTCAAGGGAGAGGAGGGAATTTAGAAGCAGGGCGAAGACTATTATGATTACCAAAGAGCGCCAAATCAGGGTGGCGCTTGGTCTCCTCCTGGCGGGGCTGTTTCTTGCTGCGCCGGGGGCGGTGCTGGCGACCTCGGTCGACCGCCTTGCCATGACCAACCTGGAGGGCTATCCCGGCGAGACCATAGAGGCGGAGATAACCCTGAAGGGGACACACGACCACGAGCGCTCCGGCTACTGGAGCACCCATTACAAGGAGGTAGAGGGCGATGATGAGCGGATGGACATCACCGCCTGGATTACCATCGAGCCTGAGGAGTATGTCATCACCCAGGAGCAGACCATCACCTTTACCGTCAGGGTAGAAATACCCGACAATGCCCGACCGGGGCTCTACGGGGCAACCACCGAGGAGGCCGGGAGGTCCGGCCACTCCGCTGAGAGGCGGACATACGTCATCTTCCGGGACACCCCCACCGGCGGCTCCGTCTATTCCGGCCTCCTTATCCCGATTTCTGTGCAGGTGCTCGGGACGCCGAACCCGCTGACGCCGGTGCTGGACTTCATCGTCGGGAACATACTCCTGGTGGTTGCCGGGGCTATCATCGTTGTCCTGGCTGTACTGCTGCTGAGGAAGAGCAGAGCCTGAAAGCATTACCGCAGACGAACAAGACCGGATGAACAGGCGTAGCCTGACCTATGTCAGGGATAGAGGTTTCGGGGCGAAGCTCCCAATGCTCCTGTGATTGCGCGCAGAAGGCGTGGCACTCTCTCGTGGTGTTCAGGTGTAGTGGCGGAGTTCATCTCCGCCTTGAAGCTGTGGAGAGGGTAATGAACAGGAGCAGAGCAGGAAAGTGCTGCCATGAATTTCCATAGATTTCTGCGAATTTCAATCGTATTTCTGTTGGTTGCTGCCTGGCTTTTCACCGGCTGGCCGCAGGAGCAAGCGCTGGCACAGGAGCAGAAAGCTGTTTTCGGCACTGCTACCACCGGAGTTGACTGGGAAGTTCCTGCAGGGGTAATTGAGATTACAGTCAAAGTATGGGGTGCTGGTGGCGGCGGTGGGGCAGGAGGCTCTGCGCAGCCAGGAGGTGCTGGAGCTGGCGGGGGATTCGCTCAAGCAACAATCAGTGTCACACCTGGGGAAGACCTTACTGTACGCGTTGGCGGCGGTGGCGGTGGCGGAAACCATGTTTCGGGAACCAACCCTGTTGGCACCGGGGGTGGCGGTGGGGGATACTCGGGTGTTTTCAAAAATACGACAGCTTTGATAATCGCCGGTGCCGGTGGTGGAGGCGGAGGTGGGGATAATCAGACAGGTGCCGGCGAGGGAGCGCCGGGTGGCCCCGGCGGGGGATTGGAAGGTGTCGATGGAACAGACCAGACAACAGGTAGCGGTCCTGATGTTGAGGGAGGTGGAGGGGGGACTCAGACTGCTGGTGGTGCCGGTGGTGAAACAACTGGCGGAGAAACTGTTGCAGGAGAAGATGGTTCTTCTCTTGCCGGTGGGAAAGGTGGTGAACCTTCGCGCACCGATGCTGTTGCCGGTGGAACAGGTGGACTCAATGGTGGCGGCGACGGCGGACCGGGAGTAGCAAGCTCGGGAACTCCCACAGGTAGGCCAGGAGGTGGAGGAGGAGGCGCTGGATACTATGGTGGTGGAGGTGGTGGTCCCTCTACGGCAAGTAACAATTCGGGAGCAGGAGGCGGAGGGGGTTCAAGTTACCTGACGGGAGATGATACCTACACTGAGTCTGGCAGCGGAAGGAACGCAGGAAATAATGATGATGACGACTATGAAGGCAATGCCGGACTGGGCGGCGCAGGAGGCACAACAAATTCTGATGGCGGCTCTGGAAATGCCGGCCTTGTAGTCATTATTTACACCATCCATTATCCTGATGCTCCCACATTTCACCCCGCAGATGGAGTCAACCAGATCGCTTTCAACAACATTCGCACCGATGATGACACTCCGACATTCCGCGTTTCGGCAACGCACATAACAGGTTTTGACCGCTTTCAAATAGAACTTAATACTGACCCGACATTCGCTGGCGCGGCAGCGCATACCCAGGACTTCGATGGCACATATTCTTCTGGTACGCCATACAATCTTACTTTGAGCGGCTTCTCCCCGGGCAATGATGCCACCTACTACGTCCGCGCCCGCGCCTCGGACGATGGCGGCTCAAACTACGGAGACTGGTCAACGGAAAACCACCCGGTGTGGAGCTACACCTATAGCATAGCAGCCGAAACTCCCGAGTGGCACCAGACTACCGACGCGCAGTTTGGGACAGGAACGCTCTCTGACACAGTAGTTTCAGATAGTTCGATAAGATTGATTTTTGGAATTGAAGCAACTGGCGGCACAATTACCGAGGCCGGCGGCTATAGAATACACACATTTACCAGCAGCGGAACGTTCGAAGTCATATCTGGGGCTGGCATGGTTGAATACCTGGTGGTTGCCGGCGGTGGAGGAGGCGGTGGAGTAACCACCGCCGCTGTGGGGGGCGCCGGTGGTGGAGGTGCTGGCGGAGTTCTGACTGGCAATGTTGCCGTATCGCCTGGAGCTTACACGGTAGTTGTTGGCAGCGGCGGAGCAGGCGGTGTTCATGAAAGCAACGGCGGCAGCGGCGGCAATTCGTCTTTTGCAGGGACAGACGCGGTTGGCGGCGGAGGAGGAGCGTCAACAGGAGTTACAGGAAATCACGGTGTTGCCGGAGGTTCCGGAGGCGGCGGTCGACTTACGGGCTCAGGAGGTTCGGGGACTGCCGGGCAGGGTCATGACGGAGGGGATGGTTCAGGTGGCACCACAGGTACAGCGGCTGGAGGCGGTGGCGGAGGAGCCGGCGAAATAGGGGAAACAACCAATGACAATCGCGGCGGGGATGGCGGCGATGGCATACAAAGCGATATCACCGGTACGCTTACGTGGTACGGCGGTGGCGGTGGCGGAGGAGCGTATGTGGGAGAAGGAACTGGCGGACAAGGAGGGCAGGGTGGCGGCGGTTCAGCACCCGACGTAAGAGGTGCTGGCAGTCCCGGAACAACAAATACCGGCGGTGGCGGTGGAGGAGCAACAGGGTCGGACAGCGGCGACCCATTTGCCGGCGGCAGCGGCGGCTCGGGCATTGTTATTGTAAGATACCCGATCCCTGCTGAAGAAGGCACCATCACCTCTACTGTCATTGAATTCGACTGGGTGATTGATGTGAATACCTGGAGAGAGGTTCAGGTTAACGCCACGACCGCAAGCGATAACAGCATTACCGTGCAGGTTCTGAACGCGGCTCAGTCTCCCATAGATGGCAAGACGGTTACTATAGAAGACGGCGACACCGATGCCTCTATTGACCTTTCCGATTTGGACCCCGAGGCCTACCCGACCATTTATCTTAAGGCAACGCTCACTGATTCCGGCGGCGGCACGCCATTCCTTGAGGACTGGACGGTAACCTGGGCAGTGGAGCTTTCCACGGCAATATACATCGTGGGCAAAACCGATGATGACGCCGTCTCCAAGATCACCTTCCCCGTGGCGGCACCTGGAGCCACTGTCAACAACCCGTATAATGACGTGGACAAAGATACCGACCCCCAGGTCCTCGGTGACCCTGATAGCTCACCGGTGGTGAGACTGAAGAACACTTCGGAGGGGGGGACTCTTAAGGTCTGGCTCGAGATAACAGACTGGACCAACGGGGTTGTAGCATCCCAGAGGTACGAGCTGGTGGAGATCGCCATTACGAATATCGAGGCTGTGACCAAGACATTATCGGCGGATGGCTCAGCCGACATAGTTGATACGGAAGTAACCATAGCTTCCGACGCGCATAAGGCTCTTTACCTGGAGGTAACTCTCGGCGATGCAGCCGGCAAGACGGGGACTTCGATGCTCACCATCCTGGGGGAGCCAGTGTGAACCGCAAGAACCTTTATAATTCTCCCTCCCCTGGCGGGAGGGAGCTAGAGGGAGGGGGAAGTTGAAAGTTCTCCCTCCCCTCGTGGGAGGGAGTTAGAGGGAGGGGGATACATTCACCCTCACCCTAATCCTCTCCCATCAAGGGAGAGGAAACTGCCGGCAAGTGGAGAGGGAACTCCCGTCGAGGGAGAGGAGATTGCTTCGGCCCGGGATCCTCAATTCAACCCCCGATTGAATCGGGGGGACAGGACTGGCAATGGCAGGAGCACTGTCACCCTGACTCTGAACGAAGTGAAGAGGAAGGGTCTCCAGGTTCTGTCCTGAGCGACATGAGATTCTTCGCCTGCGGCTCAGAATGACAAGGAGGGAAGAGATTAAGAATGATAAGGAGAATGGAATAGAGGCGGCATATAAAATGCCGCCCTACAAAATATCACAACCATAGCTGCGGGTTTTTAGACTTGCAGGGCATCGCCGCTACGAGGCTGAGGAGATTGCTTCGTCGCTATCGCTCCTCACAATGACAAGGGGGTGGAGGGAGAGGAGATTGGTTCGG
>PWUU01000022.1 GCA_003562475.1 Dehalococcoidia bacterium | reverse complement strand
TGAACAGGTACAACGCATCTATCCCTATGACACACCCGAGATGATTCGGGTAAAGAGTGTGATCAATTACTTGACGCAAGAGCTTTCATTTGATCAGTTGGTGCGCTTGGAAGAGGTTGTCGAATACGCGTTGATGGGACGACTGAGTCACACCGCATTCAGAAGTTTCTTGGAAAAAAGTCCCAAAGAGGGTGGGGTGGGATTACGTTCGGAGTATGCAAAGAAGCTTGCGGCAAAGCTTGATCGAATCATATCGCAATCGCAGGATATCATTCGGTTTCGTAAAGAGTTTCGCGGTGAAGAATCGGTTGGATATACGCTCAGGGAGATCGTCGATCGATTGGCGGGGTATCTTTTGCCAGAGTACAAAATCGAACTGTCGATGGAACGATTCAAATGCCTGTCTCAGGCGGTGGACATGCGTGTCTCGGGGTATATTGAGAAAGAAGAGTTCAAGCGTCAATTGGTGCTGGCAGAAGCGGAAGGGGGCGTAGAACTTGATATCCACATCACGCATGACATTGCGCGACACCTTGAGAAGCTGGTTGCCCAAGGTGTCGCAGAATTGCGTGTGCAAGAAAAGCGGGTGCATGATCTTGCCATCCTTAAAGCGGAACGGGAGCTTGAAGCGCGAAAACAAGCTGATATGCTTCGTGCACAGCAAGACAAGAGACGCGGATTACGCGCTTTGTTGCATCGATAATCATTCACTTTCAGTATGCTCGTTCAAGATATTGCCCGACTTTCGACCCGTATGTTCAAAACCAACCCGGCGCGTACCTGGTTGACGATCATGGGTATGGGCGTGGGTACGGGCGCGGTCGTGACCTTGGTGGGATTGGGCTTTGGATTGCAGGGTATCATTCTTGAGCAGATCGTGTTCGGCGAGACGCTTCTTTCGCTCGGGGTCAATAATCCGCCCACACGAGCAGTTGTGCTTGATCCGCAGATCGTGGAAGAATTCAAATCCTTACCTGAAGTACGGGATGCATCACCGCTTGCCAATTATGGCGCCCTTATTACGTTCGGTGGATTATCGGCCAATACGTTTTTACGCGCCGCTGAACCCGCGTATTTTCGCTATACAGGAGCACGTGCCGAGGCGGGGCGTTTGTTCGATGAAAGCACGGCAGGGGAGGATAGAAACAATGTTGTGTTGACCAAAGCAATGCTCAGGCTTTTTGACATCGAAGAACCTGAAGCGGCACTCGGACGACGAGTCACGTTTCGGGTACTCGTTCCACGCTCGGGCGGCGAAGGTACTGATGAATTAGACATCCGCAAAGAGTACACCATAATCGGCATTACCGCTGAAGAGAACCAAATTGCCGCATTTATAACATTAGAAGAATTGGCGTCACATGTTCGGATCGCTTCATACGAGCAGGTGCAAGTGCGAGTCGAAGAGGGAAGTATGTTGGACAGTGTAACCGATCAGATCGTGGCGCGCGGTTTTACCGTGACCGCACTTTCCAAAACGGTTGAACAAGCGAATAAAATATTCCAGGGTATCCAAGCGGTGTTGGCGGTATTTGGCGGGATCGCGCTCATTGTATCGGCAATTGGTATGTTCAATACTATGACGGTAACCTTGCTTGAGCGTACCGGTGAGATCGGCATTATGCGTACACTCGGCGCTTCTAGTAATGACATCAAAATACTGTTCGTTGCCGAATCGGTCATTGTGGGTTTTTTGGGAGGTATCGTAGGTATTTTGATGGGGGTAGGTATCGGTTTTGTCCTTAATACCGCAGTCAATATTGCCGCGACGAACTTCGGCGGTGTCGCGATGAAGCTCTTTGTCTATCCGCTTGGATTCCTTCTCTTTATTGCCGCGTTCTCAGCCGTTGTCGGCTTCTTAACGGGTGTCTTTCCGGCACGCCGTGCGGCGGCACTCAACCCGCTCGATGCAATCCGGTACAAATAGTGCATGTGGTATATCGCCAAACGCCTGTTTTAGAAAGCGTAGTATCATATGTTCCAACGTTACAATGGGTACCTTGACCTCGTCTGTATCTCCCACGTTTCTACCGACGTTCTTTTTCAGGGCTTTCAGGACATGATCCGGGTACGTTATCCACATCGCGAGGGTGCAAGGTGATGTTCATATGTAAAGGTACCGAGTATACTTAGTGGTGAATTATTAGTTGTTATTAAGCAGGCTGTTCTATGTCAAAGCGACAACGAGAAGGTATCGAGCGAAATGCGGGCAGAGTGACCCTTGCGACACTCTTAAGTGTGGTAGGGTTCTGTATGGGCGCATTTCTCTTTAATATTGATGGACGCATAGCCTCGGTGGATGCCCAGGCACCGAATCAATTTGCGACCACCTCGGTTACGGTGATCAATCTCCCGCCGTTCTGGACGGTTGATGCGGCGGAATCTCCCGCTTCCGCAACTACCACCCCGACCAACGTCGGCTCACAGGTGACGTGGGTCGGTACTGCTGAGGATAACAACGATGATGTCTATTGGATGATCATCTGTAAGACTGATGCGGTACCTACGCCTGCTCAAGACGGACCTCCTGAATGTGATGGAGGTCCTTCAAATACCTGGGCACTATCACCTCCAACCGATAGTGGTGATCAAGCGACTGCAACCTACACGGCGCAATTGACCGACGATGAGGTAAATGTCTGGTATGCATTCGTTTGTGATGGCAACCTAGGAGACCCAGCCTGCAACGCAACTTTCACGGGACACACCGGTGCGGCAACCGGCTCACCATTTGTGGTGAATCAGCCTGTCGACTTTACCGTGTTCAGTGACGATTCTCCAACGCTCCCTGGAGACACTATCGCCTGGACAACGACCGCGGTAGACAATGATACACTGCGTGGTAATGACAACTTCACGCTTCATGTGTGTCGCCAAAATGACTGGACCGGTACCGAGTGTGGTCCCGGTGGCACGTGGGCGATATCATCACTCTCAACCAGTAACCCTACTGCTACGACTACCATTCCCATTCCGACACCGGACGAGGCAAATATTGGTGCATGGGGGTTCATCATTGATGAGTTCGGTCTTGAAGCGATCGGTGCGGCTCAGGGGACCAACTCATTGGTAACGATTGCAAATGCGCCGCCGCGTATCATCGCAAGTTCGGTAGATGTGGGTAGTTCCACCCCCCTTACCTTGACGGTCCCGGGAGGAGAGACGACCGGTCTCATTGTTAATCTGACCGTTGAGGATGACAACAGCTGTGAAAATGCTTCGGGTGGCGAGGAGATTGATTCGGTACTGATCAACATGCACCGATCGGGTGTTGCCACCTCAAGCTGTGTGGCGGCAGGCGACTACGATACAAACAGTTGCTATCCGTATGCGGTAGGTGCGTCAGTGTGGGAAGCACAGTGCGAGCGTGTAGCAGATACGTGTTCAGGTACTGCCGATATGACGGAGGATTGGGTCTGTACCTTCCCGCTGTGGTTCAATGCTGACCCAACGACGGCAGGCTCGGTATTCGCGGCAGAAGAGTGGGTTGCAACGCTTCGCGCAATTGATGACGATGCGGAGGAAAGCGCGTGGACAACCGGCGATACGGGGCGTGATTTGCAACAGTTTCTCGCCTTTGATGTACCTCAGAATATGATCGCGTACGGTGCGCTGGAGCCGGGGCAGACTACCGGCACACTCTTTGCAACGACGTCTCTACGCTCGCTTGGCAATACCGGTGTTGACTCGGCGGTATTTGGCACCGACATGTGTGTGACCTATCCATCGTGTACCGGTAATGCAACGTCTACTATCTTTGTTGACAATCAACAATACGCAACAACCGCTGCGGTAGTGTATGATTTTGACACACCAAACGCGCAAGTTCTTTCAACGGCAACCAGTGCACCGTTGCAGTTGGTGGTACCCAAGCCGACCGCTACTAACACCGCGTTGTTGCCGGCTGAGTTGACCTACTGGGGTATTCGCGTACCGATTGACATTACCTTTGCCGGCGACTACTACGGTCAAAACACAATTGTTGGTGTTGTTACTCCTTCGGGTAGCTGGTAATACTACTTGTTGTTGATTCCCTGAATCGTAGGTTCTCTACTGTACAAAACGACTGCTACATATCGAAAAGCCCCGACACGCGGGGCTTTTCGATTGTATGGTTTTCCCCGTTTTTTGCACATAGGTATTTCGAGTGTGCTCTATTATGGAGTACAATATAGAAACTGGTATATTCACATCGTGGGTAGTTTTTTCATACAATGGAGCGTTCGACTGCTGGGTGTCCTTTTACTGTCACTCGCTTTTGTTGATGTGGTAAATGCGGGTTTTGGTATAACACCGCCGTATGTGCGTAACGATAGGTTGACACAAGGTACGGAGTTTACTCAAGAGATTCTGTTAGTGCGGGGAGATCCGGTTGATGACCTCAAAGCGGTCATCACGGTAAATGTACCCGGTGTCGAAGACTGGATCTCTATCGATCGAGGAAATGAGTTCATTCTTCCTGCGGGACAGACGCAGGTGCCTATGCGGGTTACCGTGCGTGTTCCGAATAATGCACCCTATGATCGCTATACCGGCTCTATTCGGGTACGTACCGAGGCGCCCGAGCTTTCACCGGGTGTATCTATTGCACTTGGTGCGCAGATCGATGTCGATCTTGAGGTGGTTGACGAAATTCTTGATTTCGAGGTGCGTCGCGTGCAGTTGTTTGAAGCAGAAGAACCTCGTCGTCGTTTTTGGTTGGAATATCCGGGAAAGATCACGTTCCGCATGACGCTGTACAATTCCGGTAATGCGCCGGTTGCGCCCACGCGCGTTGCGTTCGATATCTACGACCGTCGCGGCACGGTCCTTTTGGAATCCATTGAACATACCAACCGTATTCAGCGAGTTGATCCGTTTGATCTTAAAGCGGTCGAGGCGTATCTGCCGACACGGTTGCCGCCGGGATCGTACCTGGTGCGCTATGAGATATATCTGCGCAACAACGTAATGCGTACCGGCGAGCTCACATTGAGTGTCCTCCCCGAAGGATCGTTGAGCGGCTATACCGGTTACGGATTTGCAGGACTTTCTTTGCCTCACAAACTCTCTTTAATAGTACCACCTATCGTTATAGTCGTGTTGCTTATTATCGGCATCATACTTGCGCGTGTGTTGCGTGACCCGAAGCAACCCAAAAAACGATCTCGACAACACACTCCGGAGTATGTTGAAAAAGAAGAAGCATACCAAACACAGCGGACTCCCGGTCAGGGTTCCGTACATCGTGCGCCGATTTCTTCTGCGCCGGCAATGCATGAACCGAGGCGTCCTGTGCCGCGTACCCGCTCCACAATTCAACATGGTGTTGTTGATCTGTCTCGTAGACGACCGCGTGAATAGTTGCATTAGGTATGAGTCATCGAGTATATCAGAACGTAGGTACAGTCCTTGGTTTGATGGTTGCTATATGGGTGGGTATGGGGAGTGGCGG
>PWUU01000047.1 GCA_003562475.1 Dehalococcoidia bacterium | reverse complement strand
TGGCTCCGCAGGTAGGATTCGAACCTACAACCAGACGGTTAACAGCCGCCTGCTCTACCGTTGAGCTACTGCGGAGCGAAAGCGCGATGGATAGTGTACCACGCCTGTTTATGCGCGCCCACCGCCGCATTCGGTGATTTCCAGATTGATGGCTGCCGGACCAGGATTCGAACCTGGGCTAGAGGATCCAAAGTCCCCTGTGCTACCGCTACACAATCCGGCAGTGGGGCCCTATGCCGAAGGTCGGACTCGAACCGACACGGAGGTTACCCTCCAACAGTTTTTGAGACTGCCGCGTCTACCATTCCGCCACTTCGGCACGCCTGAGCTGTTGACGCGCCTTCGAAATGCGCCTGCCTGGCGCTATGCCACATGAAGGCGACCGTTCGATTGTAGCATCACCCAGGATACAGGGCAAAGCACAGCATCACCTGCCAATACGTTCGGGAAGCCTCACAAACTCGTCAAGAGGAATAGTCGTCCATGTCGCATTCTTAATACCAGTTCCGGGCGACGCGAGCGAAAGCGGACGTTTGGCTGCCGATTTCTGATCCAAGGTCTCGCAGACAATCATCATGTCGCATTGCCCCAGCAAACCGTACCCGCTGACAATACGTATGCCCGATGAGGCTATGTGCTGGGCCGCCGGTTCTCATGCCTGCTCGAGGTCCGCAATTCCCTCTGGCTACTCGGGCGTGAACTCAACAGGCGCAATACAGGTCATCATTGCCGCCACTTCGTACCACCGAGTCACACCAGACATGACTCTCATGCGCACTACCTACGAGCCACCCCGAGACGAATCAGCAAAGAACAGTGATGCAATGAAGGAGCTTGCACGTACAGAAAGGAGACTGGCGGTGCCGAGGACCAGAGTCGAACTGGTGACACGCGGATTTTCAGTCCGCTGCTCTACCAACTGAGCTACCTCGGCGCGAGAGACAATCTAGCACATGCCCTCGTGTCGGTCAACGTGCGCACCCTGCCCTTGCCGTTGCCTTTCTCACTCACGAACTGCCGGGCTTGACCAGTGGAACTCCCCGCGCACATAAGGGGCAACGGTCCGGGGTATATGTCACTGCGGGAGCTCGCAGACAACTAAATAGCTCAGCGCCAAGAGACGGAGGTGATTCGCTCCTATCCACCAGCACACCGATCCCCACCACATCGCCTCCCACTGAACGCACTGCATCGAGGGTCTCAACCACCGATTTGCCAGTGGTAAGTACATCGTCCACTACCAGCACACGCTCACCTGGCGAAATGGCGAAATCACGCCTTAGCACCCGCGAGTTCCCTTCTTTCTCAGCGAAGATTCCACGTACACCGAGTTGCCGAGCTGTTTCGAACGCGACGATAATGCCACCCGTTGTGGGACCCACTACTACAGCTGGTTTCAGCGCGCGAAAGCGACTGGCAATCATGGCGCAGAGACTCCCCGTGTGGTTGGGATGCTGGAGCACACGGAATTTCTCCCAGTACACCGGAGAGTGAAGTCCCGATGTGAGCAGAAAATGCCCTTCACGAAGTACGCCTATCTGGCGAAACAACTCCTGGATGCCTGTGGACGAAGACTCCGGCACCCTGGCATCTGCGCTCACCTCTACCGTCCTTTCCTAGTCATACCTGAAATGATCGATCACCGACCATCGTGACGGGGGCCAATAGGTGACGCGCGCCCTGCCAATCAGATTCTCTCTGGGAACCGTCCAGCCATTATGAGAGTCGTTCGCACTGTTGCGGTTATCAGCAAGCACGAAATACTCATCATCAGGAACGACAGTGGCGGACACGGTGTATCGCGGCTCCTCGTAAAGGTAATTCTCTTGCAGCGGCATGCCGTCCACGTAAACTCGCCCGCCGTGCACTTCGATAGTTTCACCCGGAAGGCCGATAACACGCTTGATGAAGGGAAACTCTGAGTTCACAGCAGCAGGAGGGTCAAACACAATGGCGTCACCGCGCTGTGGTTCTGAGAATTGATACGCGACCTTGCCCACAATAATCCAGTCGCCGTCAAGGATGTTCGGCATCATGCACCCGTACTGGACTTCGTAACCCTGCACGGTGGCCTTCATCGGCAGAAAGATGGCCAGAGCGATGAGGGCAGTTATTAGGATTTCGCGGAAGATTCTCACGACAGCAAACTATTCTAGCATAAACCTAAGAGGGTGCCGACTCGTTCAACTGGTTGTAGTCGCCGCCATTACCCCCACACCGGTTGCTGCTACCGGTGTATATTACGAGAGTCGACGGCTATTCACCTCCTGCTCAAGCGCCCCACCGTAGCGGTGGGGCGTTTGAGTATCATACGTAGACCTTGTACCACACGAGAGCCGATGCTAGAATTACGGCCTGCACGTGGGCCGCTAGCTCAACGGTAGAGCAGCTGACTCTTAATCAGCGTGTTCCGAGTTCGAATCTCGGGCGGCTCATGTCGAAACTCACAAGCGCCTTTGTCTCTGCACAGTCCGTCCTCACACAGGCTACTCCCGCCATCGATCATGCTCCACCGCCTCGTGCGCTGCCTCAACGGTAAGGTCGGCACCACCCCCAACCAATTCCTCCAGTCAAACCGACGACATCATCGACTGCCACGCCGCAATAATAGTGTGGTCGGTCGGGGCTTGCACCATACCGGCCGCGTCGATTGCTGAGATAACTGCACAGACGGTTTTCTGCTGCGGTCTTGTACGTGATTGTCCAGTAACGCGCCACGGCCCGTACGAATGCCCGATGCAGCACGACCCTGCGAGTGCACATTGCACGGACTTGCTATGATGTAGCAGCTCGGTCACAACAAGGCATCCTCGCGATCAGCGAGGTGTTGGGAGCAGTTTGGCTACGGTTGGAGACACAGTCAAGCGCCTGTTACGTGACACCCCGGCACACGTGACGATAATGGCGGCAGCAAAAGGAGCCGCGCCGGAGCAAGTGCGTGAGGCGGTGGAGGCCGGAATAGGTGTCATAGGCCAGAACTATTTCTCAGAGGCACGCCGTGTGCGTCCGCATGTACCCCTGCCTGCCGAATGGCACTTCATCGGGCGGCTACGCCCTCACGACATACGGGTCGGAAACCTGCGGCTATTCGAAGCGATTCAAAGCATTGATTCTCTCGACCTTGCGCGCCGAGTCG
This sequence comes from Dehalococcoidia bacterium, assembly GCA_003562475.1. Lineage (GTDB taxonomy): Bacteria > Chloroflexota > Dehalococcoidia > GIF9 > AB-539-J10 > SKVJ01. Next base: position 16,529 of record PWUU01000047.1, on the reverse strand, counting down.
ACGCCAAGTGCGCCGCGATGGACAGGGCAATGCCCGTGTTCGTGGAAGTAAATAGTGGTCGTGAACCGCAGAAGGCAGGAGTGTATCCTGAAGCCGCTGAGGCTCTGGTCAGGGAGATTGCCACACTGTCCCACGTCAGGGTCGTAGGACTCATGACGATGGGTCCCATAGGCGATTCGCCAAACAGCTACCGACCCTTCTTCGCCGAGACACGCCAACTCTACTCGCACATTCGACGACTCGGTATCCCCGGCGTCACCATGCGACACCTCTCTATGGGAACAAGTGAATCGTACGAGACTGCAATTGAGGAAGGAGCCACCATGGTGAGGCTCGGAGCAACCTTGTTCGGAACGCACCACGGCTGAGGCTGCAGTGAGAAACTTCCGTTGAGACACAGCGAAGCGAATAGGCTGTCCTGTTGTCACTTGAAGTCACGGTCCACACACGCTGGCACCTCACGGCCCGCATTGAGGCGCCAGGTACGATTCGAAGCTACCAGGCAACACCGTGCTGAGGACGCCAGTGATACACTACACGCTGGATGTCACTACAGACTCTCATTGTCCAGGTTACGGAAGCTTACCAGTCTCGGCGTTCTGTACGCGCCGCGCTTGTCGCTATCATTGTTGCTTTCAGCGCTTTGTCTATCTGGTTCGGCTACACTCGATTGGATGTGGAGGCCGCCCGTCCGCACGGGTACCTGGGCATATTCTTCATAAACCTCATTACCTGCGCCACAATCCTGGTGCCAGTCCCTGGAGGAGCGGCGGTCAATGTAGCCGCAGGAACATGGATGAACCCGCTCGCAGTTACATTCGTCGCTGCATCCGGTTCTACGATAGGAGAGTTAACCAGCTACCTTGCCGGTTCTCTTGGTCACAAGTTCCTGGCGGCCGGATACTCGAAACGATACGCACAGGCGGAACGCTGGATGCACCGCTACGGAGCCTTTGCCGTATTCTTGTTCGCACTGCTCCCAATGCTGGTGTATGACCTTATCGGCCTTATCGCCGGGTCGACACGCTATCAGTTGTGGAAGTTCATCGGGGCGACCTTTGCGGGACGAGTCCTTCGCCACGCGGTTCAGGTATACGTTGGCTACTCGCTAGCGGGTTTCTTCCCGTTGTTCTGACGCCTGAACCAACATCTCTGCTGCATGCCCGATCTCCAACCCAGCGCCGCCAAGTGGGTCATCGACAGATTCGATTGTTGGCGGGTTTACGGTCCGGGCAGAACCCACTGCCACAATGTCGGAGCCGGAATCCTCAAAGGAGTGTAGCGGCTCAAAGCTTCTCCAAGACCAAGCATCTGTACATGCAGCCAGTACTCAAGAATAAGCTTCGGGACCAGCAACAACGAAAGGAGAATACACAGTTGCTTAGGTGTACGTGGAACGGCGTGAGGAAACCATCGTCGAGCAACCACGAGCACGCCAAAGTAAGCCACCAACAGATTGGGGAACACGAACAGGAACCAGCGAAGACCGGTTACGCTATATGCCATCACACCCACAGCTCTGACAACCCAGAGCCAGAGTACCGCACGACCGTTCAACTGGTCGTTCCATTTCTGAGAAGCGCGAGCTGCGAACGCCAGGAAGTACATATCCAGCCACTTATCGGACAGCTGGTAATCAACTACGGGACCGGAAAAGGCGAACACGTGCGCATTCAGAAGATGAACAAGTGGAGCATGCAGACCGTCGATGATGATGCAGGCTAAGAAGCCTCCAACCTGGTAACGCAGGATCAAGACTGGCACACCGAGTCTGAGCGCAATAACTACGAAAGACCCCGGATCCATCGCGCCATGCTATCACCGTGAACATCCGCTCGCAAACCATGCACATCCGTGGAGTAGGACTCTCTTCTAACGCTACGGGTCACGGAACGCAGCAACAGGAGCACCATGCGACCAAGCGAGGATAACCTGTAGCAATGACGACGCCGCTTGCGATGGTGTATTCTGCACAGGTGACACTCTGCGAACTCACACGCAAGTTCGGCAACGAGTGGTTGCCGCGCCGTGAAGTACAGGTTTGCCTGCTATTGACGATCCTGGTGCTCTCGTTCGGTCTCCTGTGGTACGGACGATCGAGACTTGATCCGGAGGAGTTCCTCGTACACGGTTACCTCGGAGTATTCCTGGTCAACATCATCACCGCTGCCACTATTCTCTTCCCATTGCCAGGCGAAGCTGCGAACATAGCTGCAGGTTCGGTCATGAACCCGTTCACAGTCACAGTGGTAGCAACCACCGGCGCCACCATTGGCGAGATGACAAGCTACCTCGCGGGCTATTACGGTCGTGCATTGCTGCCGAGTCGCTATGAGAGCCACTACGCCATGGCAAAGCGCTGGATGGCCCGGTACGGTCTGGTCGCGGTGTTCCTCTTCTCTCTCGTCCCTATGCTCGTCTACGATTTAATCGGAATGGTCGCCGGCTCAACCAGGTACCATCTTCCAAAGTTCGTCACGGCCACATTTGCCGGCAGGTTTCTCCGCTACCTGGTGTACACATACGCAGGATACTCGTTGAGTCACCTGCTCCCCTTCAGCTAGAAGAACCACGCATCACGTCGTCATATCCTCCTCCGCCCAGCTACACTTCTTCGCCGCCAGCACACAACCGTCTGCGCAACGAACACCGGGGGCAGCGATCGGAGCTACTTCATAGTCGTTGACTGTACCAGCGCAGTGCGCAGCTCCCCTCACCCAATACCGAAGGAGTGATTCAACCTCTCTCGAAGTCGATGTTACAATACAGGCGATGTCCAAAGACTACTACAAGATACTGGAACTCGATCGCTCCGCTTCCGACGCGGATATCAAGAAGGCCTACCGGCGCCTTGCCATGAAGTTTCACCCGGACCGAAACCCGGGCAAGGAGAAGGAGGCCACCGAGAGATTTAAAGAGCTCAACGAAGCGTATAGTGTGCTCGGCGACCCCGACAAGCGTCAGCAATACGACCAGTATGGGATGGTCGGCGACCTCAGCGATATCTTCGGTAGCAACACCACACGTGCCGGGTTTGAAGGCGTCATGAGGGACTTTGACGGTCGCGGCCTTGGCTTCGACTTCCTCGACAACATTTTTGGTGACGCGCTGCGCGGTAGAGGCTACAGAGTATCGTTCAGCAGCTTCGGCAAGCCCGGTGGGAAACGGCAGGGCCGTACCGGCACTCGCCGTTTCTCGATAGAGGACCTGTTTGGCGGCGCACCGCCACAGCAGCAGATGCCTATGACGGTCACGTACGAACTGAGCATTACGCCCGAGGAAGCGGAAAAGGGAGCCACCAAGCGGCTCAAGCGCAAAGGACGCCGACTCGAGGTAAAGATACCGCCAGGGGTCAACACGGGCAGTGTAGTGAGACTTGCTAACGCGTGCACCATCACCGATGGCTGCCGGGGGGACATTCTAATTCGAATCAAGGTCAAGTGAGCAGTGCCGGCAAACTTACCACCAAGATACATAGCGGCAGAGCAGCGATACAGGGCGGCGAAGGATATCGAAGATAAGTTAGCCGCGCTTCAGGAGATGCTAGCTTTGCTGCCCCGTCATAAGGGCACAGACAAGCTACATGCCGGCTTGCGTTCCAAGATCGCAAAACTGAGCCAGGAGTCTGAGCGCAAAGCCGCCACTGCGCGCCGATCGGGATTCTTCATCCGTCGGGAGGGCGCCGGCCAGGTAGTCCTGGCAGGTGCGCCGAATGCCGGAAAGTCCCAGTTATTGACAGCTCTTACCAGCGCGACACCTGAAGTTGCATTGTATCCATACACAACGCAGGCGCCCCTGCCAGGAATGATGAAGTTCGAGGATATACAGATACAGCTTGTCGACACCCCGCCGCTCGGTCAACGAGGCGTTCGAGCGCTCATCTCAAGTATTCTGCGGGCAGCGGATATCGTTGCGATAGTAGTTGACCTGGGTGGTGAGCCGGCCCACGAGGTCGAGTGGTCGCTTGCAGAGTTGGCCGCGTGTCGCGTCATTCCTCGTTCAATGCCTCCAGAGGAGGAAATGACCGGTGGCATCTATCCGAAGGACGTTGTGATAATCGCAAACAAGTCGGACCTGCCAGGCGCCTACCACAATCTCAAGGCGCTTCGCTTACGGTACGAGTCGTTCTTTCCAATAATCGCTGTATCAGCAACCCAAGGGGACGGCCTTGATCGGTTGCCTGTACGGTTGTTCGAGGCTTTACGCATTATCCGTGTCTATACCAAGGCACCAGGTCAGAAGGCTGATATGAACGAGCCGGTCATCCTGCCAACAGAGTCGACAGTTGGTGAGGCGGCTGAGGAAATACACAAGGACTTCAAGAAAGGCATGAAGTACGCGGTCGTGTGGGGCTCGGGCAAGTACCAGGCACAGACAGTCAGCAAGACACATGTGCTCCAGGACGGCGATATTGTTGAGTTCCATGTATAGCTCCTTCCACCAGGGAGACCCGGTCTTCTCTCTAAGTGCGGAAGCAGGTGCGCCATCTCGAGCGATTTATACCTTCGCAGACATATACGTGTGATGATTGTTGAAAAGCGAAGAGCCATTCTCTATACTTGCCGTCGGTGGTTGCCAGCGTAGGTTATCGAGTATTCCGCAATGTCTATGGCGATCTCTGGGTGCACTGGATGACCGAAACCTGGACCAAATCTCAGCGAAAGGAGGTCATCCGGTGAGTTTCGCAGAAAAGACCCTTCAGTGTGCGGACTGCGGTGCGGAATTCGTGTTCACTGCCGAGGAGCAAGAGTTCTTTGCTTCCAAGGGATACACGAATGAACCCAAGCGGTGTCTCACCTGTCGTCGAACCCGCAGGTCTAACCGGCCTGACGGTGGCGACGGATTTCAGGGCAGACAGCTGTACGGTGCCGTATGCGCTCAGTGCGGCAAGGATTGCGAAGTCCCATTCGAGCCGCGCGATGGTCGGCCGGTATACTGCAGCGACTGCTTCGGACGACTTCGCAGCAGATAGCCTCCTGACGACTACACAGCTGGCAGAACACCCATCCATGGGGCTCCGAGCCGGAGCCCCATATGCGTTTGCGAAGCTATCTGGCGCTAGCCGCTGACGATGCTCTTAACCATCGCCCGAGTGATTACAAACATGAGATCCTCGGTGATGAACGGCAGTCCAACCATAGGCAGTGCTTCGCGCGTCACCTCCCAAGCAACTGCGTCGAGGTCATCGGTTGCCGCATACCGCCCCAGGACATGCTCGCGAAACTCCAATGTTCTGTCGAGACCAAGCCTCAAATACTCCGTTGCCTGATCATCCAGCAAGACGCCGTGATGGTCGAGACACAGAATACGTACATCGAACTCGTTAAGACGCCGAAGCGAGGCCACATATGTTGCGAAATCATACTGAGCCGAAGGAAATGCGACGTTGCGCCAATCACGAAAAGGATGTGGCATGGTATCCGTAGGGAACAGCGCGTTGCACGAGGGCAGGTAGGTCGCCAGGCAACACTTACTATGTCCCGGAACATCGTAGAATTCAGCGATCGTCCCGCGTCCGAGGTCAAGAGTCTCCCCATCACCCACCACTCTATCCACGGATAGACCCTCAACATGCTCACATAGATGCACGCAGTGTGCCCACAGCCCTTCCATTTTCGCTACTGCATCGTTCATCTCTGCATTATAGTCGACCACTTTCTGCCTGGAGAGGAGGTCTTGTGCAGCGGAAGTGCCCAGTACCTGCAAACCTGGAAAACGATATCGAAAATACGGCAGGGCTCCGCAATGATCGAAATGCGAATGTGTAAGCACAAGGTACTTGACTGATAGTGGGTCCAGGTCCAGGGCATCGAGCTGCTCATCAAGTGTCGGGGTGACATGGCTCATTCCTCCACCAACAATCATCGCGTCATCGCCCCGCACGAGGTACAGGCAAAGCTCGTGCGTTCCCAGGAACTCAATGGTCTCATTGATCTTCGTCGGTTGCTTAAGCCACAATATCATGCCTCCCTTGTCTACTGGCATTGACGCAAAGGCGCTTGATTTTACCATGACACCCCACCTGTGTAATCCACACAACACTGACTCGCGTGAGACAGGTTGAGACTCCACACAGGTCACCAAGGACTGTCTGTGTGTATATAATGTGTCCGGACTTCTCGTTCGATGGCGGGCCGCAATGGTGACGACGAAACTTCTGTTTCGGCTCTTTGATGCAGCTTACATGCAGCGATGGAACGACCAGATTCGCCCTGTAGAGCTTACGGAACTGGACAAACAGGCTCACAAGATGATCGTCGCTTACGTACTCGGCAAGCACGAAGAGCAGTCATCCGGATTCGATTGGGCGGCACTGATTGAATCAGGTCTGTTTGAATACCTCCAACGACTTGTTCTCACGGATCTGAAGCCCCAGGTGTTCTACAAGATCAAGGAAGACCCCGTTCGATACCACAGACTGAACGACTGGGTATACTCGGAACTGGAGCAACTGATCGCACCACTGGGAGAAGGATTCTGTGGCCGCTTCCGTGCATACTTCTCGGAGGTGGACGAGCCTGTACACAAACGAGTGGTAAAGGCCGCGCACTTCTTCGCGACAAAGTGGGAGTTCGACATCATCCGTCGCGCCAATCCGCTGGGTTACGAGATGGAGCGAATCAGTGCCCGCCTTGAGTCTCAACAGGAACAGTACTACGACCTAGCGGGCCTTCGAGACCTCGAGCTCTATCCGAAGCTACGTAGTTTCGTTGACCTCTGCGGCTTGCTCAGGTTCCAGTTACGGTGGAGCCACGTTCACAGAATCCCCAAGACCTCGGTTCTCGGGCACATGCTCATCGTGGCCATGATTGCCTACCTGTTCTCACTTGAGATCGGCGCGTGTGAACGGCGCCGGTTCAATAACTACTTCACAGGTTTGTTTCACGACCTCCCCGAGGCTCTCACTCGTGACATCATTTCCCCTGTCAAGCACTCGGTCAAGGGACTAGACTCTCTCATCAAGACGTACGAGCGCGAGGAGATGCAGGAGAAGGTATTTCCCCTCATACCGATCTCATGGCACTCTGACCTGAAGCTCTTCACGGAAGACGAGTTCCGTAGCGTAGTGCATGTGGACGGAACACCACTGTACTGCAACAGTGATGACATCAGTGAACGGTTCAATAGCGATACGTACAATCCGAGAGACGGCGAACTACTCAAGGCCATTGACGACCTTGCCGCCTACATGGAAGCACAATTGGCTCACAAGAATGGCATTAGCGCACCGGAGTTGTCCCGGGCACGCGGGTCAATCAAGCGTAAGTACGGGTCCGTGATAATCGCAGGCATCGACTTCGGCGAGCTGTACACGGCGCTGTGACAACCTGTATAGACCGCATATTCAGCAGATCATCGCGCTGAGCTGGACACGCAAATGAGGGCACACTACCATCCGGACAGCAGCCACCACGAAGAGGTAGAGATCCTGGACATCTTCATTGACGGTGATGGTCATCCCAAAATGATGTTCTTGCGTGACAACGGTCACGTCGCCACTGCCCCTATCAACCGCTTCACGGAGTTGCGAAACTGCACGCCTCCGGTCAAGCGGCAACCTCGTGCCGCTGAGAGGCGTCGCGAGGGCGAGAGCGACCTCGCAGGGTCTTGATCTACTGCACGAACACGCCTCCCGGATGCATCTTCCGATATAATGAGACCGGCACCGCGGTGACAATGCAACCTGGCAATCCTGATGCCCCCGGAGGTTCTTTCCATGTTCACAACCGTCATAGGTAGTCACCCGCTGAAGTACAGTGAGTTGGGCTCTGATGCCATCAGGCAGGCGGTAGAGGATCAGCTAGCGGCCGGCCTCGATGTCGTTTCTGACGGTCAGACTCGCTACGACATGGTGGAGTATTTCGCCAGGGCCATCGACGGTTACAGCTACGACGGCAAGAGCGTCATCATGACCAGGATCGGGCGCGGCCGGCCCGACGAATTTGTCGAGGATTTCCGCCTCGCCAGGAGCCTTGCTCCTCGAGTGAAAGCATGCATCACAGGCCCGGTCACGCTGGTGTTCTCGTCTCGGTTCAGAGCAGAGTACAACGGCTACCGGGACGAGAATGTGTATCTTGACACTGCAGACGCCCTGCTCGATATCGCGAAGGCCCTGGAAGCGGAGGGCGCAGAATGGATACAGATTGACGAACCTTACCTTTCCGTTGGTGCGCCAATGGCCATCGCCCGGAGTGCAGTGGAACGCATGGCTTCAGGGCTACGCGTTCCTGTTGCACTACACGTGTGCGGCACCGTCGGAAAGATATTCCCACAGCTGCTCGCGTGGAACGGCCTCGCGCTCCTGTCACATGGATTCATGGGAGACAAGAACGACGATGTCCTGGAGTGTAATGCACTGAGAACCGGTGACAAGATGCTCGGACTGGGCTGTATTGACACGAAGACTCCCGCGGTCGAATCCGAAGAGAGCGTCGTCGCACTCATTCGCAAGGGACTGGACCTGCTTCCCCCCGAACGCCTGGTTGTTCACCCCGATTGTGGACTGCGTGGCCTGCCTCGCGAAGCAGTTCAAGCGAGGCTCAAGGTCATGGTATCAGCGACCCATCGTCTTGGTTCATTCTAGTCCTGTTCGCTTCACTTCTGGTCACGAAGCTATTCCGGCCGGACCTGCAGTTCTTTGTGTCTCACAATGCTACCGCATGATCCGGAATACAGCAGCATATGGAGTACCGCGCAGTTACTGCACAGTGTTCTCGACCGCACTCTTGAGTTTCTCTTCATAATCAAGTCTCGCAGGACTGAAGATATCGACTATGTGACAGTCCACATCTGTCATCTTCGCCCCGTGTTCGTGTCCTGCCGGAAAGCGTATGACATCTCCTGGCTTCATTCGAAAGAGCTTCCCATCAAGGATGGCATCCAGTTCCCCCGCAAGCACCAGCATCATCTGCTCGATGCTTTGGTGCGTATGCACAGGGAAGTACGACCCGGCTTTCAGATTCGCGATACTGAGGGTCATGTTACTGCCGGCGACGATGTGACTCATCGCCCCAGGAGCCAGTTGCACCTGAGGAATGGCTGCATACGTAATGACAACTGCACGGCGTTCTGCTTCTGTTGCACGTTCGAAATGTTGGCTCACGCTGCTCCTCTCTGTTTTCCTGTCTTTCTCTCACGTATGACGGAGAGCCGAAGCAAGATGATACCATGGAGGTAAGCCGCTTCCCGCCCGTACTTCACAGCGGGCAATGGAATCCCCGCTACAGGATATCCGTGTAGCCAATCCGTCCTGATGCCTTGCATTCTGCTAGAATTCCCGCGCACGCGGACGCCAATTGCATAAACCACCGCCACATGAGGCACCGGACACAGGGGGAAGTGTCGGAATTGGCAGACGAGCATGACTTAGGATCATGTGCCGCAAGGCGTGGGGGTTCGAGTCCCCCCTTCCCCACCAAACATTAACTGGTGTGATTGACTGATGCAGAATCGGGAGTTTGGATTGACCTCCGGGTGGCGATCCAGGGTATCTGCACAAGGTTTGGTCGCTCCTGCTGACCACCCGGCAGCACGGCAGAGCGTCGATAGTGACCGCGTCTCCCGCAGTCGTCTGCGACGCGGTGGCTCATGCCGGGGATCATCTCATTTCCTCTCCCACACATACCGTTCGCGGGACACAGCACCGGTCCACAGGGTGCAGTCGCGGCCGAAATGGAGTCCTGACTCCTCGGAGACCGGCAACGTCACCTTATCCACTACTTATCAGTCGCGGTCCATTACCCCCGAATGGCGCCGCAACCGAACCAAGGAGATTCTCTATGAAGAACGGACGACGTGTCGTTATCACGGGACTTGGTGCAGTTACACCACTCGGAATCGGTGTGCATGAGTCCTGGACCAGGTTGTGCGAAGGGGAATCCGGCATCGGAAGAATCACAAGATTCGACCCCTCGGCGTTGCCGACACAGATCGCAGGGCAAATCGGCGATTTCGACGCAGTGCAATTCATGGACCGCAAGGCGGCACGACGCTCCGACCTGTTCGCGCAGTACGCGGTGGCGTCGACCAAGATGGCACTGTCGGATGCTGCCCTCACGATGACCGAATCTGTAGCCTGGCGAACCGGAATAATCCTGGGCAGTGTTATGGGCGGCATCGGCACCCTGTATCACTCTATTCGCTCCGTCGATGAAGGAAACATCGAGGGACTCTCAAAAATGCTCGCATCGATGTACATGCCAAGTGCAGGCGCCAACGACATCAGCGTAGTATTTGGCATCAAGGGTCCAAGTCGAGGCATCAGTACTGCTTGTGCAACCGGCGGGCACGCCATAGGCGATGCCGCCAGAATGATTCAATACGGAGAAGCAGATGTCATGATTGCCGGCGCTTCTGAAGCCAGCATAGTCCCGATATTCATCGATACTCTGGCACGGCTGAAGGCATCCTCCACGCGCAACGATGAACCGCAGCGCGCCAGTCGGCCGTTCGAACTGCATAGAGATGGCTTCGTGACCAGCGAGGGCGCAGGCGTGGTCCTCCTCGAGGACTATGACCACGCCAAAGCTCGCGGCGCACATATGCACGCAGAGATAATCGGATTCGCGTCAAATATCGATGCGTTCCACGCGACAAAGCCGGATTTCGAGAGCCAGTCGCGATGCCTCGAATTCGCCCTCCGCGATGCCGATATCGATTCCACAGAGATTGCATATATCAACGCTCACGGTACCGGCACAGTGCTGGGAGACCTGTCAGAAACCCTCGCCCTGAAGAAGACTTTCGGCAACCACAGCGGCAAGCTGATGGTAAGCTCCAACAAGTCAATGATCGGTCACATGTGGAGCGCATCTGGAGCGGTCGAGGCCATTTTTACAGCGCTGACGCTGCAGACAGGTGTCGTGCCACCAACCATCAACTACGACACCCCCGATCCAGAGTGCAATCTTGACTATGTGCCGAACGTCAAACGTACGACCACCGTTAAGACCGCTATATCTGAATCGTTCGGTTTCGGAGGGATGAACGCCGTCATCATCCTGCGGCGTTGCGACAACTAATCCTGTTGCTGCGAGCGCTGTTCCGCAGCGCCATTCTGACTCGAACCGGACTGTCCTCTACGGCGCCTGCGCTTTGGGCGTGTCCACATCGATGCGAAGAACGCCCTATTGAGCTGATGGCGTGCATCAGCTACGTTCAGAAGCTCACGCGAGGTGGCGCCTTCAAAGTACGCCACCTCAACATGTTTTCCCATATTCTTGACTGCCTGGAGCGCATAGGCGAAATCCGCATCGCCGCTCACCAGGATAGCAGTGTCGTAGAAGTTGTTCCACGCAAAGTAGAGCATGTCGGTGCAGAGCATGATGTCGACTCCCTTCTCCATCTGCATACCTTGCGCAGTCCTAATGGTGCCCAGCCTCACCTCTAGATACGGGGTCTTCCGAAGGGAGTCCAGAAACTCCTGTTGCTCGCGAAATGCGTCGGGTCGTTGGGCCGCATCCTGCATCGCGTTATAGTAGTACGTGCGAAACAGAGACCTATCCCCGCATAGCTTTGTGATGAACAGGGCGAAGTCGAGATCATGGCGCTTGAGAGTCCCTTCGAGGGCATGATACAGGTTGCTGCCATCGATGAAGATCGCCACTCTTTCGTGAGCCATATAACCTCTTGTCGCCATACACTCAACGCGCCACTTGGGTGTGCTGCTGTCGCGCCGCGAGCGCATGCGTGATACGGTCGATCAGGATAGCCAATAACACGATTGATACACCCGCCTCAAACCCCCGGCCAACCTCAATGCGATTGATAGCGAGCAGCACCTCCATTCCGAGTCCGCGCGCTCCGATCATTGATGCAATGACCACCATCGCGAGCGCCATCATTGTAGTCTGGTTAATGCCAACCATGATGGATGGGAAAGCGAGCGGCAGTTGCACCTCAAAGAGGATCTGTCTTGACGTGGCGCCAAACGCCTGAGCCGCCTCAACGACGCTCTGGGATACGCCCCGTATCCCCACGTTCGTAAGCCTGATAACGGGCGGTACCGCATAGATAACCGTGGCAAATACCGCCGGCACCTTGCCCAATCCAAAGAACATAAGGGCTGGGATGAGGTACACGAAGCTCGGCATCGTCTGCATGCCATCGAGAATTGGCCTCAGGAGACCTGCGAAGGTATCATTCCGTGCCATGAAAATGCCGGTCGGAATCCCAATGATCAACGATATTATGACCGCAGCTATGATGAGCGCCAGTGTCATCATCGCCAGATCCCAGTACCCAAAAGAGCCGATGATCAGCAGGAATGCAGCCATGACCGGGGCGGCCCACCACTTGCGGATCGCAAACCACGCGAGAAATGCAATGACGGTGACGATTACGAACCACGGGAGCCACAGTAGCAGTCGCTCAAACGCAACCAGCACTCCGAGCAACACGTCACCAATTACATCCAGCACGGCTCCAAGGTTGACAACGATCCAGCGAACGGCACTATCAATCCAGTCAGCGACCGGGATACGCAGGAAGCCCGGGAACTCTGTCATTGCTGTGCTCCTTCCTTTGTGCCCTCGTCACTGGATGGCTCCTCGTCATACACGCGTGGTTCCCCGGAAACACCGGTCTCCCCATCGCTCTCTACCGGCGCAGCCTCTTCTTCTTCGCCCTGTTCACGAATCATACTGGCGATGATGGTACTGACATAGACCTCACCCAGGAAGTGCTCCTCTTCATCCACAACGGCGACGGGATAGCGGCTCGCCGCCACCAGTGGAACGAGGTCTTCAACCACCGCGTCGGCGCTGCATGTCGTGAGATCCGCATCCAGTGCGTCCTTCAGAAAGGTTCCCTTACTGCGGATCAGGCGCACCAGTCCCTCAACGGTAACCATGCCGAGAAGGCGCCCACGCCTGGCCACGACGAATGCGCTATCGACATTGGCGTCGCGGAGAATCTGAAGGGCAGCCTTTGGACCCTGCCACGAGTAGAGCAGCACAGGAGGCTGCTCCATTACAGTCCGCGCCGTGAGGACCCTGGTGGGAGATGCGTCCTGAACGAATTGTCTGACGTAGGAGTCACTCGGGCTCGTGATGACCTCCTCAGGACTGCCAATCTGGATTATCTCACCATCCCGCATGATGGCGATTCGGTCACCGACCTTCAGTGCCTCGTGCAGGTCATGCGTGACAAAGAGTAGTGTCTTCTTCAGTTCCGCCTGCAGCTCCATCAGGTCGTCCTGCATCTGGCGGCGAATAAGGGGATCAAGGCCGCTGAATGGCTCGTCCAGAAGGAGGATCTCAGGATCTCCCGTGAGTGCCCGCGCAATTCCGACACGCTGCTGCATACCACCACTCAACGCCGCAGGCAGGTGATGCTCCCATCCTTTCAAACCTACCTTTTCAATGAAGACCCGTGCCCGTTCATACCGCTCTTCCACGGGAAAACCGCGCACCTTCAATCCATAGGCCGCATTGTCGAGCACTGAGCGATGGGGCAGCAAACCAAAATGTTGAAACACCATTCCGGTTGTGTGCCGCCGCAGATGCGAAAGCCTGCTCTCATCATACGCGAGAATATCTTCACCGTTGATGATGATTCGTCCGATGGTTGGCTCGGCCAGACGTATGATGCAGCGAATGAGCGTTGATTTCCCGCTTCCAGAGAGGCCCATGAGGACGAAGAACTCGCCGCGACGAACCTCAAACGACACGTTCCTCAATCCGACCACGCAACCTGTCTTCTGGAGGATCTCCTCTTTGCTAGCCATTCTGAGCTCGGGATCCTCCACGATGCGCTGTGCCTGCGCACCGAACAGTTTCCAGAGGTCGTCAACCTCGACGCAGACCTCCCGGTCTGCGTCGAGGCTGGTAATGCCGTTTTGCTCTTCAACCATCTCAGTGCGCCTTATGCGTCGATGCTCATAGGGCAGCCTTTACCGCATTCGCGACGTCACCGGGCACCCAGGCTGTCCACCAGTCTTCGAACTCCCTGAGATAGTAGAGGGCCGCCTCCTCCGGAGTGGCGTTATGTTCCTCCATGTACGCGAGAACGTCATTGTGCTGAGCCGTCAGTGTATTGTAGTTGGTGAGAAACTCCACAAGCTCGGGATTCCGGGCGGCAAAGGCGCTATTGAGCGCGACGTTGACGTTGTTGGACGGGTAGGCACAGCCTCGGGTGGTCTCCCACACCTCCTGATCATAGGGAGGCTCCTCGAGCGGGAACATGTCGTACTTGCCGAGCACCCAGGTGGGCGCCCAGTAGTAGCCGAACCACGGCTCACCCCTCTCGTACGCGGCTGCCATCGATCCTGCGAGCGCAGCATCAGACCCTGTGATGAAATCCGTGTAGCACCCATCCAGGCCATAGGTTACAAGCTTCTCGGAATTCAACTCGGTGCACATCCAGCCAGGGATCGAGTTGACGAAGCGCCCTTTGCTCGGCTCCTCAGGGTCTTTGAACAGCTCCCAGTAGTCGCACATATCGAACACGCTTCGCAGATCGGGCGCCATCGGCTCAATACCACGATCAGGATCGCCCTCGATCATGTAGCGTGGCACCAGCCATCCCTGCCAGTTGTCACCGAAATTGTTGCCAAGGTCGACGATTTCGCCCGCCGCCAGAGCGGCATCGAAGGGCTCCTGCTGGTTCTCCACCCAGACCTCCATGTTGATGTGCACATCACCCCTGCATAGACCCTGGTGAATAGTAATCGTGTCGCCGGGAATAAACTCGAGGTCATCATAGCCATACCCGTGTGTAATGATGAATGCGGCAATCCGGTTGTTCACAAGTGCACTGTCCCACTGCAGGTCGCCGAATACTATGGGCTCTCTCGCCTCTTCAGGAGAGCAGCCTGTGAGCGACACCGCTACCAGGGCAATGCTTGCGGCAAGTAGCAACATGCCTTGCCATAAACGACTCTTCGTTGTTTTCACCTGCTAATTACCTCCTCATACGCCGATTTAGCTTCGATCTGTCAGAGTTCCTTCCTTAGACGACAAGCTATGTTCCGGTACTCACGCAGGCCGTTGACGTTGAAGGATGGGGGGACCGAGTGAAGACAAGGGACAAGCGCCCGGGATGGGCAATCGGCCGGATACATTAGAACGGCTTCAGGGAGAACTCCCTCCTGTGCGCCGGCTTCCTCCTTGATTATCCTCGTTCATTTGTACCAACCGCGAAACAACAGGATTCTGCTTGTTTCAACCCTATCCTATGCAATTCAAAACGGTATTGTCAACGGTCGCCTTCTAAACCAGCACCTCTTATCCCCGAGCTGGACGCGCCTGTTGCATGCGCCTGTTGCATGCGCCGCCACACATCCCGATAGGGCATGCGGCACCACCGTGACATCTTTGGTACCATTCACCGGCGCACCCCAAGGAGTTTCCAGTTCAACCGAGGCTGACAACTATGAACCTGACCGCGTACCTCCGGACACGTGGAGTAGAGTTTGAGTTTGTTGACAAGGGCACGACCCATCACGCTGCGGATGCCTCTCGAGTAACCGGGATTCCACTATCCGCCATCGCAAAGACAATCGTATTCTCCACTGACGACCAGAAGATTATTGTTGCTGTGGTCCGGGCCGACCATAAGGTGAGCAGGCACAAACTCCAGAAATGCTCAACCACACGTCATGTCGAGGTGGCGCCAGACCACGTGGCGGACAAGGCAACCGGCTATCCTACAGGGGGAATACCACCTGTGGGGCATCGACGACGTCTCCCTGTCTATGTGGATAGTCATGTTGCCGCAATGGAGCACGTATGGTGTGGAGGCGGCACAAGAACCAGACTCGTGCGATTGCGAACTGACGACCTCCTGACACTATCGGGTGCGCAGGTGTGCGATATTGCCACTGGTGAGGAGCAGGACAGTCGGTCCGAAAGATCGTACTACAGATCAGCGAACACCTGAGGTGCCCGCTCTTTCATGATGTCCCGCAGTCGTAGTGCCACTTCTCTGATCTCTGGCAGAGCACGAGGCGTCGCTCTCAACCTGATGATGTGACGCAACTCCCGGAAGTTCCACGTGCAGATGATCTCGGTGTAGCAAGAGTTCGGCAACACGTAGCGTGCTATCTCCGGCTTCAGGCCACACTTCAGGAGTTCCCGGTACGCCTGCCATGCGTGGCTCATGGCATGGTGGTATACGTCCACTGCACCGTCACATCCTGCAAGCTCGGGGGGCGCCACATACGATTCGTCGCTCTCGCGCACATACCGCTGACTCCGCTGACTGTAGCTGGCCAGTCTGTGCCGGACAAGTTCGTGTGTCATGGCTCTACTGCCACGTATACTAAACGTTGCACACGCGTGTTCAATCATCGACTCGTGGCCAATCTCCAACCATGCCTGGATACGGTCAGGCACGGTCCCCGTCTTCTCCTGCGTATTCCAGCAAAGACGACCCGCCGACTCGATCAGGCGCTCGGCATCAGGCGTAATTGCCAGTAACCTCACATCAACGCCATACTCATCAGACATCGGGTTCCTCCTGTCTCGGCACCGGTCCTCCCAACTACAGGTTGTCAGTGAAGCAATTATACAGAAGGGCGGACGGCCTCC
>PWUU01000002.1 GCA_003562475.1 Dehalococcoidia bacterium | reverse complement strand
AGCGGCCGCTGCACCCCTGGACCTCCCTTGGGCGGGAACTCGTAGGTGATGAGGAGGAGGCGGGGGGCGTTACTCACGTGGCGCTCCCACCGCTGCCTGTCATCGCGTGCACTGCGTTACGGAGCTGGATACGCCACGCACCCACCCGTATCGCCACCCAGAGCCCGAAGACCCGCGTCGCCAGGCCAGCCATGCCGCTTGGTCGGTATCCTGGACAGACCCTGAGAATCTCGTCGTGATATCGACGAGCCAGGTCGATCTCCCCGTGTCGCGCAACGTGAACAGCCTCACTGGTCAAACGGCGCGCAATGTCACGCTGCAGACCTTCATCGATAATGCTCGCGTCATGCGCACCTATCAGTTCGATCCTGTGACGCCAGGTTGCTATCGCATGTTCCGAATCCGATTCCCACCAACGCGTGTTCGCAATACGCGTTTCACTCGAATGATGCCTTTGCATGCCTACGACCCCTGGCAGGAACGAGAACTCGCATCCAGCGAGCAGTAGGCGCAGGTGAAAGTCCGGTTCCTGAGATTTCGGCAGGCTCTCGTCGAAACCCCCTACTTCACAGGCCCAGAACCTGCGGTGGAGGGGTTCAAGCGTATGAAGGCCTCCAAATAGCACGTAACGCACCATGCCGATGTCTTCCCAACCACGTTCCGTATGGGGAGGCTTGTGCCAGATGCGAGGCGACCCATCATCGCTTGTGTGGATTCTCTCTCCGAACACCAATCCCACGCCGTCGTCGAAAACGGCGAGACGACGCTCGATAGCGTCAGGCATGAGAGTGTCATCGGCGTCCAGGAATTGGATGAACTCCCCCTTGGAGAGTTCGATCCCGTCGTTGCGCGCCACGCACGCCCCCGCGTTGGGCCTAGACCGGTACGTGATGCGGGACTCGTATTCGCGAATGACCCGCAGGCTATCGTCGGTCGAGCCATCATCGATGACAATCACCTCGACCTGCTGATAGGTCTGGCCGAGGCAACTCTCGATTGCCTCGCCTACGAATCGCTCCATATTGAAGCACGGGATGATGATCGAGACGAGTCCGGACTTGCATTCGCCCGAGATCGCCCTGAGGCTCTCCCTCGTTCGCCCGAACCGGCCTTCTGCATCGTGAGCGTCACGTCCTGAGCACACAGCAGTGTCCTCCAAACAGATTCCCGCATCGGTTCGCTAAGTGCGTGACGACGCTCCGGCAGTCAGATCGAAGTCGAACACGTATACGGCTCTGGCACTTCGGTGCCTCATGATGAAGTCCGGCAGATAAGCTGGCAATACGTGTCTGTGCAGCACAAGAAACCTCTTCACCGGAGGAACACCGAGAGTCCACTCCCGAAACATCTGATGAGTCAAACCATGATGGTGGGGGCTTGACGGACAATGCCACAGGTACGGGAAGGAGAGTATCGCTTTTCGGCTCACCCTTATCACTTCGGCGAATGCATCCTGCTGACATCCATGGAGGTGCTCCCAAACCTGAAGAGCCACGAACAAGTCATATTCCTTATCACCTATAGGAAAGGGTTCTCTCGCGTCGTGTAGATACGTCAGGCCCTCATACTGCTTGAGATCCATCGTGTCGGAGTCCTCGACGAGCCGAAAGCCGTTGGTGCCCAGTTCGAGGCAGCTGTCGAACTCCATGTTCCTCATCACATCAATCACCGCGCTCATGTAACCCCAACGGCGAGAAAAGTAACTCTGATTCAGCTGAAGAAACTCCTCATGTGTGGCGAATCGATGCACGCGAGTTCTCCAGATCGGCCCGATGACAACACTCGCCTTAGGCGCGCTCATGCAAAGACTACAAACTATCATGATCAGAATAGCGTGTATTGCTCAAAGCCGCCTGGCCAGGTCGTCATGCACAAAAGGAATCTGGGACTCCGAGGTTAGCGTCCCCGGTAGTGCATCCCGGTGTACCACGCGCAACTGAGCCGGAATGCGAGTCAATCCCAGGACTTGCGCGATCGCGAGTCGGCGAATGCCATCCGGGCCGAACAGAGGGAGCCCGTCACGGCCTACATGCACATGGACGTCCTCCGGCTTTTTGAACGAACGTCCCGGAGGCTCGAACCTGCTGCGCAACCCACCTTCGTTCCGGACTTGCTGAAAGATGGTGCCCGACCGCTCGTAGCACACAACGCTGTCGTCGAGTGAATCGCGTGGGATACGCTCGAGCGCCTACCGCTTTCACGATGCGAAATCCGGCACCAAGAATGACATGACACGGTAGTAGGTAGTAGATTGATGGGGTTCTCTGTGTGATCACTCAGGAATCCTCGTCTTCGTGAACAGCCGGGTGTCGGAGCCACCAGATTCCTGGACATGAAACCAACCGTTCCGGGTCCAGCGTCTTGCTCTGGAAAATCCATCGTCTAGCCTTCTCAGGGCCGCCGAGGAGCGCTACCGGGACTCGCGGGAGGTATCAGGGGACGGCCCGAGCAGTTGCGAGGGCACGCCGCGTGACACTCAGATCCTGGATTGATCGGTGGATACTTTGAACTGAGAATAGGGAGGGGAGCCCTCAGCGATAAGCTCCGCCTCCGCCTGTTCCCAGAGCTCTCCAAGCTTCACGTCCCACTCTGCAATGAGGTGGCGTGCTGCTGCAGGCGTCGCCGTCACTTCCCCAAGATAGACGCCATCGGGCATGTCGTACAGGTCGACTCGACAATGCGGATGCTGCACTGCCCGCGAAAGCCTGCACGCAGCCTCGAGCAGTTCGTCCGGATGCACGGGGCTACCGAGGTCGGCAGGCTTCCTTGCATACGCACGCCTATAGCACGGTGCTATGGGTTTCAGGTTTGCGTCGAACGACTGATAGCGCATGCCTACGCGGTCGTACCGAACTACGAGGCCCACCGTGCCGTTGAACGTATAGAACTTCCAGTCGTGGGGAGGCGGGTACAGCATCTCTTCAATCCAGAAGCCGCTCCGATCCTCTACGTCTGTGCCAAAGCCTTCTCTTGAGTCAAGCCACTCCGACACGTCCGACACTGTCAGTGATCTCCCCATGCGAAGGTCAAGGTATGTGCCGCCATCCCTTTCCAGTAAGAGCACGCGGTGACCGCCATAACCCCACCGCGACTTTGCCACGAACCGGCTTGGGAGATCGTCCCAATTCACCTC
The DNA here is from genome assembly GCA_003562475.1 of Dehalococcoidia bacterium. GTDB lineage: Bacteria > Chloroflexota > Dehalococcoidia > GIF9 > AB-539-J10 > SKVJ01. The sequence continues at coordinate 2,621 of PWUU01000002.1, read as the reverse complement.
AGCGGCCCTCTCGAACACCCCGGGGACTTCAGGGTGACGCACGCCGCACTGTGCGGCGAAGCCGTATCCTTTGAGCTTGTACGAGCACCGTCTCACGGGGTGCCCTAATGCTCCGCCCGACTCTATGTGTAGCGCTTCCAAGAGCCGTACGGATTCTGATCGCTTGTAATAGTAGGACGGGTCTTTGAGCTGAGGGTGGGGCGCTATGCCAAGTGCCCGATTCCAGACCTGGAGAAAGCGCCGCCTCAGCCGCCATAAGGGATCCCTTATCTGAAACGGTATGACGCGGCGGTAGATAGACCTGAATCTCTGCATGGCTCTTCCGGGTATACTCCCTTGCCATAACCGGAGTGTCGGAGCTTCCGAGTCGCCCGACATCATACCGACGAGTTCGCCTCGCGTCATGCTCTGGAGAATCGACCGCGGCCACGTCCCTGGACACAGCACTAGTCATAATCTCCGTGCAGGGAACCCGCCCATAGCAAGACTTGAAGTCGTAGCAGCTCCTGCATTGCAGCAGGTGTCTCGGATGCTTCGCGTAGAACTGGAAGCGCTTCGTGCAGAGCGTCGGCGCAACTTGCGGCCTTAACGGCTCTCCCCAAGAGATCCTCAAACTCCTCTAGTCTCACCAACTCGTTCCAGCTCGGCCAGGGGCCTTCGTTCCTCTCATGACTCCCCTGAATGAATCGCCCGACTAGCGAGCGTGTTCTCTGTCTCGCCCTACGTACTGCCAGAAACGAAGCGTTGACGCCGGCACCGAAGTAAGGAAACGTACCGTTCCCATGAGGAATGCTCCATGTCTTGCGCAGAAACGGCTTCATGGAGCGATGGAACAGGCGACGGTTGAGTTTCCAGGTTTGCGGTATGGCCGCCGCGAGCTTCACCGCCTGAGCATCGACGAAGGGCTCATATGAGAAGCAAAGGCGCCGCGCGACTACCGCGTGAGGGAAGTTGGGGTTACTAGAGTATGGCATCATGCTGGCAAACTCAGCCCAGCTGTTCGGACGAACTCTCCGAAGGTCTGCGTATACTCGCTCGCGTCGAGCGCATATCTCCTTGGCCACACTGTGCTCAAACGCCTCTATCCGATAACCCTTTGTCTTTCTCACTTGATTCGGCAAGACCGCGACGCTGACACCCAGCAATGCCCGAGTCGATGCCCAATATGCCTTGAACGAACTGTCAGGGAAGACCGCCCCCAAGCATCGCTTCCCTGCCGGCAACGCTGTCGAAAGACCGTTGAGATGCGCGTGAATGAAGAACCTGTGTGACTCCACAAGCTGCACGGACTCAGGCGCGTGATCGACATAATGAGTTCGGGAGCGCTCGATGCACCGCCACTCCAGGCCGAGACGCCTTGCCACAGCCTCTGCAACGCGAGCCTCTCTGTTGTAGGAATCGGCTAGGGTCACTGCATGTACCCTGGTTCCGTCAGGAACCATAGCGGCAACTGTCCGGGAGTCCTCCCCCCCGCTGAGAAGCAGGCCTACAGCGTCCTGCGCCCAACATATCCGGCTCACGTTCGCCTCGATAGTCCTACGCAAACACGTGGCCGCCTCGTCGAATGTGAAGGAAGGCTCGCGCTCCTGGGGTGTCCAGTAAGTCGAGACAGAACGTCTCTGTCCGGCTTTCAAGGTGATTTCCGAGGCTGCAGGAAGCTGATTGACTCCTTCATACATGGTGTGAGGGTACGCAACCGTAGTGTGCACGAGAAAGTCCGCGACAGAGACCGGATCGATATCGTCTTTCACGCCTGCCGCAACTGCAAGGGCGTCAGCGTGTGAGCCGGCAATCAGACGATGGCGCGAGATGTCTTCGCTCATGCATGCCGACACGAAGCCATTGATGTCGGTCACGAGCCTTAGGACTCCGGTCTCCTTCTCAACGCATGCAACAAGGAAGTGCCCAACCAAGTCCTCATCCCAAGCAATCCTTCCCTCCGTTATCCAGCGGTCAAGTATCCACTGGGTACCATCATCGGCACACGAGCCTGTGGCTACAGACCAGTCATACCGGGGGAGTGGCCCGCCCAGTACTACGCACACATGCATCTCGGTCTCAACCGGGGCAAATCCCGGATACGCCGACCCGATTGCTGCAAGGCTTCCCCAAGAGCCCTGCCAACAACGCTTCGGCAGCTGCGAGTCACCTCGAAACCGCGTCAGCGCCTCCACGAGTGCGGCACATTGCCCTTCCACAGAACTGAACAGGAAGTCGATCACGGATTCGGGTCACTCTCTCCCTTGGCCGAAACGCATTGCTCGTGCATGAGGCCTCCTCTCAGACCGCCATCGCTTCGCATCAGCACCCATGCGATGAGCCCCATTTCAACACACAAGTACACGGGTCCCAGCCCACCTTGTCTCGCAATACCTTGACTGCGCTTCTCCGTTGCTGCGATGAAAGAACCGCGTAGATGGCCCTTCTCACCTGTGAACACCTCATGGCTAACCTGCTAAGACAGGGCATCTCACGGATAACGCTCTCTACTCGCCCCTACGCCCGAATCTGCATATCGAACAGCCTGCGGTAATGACCATCAGGATGCTCCAGCAACTCAGTATGCGTACCGGTCTCCACGATGCGTCCCTCGTGCAGTACGACTATCTGGTCGGCCCTCT
>PWUU01000038.1 GCA_003562475.1 Dehalococcoidia bacterium | reverse complement strand
CCCCAGCATAGAACTGGAACTCGATCACCGAAGGGTAGTTGGACGTCTCTCGGTACTGTCTCACTCGCGGGCAACCAATCCAAGCTGTGCGGCGCGCAATCTATGAGGCTTTGCCAAGCGGCATCGCTGCAGGCCACTACCAAGACACTCGGGACAACAACAGGTACTTCATCGAGTCCGCCATAATGAATGGGAATGCCTGATGGCTCAAACTCGGTTTGAGGCATATCGCTTCGGATAAGGCCAGCCCTCCGCTCAAGCTGCCGCCAGGTGTAGCGTAGGGCACTATCGGTCAAGCGAGACAGGCTATTGCTCACGCCAGAGCTCCAGCCAAGATCGCACATCCTGGCGCATCTTGAGTAGCAACGAGTTTATCTTGCTCACCTGAAAGTAGCGCTTCTGCTTGGCGCCAAATGCGCGAAAGAAGCGCTCAACCGGCTCTATCATTGACCCTTCGAAGTCAAAAGATTGTGTCACACTCGCGGCAAACTGAATCGCCTCCCACATAGCTAGACTCGTCGCCCCGCTGTTTCGCAGGCGGGGGTCTGAGCCACCCATCAGGTAGTACGCAGACTCCTCATCCCAGACGATATACACCGCTGCGTGGAGTCGCCCCTCTACGTCCTCAGCAAAGAAGATCTTGCGGCACCCTCTTGCCTTGCAGGCCTCGTCGACGCGGGCGGCCAATTCGTGGCTGTAGGGGAGCGAAAGGCCTTGCCGCTTGAACGTCATTTCATTCAGATCGAGGAAAGCCTCTAACCCCAGATCATCGCGGATACGAAGGATTCCCTCTGCTTTCCGTACGTCGGTTCTGATGTTCTGTCTTGTTTCCTTCCAGACGGCGTCTACATCGTTCAGCTGTTCGATCACATACGTGTATCGCGTAGTCTGGTCAAAGCCGTGCCAGTGAAACGGTAGCCAGTTGGTGACAGCATAGTGGAAGTTCTGTCGGAAGAAGTCAAATTCAGGTAACTGTCGGATGAGCGCACTCATCAACTCTCTCTCTTCAGAAAGCTGGTTTGTGTACTTGCCCGGATAGGGCCGGAGCCACGGCCCTAGGGTTTGCGTTAGCGGTGGCATGGTGAGGAGCGTCAAGCCCCGGTGTTTCTTGATCGTGTATGGCAATCGGGCAAACAGTCCTCCTCCCTTCTCGACGGTAACCTCCCCCCAAGCACCGGGTGCAACAGCCTCAAGCCACCACGGCTGGGAGAAGATAGCCCCTGGTCGCTCACCGACTACTCTACCCATTGTGCCCACCCCACAACCGTTCCACTGTCCGAACGATACACCTGTAGTCATCATCGCTTACCTTCTGGCCTCTCGAAACAGGGAAGCGATCCGGAACTTGACCGCTGACGCTAAGCTTCACGCCTTTCCTGCCGAGAAACTGCTCAATGCTTGATAGAGTGGCTTGCACGTCGTTGCAGAGGGCTTCATAGTGCACTTCGAAGAAGCGACTGGAGCCCAATCGTCTTCCATCTTCCTCGATCTGTCCGTAGACATAGTAGACTTGCTCCACGACTTGCTCGCAAGGAGGATGACCCCTGATCTTGTCGATCTGATTCGGAGGCAGAGACCACCACACATGCTTGTCACCTGCTGCCCTAATCCTTCCGGCAAGGATGGACTGTGCCGTATCGATGGGATTCCGCCGGCACACCAAGAAATACGCTTCCGGAAAGGCCTCGACGATGGGAGCAATACGCATAGAGTTGTAAGTGTTCTTGAACACTGTTGGCGCACTTCTCACCTTGCTCATCCCGTAGACTTCCTGTCGTAGTTGTTCCAGATGCTCTTCAGGAGTGGCTCCCGCGGGCACATGCACGTGGTCTCCTTTAGGGAACCAACGGTACCAGAATGCTCCTGCCTCACTGGGGCCCAACCAACCAGGAGTCTTTCCGAACTGAGACTGGTACTCTCCAGAGCGATTCGACTTGCGAAGCAACGATCTCTCCAGCCAAATGCCAACGATGGGAGCCAAGTACAATCGAGCTGTGAAGTTCGAGAAGTAGGTGAGGTCGTAGCGGTTGACCATGACCTGGTAAAGCAAAGTTGTGCCCGATCGGGGCGGGCCTATGATCCACAGTGATGGCACATCGGAGTTTGACACCAAAGCCCTGAGAGGAATCTCCGCAACACCAAGGGCACGATTCAGAACGCTAAGAGCTCTTCCCGCTCGGAGAGGTTGAAAGGCCTTGACCATCATTGCCCCGCGCCAGATGATCTCAGAGTGTAGAAGTATCGTGAGAATGCCTTGCGCCGGCGTTCCACACTGAATCCTGCTCGACTAAACGCACGTTCGAGGCGCCCTAGCGTAATCCCATCGTGACCCACTTCCCAGAAATGATGAGCTGTGGTGATGCTCTTCTTCAGCGTAGCTATTTCAAAAGACCGATGTCCCAGTCTGGGCAGAGTTAGGGAACAGCGAAGCCATACCCGCTCATTTCGCGGGACACTTGCAAATAGATGCCCTTTGCATGCGCACACAAGTCTTTCGAGCACGTTGGTGAACTGCCTAAAAGGAATGTGCTCAAAAACCTCGAAACCTAAGACATGGTCGAACCTATCACAGAAATCGTAGGTGACAATATTGGCAACGATGTCGGGCCTCTTCTCAGCATCTATATCGATTGTGGTTACCACAACCCCCTTTGTGCGAAGGTAGTCTGCTGTGAAACCTGTCCCAAGACCTATTTCCAAGACATGCTGGCCGGGTGAAACCAGCCCTTGCATCATCTTCTGCTGCTGCCAGTACAAGCGCCAATGCTCCTCAGTTTCAAGCGCGTCAACCCACGACGTTGTGTACCGATATGCAACTCCGTCCACCACATCGACCTTGTCGTCAAGATGTCTCACGTCGCGTGTCCTCTCTCCTGCGCAGCCATAGCTTCCTAGAAGGAGCAATCGGTAGCTCCGTAGTATGCAGCAATGGTTCCCGGATATCCTGATGCATCCGATCTACTCCTGCCCACAGTTCTGCCGGCGGTGTATCTGCGAGGCCAGTTGCACCGGCGGCACCTCGGGGTAATGTGGTTCACTCGAATGTCTGACGTCCTGCACCATAGACACTCCAGAGCTTGCAGCTGACTAGACTCTGAAATCGAACATATCTGGGACCACGACACGCCAAGCCAAAGCTCCCCCGCGATGCTCAAGGGATCTAGCTGGTTGTTGCCTTCCTGTTCCTTCATCCATAGTGCCCGCTCGCTTAACCATACACACTCTTGTGGCCTTGCGAAAAACCGCGAGATGATGCGCAGTCCCCCAACAGCCGCGACAGACCGGTAGTCACGTCTAGCCACCCGTGTAACGGTTCGATTGAGGGCGTCTTCCGCGGCCACTCCCTGATCGTCTGGCCTTGATGGCGCAGTTCGCTCCATCGATTCAGACGAGTGAGGCGACAATGACTTCTTGTGGAAAAGCCAGCTTCCGTTGTCTTGGTCTCCATTGGTCAAGACGTCTTAGCTTAGCATGCGAGTGTCACGCTGGCCAATGTCTTCGCCTAGACCAACGCACAGTGGTGCGCAGCAGTGACTCACAAGCGGCCGGATCTTTCTCTAACTCCTGTTCAGTGGCTGCACCAATAATGCCCTGATGGCCTTGTCTCTGTATGCTGCATATGCATAGTACAGACCTGCTGCAAGGCCCCCGGACAACACCAAAGGAGTGGCCGGCCATTCCAGCAGAAGCTTAGCAACGATAATCGGAAGTAAGAACGCCAAGGCGCGACCAAGCTGGGCGATGACAGCTGTGGTGAAGCTGGCGAGCCGGACCCCCGACCGTGACAATAGGTAATAGCACAGCCACGAGTATAGAACCGTCCCCGATGCAGAGAACAACGCCAGTGCAAGGTAAAGATTCTGCCGGTAGCCGCCGACAAGCAGAGAACCGACGCGGGTCACAAGAAGCATGATATTGAAAAACAACCCGATCTCCTGGAGTTCAAGAACACTGTTGAGGGTGGAGATCGGAGAGCTCAAGAAGTTGAAGAACAGCCAGGGTGCTAGAATCTGAGCGATGACACCGGCTTCGACCCATCTCTCGCCAAATACCACGGCGAACAGTTCGGGACTGATGATGGCAAGAAGAGGAAACGGCAGGGCTGCTAAGACTAGTAGACGCTCGAAAGTCTTCTCAACGACCACTGCGAGTCTCCCGTCGTGGTCTGCCTCAGATGCGCGTTGGAAGAAGACCTGGGCGATTGCGCCGCCCACCAAGCTTATGGGCATCTTTAGTACCCGAGCCCCGAGCCCGTAGAAACCGACGACAGCCGGCGAGAAGAACGCAGACAGCATCAGCGTGGGGAGCTGAACTGACACCGTGTTGAGGAGGGCTGACCACGTGCCAAAAAGCGGGAACTTCCTGTATCGGCTAAGGCCAGCACGGATTCGTCGCCATTGCAGGCCCTGTCGCATCACCTCACGATCAGCACGCCACGCCTGTCTGCCCAGGAGGACTACAGCGCTCATAGCACCCAGCAATCTACCGACAATGAGCCCCCCCGCATCGGCGACCAGAGCAGCGCCCAGTCCCAGCTCGCTGCCACTGGCCACCGCAGAGTGGAGCCCCTTTCCAATCGAGAGAAACCCAAACCGCCGCGTGCGTGAATTCCAGTAGGTCAGTGCCTGAAGGACCCCGCTTGCCAGAACCACTAACGGGAGAAGCCAGAGGTACCCGGCCAGGGCGGGAGCGGCCAGTAACCCGACGATGAGATCTCGACCCAGAAGAACGGCTAAGCCAGTAAGGGCTGTCGCGAATAGGACAAAGAGGATGCTGCCCGCGAACAAGGCCGCTGCATCCTCGTCACGCTCCGGCAGCATGATGGCCAGCTCATACCGCAAACACGACACAACACCGACGATGCTGACGATGGACGCAAACACAGATGCAGTGCCAAAAGCTTCCGGGCCATAGATGCGGCTGAGCGCGGGGGCGACGACGACGGTCATAGCCTGCGCCAGTGTTGTGCCCGTTGCTAGCTTGGCCACATCAACCGCAAAGCTGCCCTTCTTGCCGCTCGGCACAGGCCCGGGTTCCTTAGCCACTGTCTTCACTTCAGCCATACTTAATGTGCCCTCGTCTCAAGGGCAGGCAGGCGGTCCGTGGCACTGTGACTGTTGACAAGGCAGGGACAGTGCCCTCGCAGGCCCAGCCACGCGGGCAGAGCAAAGAACTAGAGCAACCCACACAGAGGCTCACAGGGATGGCAGCGAGATGCAGACAGAACAGCCTATCTCACGCGAGCCGTCTAGAGCGACGCATCGTTCGGGAGCTTCTCTCATAATTCAGTTACTGAATCTTAGCATGTCTGGGCACGATGTCAAGCCGTGTTCTGGTCCGAAGACTGGAACTCCGTGTGCAGACCCGCCCCGTCAAGGCCCACGGAGACTCACAGGACCGACACGGTCACATGTCAACGGCGCCCGAGCCCGTGCAGCGACCACCCGGCCTCGTTGGCCCGGGCGGTGGAGAAGACGTGTCGCCCGTCGATGAGGATGGGCCGGCGGATGGCCGCGCGGAGCTCTTCGAGCCGCAGCTCGTGGTACGCATCGTGGGCCACCATCACCACGAGCGCGTCGCAGCCCCGCACGCGCTCCTCAAGACGGCCCTGGTACTCGGCCACGTACGGGTCGTGGACCACGACTTCGGTGCCGCGCTTACGCAATTCCTCCACGACCACCGCGCTGGGGCTGTTGCGCGTGTCGTCAGAGTTCTCCAGGTAGGCATAGCCCAGGACGGCCACCCTGGCGTCGGCCACGTCCACCCCGGCCTCCTCCAGCGCCTGGACGGTCAGAGCCACCACGTG
>PWUU01000082.1 GCA_003562475.1 Dehalococcoidia bacterium | reverse complement strand
GGTGCGGCACCATCATCTCGCGCAGCCTCCAGATCTGGAACTGGATAGCGTCAGCACCAGCTCTACCTGCTCCGTCGATGATCTTCCGTGCCAGGGCCGGGTCGCCATCGTGGGAACAGGCCATTTCGGCGATGACGTGGGTCGGTTGACCCTCCCCTTTCCCTCTTATGCGTTTGTGCATCATGCTAACTCCTTCGTCCATCGCGTGTTTCTATTGTACCGTATGATTGCGCTGGGTCAACCGTCACGACCGGCGCCCCGCCCCGGGAGGAACACAGGCATGCTTCTGCATCGGAAACCTACCCCTGTCTGCCATCCAGTCGACGGTCTAGTCGTCGCAGTTGAGCCCCAACTGTTGGTCCTTGGACCATTGGCAGATAGGGTTTACATCAAGTTCAGGCTCTCATGGTCCAAGTGATGGTCAGCTTCCTCAAGCAGCCGAATGGGATTCTCCTCAAGCGACTCCACCCTGATCACACTATCCAGGAAGGGGCAATCACGATCAAGGCGCCTTAGGTCCTCCATACTGCTGAGCTGCACCCTTGCGAAACCCCTTAAACAGAGACGGCACCAGCGATAGGTCATCGAGCCGGTGACTGACTCACCCCAGAGTCCGAATGCTTCTCGTGCAGGTCCTTCTTCCTACGCGGACTGTGTGTCAACTCGACCGACTTCCTGAAGCATGCCGGATCGAGCTGATCCTGGCACGCATCTTTCCAGGAGTCCACAGGCTTAGTCAGCTCATTCCACACAGACCTTCGATTCCTCACGGCAGCCGCCGCGGCAAGAGGATACACCGATTGAGGCTAGTCGGTCTCTGATGAAGAGTGTTCTTGCCGCTGCGGCCGAATGCCCACAGTGACACGTGCCATTCCTACGCATTTCTGATCGAACCGGAGACGTACTTGTCCGTCGGTCGTCTCAGGGGCTGGAGCTTCCCTCCAGTGTTCGCCCTCCAAGGGACTCCTCTATCGACCGCGCAAAGTGAGTGGAGCCCGTTTTCTGCATCTGTAGGTGGATGAGCGTGTCAGTCACGAACGTCACGTGATGCGTGTGGTGTCACAGCCAGGACGGAAGGTCCGAACGGGCATTTGCATTGCTTTGGCTGTATCCGCTTATGCATCACCCAAAGACCGAATGGTAGACACCGAGCAACACATCTTTCATCCAACGTCTGACCGAATACGCAACATAGTCTCTGTATAGAGAACGGTAGGCTGAGCCGCAAACTCTATGCTTCTCATAGCCCAGTTGTTGAATCTCGTCCCGAAAAAACGTACCTGCGAACACAGCTTCGTCACTGGACGGTTGCTTCTTCCATCTGTACAGAGCATTTGAATCAAAAGGCCTTCCAACGTCTCCAAAGGCTGAATTATCCCTGAACTCGACGCCATCGAGTATGATCAGAGAGTCCGGACTCGGGGCGATATCCGTACCCAAGAACTGGGAGAGGTATGTAGCCATCTCCTCCCTGTCCTGATCCTCCAACAGATTCTCGAACCTAAGGATCATGAACTTGGGATGGTGCTGTAGCGAGGTCGCTAAGTCGAAGCCGCGTTTCCACTCCCGAGCCGACCCGAACATATCGTAGTCGCTGAATCGGTTCTTGGCAGACAGCAACACGTCCCGTGGGTCGCGTACACAATAGATGACCCGTACGTCGTGCTCCAGCAGATCCGATAGGTAGTGGTACTCGCGAGTCGCCTTCGTCCCGACGAGTTGGCTGCCGCGGCCCCTGTCTAGGTGCTCGAGAGCCAGCCAGTACAAACCAAGCCAGGTGTTGAACTGGTCCCGTTTGATCTCCTGGAACTCAGAGACGCCTATCCGGAAACCCTCAGCCACTAGGTTGGAGACCAGGACGTTCTTCTCTCGACTGGAAAGCTCTGCGGTTAGATTGTCAATCCCCAACTTCCGCGCCTCGCGAAAGAGCGATCTCAGGAAATCTGCGTAGACAACACAATGCTCCTGACTATTTAAGAAGCTGGTCACGAGAGTCGTGCCCGATCTCATCTCGCCCGTTACTAGGATACTAACAAAACCTGGATGGTATTCCAAAACGGTTTGCTCCTGCTAGAATAGACCTGCTCGTTCGCCTGTCACTTCAGCAAGTGCCTCGCGAAAGCGGCCAAGGCTATCTCTGGCACTTTGATCAACCTCAGCCCCCAGCACCCAACGAACCGCCCGGCTCCAGTGCGACCTCTCCGCCCTTCTCACTTCTACTCTCATTCTCCACTTGCAGCAAACTGCCCAGCTGCCTTGGAACGAAGCGCCCCGAGAAGAGGCTGCAAGCTGTACCCCACAGCTTGCTCAATGTCCGCCCTCAGGCCCCAACGCAAGGCCCGATCCAGGACAAATGCCGGCAGCACATAGACCGCCGCGCCGCAAACGGTGGAGATCCCTAGGCGAAGGACTGTCGCCTCGGCCGGCACCAATTGCCGAATCGACAATACGATGGCCGTCATCGCTGCGGCGGGTAGCAGTGGACGGCCAAGACGACTCAGGATCTCGGTAGATCTGGCATCAAGGCCAATGCGCAGACTGCGTATTAGCAAAGGCACTTCCAGGGCAGAAGCGATCACAACCGCCCAGGACGTCCCCACGATACCCCAGCGCAGCGACAACTGGACAACCAGCATTGCCAGAATGGCCACCTTGAACGCCGTGAACTTGGTGACCAAGTCAGGGCGCCCCTGAGCCAGCAGAACAGGGCCAGTCGTCGCCCGAAACGAGCGTATCCATCCCCAGCAGACCAGAATCTGCAGGCTGGTGACCATCGGTAGCCACTTCTCTCCCAGGAATACGGCAACGCCATCTCGGGCGACCAGCAGCACGCCCAGGGCAACCGGGGTGGACGCAAACATGATCACCTGCAGGATCCGCAGATACGCGCGCCGCTGCTTCTCGGTGTCATCCTGGAGCTTGGAGAAGGTCGGAAAAGCCACCTTCGAGAAGACGGACGTGATTTCGGTCATTGGCGTGCAGCCTAGGCGATACGCAGTCTGGTATAATCCGAGGGCATTGGCGCCGAGCAACCTGCCCACCACCCAATCATCGCCATCGTTGAACAAGTAGTGCAAAAGGCTGCTCCCCAGGACCCATCGGCCGAATCTCCAGAGCTCCCGCGCCTTCGACCATCTGAACCCAAACCTGGGGCGATAAGGATGCATCAGGTAGGATCCTAGCATGAATACCACATCGCCGAACAACGAAGCCGCCACCAATGCCCAGACCGAGCGGAGCAGAACGGCCGAAAGAATGGCTGCCGCTGCCCCGATAACCGCCCGAGCAGCTGCGAATAGTACCAACTTCTTGAAATGGAGGTCCTTGTTCAGCGCTATCAGGCCGGGACTAGCAAAACCCGTGAGAACTGGCGACACCGCCATCAGTCGCAGGACCGGAAGCGCCCGTTGCTCCTGGAAGAAGGCAGCAAACAGCGGCGCGCACAGGAAGACCATACCCCCCAGCAGAAGCCCACGGACCACTGTGACCACCCAGGCGGTGTCCAAATACTGCCCGATATCGGCCCTCTTCTGTATCATGGCCTGGCTGAACCCGGTGGTAGCTAACATCCCGAGGAGCGACAGGACCAGCAGCGCGACTCCCATCACCCCGAAGTCCGCTGGGGCCAGAACGCGCGCAACAACGAGCAGCCGCAGTGATGAAACTACCTCCGAAGTGAGGCGTAAGAGATAGAACCAGGCCACACCTTGAGCAAACGTCTTGCCGAGGGAAGAGGTGCTCACGTCTCACCCCCGCTCTTGAAGAAGGCTCGGGTCTTCTTAATCGCTTCCTCGAAGGCGATCACCGGCCTCTGCGTCAGTTGCTCCATCGCCTGGAGAACCGCGGGCTCCGAGTGCCTCACATCGTCTGGAGATGGTGCGCCGCTGCCCCGGTCAGCCTTGCGGTACCCAACTCTGCCGCGCTCGCCGAGCACCACGAACCGCGTGTGGCAGTCGGGCCAGCCTCCGTTGAACACTAGCACCTTGTCTAGCCTTAGCGTCCTCCTGTCCGGACCTAGCCTCTCCGTCATCTGCACCTGACTTGCCATCGCCCCTTCCATAAGCCTACGCTGACGCGTTGAAGTGTTGCCACTTCAACAGGTTGGCACGTCTGAACGGTCAACTATTCCGGCGCTCTACCGTTCCAGCGCATCAACTTGCCCCTCAATCCAGCGGTAGGTGCGGAGGATACACTCCTCAAGACTGGTATTGCCTCGCCCCCCAGCGACTTGATCTTCGACTTAGCAGGACTCCACGCCTGCACCCCCACCGGCCCCTCGACGTGCTGGACGTGGATCTCATTGGACGAACTCTGCATCTGCGTGGTGTCGCACTCTTTCGGGCCATAGATAACTGCGTCTGGTTCGTCTTCTTCTGGGCCAATTCATAATTCAACGGCTGAATGATAGCAGATCTGGGGCCGATGTCAAACGGTCCTTGGGTCCGAAGGTTAGAACTCCGTACTCGGACGCGCACAGAGCAGGCACAGAGACACAGGCAGACACAGGGAATAGGCACATATCAACGGCGCCCGAGCCCGTGCAGGGTCCACCCGGCCTCGCGGGCCCGGGCGGTGGAGAAGACGTTCCGCCCGTCGATGAGGATGGGCCGGCGGACGGCCTCGCGGAGCTCCTCGAGCGGGAGCTCGCGGTATGCATCGTGGGCCACCATCACCACCAGCGCGTCGCAGCCCCGCACGCGCTCCTTAAGACGGCCTTGGTGCTCGGCCACGTACGGGTCGTGCACCACGACTTCGGCGCCGCGCTCACGCAATTCTTCCGCGACCACCGCGCTGGGGCTGTTGCGGGTGTCGTCGGAGTTCTCCAGGTAGGCATAACCCAGGACGGCCACCCTGGCGTCGGCCACATCCACCCCGGCCTCCTCCAGCGCCTGAACCGTCAGAGCCACCACGTGGTGCGGCATCCCGTCATTGACGGCCCGTGCCGTCGGGATCAACCGCGGCTCGAAATCCTCGCTAGCATTGGCGATGAGGAGCCAGGGGTCCTTGGGGATGCAGTGGCCGCCCACCCCGGCGCCGGGATAGAGCATGTGGCGGCCCGGGGACTTGTTGACCAACTCCCGGACGGCCCAGACATCGGCGCCGAGGTCCTCGCAGAGAAGGGCCATCTCGTTGGCAAAGGCGATCTGGACGTCCCGGTAGGCGTTCTCCATGGTCTTGACCAGCTCGGCCGTGAGGCAGTCGACCGGGTCGAGATCGCCCTGGACGATGTGCCGGTAGAAGGCGACGGCCAGGTCGGCCGCCTCGGGGGTGGACCCGCCCACCACCCGGTGCATGTGCTGCAGGTTGTGGAGCAGCCGCCCGGGCATGACGCGCTCGGGGCAGTGGACTAGGTGGAACGACCGTTGCGGGTTACAAGTTGCAGGTTGCAGGTTAACGGCTTGTGTGTGTGCTGTCAGACCGGATTGTTGTTCGAGGAGAGGCCGAACGACGCGGTCCATGGTTCCGGGCGCGAGGGTGGATTCGATGATCACCAAGGTATGCGACGAGAGATGGGGTCCCAGGTCGGCCAGCGCGCTGCGCAGGGCGTCGTAGCGCGGCTGCTTCGACGCGGGGTCGACGGGGGTCTCCACGGCGATGAGGACGATGTCCGCCTGGGCGGACGCGGCGTAATCGGTGGTGGCTCGCAGCTTTCCGTCGGTGACGACGCGGTGGATCAGTTCGGGCAGGCCAGGCTCGTCCCCCTCGATGGGGCAGCGGCCCTGGTTGATCTGTTCGACCTTGGCCGCATCGACGTCGAGCCCGGTGACGGCGAACCCGGCATCGGCGAAGAGACACGCCACGGGCAGGCCGACGTAGCCGAGGCCGATAACGACGAG
>PWUU01000060.1 GCA_003562475.1 Dehalococcoidia bacterium | reverse complement strand
CTGGCCAGCTTTTATCAGGACACTCCTGAACTGCAGATGCGGTAAGATCATTGCGTTGGCACTAGACTCCGCCCTCTACAGTCCGCGCTTCGGCAAGCATGTTCACAATGACTCTAATCACTCTCTCAGTTGCGTTCCCGTCAATGCTGTGAAAACGCTCTTCTATGAACCTTGGCCTGTTCTCTCTGAGTTCGGAGTCGTCTCTTAGGAGATCTCGAATCGTGACTTCCAGATCATGTGCCGTGTTGACACCTACCGCTACGCCCTGAGCGACGTAGTCTACCGGGTTTGGGTCTGGACTTGTGTTCAGGATTATCACAGGTTTTTCCAGCGCGACTGCCTCCATGGCCGTTGTTGAGTGCTTCGTTATCATGAGATCACACACGACCAATTGCTCATACGTATCCGAGTCCTTTGCGGTCAAGATTGCCTCGATGCGAGATCTGCTGATATGTTGGCTGATCATGCCCGTGTATCTGTCTGCTTCCGCAGGGTGCTGCTTGATAACGAGAGTGGCATCCCTGATGCTCTGCATGGCTCCAATCACTGCCCGGAGGTTCGCCTCATTCTCTTCATCGCTCATGCTATGACATTGCGTCGTCCACAAGACGATCTTGCTATCTGGGTTGATTCCATATCTGTCCACGAACTCGCCTCGACTGTAGACCCTGGTTGCCCTGTGGAGGATATCGTATCGTGGCTGCCCCGTCACGATTCCCTCTCTGGCGTCTCCCGTATCCATCTTCGTGTCCCTGAATCTGCTACCACTCACTATGAAGCAATCTGCGCGCAGGTGCGCCAGTGACGAGAAGACCTGAATGAACACCTTCTTGCACTTCTCCTTCGCGTCGTTGATTGAAGCCGACTGCACGATGATGAAGCGCCGTGTTCTCGGGTTCTCCGGCTTCAAAGCCATGACGTCGTCGTTCGCCACAACCACGACTGGGTCGTGTTTCGTTAGCATGCTGTGCAGACCGTAATCAAGGATTGCATGATAGCATAGGCCCCTGAAAGTGAAGAAACCATCAAGCAACGAACGAACATGTTCACAGTTCTTGCCAGGCTCCCCACACCGAACTGCCTTACGGCCGTAGACCTTCCACTTCAGGTGGACCACGAACCCGAATACACCTGCTTTCAGAAGCATCCAGGGCGTAATGTACTGGATCAAGCTGTACGATCTACAATCGCGCAGCTTGGACGGCGGTACGAAGTCTGCAAGCACGAGGGCAGTCCTGATGGAGGTGTCCCTTTCATCCAGCCTGCCGATAAGCTCACCAAACAGGTACTCAGACTTGGCCGTCTTGCCCGCAATCCTGGTGTCTGTGAACCGGTATCGCGACACTAGGACAACGTCAAGATTGCCCTCAGGTACACCACCCCTGTGCACCAGGGTCCTGGCATAGAAGAACAACCTCTTCAGAAACGCCGTCGGGGTAAGAGTCCTGGCCGTGGCGGCCTGCTCCGACGACGAATGATTGTACTGCATGCTCAGTCCGTAGGTCAGGAAGTAGTTCATAAAGTGGTAGCTGAGGGGGTATGATGCAACACGCGTCAGCAGGAGTTCGCGTACCCTCCCCGACGAAAGCATCTCCCGGATTCCGCAATCTGGCGAAAACTCCCGGTCACTCAATCGCTGTCCCTCGTCATAATGGGTTGTGATTGTCATCCTATGAGGAGGTAGGCCATGATCCAGCCGTGTCAGAGGGGCCTGCGCAGGGTTTGACAACTGCCCCGTCCAATACGGATCTGGACTCGGTGCTCATCGCGATGACAAGTTTACACCGGGCTAAAATGGTAAGCAAGATGCTTTCTATGCCTGCGCTGCAGCGGCCGAACTCGGGAGGTTCGACCGCGCCCAGGGTGTTGCTGAGTTTCTGGTGTAGTGTGTTCACGTGTAGACGGCTTGTGTAACTGCTCGTGCTGATGTGCAGTAACGCGCTCCGCGATAGGTAGGACATCCTGAAGTCTGTAGGGTATACTAGTAGAGAAGAAGTGTGAAGAACGAAAGGCGACTGAAGGTACTCTTTATTCCCGCCTGGTATCCTTCGGAGGTTAGCCAGGTAGGAGGAACGTTTGTCAGGGAGCATGCGACGGCGGCTTCTCTTCACAACGACGTCGTTGTGCTGTATGCCTATGGCGATTCATCGCCGTCTTTGAAGCTGTGGCGGATCAGCGAATCGATGGAGGATGGCGTGAGAACCGTCAGGGTGAGGTATGGAGGGGTTCTTTCATATCTGTGGAGAAGAGGCAGGAGCAAGGAGCACGGACAACAGAGTCCAGGTGACTCGCGAGGCAAGCTCACCGCTAAGCTGGTGAAGGTCCTCGGGTTTCCCAAGACGGTAGTGGCAGACCTGCTATGTTACCTGAGTCTACTGGTCGCCTTTCGCAGGCTGGTTAGGGGGGGCTGGAGACCAGATATCATCCATGCGCACGTGTTCACCGCCGGTGTGCCGGCGGTTGTCCTGGGGAAGCTATACAGGGTTCTAGTTGTCATTACTGAACACTGGACCGTCTTTCCAAGGCTTGCTCTGGGGCCTGTGGACCGGAGAAGACTTCGCTTTGCCGTGAACAGGGCCGAGATGGTTCTGCCGGTAAGTAACGCTTTGAAAGAAGCCATTGAGACCTACGGGATTAGGACCAGATTTCGGATTGTGCCCAACGTTGTGAATACGGAGGTTTTCTGTCCTATAGCTTCGGCAGATGGCAGCAACGAAGACGGGGTCAAGAAACTGCTATTGGTAGGCGTTCTCAGTCCCCAAAAGGGAGTCCCGTACTTGCTGGAGGCTCTGAGCCAAATCAGGCTCCAGAGATCAAATTCTCGATTGGACATTGTTGGGGATGGTCCCAACCGACTGGAGTATGAGGAGTTGTCTGGCAAGCTCGGGTTAACCGAGCTTGTGCGTTTTCACGGCTTCAGGCAGAAGAACGAGGTGGCCCGGTACATGCAGGAGTGTGACTTCTATGTTCAGCCCAGCCTGTGGGAGACCTTCGGAGTCGTCTATGTGGAGGCCATGGCGTGTGGGAAGCCGGTGATTGCCTCGAGAGTTACAGGCCCGATGGAGATAGTGAACGAAGATGTGGGCGTTCTGGTGCCACCCAAGGATGTCCCGGCTCTGGTGGCGGCGATCAATCATATGCTAGATAAGCACCAGAACTATTCTTCAGAAAGGATAGCCGAGTACGCACGAGAAAGGTTCGGCTATGAAGCAGTAGGGAAGATGCTGGATGATGTCTACAGAGATGTACTGGGTGAAGGGACAGGTCAGGAAGGCCCGGCGAAGGCGGCTACCTCGCCACCGAAGTAGACCTTTGAGAACCCCTGTTCGGTAAGCGCCTGGCGCGGATCGTGGTCAAGGCGGAAGCTCGTGCCTCGCAGCGGGAAGGGTTGAGTAGCTACCTCGCTTCTAATCAGGACAAGCATATCCCCGCAGTCGCTGTAGTTTCCGCTGACAAGCTGCACAACGATGGATGATGTCTCGTTGTCTGGCGCCAGGGTCAGCCGCAAAGGCCTGACTCCATATGGGTCAATGCCGAGCGCTCCATCGTAGATCGTGGCAGCGGCACCGAAGGCCTGGAACTCTGACTCCGCGAAACCTCCGCGAAACACGGTGTTAGGCGAGAGAGTTCTGTTGTCCACGTTTGCCGGCGGGGCCACAATCATGAGAAAGGCGAGGGCGAAGATCATCAAGGCGATCAAGGCACCGCCGATGGCTTTTCTGCCAGGCAGGCCGGCAATCCAGAGCAGGCCTACTCCTACCGGCACAGCCAGCAGAACCTGCGAGAGGTGATTCCACCGTTCCTCCAGGAAGATGCGATGGGTGATAATGCCGAAGAAGGCAACAGCGAGGATCATCAAGCCGGCGAAGACGAAGGCAAAGCCCGACCTGTGTCTGGTGCTGCGTGAAAGCATGGCAAGCGCCCCGATGGCCGCGAAGCCAAAGAAGAGGAGAAAACCCAACTGATTGAACAGCCGTTCACCGAAGGGCACTATGTGTTCATGATAGTGAGCGACCGCCATGGCCAGAGGGGTCGTGTCTGCGGGCGGCGGAGTGACCTCTTCGGGCGGTGGAGTGACGTGCCCGGGTGGTAGGCGGTCGAAATAGTCCCCGCCGCGGAAACCTATCTGTGCCAGATATCTCAGAGTCCCTGTGTATCCCGGTACTGTCCAATAACTCAAGGTTGCACCCGTGAACAGTATCGTGGCAACAAGCAGAATCCTCGCCCCCGCCGCCGCCTGGTATCGGAACATCCTGTGGACCTCGAAACCGAGCCAGACGCAGAAGAGAACGCCGCCCAGCATAACTGCTGCCATGTTGTGAGTAAGTATCACGGTTGCCATGAAGAGGGCGGACAGGGCGAAACTGGCCCCGGGGTTCTGCTGTCTCAGCCTGAAGAGCAGATAGATGACTATGGGGATGAAAACCATAGCCATAGAGTTTGGCATCGTGGTGTAGGCGTAGACGAGGTGCCAGCTGGCAACGCAGACGACGAGGGCAGCAATCAGACCGGCCCTGGCGCTGTGGATGATCCGACCCAGGACGAACACAAACAGGATAGTGCCGGCAACCTGGAAAAGAGAGAGCGATAACATAGTGGCCATCTTGTAGTCCAGTCCGGTGACAAGCGACGTTGCTCCCGTAACCAGGTGCATGCCGGGCATCCACGAATAGTGGTGACCCACGGGGACGTATCCGGCATCCAGTATGCTCAGGGTGAGCCAGCGGTGATACCATGGATCGCTGCCTACTATGTCCGGGTATATGAGCAGTTGCGACCAGGCTAAGCTGAGGCCGACCGCGATCACCTTTACGATTGCGAGATGGGTGGCGCGCCTGGTCTGAGACAGGAAGAAAACCTCTACGGCCAGAACGGCGGCCATGGCCGCCAGGGCGATGAAGTAGCCGAGGGGGCGCGTGTAGAGCTCCGGCCTGAGGTGAAAGGCCAGTATGCTGTAGGTCAGCAGGCCGAAGAAGAGGATGTTGAGCAGGAGGTACACGCGGGGCGTCGCTTGCGGCTGTTCCCGGAGAGAACCCGATCGCCTGCGCCTTATGAGCAGGTAGGCCAGGCAGGTGACGAATACGATGATGCCGGCGACGGCGAAAACAGGGCTTCGCATGGCCACCTGAAGGTATATGGTGAGGGGTACGGCCAGGATGCAACCCAGTGCGGCAAGAGTTACATCAAGGTGGTCGATGGCCCTGCTCAGTGTAGACCTTAATCGCTCAGTCATGATGGGTTCAACCCGTGCATCGCGCGACCGCGGTGAAGCTTCATGTGAAATCATACCCGACAGGTGCCGAGGCGTGCAAGCCCAAGGCCTGGCGAAGGCACACTCTGACAGACGTGGGGGCCACTATGAGGTGCGGCGGCAACCTGATAGAATGGGTGCTCGAAGGCGATATGAGAGTACTGATGTTCCTGAGCAATCCCTTTACGAATGACGCACGCGTCTACAATGAGGCAACGTCGCTACTGAGAGGCGGCCACGAGGTGACGGTGATTGCCTGGGACAGGGAGAGGGCGCATCCTCCACGACAGGATTGGGACGGCATCGACGTTGTCCGGCTCAGAACCAGGCTGCTACCAAGACGCTATCGTTACGGGTCGGCGCTGTGGGTGGGGCTCAATCTTATGCTATGGCAGAGGCAGGCGTACCGAGCGGCCCTGCGGTTGAACAGCGAAGAGCCCTTCGATGTGGTTCACTGTCATGACCTTGACACCCTGTCGATCGGCGCCCGGCTGAAGCGGAAGCTCAAGGTCCCGCTGGTGTACGATGCCCACGAGATATACGGCTACATCGCCGCAGCAAGCCTTCCTGGTCTGCTGGTGAGGATTCTGTTCGGGCTGGAGAAACGGCTG
>PWUU01000081.1 GCA_003562475.1 Dehalococcoidia bacterium | reverse complement strand
GCCGTGCTCCGTTGGATCTTCAAGCGTCGGCCCACCTGGGTATTATTCGCCCCGTCGGCTGCCTCTAGAACAATGTGGCACCGGCGTACCAGCCGCTGGGGATTGGTCTCGCGGCGTGCCAGTCGCTCCAGAATCTCACGTTGTCTTGTCGTCAACTCAATCGGCTTCGGTCTAGGACCTGGCATTCTCATTCTTCCCTTCGTCTACTCAGTTCTCGTCAGGTCCTCCATTATACCACAATTCCAACTGGCTGATGATCTCAGCCGGGGAGTACTAGTGAGTTGCTGGCAGTGGGGTCAGTCCAGAAGGAATGCATAACACGGCATCGGCGCGGTAGGATAGCTATTCGGTGTCTATGGTAGGAGATTGTAGACCTGGGGAGCGTAACTCCTGGAGATGCAGATCAGCATCCTATGGTTCAAAGCGGTTGACTACTGCCAGATCAACAAACTCATCATAAGCACTTGTGAGTATGATCTTTCATGTGGCGGCAAGATGCTTTCGCGCAACGCGTGCGCTGATGCGAGGCCCGTCTCCCAGGGACGGAGAATCGTGGATACGTTGGCTTGATCAGCGAGGTGCAGATGGCAGAAGTTAGCGTGATTATTCCGTGCTACAATCACGGGCATTACCTGACGGATGCCGTGAACAGCGTCTTGGTGCAGAGCTACACAGATTGGGAGGTCATCATCGTGGATGACGGCTCCACGGACAACACCCGAGAGGTGGCCCTGCAGTTCGGTGATCCCCGGATCCGCTATATTCACCAGGAAAACAGGGGGCTATCGGGGGCACGGAACACCGGGCTATCAGCGGCTCGGGGTACGCTGATCGCTCTGCTCGATGCCGATGATGTGTGGAACCCAGCATTCCTAGAGCGAATGCTGGCAGCACTACGGAGTTGTCCAACAGCATCGGCGGCTTACTGTGGGTTTCAGTGGATGGATGCGGATGGAAATCCGCTCATGCAGACCGTTCAGCGCGTGGTTGCACCCGAGGAGTTTCGTGACACATTGCTTCGTGACGGAAACTGGCTCATTCCGTGTTCGGTCGTTACGCGTGCTAGTGCCTACCGTAAGATAGGCCAGTTCGACGAAACACTACGTGCTTGTGAGGATTTCGATATGTGGCTGCGACTATCCAAGCAGCATCATTTCGTGGGCGTGTCAGGGGTGCTGGTGCGCTACCGACGGACAGGCAAGAACATGTCCGACGACGTTGAGCGAATGCGTGTCGCAATGACGCAGGTTCTCAGGAAGTGCTTCGGAGCACTCAGCTCACCAGTTGAGACTTGGCCTGAAGAGAAACGGTCGGCCGTAAGCCAGATCTACCTGATGGGAACTCAAGAGCATTTGGCTCAGGGTAATGCATCGGCAAGCGCCGAGGCTTTCTTGTGGCTACACAGATACAGACGTGACGTAGCGTTCTCACTGGATCTCTGGTATGCGCTGGCTTGTGTGCATCAAGAAAAAGGAACTCGTGGTGACTTCGCGAGTTGGCGGCCAACGCGTAGTGAAGCGGATCTTGCTGCACTGCAGCAGGAACTGCAAAATACTGGCATTCCCGTTGCTGAAGAGCGCCGACTGTGTAGTCTAGCATGTTTCTGTCTTAGTCTGCTCCACTATGGGCAACGCGACTTGGGATCTGCACGCTGCAGGTTCCGGGCAGCTGTATTGGCTTGGCCAGGATGGTGGCGCAGACAGCGCACCTGGGCGCTTCTGCTAAGGTTACTGCCTGGGGTGGAGGTAGCTCAACGCTATGCCAGGACCTAGGATACTGTATATCTCCCACAGCAGCACGGTTGCCGGCGCAGAAAAGAACCTGCTGGCCATCATAGCAAATGCCCATTTCGGAGGTTTTGAGCCAGCAGCGCTCGTTCTGCCTGAACCTGGTGCTTTGGCTGACGAAGCAAAGATCCTCAGTATTCCTCTGAGATTTGTTAGCTATCACGCTTTTCGTTGGTACCATCCGTTCAGATACATCCAAACACTATGGGCGCTCAGGCGACACGCTATGGAGTGCGAGGCCGACATCATCCATCTCAACCTGCAGATCCTAGCCGAGTTTGCTGTGCAGACGGGCCGTCTGACAGGGCTGCCAGTAGTGTGCCACGTGCGAAATCTGCAGACTAAACGGAGCCTTGCTCGGCTCAGTGCATGGCTGAACAGAACCGACGCTGTGTTGGCAGTGTCGCAGGCTGTCCAAGATAGCTTGGTGGGAGGCGGGATTGCAGCACGAAAAGTGCATCTGTGCTATGAAAGCGTAGACACGAAATACTTCGGTGCGCCGAATAGGGGTCCGCAGTTGGCTCGATCTCGTGGGTTATCACCGTGCACCCAACTCATTGGCTTCATCGGCAGGGTCGTGTATGAGAAAGGGGTTGAGGACCTCATTGCGGCCAGCAAGCAAGTGTTGGCTGTCTGTCCTGAGACTCATGTCTTCATTGTCGGTGACGACGGACAGGGTGGGAAGTATATGACAGAGCTTAGAGAGAAGGTGGCACGGTCAGGCCTAGAACCCAACGTCACCTTTCTGGGATTCCGAACCGACGTAAGGGAGATACTGAACGAACTAGACGTAGTAGTCGTCCCATCGCGGAGCACAATGCGGGAGGGACTCCCGTATTCAGTGCTAGAATCGCTGGCCACGGGGAGAGTGGTGATCGCGACGCGCAACAGCGGCGTGCCCGAAGTGATACGAGATGGCGTCAACGGCTTCATGGTTGACTGTAACGACATTGACGGATTGGCATCGGCGATGACCTATGCGCTGGAACTGCCGCAGGCCCAGCGCAAGGCTATGGAGACGGCTGCAACTCGCTCAGTCGAGGATCGCACCGTGGAGAACCAAGTGAGGCAACTGGGGTACATATACCGACAGCTGCTGTTGCAAAGGAGTCAGGTACATGGTAGACGTTCTGTTAATTAGCCCTCGTCTGCCGGCGGATGATCAGCGCCGCTGCGGCGATCATGCCTACACAGACTTGCTGCTGCAGCATCCGCCTGCTGGTGTAAGCTATTTCCACTATGAGGACCTAATCGCCTCTGGGCAACTGAGGCGAATAGCCTTTCTGCAAGCAATGGGCTACTATCTTACACGACTGGGGATACTACCCCCGGATCTCTGGGGAGAGTACCTTGATTCAGATCTCCTCCCTGATCTGATTCACATCGTGGCTTTTGCTGCAACGATAAGACTGCCATCGGATAGAAAGGTGCCGGTTCTCGCCCAGACGGCCAGCCCCAGCGTCACCGACCTTACTGTCAAGCGTAACTGGGAGCCGGGGAAGGTCGAGCGCCATTACCGGCGCAAGCGCTGGTTCTTGCAAGCGGTAGGCGCATATCATTATGCGCTCAACACGGACCAGATCGGAAGAGTTTTAGTACAGACAGACTTCGGTCGGAAACTGCTTATGGAATACGGCTCTGTTGCTGCAAGCAAGGTAGAGGTATTGTACCCAGCCCAACCTGCGTCTTCGGATACTGTGGTCGCTCCACTCCAGCGTAGCAAGAAGAATATGACGTTCCTCTTCGTCGGTTCCGACTTTGAGCGCAAGAACGGTCACACGGTCGTCGAGGCATTCCGTCGTGTTCACCAGACGTTCCCTGAGTCACGGCTGATCCTGGTCGGAAGACCCGCCGATGGAGTCTCGTATGATGGAGACGCGGGCATCTGCCACCACGGATTTGTGCCCCATCAGCAACTGTTAGACGAGGTGTTCCCGCAAGCCGATGCGTTCATCCTGCCCACGGGAGCTGAGGGTAGCTTCGCCTTTACCCTTTTTGAGGCAATGGCCGCGGGCTTACTCGTAGTCACAGTCGATGCGTGGGCGATGCCGGAGATAGTCATACACGGCGAAACCGGCTTCCTGCTAGGTTCTGGCTCAGTTGATGAACTGTCTACGCGGATGGAGCAGCTGGCGGGCGATGCAGATCTGGTCTACCAGATGCGCAAGGCAAGCAAAGCCAGATTCGTAGAGAGATTCTCAGTGGACACACACAATGTGAAGCTGCAACGAGTGTATCGCGAGTTGCTGGGGGAGACCGACCCTGCAGGGGGCTAATGGTGTGGAGGTCAGTATGAGAATTCTAGTAACTGGCGGAGCAGGCTTCATCGGCTCTCACGTCACCGAGCACTGTCTCAACCTCGGCTATGAAGTCGTGGTCTTAGACGATCTGAGCGGAGGCTTCGCTGACCAAGTCCCGAACGGTGCCGGCTTTGTTCGGGGGAGCATCAGTGATGTGAGGCTAGTTTCCGAGCTTTTCGCGGAGAACGGGTTCACGCACATCTATCACCTCGCCGCTTACGCCGCCGAAGGGCTCTCTCACTTCATCCGTCGATTCAACTACACCAACAATCTTATCGGGAGCGTGAACTTGATCAATGCTGCGATCAGGAACCAGGTGAAGTGCTTCGTCTTCACCTCTTCGATTGCTGTGTACGGTGCCAACCAGTTGCCGATGCATGAAGATCTGACCCCGGCACCAGAGGACCCTTATGGCATCGCCAAGTACGCCGTCGAACGAGACCTGCACGCAGCCCATCAGATGTTTGGTCTCGATTATATCGTGTTTCGCCCACACAACGTATACGGCAAGAACCAGAATATCGGTGACCGCTATCGCAACGTGGTCGGCATCTTCATGAACCAGGTGATGAAAGGTGAGCCCATGACAATCTTTGGCGACGGGTCGCAGACCCGCGCCTTCAGCCACATCGACGATGTGGCCCCCATCATCGCCCGCAGCGTCAATGTGCCTGAGGCTTACAACCAGGTCTTCAACGTCGGCGCTGACCAGCCGCACACTGTTAAGCATCTGGCACACGAGGTGGCCCGGGCTTTCGGTGTGGATCCGGACTTGCAGTACCTGCCAGCTCGCAACGAGGTCAAACACGCCTACGCGGCCCACGAGAGGGCCCGCTCACTGCTGGGCCAACAGACGACGGTCGCCCTGGAAGAGGGTGTGTCTCGTATGGCAGCCTGGGCTTGCCGCGTGGGACCACGCAAGGGCAAGCCGTTCCAACAGATTGAGGTGGACCGTAACCTACCACCAAGCTGGAGGGGGGCATTCGATGCAGCGGAGGCCACGTGATGGGATCAACCCTGCCCCCAGTTGCCATCGTGATCCTCACCTGGAACCAGCGCGAGGTGACCCTAGAGTGCCTCGGTAGCTTGGAGCAGATGGATTATCCGGACGAGCGACTCGAGATCATCGTCGTGGACAACGGCTCGTCTGATGGTACGAGCGAGGCGATCGGCGATCGATTCCCGGCTGTCACCGTCATACGGAACGAGGAGAACCTTGGCTTCGCCGGCGGCAACAATGTTGGAATCCGATCTGCTCTGGTAAGCGATGCGAGTTGCATCATGCTACTCAACAATGATACGGTTGTGGATCGACCAATGCTGCGGACTCTGGTGGCGGTCCTTGAATCGAATGCTGACGCCGGTATTGTGGGTCCTAAGATGCTATACTTCGATGAACCGAACATCGTCTGGTGTGCAGGTAACGCGATTCGCTGGCGCACCGGCGACAGTGTCCGCCTGGGGGCCGAAACCCGCGACACCACTCGGCAGGTCCAGCCGCAGGAGGTAGACTTCATCACTGCCTGCGGTATCTGTCTGCGACGCGAGGTGATCGAGGAGATAGGCCTCCTCGATCCGCGCTTCTTCATCTACTACGAGGAAACCGATTGGTGCATGCGGGCTCGGGATGCTGGGTGGCACATTATGTACGCGCCCGAGGCCCGCTTGTGGCACAAGGTCTCAGCCGCTATGGGCACTGCATCGCCAGCCACGGACTACTACATGAACCGTAACGTGTTGCTCTTCCTTACCAAGAACCTGCACGGCTTGGCCAAGGTGAGATCAATGGGCCTGGCCGCCGGCCGCAATCTCCTGGCGGTGGCGGCCTATACTGCCAAGCCTTGCGGCGGTCGGCGGCTTCCAAACCGGAATGCCCGCCTCTACGCGCTCCGAGATGCCATTCTGGGCCGCTGGGGGAAGATGGGCCCCGACGTGGAAGCGGTCTGCTATCCAGATATGCCACGATGAAGATCCTGTTTCTGTCGACCTGGTTTCCCTACCCGCCGGACAATGGGTCCAAACT
>PWUU01000069.1 GCA_003562475.1 Dehalococcoidia bacterium | reverse complement strand
TACGCGGCTATCTGCGCAGCCGACAGCGACAACCGGAACTGGTTAAGCGGTACTTCCATGCACCGACGGTCCGCTATGCAGCAGCGTAGTGGGGGAAGTATTTGACGCTCCCCGTAATAACTGCCATGACACAACGCATCGGAGTCGCTCTTAGCGGAGGGGCCGATTCGGCACTGGCAGCTTCCCTGCTACTGTCGAGCGGATCTCGAGTTTTTGGTGTACACATGGTAATGACCCACGCACCTCACTCACTGGTGCAACTGGAACGCGCCCGCCGTATCGCATCCCAACTGGATATCGATCTCCAGGTAACGGATGTCGCCGACTCCTTCGAGGCCCGGGTCATTGGACCGTTCTGTGACGAGTACGCCGCGGGCAGAACCCCCAATCCCTGCGTGACGTGTAACCGGGAGATCAAGTTCGGCCTGCTCCTGCGAACCGTACTGGAAAGCGGCGCCGACAAACTGGCCACCGGCCACTTCGCGAGGGTTGTTCGGGGAAAACACGGGATCTTCTTACAGCGCGCATTGGACCGAAGTGCAGACCAATCGTACTTTCTATACGGCATCGAGCCATCATCCCTGCCTTACGTGGAGATGCCGCTCGGGACAATATCGAGGAGCGAGGCGCGAGATCTGGCACGAGGACAGGGCCTTGCCAGAGGAAAGCCCAGCCAGGACATCTGCTTCGTCGGCGGTCGCGATTACCGCAGCTTCGTTGCGAAACGCGTCTGCGCTACACCTGGAGAGATTGTCGATCTGCACGCACACGTCGTCGGTCGCCACCAGGGCCTGCCTTACTACACGGTAGGCCAGCGTCACGGCCTTGGTATCGCTCTTGGCGAACCCATGTACGTAGTACGATTGGACGTCCGGCAGAACAAAGTTGTCGTCGGCCCCGACACGAGTCTGGTGGCCAAGGGGGCATCGCTCAGCCAGATGAGATGGATGGTGCCACCTCCTTCCTGCGGAAGGCTCGTTCTCCATTCACAAACACGCTTTCGCGCGAGAAGCACTTCTTCCTGCGTTACCATTCGCGACGGAGAAGCATACGTGCGTTTTGGCCAGCCACAACGTGCCGTTGCACCGGGACAATCGGTGGTGTTTTATGATGGAGATGTTGTTGTTGGTGGCGGTACAATCGTCGAGGCATACCGGGAATCGAGAGATGCGGCAGAGCAGGATTCTTCCGAACGGCGATAGAGAGCAGCTCCTGCGTGACCAGGGATACTGGCCAGTGGCGGGCATAGATGAAGCGGGGCGAGGAGCCCTGGCGGGTCCGGTTGTCGCCAGCGCGGTTATCGCGGATTGGTCGCTCAGCATGCCCTGGCACCTTGAGATACGAGACAGCAAGCAGTTGACCGCAACTCACAGACAGCGCCTGTACGCACGAATCCTGGACTGTGCACTCTCGATAGGCATAGGCATCGTCAGCAACGACGTCATCGATCGCATTGGCATCGCAGCAGCCTCCCGCCGCGCCATGTACGAGGCGTTGCAGTCCCTCTCCGTAACTCCTGCCTCCGTGCTGATCGACTGGTTCACCCTGCCATCTTTGCGCATGCGACAGGAGAGAGTGCCGCAAGGAGACGCCGTTTGTCTCTCCATCGCCTGCGCATCAATAGTGGCGAAGGTCACTCGCGACCATATAATGAACGAACTTGATGTGCAGTACCGCAGCTATGGCTTCGCCTTGCACAAGGGGTATGGCACACAGGCGCACCTGCGTTGTCTCGCAGAGCACGGCGTATCTCCGGTGCACCGCCTCTCGTTCCAGCCCGTGCGCCGCATCTGGGGCAGCCTGCTATGAACTATGCAGAGGTGGGACGGCGAGGCGAAGAGATCGCACGCAAGTTCCTCAAGAAACGCGGATACAGGATACTGGCCACCAATGTACGCGGCTACTTCGGCGAGATAGACATCATCGCACGGCGCAAAGACTGCCATGTGTTTGTAGAGGTAAGGACCAGGATCGGAGACGCGTTCGGCACGCCAGAGGAGTCGATCACCAAGAAGAAGAAGGACAAGATGGTCGCATGTGCGCTCGACTACGTTGCGTCGCACAGAGAGCTGGAGGAGACCTCCTGGCGCATCGATGTGGTCGCAATAGAGCTTGACGATGCGGGCCGGCCAAAGCGTGTCGAGATAATCGAGGGTGCCGTACCCGCAGACTGAGACCTGGGACCCTGTATATAATTGGCCGCGACCGAAAGGCTTGAGAGGAGGTAGCAGCACATGAAGGTGTACGTGTCATTCTGGCTTCCTGAGGAGCCACTGAATGTCCTCAGGGAGAAGCACACGGTGGTGGTGAACGACGAGGATAGGCTTCCCACTGCCGATGAGTTGGTGGCGCAGCTCTCTGCTGCCGACGCATTTCTCTGTGTCGGAAGCAGAGTTGACAGCGGCGTGCTGGACCGGGTGGGCAACCGCCTCAAGATAATCGCCAACTGGGGAGTGGGGTACAACAACATCGATGCCGAGTACGCAGCACAGAAGGGCATCATGGTAACCAACACTCCAGACGTATTGACGGAGACGACTGCCGACATGGCGTGGGCCCTGCTCATGGCCGTTGCCAGGAGGGTTGTAGAGGCCGACACCTACGTTCGGGCGGG
Source organism: Dehalococcoidia bacterium (assembly GCA_003562475.1). Classification (GTDB taxonomy): domain Bacteria; phylum Chloroflexota; class Dehalococcoidia; order GIF9; family AB-539-J10; genus SKVJ01. The sequence goes on along the minus strand of PWUU01000069.1, from coordinate 112,366 downwards.
CAGGTTCCAGGGGTTCAAACCGTTCGCGATGATGGGATCCGATGTCTGGGGAAAGACCATCGGCATCGTGGGGTTTGGCCGCATCGGACAGGCAGTTGGCAGACGTGCGCTGGGCTTCCGCATGAACGTGCTCTACTACGACACCGTGCCGCCCACACGAGAGGTCGAGCAGGCTCTCTGCGCCACCTACATGGACCTCGATGCGCTTCTGCAGCAATCCGACTTCGTGTCGATCCATGTGCCCCTCAACGAGGAGACCCGACACCTGATTGACGCGAGGCGTCTGTCTCACATGAAGCCCACGGCCTTTCTCGTGAACGCGGCCAGAGGGCCGATCGTCGCTGAGCAGGCGCTTCTCGAAGCACTGCGGGAGAATAGAATTGCCGGGGCTGGACTGGATGTATTTGAACACGAGCCGGAACTCACTCCGGGATTGGCCGACCTTTCCAACGTCGTCCTCGCCCCCCACATAGGCAGCGGAACCTGGGAGACCCGGACTAACATGGCACACATGGCCGCTCAGAACATCATCGCCGCACTCGACGGCCGGTCTCCGCCAAATCTCGTTAACAGGCCTGTTGCCGGATGACGTTTCTTCCCGGCGCACATCAACAGCAAGGGGCGGGAACGTGGCCCGCCCCTCTCGTGTTCATGCTCCCCGATGTCACGCAGTCTCGATGCCTGCAGCCTTTTCCAGCCCGAGTTCCTGGATAGCCTCCTCGCGCATCTTGAACTTCTGTACTTTCCCGGTGACCGTCATCGGATACTCCGTCACAAACTTCACGTAGCGCGGTATCTTGTAGTGAGCTATCTTTCCCTTGCAGTACTCCCGTATCTCATCCTCCGTCGCCGTCTCTCCCTCACGTAGCTCAATCCATGCCTGGATCTCCTCTCCGTACTTCTCGTCAGGGACTCCGATGACCTGCACGTTCTTCACCTTCGGGTGCGTGAACAGAAACTCCTCTATCTCCCTCGGATAGATGTTCTCCCCACCCCGGATTATCATCTCCTTCGCCCGTCCGGTTATCCTGCAGTAGCCACGCTCATCCATCGTTGCCAGGTCGCCACTGTGCAGCCACTTCGCCTCATCAATGGCCTCACGCGTGCCTTCCGGGTTGTTGTAGTACCCCCGCATGATGCTATAACCCCGATAGCATATCTCTCCCTGTGTCCCGCACCGGACGATAGCGCCCGTGTCGGTGTCGACTACCTTGAGCTCAATGTGCGGTGACGGCAGGCCAACTGTTCCCGTTCGATCCTCAATGGAAGCATCAACCGGTGTCTGCGTTGCCATGGGAGAGGCCTCCGTTTCCCCATACGCGATCGTCACCTGCGACGCATGCATGTGCGTAATCACCTTCTTCATCACCTCGATCGGGCATGGCGCGCCAGCCATGATGCCTGTGCGCAGCGATGTAAGATCGAACGAGTCGAACTCCTCATGTTCCAGTTCGGCAATGAACATGGTGGGCACCCCGTGGAGCGCGGTGCAACGTTCCTGCTGCACGGCACAGAGGGTCGCTCCTGCATCGAAACTCTCCGACGGCAGCACCATGGTCGCACCATGCGTTACGCACGCAAGGTTGGCGAGCACCATACCGAAACAGTGGTAGAACGGCACAGGAATACAGAGGCGGTCGGTGTTCTTCAGCCGCATCCCCTCGCCGGCGAAAAAACCGTTGTTCAGGATGTTATGGTGTGTCAGGGACGCCCCCTTCGGCATGCCTGTTGTGCCCGACGTGTACTGGATATTGATAACATCGTCGATATCGAGAGACGCCTGCCGCTCATCAAGCTCTGCATCCGTAACATCGTTGCCCAACTCCAGAAACTGCTGCCAGTTGTAGATCCCCGGGTGCTCCTGTGGTTCCATGAGCATCACCGACCTCAGGAGGGGCAGCTTCTGCGACTTCAACTCGCCGGGCCGCGAGTCCCTGATCTCGGGACATACCTGGTTGAACATGGAGACATAGCTGGAGGACTTGAAGCGCTCGATCAGGAACAAGGCGCTCGCCTCGGAGTTGCCAAGTGCGTACTCCAACTCATGGGTGCGATACGCCGGGTTTACGTTGACCAGTACCGCCCCCATGATGGCCGTACCGAACTGCACCAGCACCCACTCAGGATGATTGGTGGCCCAGATGGCCACGCGATCTCCCCGGTGAATACCCAGCTTCATGAGAGACTTCGCCACACGGCGACAGTCCTCACGCAGCTGCGTGTACGTCCATCGCTGGCCTGACGGCACATCAACGAGCCCCTCATTGTCAGGGTACTGCGCGACAATACGATCGAGGTAATCCGGAATTGTCAGGCCAATCAGCGGGGTGGTTGAGGCTCCATATGCGTAACTGAGAGGTGCGCGACCCATGTGTTTCTCCTTCCTGTTTTGTCCCGATTCGAGTGCCGTTGCCTTGCCGGCCCCTGCGAGCTGATCTGCTTGTACCGTATCGCGACACTACATGTAGCTGTCAAGAGCCTCTGGCACCAGCACCGTGCCATCTGCCTGTTGAGAAGTCTCGAGCACAGCGATAAATACTCGAGGAAGCGCCAGTCCTGAGCCATTCAGAGTGTGCACATACTGCGGTTTGGCTCCAGGTTCAGGGCGAAACCGGAGGTTCGCACGTCGCGCCTGGAAATCACTACAGTTGCTGCATGAACTCACCTCAAGCCACTCTTTCGAACCCGGGGCCCAGACCTCGATGTCGAACGTCTTGCATGCCGCAAATCCAAGGTCTCCGGTGCAGAGCTGCACGATCCTGTACGGCAGGTTCAGTCGCCTTAGAACCTCCTCGGCATCGGCCACGAGCCGGTCAAGCTCGCGGTCGGATTCCTCGGGGCGGACGTACTTGTATAACTCAACCTTGTCGAACTGGTGGCCTCGTTTGATGCCTCGCGTGTCCTTGCCAGCTGCCATCTTCTCTCTGCGAAAGCACGGCGTGTACGCCGTATAGTTCAGAGGCAATGACGCGCCATCGAGTATCTCATCGCGGTGAAGATTCGTCAGCGGCACCTCTGCGGTAGGCACAAACCAGTAGTCCTCTTCAGCATCATGGTACAGGTTGTCGGCGAACTTCGGGAGATTGCCCGAGCCAACCATGCACTCTCGATGGAGCATGAACGGGGGGTATATCTCGCTGTACCCATGCTCCTTCGTGTGGAGGTCAAGCATAAATGCGATGAGCGCTCTCTGGAGCCGGGCGCCGAGCCCCTTGAGTACGTAGAACCTGCTGCCTGCGAGTTTCACGCCCCTGGCGAAGTCGATTATGTCCAGGCGTTCACCGATCTCCCAGTGCGGCAGGGGCTCGAAGTCGAACTCGCGGAAGGTGCCCCCCGTTCGGACCTCAATGTTGTCGGCAGCATCTTTTCCCTCGGGTACGCTCTTGTCCGGGATGTTGGGCAACTCCAGGAGGAGCGCATCGAGCGACTCCTTCGTCTCACGGGTAACGCGCTGCAATTCGGCCGCACGTTCACCCATGACCCTGAGTTCTTCGAGGAGCGCCTGGGGCTTCTCCTTCATCCGCCCCAGTTCTTTACTGGCTTGATTGTGCCGGGCGCGAAGGTCCTCGGTCTCTCGCAGCAGCTTCCGGTACCTCTCGTCTATCCCGACCACAGGGCCAAGCGCATCCGGGAGGCCCCTCAGCTTCATTGCTCGCTCGACCGACGTCCGATCTTCTCGAATACGCTTGATATCAAGCATTTCGTTTCCCCTTCAGCTGGGGGAAGAGGATCACGTCGCGAATCGAGTCCTGCCCTGTCAACAGCATCACCAAACGGTCGATGCCGATGCCCAGTCCACCGGTAGGAGGCATGCCATACTCCATCGCCTCAACGAAATCCTCATCAGCCAGCTGGACATCCTCATCCCCCGTTCGCTCACGAAGCTGCTGCTCCAGGCGCTCGCGCTGGTCAACAGGGTCGTTCAGCTCGGTGAAAGCGTTCGCAAATTCCATACCACATATGAACGCCTCAAAACGTTCCACGAGCCGCTCGTTTCCTCGTTTCTTCTTGGGGAAAGGCGACGTCTCGACCGGATAATCGAGCAGGAAGGTCGGCTGCACCAGCGCCGGCTCAACGAATGTGGAGAGCAGTTCATCGATCAACCTGCCCCTGCCGGGATACCCTTCGATTCGTACCCCTTCCTGGAGCATCCGTTCATGAAGGGACTCGGCACTACGGTAGTCCTCGAAGTCTATTCCGCTCGCCTCTCTGACCGCGTCACGGAGAGGAATGCGGCGCCACGGAGGCGCAAGTTCCACGCTGCACCCACCGTACTCGACACGTGTGCTGCCGAGCACCTGCTGACAGACCGATGAAAAGAGACGCTCGGTAAGGTCCATCATGTCCTCGTAGTCAGCATACGCGCAGTAGCACTCCATGAGCGTGAACTCGGGATTGTGGCGCGTGGAGATCCCCTCGTTTCTGAACACCCTGCCCAGTTCATAGACACGGTCGATCCCTCCAACAATGAGTTTCTTGAGCGATAGCTCCAGAGCAATCCGCAGACTCAAGTCCTCATCGAGGGCGTGGTGGCGTGTCACAAACGGCCGCGCCAGAGCCCCCCCCGCCGTCGCCTGCAGGATTGGCGTCTCGACTTCAATATACCCCTCATCATCCAGGAATCTTCTTGTGGCGCTCACAATTCTGCTGCGTAGTACGAATGTCCGCCGGCTCTCCTCGTTGGAGATGAGATCGAGATAACGCTGACGGTAGCGCGTCTCTACATCAACCAGGCCATGCCACTTCTCCGGCAGCGGCCTGAGAGACTTCGCGAGAAGAGAAAGAGAGCACACCTCAACGGTCACCTCTCCCGCCCTGGTGACGAACAGCTCCCCCTCGGCGCCAACGAAGTCACCAATGTCGATATGGTTGAGAATCGCGTACCGCTCGTCTCCAAGGAGGTCCTTCCGCAGGGACACCTGAAGCTTGCCAGTGTAGTCTCTCACGTCGAGAAACGACAGCTTGCCCATTCTCCGCTTCGCCATGACGCGGCCCGCGATCGACACCGTTCGAGTGCGCTCCCCTTCGCGCTCCCACAAGAGACGCGCGTCACGTACGGAAAAGGCGGGGTGATAGACGTGTGGAAAGGGGTCTATCCCTTCCTTGCGAAGATCTTCCAGGTCCCTGAAGCGCTCTTCGGTCACACGGTCGAGTCGTGAACCCATGCTCTTCTCTTCACAGCACCCACGAATGCTGCGCCACGTCGCTGGCCGTTCGGCGGCACTTGTCTACCGCAGGTCGACGGATCCACCCATCTCCGCGTCGCCACTGTCATCGAGCACGGCCTTAGCCTGCTCGTAGAACGCCTCTGGCACGAGAATGCGCACCTCGCCGAGACCATCGACCGTGAGCCCGTATACTATCCCAGCACTCTCATAGCTGAGTGCAGATGGTATGCCTTCGTCTTCGAGCCGAGCACGGATAATCTGCGCCGCTCCGTGTCTCGACGTGCATAGAACCACAAGCGCACTGCCCTCAGCCATTGTACCCTCGCGTAATTCTACCAGAAACCGTAGCTGTGTCCAACGTGTCGGAACACGGAATTGACACAGTCGCCCGCGTATGATGCACTGTGGTGGCCAGGTCCCACAGGTACATTAAGGAGGATTTCATTGCCATGAAAGTCGCAGCAGTGCAAGCCGCTCCGGTTCTGCCCATGAATAAGGATGCCACCATCGACAAAGCATGCGCTCTCATACGCGAAGCGGGCGGGAATGGAGCGCGCCTGGTGGTTCTCCCGGAGACCTTTGTGCCCATGTATCCTAACTGGTCCATCGACCTCAGCAACCCAACGGAGTGGCCACGAAACCTGCTCCAGTTGACCCGCCACTCGGTAGTGATCCCGGGGCCAGATGTGACGAAGCTATGCGACGCCGCCCGTGAAGCGCAGGCCTGTGTCTGCATCGGTGCGAACGAACTCATACCCCGCTACGAGGGGATGCTCTTCAACTCGCTCGTATTCATCGATGCCGACGGCGCACTGCTCGGTGTCCACCGGAAGCTCACTCCATCGAATCGCGAGCGTTGCTTCTGGGCGCGGGGTGATGGCACTTCGCTACGGGTATACGACACAGCGGTCGGTCGCCTTGGAGGCCTCATCTGCTACGAGCACCTGCAGCCTCTCAGCAAATACATGCTGATGGCGCAAGGGGAGCAGGTCCACTGCACCTGCTGGCCCGGCTGGCCGAACTTCCCCAACGGCAGGACCAATAAGCCTGTCTTCGACGTTGCCACTCGCGCCTACGCGATTGAAGGACAATGCTTCGTGGTGGCGGCGTCCATGTACATCGATCCGTCGGAGGGGGAGCGCGCAGGTCTCGGTAACGCAAGCTGGACGTTTTTCGGAGGAAGCAGCATAGTCGGGCCAGAAGGTGACTACCTCGCGGGACCGGTGTACGATCAGGAGACGATCCTGTATGGCGACGTCGATTTCGACCGCATTGTGCTCCGGAAGGCAGCCGCAGATGTCACGGGGAAGGACAACCGCTGGGACGTACTGCGCATCGAGAACAACGCGCAGACCTACGTTCCGTTTGCGGGTTCGTACGGCAATCGCCTCGTGTCCGAGTTGGGGCTGCACAAGCAGCCGGGACAGCCGGGGCGTGGCCTGTTCGATGCCCATGAGGACAGGCTGCGTGCTGTGGAGGCCGAACTCGAACGGCTGCGGGAGAGCGTGTCCCCGGGCAATCAATGCGGCTCTTCTTGACCCCCCACTGCCCCTGGGATACAATTTCCGTCTGTGCCCAGCATCGCTGGGCACTCTCTCTTAGGGATTCTAATGCTTCAAGGAGGGAAGGTGATTTGTATGCGTTGGGACGACATCTTCTTATAGAGTTGAAAGGCTGCAACACAGAAGTACTTGACAACCTCGAGTTCCTCAGAGAGTGTCTCCATTCCGCAGCAGTCCACTGCGGCGCCACAGTAGTCGGCGACTCGTTCTACCACTTCACTCCTCAGGGAGTGAGCGGCGTCGTGAACATAGCCGAATCACACATTTCCATCCACACCTGGCCTGAGTGTGGCTATGCCGCGGTCGACGTGTTTACCTGCGGCGACAAGGTCGAGCCTGAGGAAGCAGCGCGGTTGATCATGCAATCGGTGGAGGCAACGGATTGCTCTCTGGTCGAGCTTCGCCGCGGTCTCCTGCAGGCGAGCCCGGTTCAGGGCGCACAGGTATGAGCGACAACACACCTCCCAAGAGTACGTGGTTTCACGATGCGCTGACGCCCGACCTCGGGACCATTCATCGGGTCGACGAGATTCTCTATTCGGGGCGGAGTGCGTATCAGGGCATCGAGGTAATCAAGACTCGCAGCTTTGGGACGTGCCTGGTACTCGACGGCAAGATACAGTCGAGCGAGGCGGACGTGTTCATCTATCACGAGGCTCTCGTCCAACCGGTTATGATCACACACCCGGAGCCACGGCGGATACTCATCGCCGGAGGCGGTGAAGGAGCTACACTTCGCGAGGTCTTGCGGCATGACTCTGTCGACCGTGCAACCATGGTGGACCTCGACCGGCAGGTGGTCTCCGTCTGTCGCCATTATCTGCCATCATTCAGCGACGGCGCTTTTGACGATCCCAGGGCCAACCTGATAGTGGGAGATGCCAGACGCTTTGTCGAAGAGGCCACCGACACGTTTGACGTGATCATAATCGACCTTCCCGATCCTCTGGAAGTAGGTCCGGCCCAATTGCTCTACACCCGCGAGTTCTACACGGCGGTGAAGCGTCGCCTTGCGCCTGGTGGCATTGTCAGTATCCAGTCGGAGTCGTCGCGATGGTACGACCTGCACGCATTCGTCGCCATTGTGCGGACCATCCGCGAGGTGTTCTCTCACGTTGCGCCATATCAGGTCCACATTCCTTCGTTCGCCAGCCTCTGGGGCTTCTCCGCAGCCTCGGACACGCTCAAGCCGGATGCGCTTTCGCGAGAAGAAGTTGACAGTCGCATCTCGGAGCGCATCACCGGAACCCTTCGTTCCTACGATGGCGAGTCACACATTGGCATGTTCTCCCTGCCGAAACACATCAGGACTGCCGTCGAGAACGCCGACACTGTCATCACCGACGATTCGCCTCTCTTCGTCTTCTAACGCTGTCGTCTCGTTTCCCGGCCCATCTGAAGCGATGGTATAATCGCTGGTATTCGCCATGGATCTACTGGTTTCCCTGAATCTCGCACAGCGAGAGGCTGCCGAGACCTGCAGCGGTCCCATGTTGATTATCGCCGGCCCCGGAAGCGGGAAGACCCGGGTCATCACCAGCCGTATCGCCTACCTGGTCTCGGTCTGCGCGGTGAATCCCCGGAACGTTCTGGCAGTCACCTTCACCAACAAGGCTGCGCGGGAGATGAAGGAACGGCTCGTGCATTCCCTGCACCACGCATCGGATCACCTCACAATCGGGACATTCCATGCCGTCTGCTGCCGCCTCCTCCGCACAGACGGTCAAGCCGTCGGGGTAAGCCGTGGATTTGTTATCTACGACGATGATGATCAGATCAATCTCATCAAGCAGAGCATGACCGAGCTGAAGCTTGACCCCAAGCAGTACTCGCCACGACTCATCCAATCATCTATCAGCGCGGCTAAGAGCCGCCTTCTCTCGGAACAGCGTCATGCCCAGGGAGTCGATAGCTACTTCGAGGAGATTGTGCAGAGGGTCTACCAGCGGTACCAGTCGCTGCTTGACCAGAGCGACGCAGTGGACTTCGACGATATCCTGCTCAAGACGGTTCGCCTGTTCGAGACGCGCCCGGACATCCTGGAACACTATCAGGACCGCTTTGTACACATACTGGTCGACGAATTCCAGGATACGAACCTTGCCCAGTTTGAGATTGTCAAACTGCTTGCAGCCAAACACCGCAACCTTTGCGTAGTTGGCGACCCGGACCAGTCTATCTATTCGTGGCGCTCCGCCGACCTGCGCAACATCCTGAGCTTCGAGAGGGAGTATCCCGACGCCAAGGTGGTGATGCTGGAACAGAATTACCGCTCCTCACAGACCATACTTAAGGCTGCGACGCAGGTCATTACTGCGAACGCGCTGCGGAAGGACAAGGACCTCTGGACTCAGAACGATGTCGGCAAGCCCGTAGTTCTCACCGAATGCCTGAACGAGAAGGACGAGGCTCAATTCGTAGTCCACACCATCGAGAAACTCGTCCGTCGGGAGGGGCTTTGCTACGGAGACTGTGCCGTGTTGTACCGTGTCAACGCGCAATCCCGCACGATCGAGGAAAGCCTCGTGCGGTTTGGCGTACCCTATCGCCTTGTTGGCGGGACCCGTTTCTATCGCAGACAGGAGATAAAGGACATCGTCGCCTATCTGCGAGTGCTGAATAATCGTCATGACAGCATCAGCCTCTGCCGCATCATCAATACTCCCGGGAGAGGAATCGGCCAGGGCACGCTTATCAAGCTCCAGTTCTGGGCAGCGGAGCGCGAGATCTCTCTGTATGAGGCCCTCTCGCAGATGGCACAGCAGAAGGATCTCGCTGCCAGGGCGAGCAATGCGCTCAACCGGTTCCTCACGACGCTCAACAGCCTCATCCGGAAGAGTCATCGAACCTCGTTGCCGGACCTCATCGATGACATACTGTTTCAGACGGCATACCGCGAGTACCTCATGGACGGCGAGAACGGAGAGGATCGCTGGCAGAATGTGCAGGAGTTGAGGGGTGTCGCCACAGAGTATGCCGACATGGCGCCCGACGAGGCCCTGGCCGCCTTTCTCGAGAAGGTGAGCCTCGTGTCCGATGTCGACGAGATGGATGCCTCCTCTGATGCGGTGACGCTCATCACGCTGCACCAGGCGAAGGGGCTCGAGTTTCCCGCCGTGTTCATCGTGGGAATGGAAGATGGCGTACTGCCCCACCGGAAGTCTTTTGAGGATCCTGCAGACATGGAGGAGGAGTGCCGTCTGTGCTACGTTGGAATCACTCGAGCACAGCGCTATCTGTTCCTCTCCCGCGCACACCGGAGAAGCCTGTTTGGGAACGGACTCGCCAACCCGCCCTCTCGCTACCTGGGGCGCATAAGCCCCGACCTCATCAGCACGCGCGGGCTGTGGGAGGACGAGGAGGTCGACCTGAGCCAGGTGATCAGGTCACAGCCACTCGCCTACAGCATGAGCGATGAGGAGTTCCGTGTCGGCGACTGGGTCTTCCACAAGAAGTTCGGCCAGGGCGTCGTCATGGATTGCTTTCCGGACAAAAGCGACCTCGTCTTCACCGTCTCTTTCCAGGACACGGGCGTCAAGCGCCTGCTGCTGAGCCTGGCACACCTCGAGAAGGTGGAGAGATTCGACGGCGTGCCGTGAGGACTATTGACTTCTTACACGCCACCGTGTAAACTTGCCTGTGGTGGACCTCCACATATTGCCTTCTGAAGTAGTCTCCCGTATCGCAGCAGGAGAGGTCATCGAGCGCCCTGCGTCCGTGGTCAAGGAGCTCGTTGAGAACTCGCTGGATGCCGCTGCCGACAGAGTTGATATCGAGTGTCGGGGCGGTGGCGCCGTACTGATCAGTGTTGCCGACAACGGAAGGGGCATCGACGCCTCGCAGGTTGAGATGGCCTTCCTGCGCCACGCAACGAGCAAGATTGCGTCGCTGGACGACCTCGTCAACGTGCACACGCTCGGATTCCGAGGCGAAGCATTGCCCAGCGTCGCGGCGGTTGCCGCCGTCGAAGTCTCAACCAGCACAGGGGATGGAGCGCTCGGCAGCTATCTCTATATTCATGGGGGCGCTGTCAAGCAGCGAGAGGGAAGGCCGCGAGCGCGGGGTACTACGATCGCGGTCCGGCGACTCTTCCGCCATTTCCCGGCCCGACTCAAGTTCCTCAAGTCCGAGGCTACCGAGAACGGTCACAACGCCCAGGTGGCGAGCCAGTACGCCCTGGCCTTCCCGTCCGTCGCGTTCAGTCTTCTGCTTGAGGATAGACTTGCACTTCGCACCCCGGGGAATGGAGACCTCCGCGACGTCGTCGCTCAACTCTACGGTGCCGAGCTCGCGCGGGCCATGGTCCGGGTCGAGTCACTCTCGGATTCACCAGGTGTCACCGGGCTTGCGGCACCGGCCTCGCTCTCCAGGTCTGGCCGCGGACACCAGAGCACTTTTGTGAACCATCGTTGGGTTCGGAGTCCGCTTCTGCAGCGAGCCATCGACGACGCCTACCATGGTCTGATCGCGGAGGGGCGAAACGCCATCGTCATACTCAACCTCAAGGTGCCACCCGACCGGGTCGACGTGAACGTCCATCCGAGTAAGGCCCAGGTGAAGTTCGCGGAGGAACACACCATCTTCAGACTTGTTCGAGACGCGGTCAAGGCAGCCCTCGCAGACACCAGGGTGGCAACCGACTCGCGTTACCTGTCGTTGCCCGCAACCGGCACACAAGGCCGGTGGGTAGTGGGCGAGCCGCTGCCGGAACCGCCTTCTGCACAGGACAGTGCCATCCCATTGCCGGACTCCGGGTTGCTTCCTCCCCTGCGCATACTCGGCCAGGTGCTCGGCACCTACATCGCCGCAGAAGGACCTGATGGCCTGTATCTCATCGACCAGCATGCCGCACACGAGCGAGTCGTCTACGACCGCCTGGCAGACCGCAGGTCCGGTCGCACTCCCGAAGCCCAGGGGCTCCTTCAACCGGTGACCATCGAGTTCAGCCCCTCCGAGGACGCGGTGCTTGCCACGCTGATCGACGACCTTTCGAAGATGGGGTTCTCGATCGACCACTTCGGCCAGCGCACCTACCTCCTTCGCACCGTCCCTGCAGTCCTCGCGGACTCTGATGCCCAGGCCATCATGCGCGATATGCTGCACGAACTGTCTGAGGCGAGCCGCCAGGGACGCTTTGAGCGACTCGCCACAACAATCGCATGCCATGCCGCGGTACGGGCAGGCCACCGCCTGACACAGGAGGAGATGAGGCAACTGGTACGCCAGCTCGAGGAATGCGCCCAGCCGCGAACCTGTCCCCACGGAAGGCCGACCATCGTACGGTTCGACAGCACACAACTTGAGAAGCTCTTTGGACGGCGTGCCTGACGGGCTCAAGGAGCTGACACGCGTTTTCTCTCGGAGTAGCGCTGCAGACGGATGATCGATCGGGCCGCATGGCGTATCGAATTGTACACCGCTATGCCGGCTGTGTAGCATTTCTCCCGTGCCTGAATCATCCACTCGTAGTGCTCCGGGAACGTCAACATCTGGGTAACGACGACCACCGGCTTGCGGAAGTCCGCGTGCGCCCGCACTACGTCAACTATGAGCTTGTTCCAGATCTTCGAATGCAGTTCGGGCGGCCGTGCAATGAGTCCCACAGAGAGATGGACAAGGGAGAAATCGATATCCTCGTACTCGCTGAACTCTTTCAGCACCGGATAGTAACCAACCCTCCACGCCTCTGCCGACAGATCCATGGGGTTGTTGATGATGGTGCCCGCCTCCGAGCCCAGCAACCTCGCAGTCTGGCGCCGCATCTCCTCGGGAATCCCGGGTATCTCAAGGCCTTCCTTGGCCGCCTCGTCGCCGGCCAGCACCGTGGCGCCACCCCCCAGACCGAGAATCGCCACCCGTCTGCCCGGGGGGCTCGAGAAGAATGTGAACGTGACCGCCATGTCGATCCACTCTTCGATGGTGTGCGCCCGCACTGCATTGACCTGCTGCAGGAGCGCATCCCACAGCATATCCTTTCCGGCGAGAGCTCCCGTATGCGACGCAGCAGCCCGGGCGCCCGACTCGGTTACTCCCACCTTCAGCACTACGACGGGCTTGTGTCGCGCGGCGCGCTCGAGGGCTTGTCTGAAGCGTAGGCCGTCCTTCACGCCCTCAATGTACGCCAGGATTATGCCCGTCTCCGGATCATCAGCCATGTGCTCCATCAGGTCAGACTCGTTCACGTCACTTGCGTTTCCATACGACACCACCTTGCTGAAGCGAACTCCTCGACAGGCGGCTTCGCGCGCGACGTAGATGGCGTTGCCCCCGCTCTGGCAGATGACACCAACAGGTCCGCTGTCACTGGACAGATCGGAGAGAAACGACATCCCCGATCCCGGCGCGTAAACCCCCATGCAGTTGGGGCCGATGATCCGAATCCCGTGTTGTCGCGCAATCGCGAGGACATCTTTCTCAAGCCGTATCCCCTCGTCCTGTCCCGTCTCGGAGAAGCCCGATGTGAAGAAATGGACCGCCTTCACTCCTTTGGCCGCGCAGTCTTGTGTCAACTGTACTGCCCCGGCAGCAGGGATTGCCGAAACGACGTAGTCCACCGGTCCCGGGATATCCTCCACGCCCGGATACACCGGCAGGCCCCGCATTTCTCCGCCCCTGGGGTTGACCGGATAGAGCTCGCCCTTGTACCCGCACCGTATCATCGCATCCAGATAGCTGTTGCCTCCCAGTTGATCAAGAGGCGCCTTCGTGGAGACCCCCACAATCGCTATCGAACGAGGGTTGAATACCGCATCGAGGTTGGATGTACTCATCTTGCTCCTTGCCAAACGTAGTGCCCTCGGTCGCCAATTCTACTATACCTGCCCCAATCAGGCTCCTGCAGTCTTCTTTCGCGCGGCGGTGTTCCTCCCGCGCCTTGCGGAACGGTCGTGTGTGATACACTTTACGGCTCATAAAGCCACGGGAGGACGCCACCATGATCAGGGCTGCAGTAGTCGGAGCCACCGGAATAGTCGGTCAGCAATTCCTCGTGGCTCTCAAGGAACACCCCTGGATACGGGTGAACGCTCTTGCGGCATCAGAGCGGTCGGCCGGCCAGACCTATCGCAATGCCATCACCGATCGATCCTCAGGCGCCCTCCGCTGGTTTTGCGACGAGCCTCCTGTCGAGGAGGTCATGGACATGCCGGTGGCGAACGCTGCCGCTCTCTCCACCGGGGAAGTCGACATTGTGTTCACAGCCATGGAGTCCGGTCCCGCCAAGATGCTCGAACCGAAGTACGCGGCCAAGGTGCCCGTCATCAGCACGGCATCGGCGTTCCGCTACGATAAGGATGTGCCGATACTCATACCCGGCGTCAATGCCGACCACGCCCGTCTGCTCGAGACACAAAGGGTGCGCCGTGGATGGCAGGGCTTCATCACCCCGACACCAAACTGTACGACCTGTGGGCTCGCCATCACGCTGAAGCCGCTGAACGAGGTTTTCGGCATCAATTCCGTTGTCATGACGTCACTACAGGCCATGTCCGGCGCAGGTCGCAGCCCCGGAGTCATCGGGCTCGACATCCTTGATAACGTCATTCCATACATTCCGGGCGAGGAAGAAAAGGTGGAGACGGAGACACAGAAGCTCCTGGGGCAGCTTCAAGGTGATGTGATACAAGCCGCCCCGTTCGGCGTCACCTGCACCTGCACCCGCGTCGCCGTGCTCGAGGGACACACCGAGGCCGTGTTGGTTGCCACCCGGAAGCCCTGTGATGTCTCCTCCGCCATCAAGGCGATGCGGGAGTTCGCCGGAGGAGACGACATCTCCGGACTCCCCTCGGCGCCACAACAGATGATAGTGGTGAACGAGGACCCTTTCCGTCCTCAGCCTCGCCTCGACAGGGACAACGATGGTGGTATGGCCACTACCGTCGGGCGCATCCGGCCGGACCACGTGCTGGAGAATGGCCTCAAGTACGTGCTCGTCTCGCACAACACCAAGATGGGTGCGGCCAGAGGCGCAGTGCTCGTGGCCGAGATGCTGATACGCGACGGCTACATAGGAAAGTGATCTGCTAGAAGTCGGCGGACTGTACGACATCCATCCGCCGACGGTTCACCGAGAGGGAGAACACGTCTGGTCGGGCATAGTGCCCGGCCACATCCAGCAGTTCTTTCTCCTCCGGTATCCGGCTCAGGTCGATATCGCCGTAGACGACGGTCTCGCAATCGTAGACCGGTCCGGCGATGAACCGCGCATCCGGGCCGATGATCGCACTGCCCCCCAGGCAGATTTGTTCCGGGAACCCCTCCATCTCCCTGGCCAGAGGAAAATCCGCAGGAAGCATGGATTTCGTGAGGTAGTTCGCGGCCGCCACTACGAAGACGCGTCCCTCAAACGCCATCGCGCGGCACGCCAACAGGAACGTCTCGGGCGCACTCGGCCAGACGGCAGCATGCACCTGCTCCCCCTGTGCGTAAAGCGTGTAGCGCGCGAGCGGCATCCAGTGCTCCCAGCATACGAGGCCGCCTAGCCGGCCGACCGATGAATCGAACACTGATAGGGTGGAGCCGTCCCCCCTGCCCCACACCATACGCTCGTGATACGTAGGCACGAGCTTACGGTGGATACCGAGCAGGGTGCCGTCGCAATCAATGAACAGCATTGAGTTGTACAGGGTGCCGGTGACTGTGCGTTCATTGATGCCCATCACCACGGCGACTTCTTGCTCGCGCGCTGCCTCACACAATCGATTCACCGCCGGACCGGGAACGTCCACCGAATTGCGGTAGAGCTGTCCATACAGCTTCTTGGACGGCTTGTAGTTCCACCGCGAGTCGGCATTTGTCCACACCGGGTATCCCGGAATCCACGTCTCAGGAAACACCGCGAGTTTCGCGCCGGCTGCAGCCACCTGTGCAATGAGCCCGCAGCCTTTCTCGATGGTGGCGTCTCTGTCAAGAAAGACTGGGGCCGCCTGGACGGCGGCAACTTTGAAAGAGGCTGGGCTGTCGCCACCTCGCCGGTATCCCGGCACGCTGTCTTCGTTGGCCCTCGATTCAGAACCCATGGGTTTCCTTCGAAATCACAGGCAAGACCTCCAAGAGTATAAGGGCGCCGCGTCGCCTGGTCAATGCGCGCTTGCCGGCGTTGCGGTCGCGTTGTCCTCATCTGCAGTCGGCGCGCTATAATGGCTGGGATGTTGAACCCCTGAGGAGCGTGGTACGTGGACGATAAGATCACGATCGAGATTACGGTTTCTGCCAGGCTCCTGGCAGAAGCAGAAGAACAGAGACGGTTGCGAGGAGAGACGCTTAGCCAGTTCTTCGCCCGGGGCGCGCAAACGTTGCTGCAGCGGCACAAGGAGCGACGCATGCTCGAAGAGTATGTCGAGTCGCGCAACAGGATGCCCGACGAGTCGGAGATTGAAGAGGCCCGGCGAGCGCTTGAGAATTCCGATAATGCGTAGCTCTCCGTCCCTAGTGATACAGTCGCGGGAGCAGGCGCGTGAGCACAAATGGTAGCTCCGTGACCGAATAGGCGACTTCACATCTGCCCTCGCCATACAGTGTATCCTGGGGAGCCCCTACCGAAATCGTGAGAACATCTATTCCCAACCGCCGGCCCAACTCGAGCGCCTGCCTCACGACATATGAGTCCTTCGGGTGACCGTCGGTGAAGTGCAGCACGAGCTTGCGCTCCGCACACCGGCGCCTGAGGACGAGCATCGCTGCCGCTATCGCCTCTCCCGTCGGAGTGCCGCCGTCGCTCCATACGTCGCGCAGGGAGAGCAGTGTGCCCGTAGCTGCGAGCCTCGTCAACTGCACCGGCGCCCCCTGATGCAGCCCGCCGCTGGTATACGTCAACACCTCATACCACACTCGTGGCGCGAGGTCGCGCAATGCCTCGGCGACCACGCAGGCAGCACGATTGACAACCGGCATGTGCGAGCGCATCGAAGCGGAGACATCAACCAGGAACACCAGCGCCATCGAGCAGCCCTGGTTTCTATCGCGACGCTTGAAGACGCTGGTCTTGCCTGCAGACAGACGTGTCAGCCCTCTGCCATCGAGTTTGCCTCGCCGCAGGCCGTGTCGCCAGCGCGACCTCGCCTCATCCAGACGCGAGAAGACCCGCCGCACGGATTCTATCTCCCGGGCTGTCTCGCTTCGTACCCGCTCATATTCCGCAGGATCGAACTGGGCGTTCTTGATCGCGGTGACTGCCGCGCGGATCCCCTGTTCACGCAGCGCATCGGTGACGACCTCGACTGCGCCGCCGTTCGCTCCCCTCTGCTCCCGGAAGTCCACTGTCGACTGTGCCGACACTTCGCTTTCGGTCTGCATCAGGTCCAGCAGCCTGCTCGCTTCTCCTCCGCCACGAGCGTTCTTGCGCAATTGCTGCCGGTTTTCCACATACTCGCCCTCGTGCCCTTCAGCGCCCTCCCCAAAGGACCACCATGCGGAGATGTCCTGAGATACCGCGGGCAGCGTGTCCAGCCATCTCCAGATATCCCTGGCGAGCCTCAACCTGCGTAACGGGTCATGTTCCGAGACGTAGCCCCCGGCCTGCTCATCAAGATGCAGGACTGCCCCGTGAACTCCTGCATCCATCCGGACCTGGACGGTCTTTCCATAGAGCCTGCTGCCTATCCAGAGTCCGAGTACCCCTTCCCGCGTTAATGGGATGCTATCAGCCGGAACACCCTCCGGAATGCCCCAGGGCATCAGCGTCTGCCGCATCATCCGGAGGTATTCCGCCAGCGTCTTCGAGAGGCGCCCGACTCGCGCCGAGACATACACCTCTTCGAGCACGCGGTGCAGCTGTGCGAACTCGCTGCGACTGCTCTCGTCGAGGTCCGGCCACTCCTCCAGCGAGGAGCTTGCCGCCGAGAGTTCCCTCAACGCTCCTTCTCGAATGGCAAGCCCCACGACACAGTCCACCACGTCGCCCGGAATTGGTGCGGAGAAGCCACTCAGCAGCCTGGGGTCCAGGAGAACCGGCGCCTGGGAGCAGGGCGGCGAGCCGCGACCAGCCGATCGCCGCAGTCCTCGCTGCACCATCTCGGCTTGCGCAGCCGCGCCCGCGAGGATCGACGCGAGTTCCCGCGAGCGGTCTGTGGAACGGTCTACTCGCCAGTAGTCGGACAGGTTGCGCGGTACGGTTCCCGCAGTGTGCTCAGCTTTCGTCTTCTTCGACGACATAGGGTTCGTCCTCCACCCACTGTAGTGCCTGGAGGGCAGTCTTCTCGAGCGCCACGTCGTCAGTGCCAAACACCACCGCCGTCTCAACAGCTTCACGAAGCGAGGCGCCCTCACATATCTCCTCCGCGGCGACCATGAGTTGTCGGGTGGAAACCGGGACTGGCCGCGCTGCCTTTCGCAGCGTATGGGCGAACATAGTCAGCTTGTCAGCCATGCGCGGGTCGAGGCCATGTCTTCGCAGTATCGCTGCCTCCGCCCGCCTGGGAGGATAATCCAGGCGTACGGTCCTGGGAAACCGGTCGCGTACGGCCGCATCGAGTGGATTCACCCCGTAGAACTCCTCCCCTTCATTGAGGGTGGCGAAGAACACCACTCCTTGCGCAACACGCACCTCGTAGGTAAGATCGTCGCTCCATAACGAGCGCCGCCAGTCCAGCAGTCCCAGTATGGCATTCAATACCTCCGGATGGGCCCTGTTGATTTCGTCGAGGAGCACCACACAGCAAGGCGTTTCGACAGCATGGATGAACCGCGCTTTGCGATACCACGTCTCGCCCTGGTTCAACCGATCCTTTCCGAACCACTGCTCAGCATCGATAAACGCCCCGCAGTGCACTTCGTAGAAGGGCCTCTGCCAACGGGCCGCGAAGGTCCTCGCAAGGGTTGTCTTGCCGCACCCCTTGGGGCCACGAATGAGCACGTTAACCTGCTCGCCACGTCCGGAGCGCGACGCAATGCGTTCGAGGCGCTCCCCATTTCGGGGAGATATCCAGAAACCCTCCTCCTCTGGAGGCACCGGCAGTGTCGCTGGCTCTACTGAGACATGCATTCCCTGGTATTCCCGGTTTTCCATCATATTCTCAGATCCGTATCCTTCCTCAGTGATACTCCTCCGCGCGCACCCATTGTGATTCTACAGGCAAGAGTCTCGTGCAACAAACGCGTTCTACGTGACGGCGTCACCCTTCGCGGTGCGAGCGCACAGGGCTCAGCTTTGAGGGCCTGGCAAGGCAGACAAGCAGGCCGCACACGGCAAGCGCTCCGACAAGTATGAACAGCATTGGCGTGTAGGATCCGGTCACATCGAAGAGATGGCCAGACAGCCACGGACTGATGGCGCCACCGGTTGAGATGCCCAGGACCAGCATGCCCTGAATCGCGCCATAGGACTTCCCGTGAAACAGGTCGGCGATCGTTGCGAACAGCACCGGAGGAAGCACGCCTATGCCGAATCCGAAACAGACGGCGAATACGTAGGCCAGCCAGGGTTGGCTCGCATCTCTCATTACGAACAGCAGGCCGACCGACGCTGTGCCGAGTATACAGGCGGGGAGGTACACCCGCTCACGGCCAAGCCGGTCGGACACCGAGCTTGCAAGATTGCCAATGACAAACACTACTCCGAACACGCTGTAGATGGTCGCAGCAGCCATCGGGCTGTAGCCCACGTCGCGAAAGAAGTAGACCAGGTGCGCAATCGCGATCTTCTCCGCCACGCCGATCTGACAGAACCCCGCGACCCACAGCATCCAGAATTGGTGTGTCTTCAGCGCGCGGCCAAGCGTCCAGTCCGTGCTGTGCCACCCTGTCGTCGCATCCTGGCCCGACCGGGCCGCTGCCGTCTCCCCGGCCGCTCCAGCAGCTGGCCGCGTGTGCCCCCGAGAGGGACGGCGTATGAACAGGAGCACAAGCGGAACCATCACGATAATGAAGGAGAGGCCCGCTATGAAATAGGCATTCTGCCATCCGTAGGTTGAGATCAAGTACTGAGCCGCAGATGCGGCCACAAGGCTCATGCCGAAGCCGGCCGCCAGGACCGCGAAAACCAGTCCCCTGTTTCGCGTAAACCAGGGAGTGACGATCGCGGCCAGCGGCGTAATCCCTACCATGCTTACCCCAAACGCCACTACCACACCGAACAGCAGGTAGAAGTGCCACTGCTGTGAACCGAATCCGCAGAGCGCGAAGCCACCGCCCAGGATTGTTATTCCGAGTGCCACGACAAGCTGCGGCTTGAACCTGTCCGCCAGACTGCCAACGGCAGGCGAGAGCAACCCGTATACCAGAATGCTGAGAGAAAACATGGCTGCGGTGTCGCCTCTGCTCCAGCCGAGGTCCTCAACTATGGCTGGATAGAAGACGGAGAACGAGTTGCGCAAGGCGAAGCCAAAGGCCATTACGAGGAAGGCGATGATCAGCACAATCCAGCCACGGTTGAAGCGCTGGCCAGAATCCGGGGAAGCGTGTCCTGTTGCGCTGCTCATATCGCGAGAAGGCCGCCGCGAAGATATCCGCTGCATTCCGCTGCGGAGTGGGCTAGTCTAGCAATCGCTGCCGTTGCCCGCAATGTCATCCACGCGCTCCTCCCGTTCGGCCTGGCCGTCGCGTAACCGGTTCTCCCGGTCCGAATACGATGTGTTGCCTTTGCCAGTTGGTCCCATCTACAATGGTGCATCATCATGCTCCGGCGCAGGTGCGCTGTGGAGCGAGGGAGTTGCGCTATGCACACACTCAGCGAAATACGCGCCTTCATGGAATCGATGGGTCTTCCCGGCCGTGATCTCTGGGAATTGCCTGACTCTCCCCTGCAATTCGCCGATGGCGCTCACTGGAGGATCGAGATCGCCGGCCTCGAGCGCGCTTCTACCATGGAGGCGATGATTGATGAATCCCGCAAGCGGGGCATCCCCGTCCATCGGGCAATCGCAACTGTCGGTGGTTCCACCTATCTGGATGCCGGTGAATTGAGGGCGATGGCGCAGATGGCTCACGACGAGGGCATCGAGGTCATCATGGGAGTAGGTCCCCGCAAGGCGTGGGACGCGGGAGCTCGTGAGTCGAACACCTGGGAGGGCGGCATGCTCGGCCTGCGGCTCAGGGGATCGGACAGCATCTCGTACTGGCTTGCCGATATGATGCGTAACATAGAAGCCGGGTTCCGCGGCTTCCTCGTGTATGACGAGGGTGTGCTCTCAATCGTCGGGAAGATGCGCGAGCAGGGCTTCGTGCCGAGTGACACCGTCTTCAAGTTCTCCGTCTTCGGCGGGCACGGCAGCCCGGCGGGGGCCCGTCTTCTTGTGGGACTCGGCGCCAACACCTTCAACCCCTGCTCCGACGTCTCTCTGCCCATACTGGCCGCCATACGAAAGGCCGTGCAGATCCCCCTGGACGTGTACGTCTCGCTGTGCGACGCCCTTGGAGGCGCGTACCGGATCATGGAGACGCCGGAGATCGCGCGCGTTGCCGCTCCGTGCTATTTCAAGATAGAACCTGCGAGGTCCGAGATGGAGTTGTACAAGCCCTGGACGGAGGAGGGCGTGCACGCCAGCCTCGCGCGAGAGAAGGTGAAGATGGCCGAGGTGATCTGCGAAATCATGGAACGCCACGCGCCACGCCTTAAACGGTCGGCCGCGGGTCCCGCCGACCTCAAACTGCCGGTCGTGTGACGCGAATGCGGCTACACGAGGAGGTGTAACCTATGAGTATCCCGCACCTTCAGGGAAAGGCACAGACCGTCCTTGGCCTCGTGTCTCCCGACGACCTTGGCATCACGCTCCCGCACGAGCACTGCCTCATCGACATGTCGATCTGGTTCGACGTGCCCCGGACCGTGACCGGCAAGCAGATCGCCCGCGAACCGTTGAGCCTCGACAACCTCTGGTACGTGCGCTATCACCCGTACAGCAACCTGGATAACGTGCAACTGCTCGACGAGAAGGTGGCCATCGAGGAGTTGATGCGGTACCGGCTCTCTGGAGGGCGTACCGTCGTCGACATGACGAACGTCGGGCTGGGTCGCGATCCTCTTGCCCTCGCCCGTATCTCGCGTGCGACCGGACTCCACATCGTCATGGGAGCCGGCTACTACGTGGAGGACTCGCTTCCTCCAGGGTTGACCATGAACGAAGACGATATCGCGCGCGATATCGTGCGGGATATCATGGAGGGCGTGGATGGCACCGGCATTCGCGCCGGGCTCATCGGAGAGATCGGCATCATGGGCTGGCCGTTGACGGAGAGCGAGAGGACGTTCCTCCGGGCTGGTGCCATCGCCCAGAAGGAGACGGGTGGCTTCATCAACATCCACACCGGTCGCAGCCCAAACTCTCCTTTCGAGGTCGTGGAGTTCCTGGACAGGGCTGGCGCCGATGTTACCCGGGTGGTCATGAGCCACATCGATCGCACTCTGTTCTTCCACGAGGATCGCGTGCGGCTGGCCAGGACCGGCTGCATGCTCGAGTACGACTTGTTTGCGTGGGAAGGGTGGATGCCAGAGAGCGTCCGCATGGTGTACTCGGAGGACGACCCGACAAGAAGGGCGGACCTGCCGAACGACGCTGCCCGAGTCGACCACCTGGTCGCACTCATCAACGACGGGTTCGTCAACCAACTGCTCGTGTCACACGACCACAACAGCAAGACGCGGCTGTGCCGGTACGGAGGACCGGGGTATGCACACCTCCTCGACAACGTCGTGCCCATCATGCGCCGCAAGGGTATGAGTCTGGAGCAGATAGACACCATCATGGTGCAGAGTCCGAAGCGGCTGCTGACGTTTGTCTAGCACCTGAATTTGCCGCGGACTCAATGCGGCCTCCGCTTCGGCACTGCCGCAGACGACCGCGCGCCCCGCGGCGGTAGTATCCCGCTTCCACCCTCACCGAAGGAACAGGAGATACGAGTTGCGCCAGAATGGCCTTCCACTGCAGGACACGTCTGCCGGTTTCTATCGGCGCCAGGCCAGACGGTACGCCGAGGTGGCGCACGAGTACCGGCAATCGGTGTATGTGGGGTCGTCCGTACCCTCTCTCACTGACGACCTGGTGCTCCTGCACCGTGCCATGATGCTGGCTCCCGGCTCCCGCTCCCTCGACGCAGGGTGCGGCGCGGGAGCAAGGGACGTATACACCCTGTGGCGTGAAGGCTGGGACGCCTACGGTGTAGACGCGGTTGCCGAGAGCATCCAGGTGGCACGGGAGTTGCATCCGGAAATTGCCGACCGTGTGAATGTTGCCGACTTGCGAGAACCATTGCCATTTGAGGACGGATCCTTCGACCTCGTGCTCTGCAACGCCGTACTGCAGCACATCCCTCGACACGAGGTGTTCTCGGTCACGCTGCCCGAATTGGTGCGCGTTCTTCGCTCCTCCGGTATCCTGCAGCTTATGTTCAAGCACGGCCGTGGTGTCCTCACGCTGTATGATTGCGACTACGGGGAGGATAGATCGTTTCTGCTCTATGATGAACGGGAGGTGCTCGCATTCCTCTCCCGTCGCGGGATGACCCTCATCATGCCGGACCATAGCTCAGGGTTGGGCGGATTCATGTACTTCACCGACCCCAAGAGCGCGGGGCACTGTGTTTTCCACCTTCGCAAGCTCGCGTGACACCGTCCCGCTACTACGGCATTGGCCGGAGGGTGTAAGCCGGATTCCCTCCAGCCGGGCCCCTTGCCCGGTGCCTTGCCCCGACTCCAAGCACTCCTGCGTACCCCCGTTGTCGCGCGAGTGCGAATCAACTATAATGGTGCGTCTTCGCTCAAGTCAGGACACGGTCTCGCCATGTCGATCGTGCGTGCGTCTCTCAGTGCGGCCTCCTCTGCCGGTTCCCACCGGGCCGCTCAATACCTCGAGGAGGCGTTCACCACGCCTTGAGTCCATCCGTCGCCCTCCTGCTCTCGATCACAAGCATACTTGTGCTGTTGCGGCTCAAGATTCACCCCGGCCCGGCAGTGTTCGTGGGCGGCCTGGTTCTCTCTCTGTTGGTATTGCCCCCCCGGGAGACTCCTCGCCTGATGCTGGCCACGCTTACCACTCTCCAGACTTACCGCCTCATCAGCATTGTCATATGTGCCTTCTCACTCAGCAAGCTGATGGAACTGAGAGGGATGCTGACCAGGCTGGCACACACCCTGGAGTCGATTGGCCCGAAGATGGCTATGCACGTCGTTCCTTCCGTAATCGGTATGGTGCCGATGCCCGGCGGCGCGCTTGTATCAGCCACCGCGGTGAAAGGACTTGCGGAGCGCCTCCGCCTCTCTCCCGAACAGGCCACGTACATCAACTTCTGGTTCAGACACATATGGGAGTTGGCCACACCGGTGTATCCCGCCATCATCGCCGCCAGCGTAATCCTTTCAATGCCGCTATCGGCCGTCGTGCTGATAATGCTCCCGGCTATTCCGTTGATGGCGTTCCTCGGGGGCATAGTCAGCTATCGCATCCTTCGCGATGCTCCTTCTGCTCCAACCCGGTCGCCGACAGCCAGACAGCTGGCCAGAGAGCTGTTCCGCGCCGCGTGGCCGGTGCTGCTGCTTCTGGCAATGGTCTTGATGGGAGTGGAGGCTGTGATCTCCTTTCTGACAGCTTCGCTTCTGCTCGCGATACAGCAACGCGTCCCGCTTGAGGAAGTGAAAAGGGCACTGCGTTACGCTCTCGGAGGCAAAGTCCTCTTTCTGCTGCTCTCGGTCATGCTCTACAAGGAGTTTGTTGAGGGCTCAGGAGCTGCCCATGCGCTGTTCACCGACATGCAGTCGCTGGGCATTGCTCCGCCAGTCATCCTCATCACGCTCCCTCTACTGATCGGGTTCGCCACGGGCCTCTCCATAGCGTTTGTCGGCATCTCCTTCCCGCTCCTTCTTCCTTTCATGAGTGGCTCCGACGGTTTGGTCGCTCATGCACTGTTCCTCGCCTACGTGGCTGGAGGTCTGGGTTACATGGTATCTCCGCTGCACCTGTGCCTCGTTCTCTCGGTGGAGTACTTCAAGGCGCGTCTCGGTATGGTCTACCGCCTGATGCTGCCGCCTCTCATCGGTGTCATCTCCGCGGCTTTGCTGGCCTACCTGCTATCCTGAGGCGCCAGTTGCCCGCATGCCGTCTCGCTCCGTCGAAGTTGCCGGCGCGAATCTTTCCCACTATAGTCTTGTGTCAGGGTCACTAACGCATTCTCAAGGAGGCAATCACATGGAGACACACACTCCCACTCGAGAAGAGGCCTTGTCTCTGCTGAGGGAGTACAATAAGTCGGATAGTCTTCTCAAGCACGCCTACGCCGTGGAAGGTGTCATGCGCTACATGGCGAGCAAGCGGGGAGAGGACGAAGAGAAGTGGGCGATCGTGGGACTGATCCACGATCTCGACTACGAGCGCTTTCCCCAGGAGCACTGCAAGAAAACCCGCGAACTCCTGGAACAGAGAGGCTGGCCCGAGGAGTACATCCAGGCGGCAGTCTCACACGGGTGGGGCATCTGTGTCGACGAAGAACCCACGACCGACCTCGCCAAGACTCTCTACGCGATGGAAGAGCTCACCGGCCTCATAACTGCAGCCGCGCTGGTCCGTCCGTCGAAGAGTGTCACCGACCTGGAGGCCAGGTCCGTCATCAAGAAATGGAAGGACAGATCGTTCGCGGCAGGCGTCAACCGCCCGATCATAGAGAAAGGGGCTGAGATGCTCGGCGTGGATCTGCGCGATCTCGTCAGCGATGCAATCATGGGCATGCGCAACGTGAG
Source organism: Dehalococcoidia bacterium (assembly GCA_003562475.1). GTDB lineage: Bacteria > Chloroflexota > Dehalococcoidia > GIF9 > AB-539-J10 > SKVJ01. The sequence goes on along the minus strand of PWUU01000069.1, from coordinate 86,975 downwards.
GGAAGAGATTGGGCTGTAGGCTCACCTCGTGAGACTAGAGGCGACAGCCGACGTCAAAGCCCTCGCGCACCGCATCACGGATGAATCGCGGCGCGACGCAGTCGCCGGCCATATGGAGCTCGGCAATCTTGCCTCTCAACTGCTCGTATAGCCTCGTGTCTCCTGTTGCGCCCGTGGCATACACCAGCGTGTCGGCCTCGAGATCTACCGTGTCGCCGTCAGCAGTCTGCACGGTAAGGCGTCCCGGCCCGGCTCTGACATACCTGACTCCGGGCATGAGTTTGACGCCCTTCCCACGCAGTCGCTCCAGGAAATACGGCCGCAACGATGGCCCTACGCGGGTCGCCATCTCCGGGCCACGTCTCGTGATGGTAACCGCCCTGCCGTGCTCGGCAAGGTATTCGGCCGTTTCGCATCCGAGGAATTCGCCGCCAATGATGATTACTCGTCTGCCCGCCCGCGCGGAGCCGTCCAGAACCGCGCCCGCAGGGATTGCTCCCGCAGACTCGATCCCGGGAATATCGGGCATCACCTGTCGCGGGCCCGTCGCCAGGACGACCACCTCGGGCTGCTCTTCGAGCACCGACTCAGCCGTTGCCTCTCGCTCCAACTGGACTTGTATCCCTGTGCGCACCACCTCGCTCTCGAGGTACCTGGCGTAGCTGCGGATGCGGTCTTTGTGTGGGGGCACCGCCGCCTGGAGCAGTTGCCCGCCGAGCCCAGTGCCTCTCTCCCAGAGAGTAACCGCGTGTCCTCTGTCTGCTGCATTCACCGCCGCGAGAATGCCAGCCGGGCCGCCGCCCACGACCAGTACTCGACGCGACTTCATGGTCTCCGTGGCTTCCGGCTCATCATCTCGCCCAAGCCTCGGGTTTACCTGGCATTGAATGCCGGTGATCTCCGGCAGAATAAGCGCGTCGCGACACCACATGCAGACGATGCACGGCACTATCCGGTCGTCTCGGCCAGATGCCAGCTTCCTCGGGATGTCGGGGTCGGCAAGCAGAGCCTTGCCGACGGCGACGAGATCGGCACTCCCTGCATTGATCAGTCCTTCCGCTGCCGTCGGCGTGATGCGCCCGACCGCCATTACCGGCACCGATACCGCCTTTCGAACCGCCGCAGCGAGATGACCAATGACCGCAGTCCTGAACACCGCCGTGGTGCGGTTCGTCGGGCTCGACGGACCATATGCCGACACATGCACAGCTGCGGAGCCTGCGCGCTCGGCAAGCCGGGCCACTTCCACGGCTTCCTCCAGTGTAGTACCATCATCAACGCCGTACTCCCGTCCATTGATTCTGACCCAGACGGGAAATCCGGCGCTCGTCGCTCCTCTGATTCCCTCCAGCACCTCTGCCAGGAACCTGGCCCGGTTCTCGATACTGCCGCCATAGGCGTCCGTTCGCTTGTTGGCAGCCCTTGAGATGAACTGGTCGATCAGGTAGCCGTGCGCTCCGTGTATCTCGACCGCTCCGAACCCTGCCTCGCGTGCCCTTTCAGCAGCACGTACAAACATCTGCACCATGCCCCGTATGTCCTCAACGCTCAGTTCACGCGGCATCTCCCCGCGAGGGTCGGCAACGGCAGAGGGCGCCACGGGCTGTACTCCTGAGAGGTTCGACCTGGCCATCCGTCCTCCATGGTGGAGCTGGATTGCCGCCACACTTCCATGCCGCTTGATCGCTCCGGCAAGTTCGCGCAAGCCCGGCACCAGCGTATCATCGTAGACGCCGAGCTGGTTGACGAAGACCTGTCCTGCCGGCTCCACATAGCTGGCCTCCACCACAATAAGGCCTGCACCTCCTCTGGCCCTCACCTCATAGTGGGCTTTCAACTTCTCCGTAACCCGCCCTCGCTCGTCTGCGTACTGTGTGGTAATCGGAGCGAACACCAGTCGATTCCTGAGCGAGAGCGGACCGATTCTGAACGGTTCCATGACGCGTCTTGCCATCGACTCAACTCCTGTTCCTGGACGCTACAGCTGAGATTCGAGGGACGAACCGACAAAATTCCTGTAGCCGCGCACGAAATCTTCAACCGCGACCTCGCGCTTGCCTTCCAGTTGCACTGTGCGGAGCCCGAGCACTCCCTTGCCTGTCTGAACGCCAATCCACGACGATCCAGAGTGCACCACTCGCACTATTGTGCCTTCCGGGCAGGACGATTCTACCGGCAGCGGTACGGCACGGTGCACCTTCAACCGTCGCCCTCTCCAGGACGTGTGGCTGCCCGGCCACGGATGATACGCCCGCACCTGCCGCCAGAGTGTCTCAGCGGACAGCGACCAGTCAAGACGCCCATCGTGAGGCGTAATCCTGCCACTGTACAACACCGCATCCTCGTCCTGCGGTTGTGCTGTCAGGGTTCCGTCGAGCCACCTGTCTATTGTGCCAACCAGTAGTTCCGCCCCCTCTTCCGCCAGCCGCTCAGTCAACGTGCCGGTCGTGTCCTCGTCCTCAATTGGTACTCTTTTCTGGCTCAGAACCGGCCCCGTATCCAGTCCTTCATCCATCAGCATTATCGTCACTCCGGTCTCGGTATCCCCACACAGAAGCGCCGATGCCACCGGAGATGGTCCGCGATGACGGGGGAGAAGCGATGGATGTACATTCAGGCAGCCATGGGGCGGTACGCTCAGGATGGGCGGTGGCAGCAAGTAGGCAAATGCCGCCACCACGACCAGGTCAGGCTTCAGTTTGGCCAGCTCTCGTACACTTCCCTCGTCTCTGAGTGTGTCCGGGGCTACTACCCGAATGTGCTCCAGGAGCGCCGCACGTTTCACAGGGGACGGCACAAGGCGCCTGCCCCGCCCCGCAGGGCGATCCGGACGGGTGTACACCGCTACTACTTCGTGGGTACTTTGCACGAGAGACTTTAGTATAGGAACACTAAAGTACGGGGTGCCCATGAAGACCACTCGTGCATTCACGCGGAAAACATTTTCGAGGATTTGGTCCTTTATGTCAAAGGTTCCCTAGAGAAGCTAAAACCCCTTTGCTAGATTACTTTCATGCTCTTTATCCCGCTAGTTCCAGTGTTGTTTCACACATTCTTGACCTGACTCTTTCGATCCGGTCGTTCTTTGGGTATACGCATCTTTATTGATGCTATTGGAGGTGTAGTTGGAGTCCGCGCACGACATCTGGCAGAAGACGTTGGGTGAACTGCAAACGCAAGTAAGCCGTGCGAACTTCAACACCTGGCTTCGCAATAGCCAGGGCATATCCTTCGACGACGGTGTGTTCGTCGTCGGTACCCCCAGCGCCTTTGTGGCCGAGTGGCTCACAAGGCGTCTTCATTCATTGACCAGGAAGACGCTCAGTCATGTCACAGGGACCGATACACAGATCGAGTTCTGCGTGTCCGATGGTTCCCATCTTCGCCAGCCGACTCTCTCAAGCGGGGCAGTCGCTGACGGCGGCGTGGTCTCACCAGCATCCATCGACCACAACCACTCCCGGTGCACCTTCGACAATTTCATTGTAGGATCCTGTAACCGGCTGGCTTATGCAACCGCACTTGAGATAGCCGAGAATCCGCTGAGTACCTTCAACCCTCTCTACATTTACGGCGGTACCGGCCAGGGTAAGACGCATCTACTGCAGGCAATTGCACGCAGTGCGGAGCGGAGCGGCAGGGGGGTCCGCTACACCACCGCCGAGCGATTTACCGACGAATTTGTCATGGCAGTGAAGCAGAAGCGCGTGGAGGAGTTCCACGCGCGGTTCAAGGCGCTATCGCTGTTTCTCTTCGATGACCTTCAGTTCCTCGCCGGTAAACGCCAGACCCAGCACTGCTTCTACCATGTTTTCGATGAGCTGCACCAGAGAAACTGCCTGATCGCTGTCGCGGGCGACCATCATCCACGTGACATTCAATTCCTCTCGGAGAAGCTCCGAAGCCGCCTTGAGAGTGGCATGGTCGCCTGCATACAGCCACCCGATCTCGACTCTCGAATCAGCTTCCTCAGGGCGAGAGCCGCCGATTCCGACATCGAGGTCCCGGCCGATGCAGTGCGGCTGCTGGCCGAAGAGGTACGTGGCAATATGCGCCAACTGGAAGGAGCAATTGTCTACCTGTCGGCTCAGGCTCGTATCTCCGGGGACCCCATCACTGCACAGTCTGTCCACAGGCTACTCACGAGCATATCCACCTCAGGCGCCGGCAAGGCAATTATTCATGCCGTGGCCGACTTGTTTGACGCGCCGGTCGATAACCTCATTTCCAAGAAACGTGATAAGAGGACTGCGTTTGCACGGCATGTTGCCATGTATCTCATGCGCAAACACACCGGGAGCTCCTTCTCAGAAATCGGACGAGAGCTGGGTAATCGTAATCACGCAACCGTTCTCCACGGGTACAACAGGATCGCACTCGAGCTCACCCGTAACCCGAAGCTGGCAAGACAGCTTTCGCGGATCTCCAGTCAGCTTCCCGACTCACAAGACATGTAGACAGGTTGTTGATGTGCCGGTGATTGGCCCATCTGACCATGTCGATAACCGGCTGAGCTATCTTGATAACAAGTTGTGGGCTCACAACGTGTGCGTGTTCATTCTTGCTTCCTGCAAGACCTGACGGTTACTACCATCCTCACTACTGTTATAATCACCACTCCATATTTTACTGTTTACTATCAGGAACAGGTAAGAACGATGAGGGTTGGTCTTCTCGGTGGCACATTCGACCCGGTCCATGTAGGCCATGTCTTTATTGCTGAGGAAGCCCGTATACGTCTGTCGCTGGAGCGTGTTGTCTTTGTTCCTGCCGGAAATCCATGGTTGAAGGTTCACCATGAGGTAACGCCGGCGAGCTACAGAGTGGAAATGGTCCGTCTCGCGATAGCGAAGCATGCCCATTTTGAGGTGTGTACCATAGAAGTTGAGCGGGGAGGGCCTTCCTACACGGTGGATACGCTGGATGATTTCCGGAGGAAGTTCAGGAACCAGGAGTTGTATCTCATTCTCGGGCTGGATAGCTTTGTTGACCTGCCGCTGTGGAAGGAACCGGAGAGACTGGTGCAGCTGTCCCGACTGGTGGTGGTGCCAAGATTGGGCGCCAATCTACCGGAGTTCGGCGAAGTGGCATCGAAGATCGAAGGAATGTCGAAAGACAACGTGGTTGTTCTCGACTCTCCCATGATAGGAATCAGCTCGTCTGGAATACGTGACCGACTATCTCGCGGCCTGCCGATAGACTATCTGGTGCCTGGAGAGGTGGAAAGATACATCATCGCCCACGGGCTTTACCGGCAGCGCGATTCCTAGACGTCGAGGTTCTCGACTGATTCCGCGTGATCCTGAATAAAATTCTTTCGCGGTTCTACGTCACTTCCCATCAACACCTGGAAGGCCTCATTTGCCGCAGCGCTGTCTTCTATTTCGACCCGCAGCAGCGTTCTGGAGTCCGGATTCATGGTTGTTGCCCAGAGTTGCTCCGGGCTCATCTCACCAAGACCTTTGTAGCGCTGCACCTCTGCCTTGCCGCCGAGCGTCTGAACCGCCTCGTTCTTCTGTTCCTCTGTGTAGACCCACCTCTCACGCTTGCCGGCATGAACCCTGTAGAGCGGTGGCTGCGCGATGTAGAGGTGTCCCTCCTCGATAAGCTCGGGCATGTGCCGGTAGAAGAACGTGAGTAAGAGTGTGCGAATGTGGGCGCCGTCAACGTCCGCATCCGTCATGATGATGATTCGATGATAGCGCAGCTTACTGAGATCAAGACCATCTGCGCCTGCCCTCAGCGCTGTCGCCAGGGCCCGGATTTCCTCGTGTGCGAGGATCTTGTCCTTCGGGGCCTTCTCGACATTAAGGATCTTCCCCCGGAGCGGTAGAATGGCCTGGAAGCGGCGGTCGCGCCCCTGTTTTGCCGAGCCTCCTGCGGAGTCTCCCTCGACGAGGTACAGTTCACAGGACTCGGGGTTCTTCTCGGAGCAGTCGGCGAGTTTTCCAGGGAGCGTAGAGGCATCGAACGTGCTCTTCTTGAATACGAGCTCTCTCGCCTTGCGTGCGGCCTCTCGCGCCCGCGCCGAGACCAGACACTTCTCGATGATCTGGCGGGCTTCGTCAGGATGCTGCTCGAGGTAGAGTCCAAGCTGGTCTGCGACGATGGACTCGACGTGGCTTCTGACCTCCGGGTTGCCCAGTTTCGCCTTGGTCTGCCCTTCGAACTGTGGGTTAGCGAGCTTCACGCTCACCACAGCCACCAGCCCCTGCCGGACATCATCGCCGCTCAAGCCCGGGTCACTGTCCCTGGTGAGCTTGCTCTTACGGAGATACTCGGTGAGAACCCGCGTCAGTGCGGAACGAAATCCTGTCAGATGCGTTCCGCCGTCTCGGGTGTTCACGCAGTTTGCGAACGAGATGACGTTCTCCGCCATTCCGTCGTTGTATTGCATGGCGACCTCGACCGACGATGCATCCGCAACCCCGGAGAGGTGGATGGGACGGGAATGAATGACATTCTTGTCGTGACTGAGTCGGCGCACGTAACTGGCAATGCCTCCCTCAAAGTAGTACGTACACTCTTCGTTGATACGGCAGTCAGTGAGGCGAACGGTAATGCCCTTGTTGAGAAAGGTCATCTCCCGCAGGCGCTGGCATGTCGTGGCGAAGTTGTAGTTGATATCCTCAAATATCTCCGGGTCCGCCCGGAACGTGACACGCGTGCCCGTGGTATCACACTCCCCGATTATGGTGATGTCGCAGGTGGGGATGCCACGGACGTACTCCTGGAGGTAAATATTGCCATCACGCCGGACCTCAACACGCATCTGCTGTGAGAGCGCATTGACGACGGATGCGCCGACGCCATGGAGACCGCTGGAAACGTTGTACAGGTGGTTCCCGAACTTACCGCCCGCGTGAAGTCTCGTCATCACGGCTTCCAGCGCGGTGATGTCTGCTGATGGTATGAGCTCGACAGGTATGCCGCGCCCGTTGTCACTGACGGTTATGCTGTTGTCTTCGTGGATGACCACCTCGATGCGGTCACAGTATCCCGCGAGCGCCTCATCGATGCTGTTGTACACGATCTCGTACAGCAGGTGCTGGAGGCCTTCGACCCCGGTTCCGCCGATGTACATGCCCGGACGCAGGCGTACAGCCTCTATTTCATCAAGTATCTGTATGTCACTGGACGTGTAGTCCCGGCGGCCTATTCTTTCGTTTTCGGTGGTCGACATGCGCAGGAATTCCTCGATGGTTACAGGACTACGATTCTCCACAAGAGGCGGACACCATTACTGTTGAGAGCGCCGAAGGGCAAGATCGCCGTAGCTGGCAACACAGGTAAAGTATACCACAAGGACCGCCTCGCGGATACGAAGACGCCGAACGGCCTTGTGTGTGGCTAGCCGTACTGAAGACGGGAGAGAAGCGTTCCCTGGGGCAGAGTTTCCTGCACGTTTGCGGCCATGTCGCGAAGCACAACCTCGTGTCTCTGCACTTCGTTGTCGCCAAGGATTACAGCGTAACGGACACCGAGGGAGTTCGCATGGCGTAACTGAGACTTCAGGCTCTTCCCTCCGGTGGAGGTGATGACACCGACGTGCGAATCGCGAAGCCGCTTGCTCACGGATAGGGCTGTTCGTCGCGCCGCATCACCTATGTGAGCGACGTACACACCTGGCGCCCCCACGGGAGGTGCTTCGATGCCCTGCTCCTTGAGGTTGAGGATTATTCGCTCGAGCCCTGTTGCGAAACCCACAGCCGGCGTCGGGCGGCCGCCGATCTGCTCGATAAGTCCATCGTACCTGCCACCGCCAACGATGGCGCTTTGACCCGCCTCCCGCTGTGGCTGTATCTCATATACGGTACGTGTATAGTAGTCCAGCCCCCGAACCAGCTTGTGGTTCAGTGTGAACGGAATCTCCAGCAGGCGCAAGTGCTCCTGCACCTCGCCAAAGTGTGCCTCGCATTCTGTGCAGAGATAGTCTGAGGTATGTGGAGCCGCATCGGCGATGGCCTTGCACCCGGGCTCCTTGCAGTCCAGGAGCCTTAACGGGTTGCGAATCATGCGTATGCGGCAATCGTCACAGACCCTCGTGCTGACTGCCTGGTAGTGGTGGCGCAAGATCTCTACGTACTTCGGCTGGCACTCCCTGCAGCCGATGCTGTTCAGAAATACCGATAGCTGCTGGAGCCCCAGAGACGAGAGAAATCGGAGCGCCAGCTCGATACCCTCGACATCGAGGGTCGCTGCGGCATCCCCCACTGCCTCGCAGCCAAACTGATGGTGCTGCCGGTATCTGCCAGCCTGTGGCCGTTCGTAGCGAAACGTCGGGCCAACATAGTAGAGTCGCACTGGTTGCGGAAGGTTGAACATCCCGTGCTCGACATAGGCCCGGCACACGGGCGCGGTGTTCTCCGCACGCAACGTGAGCTTCTGTCCGCTCCGGTCCTCGAAGACGTACATCTCCTTTTCGACCAGGTCGGTGCCCTTGGCATCAGTCCTGGCAAAGAGTCCGTAATCCTCGAATACGGGGGTGTCGATTCGCTCGTAGCCATACAGGCGACAGACTTCAGCAGCACGCGTATGGACAAGTGTCCAGTACGCCTGCTCTGCCGGAAGTATGTCGACTGTTCCCCTGGGTGCCCTGTACACGACCGCTCAGCAGCGCTCCTTTATCGCAGAAATGGTGCTAGGCAACAGTCTTCATGCCCCTCGCGAGCGCCTCGTAGTTGAGTTCCAGCCGGTCAGGGGGCAGGCTTGCCTGGAGTTCGGCCTTTATGTCGTCTTCGCTCAGAGTGAGCTGGCCGGTACCCAGTACGGCGCCAATCATTACGATATTCATGGCGATGGGCGCGCCGAGCTCGAGCGCGATGCCTGTTGCATCGAGGAACCAGGTTTTCTTCGTCAGAGCCGAGATCGCCCCTTTAAGCTCGTCCAGGTCGGGATACGAGTCGCGGTTAGCGGATACACCCGCCGGAACCACCGGGTATTCGTTGCTGACGCACACAGTGCCGGGGTTGCCGTACTTCTGCAGCATGCGAAGTGTCTCGAGGGGCTCCAGCCCTATGATGAGGTGTGCCTTGCCCTCGGGCATCAACGGGCCGTACTCACGCTTCTGAGAGACCCTGACACTGCTGAACACTGCACCGCCACGCTGGGCCGCGCCAAACGTCTCTCCAATCGTCGCAAACCCGCCCTTCTTAATGTATGCACTGCCGACCATGCCGGACAGCAATATGTTTCCCTGTCCGCCGACACCACAAATGATGAGGTTCAAGGGATCAGCAGAGATAGCCATCATGCTCGTTCCTCCTTCGCGATCGCCTTGTGCGGGCAGAGATCGGCACAGAGGCCGCACTCAGCACAGAGAGCCGCGAGAATCTTCGCCTTGCCCGACGACTTGTCGTAGCCCACGCCGGGGCACTGCAGGATGCGGTAGCAGAAGTTGCACTTATCGCCCTTACACTTCTCCGCATCAACCCACACGTTGTACGGGTGCCGTCTCTCCTGCCTCATGCGCAGTAATTCGCAGGCACGGCGGAGTATCAGGACCCTCACCCCGTCCTCATCCTTCAGTAGCTCCAGCATCCTGGCAGTTGTCGCCTTAGTGTCGAACGGGTCAATAACCTCGACACGGCACCCGAGCGTCCGGCACAGGTCCTCCGCACTCACTATCGTTGTCGGGTCCTGAGTCGCCGTCCGTCCGGTCCCTGCATGCGGCTGGAATCCGGTCATCGCCGTGATCGAATTGTCGAGGATGATGGCGAGCATATCCGCCTTGTTGTAGATGGCGTTTACCAGCGGCGTAATCGAGGCGTGGTAGAACGTGGAATCCCCGCAGATCCCGATCACCGGTTGCTCAAAGCCGAATTGCTTGAGCTGTCCAAAGCCGCACGCCTCGCCGAGACCTCCGCCCATGCAGTGCAGCGTATTGGTGAGTTGCGTTCCATCAGGAAACGCATCCATGGTGTAGCAGCCGATGTCGCTGGTGACGACCGCATTCCGTCCATCTCGCTTAATCGCATTGCTGAGCGCGTAGAAGCTGGCCCTGTGCGGGCAGCCTGCGCACCAGATGAGCCCACGATTGATCACCATCTTACTCGCAATCTCGTCGAGCTTGGCCTGGTACTCGGGATCCCGTGCCTGGTACTTCAGACCGAAGATCTGGCACAGCGCAGCGATGACCTTGTCGGGGCTGTTCTCTCCGACATAGCTCATGTGTCCCGACCCTCTTCCCAGGATCTCCGGCGCCTCCGTGAGTCTCGCATCGGCGACCGCCGCCTTTGAGTGTGTCTCTACGTAGGGGTCCACCTCTTCTACTATGAGCACGCGCTTGACCTTCCGAATGTGTGACACAACCAGGCGGGATGGGAAAGGCCACAGGGTGCCAAGCTTGAGGATGCCGACCTTCTTGCCGAGCTGAAGCTCTTCAATCGCGTCTCTGGAACAGGGGGCGCCGCTGCCGCAACAGACTATGAGGAGCTCCGGGCTGTCGGGGCCCTCATAAGTGTTGAACGGAGACTCCTCGAAGCGCTCACGGATCTTCGCCATCTTCTCGACCAGGATCGCGTGCTTCGGAGGCGCAATGTACGGCGTGTACATCTTGGTCCGGTCGAACTTCGCCTTGCGGCTCGCCTTCTTGTACTCACCAACCTGCACCCTTCCCCGTGCGTGTGCGAGACGGGTGTAATCCCGGAGCCAGCAGAAAATCTGGAACTCCTCGGACAGATCGAAGAGGTACTTTGTCATCTCGTACGCTTCCTGGAAGCTGGCAGGCTCCAGCAGCGGTGCATTCGCCATCTGGGCGACCCAGCGGGTGTCCTCCTCGTCTCCGCTCGCATGCGATTGGGGGTCGTCCGCCACCACTACCAGCATCGCGCCGCGCTGGTCGCCCAGTGTCGCCAGGTTAATGTGCTGGAGCGTATCCATCGCCACGTTAAGGCCGGCGTTCTTCATTGAACTGATGGACCGGAGGCCGGCATACGCAGCTGAGAGCGCCGCTTCGGTGGCGACCTTCTCATTGGCGGACCACTCAGCGTAGATTCCTGCTTCCTTGGCCACGGCGGCAAAGTTGGTCAGAATTTCCGTTGAGGGCGTTCCCGGGTAGGCAGCGCAATACTGCACTCCTGCCTCGAGGGCTCCTCGGGCGATGGCTTCGTTCCCCTGTAGCAGGTGATACGAGCCGGTTGCCAGTCTAGCCAGATTCGGCATGTTTTCCCCCTATTTCCTTGCGTGATCAGCTTGCCTGCGGTGAGCTGGAGCACACACGCGTCATTGTTATTCAAAGCGGACTGACACTGAGCCCAGTCGATCGAACGTCGCCCTGAAGTGCGATCCGGCCTCCACGGCGACCGCCTGAACGAAACTGCCCGACATAACAAACTCGCCTTTCTTGAGTGTGATACCGTACTCGGTCAGCTTGTTTGCCAGCCAGGCAACCGATTGAGCAGGATTGCCGAGTACCGCCGCACCCGCCGCGGTACTCACAACGGCCCCGTTCTTCTCGAGCACCAGGCCAATGCAGCGAAGATCGAGGTCCCTGATGGGCGTCAGCTTGCCCCCCAGAATCATGAGGCCGGCAGAGGCATTGTCCGAGATGGAATCCTTAACGGTGATCTTCCAGTCCCTGTAGCGGCTGTCTATGACCTCAAATGCAGGCAAAACGCCCTCGGTGGCCTCTATTACGTTCGCCACATTGATACCGGGACCCTTGAGATCGTCTCTGAGCAGGAACGCTATCTCAGGCTCAATCCTGGGCAGGATAAGGCTGCTCATCGGGATCGGAGATCCTTCGCGGACCACCATCCTGTCGGCTATCATGCCGTAGTCCGGTTCGTGAATGCCAAACTGCTCCTGCATCGCCTTGCTGGTCAGCCCGATCTTCTTGCCGACGATAACGGCGCCGCTCCTTACCAGTGTGTCGAAGGTCTTGAGTTGAATGGCGTATGCGTCTTCGTAGGAGACGTCCGGGAATCGTTCGGTGAGCGCCACGATAGGGGTACACGTTCTCTCGGCCTCGATGAGTTCGCCGGACACCTGCACGATCTGCTCTTTACTAAGCGACATATCCCCTCCTTGCGTGGCGCCTTCTGCAACGCCTGTCTGAAGACGGCGCTATTGTACCAGACCTGCACGGAATACGGAGACACCGCACGAAGCGCCACGTTGTTGTGCCGCTGGTTCCTGCAGGACGAGATGGGCCCACGGACGCCCAACGGGCGTCCGTGGGGCACCTGAACACCCGCTAGCAGACTGCTACGAGGGACGGGAAGTACTGGGCCGTGCCGTCGGGCACCAGGGCAACCTTCGCCTTTGTGCCATACTCGGCCGTAAGTAGCTCCAGAGTCTCGGGCCACGTGCGGGTGAAGTTAACCCGCTCGTATGGCGCGAGCCAATCAGCTCCCACCAGGTCGGGGTAGGGCTGCATCACCGTGAGACGCCTCGTGTTGACCGGGAGGTCGGTCTTGGGCCGGAAGGCACGGCCTCCGAGGTTCTTGCCGAAGCTCCTGCTCCAGTAGTGGTTGATCTGACCCTCGGGAGTCACCACGAGGAGCACCATGTCGCCGCCGCTCTTCTTGAGCAATGGGGCTGTGTATGCCGGGGCCAGAAGCATCTCGTTTGCCTTGGAGAAGCAGTTGGCCACGACAATATCGAAATCCTCGCCCGAGTCGGTTGCCCAGTACTCTCGCGCAATCTTCACGCCCTCGATGTGCTCTTCTACCACGTCACCCACGAAGAGATGCGTGACCTGACGGTTGAGATTGTAGATGCAGTCCACCTTCACATCGAGCCCGGCCATGCGTGCCGCGTCGTTCATGTCCTCCTTGAGTACGTTGCCCTCGAACTTGCCGACACCGGCCGTCGGGTGAGGAAACAGCCTCGTGTGATTCAGGTCGATGGTCGTGATCGACGCGACCCCCGGAAGGACGATCTTGCTGCCGCCGCCGAATCCGCTGAACGGGTGAGGGACAATCGAGCCGATGCCGATCTTGTAGTCGCAGCGCATCACCTCGGCGTTGAACTGCATCGGGATTCCCTGCGGGCTCGGACCGACTGAGGTGCAGTTCTCGTAGGGGTTGTGGTTGTAGACCGGGAAGCGCGCCATGACGTCCTTGCCCAGCTTCTTTGTGAAGTCAATCCCGTTCATGGATCCGTGGGCACCTATGGCGGCAACGAAGCGGACCTGATTGTCCTTGATGCCTGCTGATGCAAGCTCTTCGAGCACGTAAGGAATGATGTCGGCACTCGGAGTAGCCCGCGACATATCGTCGAAGAGGATGCACACCTCTTTCTTACCCTTCGCACCTTCGCGAATGGGAGGGGCGCCAATCGGGTTGGCGAATGCCTTGCGGAAGCCTGCGTCATCGAGGGCAGGAGTTCCGTCTCCCCGATGCCTGCAGACTGTCACCTCCCAGGACTCCGGGAAGTCGATCTCGAACTCGGTGTCACCGTACCACGCAAGTATGGGTAGGGTTACTTTGTTCGTAGTGCTCATGTTTCCTCCTGTTGCTACATGCTGCTATGCGAGCGGACCGATCAGGAAGAGACCATTGTCTCTATCCTGACCGAGTATTTCCGCCTTCGTCAGTTTGCCCGAGGCCACCTGCAGGGCCTCGGCGTAGAGGGCGGCCCCTATGTCGCCGATGTGCTCCTTGTCGGCCAGGTTGACATAGAAATCGATGTTGTCCTTCATCTTCTCGTAGCTGCACCCGTTCGCGGTTACCTTGATAACCGGAACGAAAGGGGAGCCAAGAGGAGTGCCTCGCCCGGTGGAGAAGAACATAATGGTCGCTCCTGCGGCTGCCAGGGCGGTGAGCGACGGCCCGTCAAACCCCGGGCCATCGACGATCGAGAGACCACCTTTCTTCGGCCGCTCTCCATACTCGTAGATCTCCTGGATGGGCTCGCTCCCGCCCTTGGATATGGCCCCGAGGGATTTCTCTTCGATGGTGGTGAGTCCGCCCACGATGTTGCCCTTGGTAGGGTTCGTGCCACGCATGTCCACGCCCTTTTCGAGGAAGCGCTCCTCGTAGCGCCGCACCAGGCTGATAATCTGCCGTCCCACATCCGGCGTCACTGCCCGCTGCGCGAGCAGGTGCTCGGCGCCGATGAACTCGGTGGTCTCGCTGAACACCGCCCGGCCTCCTTTCCGCACCAGGATATCGAAAGCGACGCCTATAGCGGGGTTCGCCCCGAGACCGGAGGTCGTGTCGGATCCGCCGCATTCGGCGCCGAACATGAGCTTCGACTCGTCGAACTGTTCGCGGTTCATCCGGGAGGCATCACTCACCAGCTGGCGCGCGACGCGGGTCGCCTTCTCTGTTGTGGCAATCGTTCCGCCAACTTCCTGGATGACGAACTTCTCGACGGGCTTTCCGGCCCCGGCAAGGTTCTCGGCGATGCCGTCTATGTCGATCGGGTCGCACCCGAGGCTTATGAGAACGACCGACGCGATATTCGGGTTCAGCGCCAGGTTCGTCAGCGTCCTGTTCACCATCTCCAGGTCGTAGGGAGCCAGAGCACAGCCCTGCTGGTGGACAAATGGGACGGAACCCTTCACGTTGTCGCTCACCTGTCGGGCGGTTGCGGTTGCGCAGACGACCGTCGGCACAATGGCCACGTGGTTTCGCACGCCAACTGAGCCGTCAGGCCGCGGGTAGCCCCAGAAACTCACCTGGTGGCTCCTGCGGTGACGTCGCCACGACCTCTCGTGCTGGCGACATTGTGAACATGTACATGCTCTCCGGTCTTGATGTCCTTCGTTGCCTCACCGATGACCTCGCCGTACTTCAGAATCGGCGAGCCCGTCTTGATGTCAACCAGGCTGAACTTGTGACCAAACTGGATAGGGTTCGCCAGTTTGACCGAGATTGGTTTCTTGTCGACCTCGAACTCAACAGTGTCACCGGCACACAGATCGATGAGTGCGGTGGCCACGTTATCCCTGCTGTTCAATACGATAGCCTTCCTCTCCATGTGGCTCCTTTCCAGTACGTGTTTCGTGTTACAAAAGCCAGAGCATTATATCATTTACGTTGGTGCCCGTAGGACCGGTAACGTTCAGGAACGCCTTGCCGGTACGTTCCTCCAGCTCCCTGAAGAAACGGTAGGAGTCGAAAGACTCCAGGAAGCGATCCGGATGGAGGTCGTGTTCGTAAGCCAGCTGAAGCGTTCCGCCATCAACGACAGCCCCTGCCGCCGGCGAGTTGCCGTCAATGCCGTCTGTGCCCGATGCCAGTACCGTCCAATCGCGTCCGGCTATCTTTGTGGCGGCGAGGAGTGCATAGTGCAGCATCCTTCCTCCCGTACCCTGTGCGCCTGGAGGGACAGAGACGGTGGGCTCTCCGCCGCACAGCATCAGGGTGCCGGTTCCGGCAGTATCTGAAAGCCCTGCAGCGCGTGCATAGTGGTGCGCCACTGCTTCCTCGACCGGCCCGAGGACCGGCGACTCCTCGATGTGGAGGCGGGCCGCCAGCGTGGAGTGCTCCGGAGAGGAGAGCAGACGGTAGAGCGTCCGGAGGACGACGGCATTCGATGCGACAATCACATTGTGCGTCCGGGAGGCAAGGCGGTTGCGCCAGAGACCGGCCCTCTCGGCCTCGCCAGGGTCCCCTCTTAGCAGATATGACTGGCAAGCTTCAGGCAGCCGTTCCCATAGCCCGTGACGCTCGAGGACTTGAATGGCGTCAGCGCATGTTGTGGGATCCGGCACAGTGGGGCCGGAGGCGATGCTCGACAGGTCGTCTCCGATGACATCCGACAGAACAAGCGTGACGAAGATCGCCTCGGGAGCAGCAAGCCTGAGCCGCCCTCCTTTCACCCGGGACAGGTGCTTCCGCACCGTATTGATCTCCTGGATGGTGGCGCCACCCGTGACCAGCACGCGGTTGGCCGCGCGAAAGTCATCGAGGCAGATGCCCTCGCCGGGCAACGTCAGCAGCGAGGATCCCCCGCCGGAGATAACCGCGATGACGAGATCGCCCGCCGAGGTGGATGAGAGCAACTCCATCGCCGCGTGTGCGCCATCAACGCTGGCCTGGTTCGGGTTGGGGTGATCTGCAGCGAATAGCTTCACGCCGGGTATCGTGGCGCTTGCCTGGTCGCGGTAGACGTTGACGGTGCCGCCGGCGAACCTGGACCAGAGCCGACTATCCTCCTGCAGCGTGTCGACCACTGCGCGTGCCATTGGAACCCCTGCCTTGCCGGCGCCGACCAGGTAGACACGCGAGAAGCTGTCGGTGGGAATCCTCCTGTCACTCTTGACCAGGAGGGAAGAATCCTCTGCGGACCATCGAAATGCAGACTTGGTGGCGGTGTACGCGTCGGCGAGGGGCAGGACGACATCCCGGAAGAGGGAAAGAAGCTTCTCGCTATCGCCGCCTTCCTGCATGCCCGGGACTCACAATTCCTCAGACAGGGACGCTGTTTCTCGGTAGGACTGGACCGCCACAACCATCGTCTCGAAACAGGCCGTGGCAAGTATAGCACCTGCCTCTCCATGGTGCAGCGCGGCGGGGTGATAACCAGGCGTCACTCTTGATCATCTCTTGTGTTGCCCGCCAGATTGGAGCGGAACCTATTGACAAACACACGCGGTCGCTCTAGTATGTGAACACCGCTATACATCGTGTCGCGATACAGAAGAGCATTTTCGAAACGGAACGGACATGCGGAGGTGAGGCCTATGTAGTAGTGTCGATGTCCAGGCGTCTCTCTTCACAGCTTCCCCAGCTTCATCTTTTTCGAAAGGAGGTGAGAGCAGTTGACTAGTACATTGATAATCATAGTCGGTCTTCTCATCTACGTGGCCGTGTACTTCCTGTACGGCAGGCGCGTCGCCACCAATGTGGCGAAACTGGATGCGAAGGCCAAGACCCCCGCGCACAGGCTGTATGATGGGGTCGACT
Organism: Dehalococcoidia bacterium; assembly: GCA_003562475.1. Classification (GTDB taxonomy): domain Bacteria; phylum Chloroflexota; class Dehalococcoidia; order GIF9; family AB-539-J10; genus SKVJ01. Next base: position 70,116 of record PWUU01000069.1, on the reverse strand, counting down.
ACGTGCCAACCAGATGGCCCGTGGTTTTCGGCCACCACTTCGCGTCGATTGCAGGCGCAGGCCCCATCGTCGGCCCCATTGTCGGCGTCACCTGGGGGTGGGTCCCGGCCATCTTATGGGTATGGTTCGGCAACGCCTTCATCGGCGCGGTGCACGACTTCATGGCCATCGTGGCATCCATACGGTACGACGGCAGGTCGATCCAGTGGGTCGCCGGCGAGGTGATGAAGCCGAGGGTCTCGGTCATCTTCGGCATATTCGTGTGGATTGCGATGGTGCTGATTATCGCAGCCTTCACGAATGTCGTCTCGGGGCTGTTCATCAGCATTCCTTCTGTGGCGACGGCGTCCATCTTCTTCATCATTATTGCCGTCCTCGTAGGATACCTGCTCTACTGGAAGAAGCAGAACCTGGTGGCGGTGACCGTACTTGGCCTCGTTCTCCTCATAGGGGGAATTCTCCTGGCACAGGTGTTGCCGATCTACCTGGATCGGACCGCCTGGCTCCTCGCCCTGTTTGTGTACATACTAATCGCGGCCGCGTTGCCGGTGACGATTCTGCTGCAGCCACGTGACTACCTGAACGCGTACATACTCATCGTCTTCCTGGCTGTCGGCGGTGTCGCTTTCCTGATTATTAACCAGCCCTTGAACTGGCCCGGGTTCACATACTTCTCGGCCCACACGATTGCCGGGCAGCCGTCTCCCTTCTGGCCGACCGTGCCGCTCATCATCGCGTGCGGGTCGCTCTCCGGGTTCCACGCTATCGTGGGCTCCGGCACGACCTCGAAGATGCTCGACAACGAGATGAGCGCTTTGAGGATCGGCTACGGCGGAATGCTCATGGAGGGATTCCTCTCCACGATAGTCATCACGTCTCTGGGAGTGTTTGGCCTTCAGGCTGCCGGAGTCACCGCTGGACAGGTCGGTGTGGCGGGCTGGGTCCCGCTCGCCATCGCACACTTCAGCGAGGCGTATGCGATGGGCACGAACCAGGCGTTCGGCATGGCGATGGACTTCGGCATGACGTTCGCGTCGCTCACCGTGTGTGCGTTCGCGCTCACGTCGCTCGACACAACTGCTCGACTTGGGCGCTTCGCCTGGCAGGACATTCTGGGGCGGGTAGTGAGCCCGGCGGGACAGGCAGGCGGAGCCTACAAGTTCTTCACGCAGAGGTGGATCGCATCCCTGATTGCCGCCGGCATTGGCGTCTACATGGCGACCACCGACACCTTTGTGGCGCTCTGGGTAGGCTTCGGCGCTGCCAACCAGATGCTCGCTGCAGTAGCGCTCATGGCTTCCTGCATCTTCTCGACGAGGGTCCTGCGTGCCGGCAGGATATGCTGGGTCACGATGATTCCGGCATTCTTCCTGTGGATCACGGTGTTCTCTGCCATGGTCTGGTACGTGATTGTCATGATGGGCGTAGTAGGCCCTCTCACCCTTGGTTTCATGGTGGTGATGATCGTCCTGTCCGTAATACTGCTGATTGAGGCCATCTCTGCGCTCAAGGCAGGACCGATGAAATAGATACAAAAGGGGTTACCAGATACTCAAGTCTCTGTGGCGGTTCATCAGGGATTTCGGAAGCGGGCTAAGAGCTCACTCCACTGAGTACATCGAGTTCGAGCTCAGGGAGCTTGAGAACATCTTAGCCCTGCTTCTGTTCAGTTCCTTCCTCGGGATGCCGAGCCCGCCATCAGACCTGTCGTCCCGGCTCATGCCGCACATGGTGCGGGAGATGTACGTGATGGGCAGCCGGGCGGGTGAGCTCGACGATATCTCGGGACAGATCAGCGGGCTCTTTATCGACTAGACTGGTGTAGTGATGGCACTCAGATTGGTGTACTCTGTCGGCAAGGGCGGAGTGGGCAAGACAACGTGTGCCGCCGCCCTTGCGCTTCAGTCAGCGCGTACGTGGCGCACCCTTGTCGTGTCCCTTGATCCTGCCCACAATCTGGGGGATGTCCTTGGTGCAACTCTTGCAGACAGCCCCACCGAACAGGCAGAAAACCTCTGGGCCGGCGAGATCGATATGGAAGCGGCCATTGCGCGCTATCTGAAGGAGAGCGCCGAGAGGCTGAAACAGATGTACTCGTACCTCAAGGTCATCAATATCGAAGGCTACCTCGACGCGCTGAGGCTGTCGCCAGGTATTGAGGAGTACGCAACGCTCCAGGCCATGGAGGAGCTGATTCGCGAGGCCGAGCCGCGCTACGACATCCTGGTGTTCGATACTCCACCCACCGGGCTTACCCTTCGGGTGCTTGCGCTGCCCAGGGTCTCTTTGCTCTGGGGAGAACGCCTCGCACGGCTTCGCAGAGAGATACTCGACAAGCGGCGCGCCGTCGAGCGCATTCAGGGCGAGCGAAAGTTCGTCATCGATGGCGCCGAACACCATCTCGTGAGTGACGAGAAGAGCGATGCGGTCATGACAGAGCTGAACGAGTACGTGGCGCGAATGAAGCGCCTGGCGAATCTCCAGGCGGATGCCTCGCGATGTCGCGTGATGCCGGTGATGAATGCGGACCGCCTGTCCCTGTTCGAGACGAAGCGCGCATTTGCAGCCCTGGAACAGCTCGGAATGCCCATCGGTTCTGTCATCGTGAACAAGGCCGGGCTCAAGTCCACGGACAGCCGTACTGTAGAGGAGATTCGGGCGGAGCTTCGTCGTGAGGTCAGGACCATTCCGTTCATCGAAGCGGATCTCTGCGGCCGTGCGGCAGTCGAAGAATTCGGGCAGCACATCGACTTCCGTGAGTGGATACCGGGGCACAGCGCGTGATTCGTGAGACTGGCGCTCCGTGTGCCGACGGCCGGCTCGGATACGCCGGCGAAAGGACGTAGATCAGAATGGGTGTCACAACATGGATACTTCCGGTCGTCATCGTCATCGCGTTGCTCACGACAGCCGCATACTTCATGGGGAGGCGGCACAATGTCCTTCTCATGAGGATGTACGCAGGTGCACTCGAGCAGGCGCTGAAGCCTGTCGACCAGAAATACACCTGGATCGGCGGCTACATCGGCTACAAGGCAGAGTACAAGGTGAAGGACGAGTACTTCAAGCAGGTCAGGGCCACGCTTCACCTCATGCCAAGGATGAGTATGATGTATTTCCCTGTAGCCCGCTTCACCATGAGGCACGACAAACTGTATTTCGTGTTTGAGTGCAAGCAGAGCCTGCCGGGGGAAGCGCACCTCATCAAGAAGGGGCAGTACCGGTTCGTGCCCCCTGGAATCGAGCACGAGGAGAAGTTCCGTCGCAGGGAAGTCACGGTTGGAGGGGTGGAGTTCCAGCTCCTCTCCCTGGATACGCGCGGAGAGAGAGAGCTGCTGCGGTGGGCCGAATCCCTGCGCGTGTCCGACTACTCTCGGGTGAAGCACCTGTCGTTCACCTCCAGCACCAACGTTGTCTATGCTTATGTTGATCCCGGCGAGGAGTTGATAGCCGCGGTAGCGCGGACTGCTCCCGAGTTCGTCAGGGCCATAGCCAGATAGCTTCTGCGATTCATGTCGTTGCGGCGGAGATCGTTCCTCGCCCGGCGTGTCCCGTTGCTTCACCTGATTGTCTTTGCGCCCTATGCTGCAAGCTGGTACCCTACAATGCTCGGAGGTTGTACACACATGCCAGAAAGCGTCACGATGGATAAGATTGTCTCCCTCTGCAAACGCAGAGGCTTCATCTTCCAGAGCAGCGAAATCTACGGTGGGCTTGCGAGCTGCTGGGACTATGGACCGGTGGGAGTCGAGCTCAAGCGCAATGTGAAGAATGCATGGTGGCGCAGCATCGTCGAATCGCGGGGCGATGTAGTCGGCCTGGATTGCAGCATTATGATGCACCCAATGGTGTGGAAGGCGAGCGGACATCTGGAGGGCTTCAGCGACCCACTCGTAGAGTGCAAAGCGTGCCACATGCGGTGGCGCGCCGACCAGCTGGAGAAAGCCGCCTGCCCATCGTGTGAGGGAGAGATCACCGAACCCCGGAACTTCAATCTGATGTTCAAGACGTTCATGGGTCCTATCGAAGAGGATGCCGCCGTTGTCTTCCTCAGGCCGGAGACCGCCCAGGGGATCTTCGTCAATTTCGAGAACGTTGTGACCACCTCAAGGAAGCGACTCCCGTTGGGCATTGCCCAGATGGGCAAGACGTTCCGAAACGAGATCACACCGGGGAACTTCACATTCAGGACGCGTGAGTTCGAGCAGATGGAACTCGAGTTCTTCGTCAAGCCCGGGACCGATGAGGAGTGGTACCAGTACTGGGCGAAAGAGCGGCTCGACTGGTATGTGGGACTCGGAATACGCGAAGAGAACCTGCGGCTGCGAGATCACGAGAAGGATGAGCTGGCGCACTATGCGAAGGCATGCGTCGATATCGAGTACCTGTTCCCGATTGGCTGGTCCGAGCTGGAGGGAATCGCCAACCGCACAGACTTCGACCTTTCGCAACACTCGAAGTGGAGTGGAAAGGACCTGAGCTATCTCGACCCACAAACCAGCGAGAGGTACGTCCCGTACGTGATCGAGCCCTCTGCCGGCGCCGACCGCTCCGTGCTCGCGTTCCTGGTCGATGCGTATCGGGAGGAGGAGGTCGAAGGTGCCACGCGCGTCGTGCTGAAGCTACATCCCTCTCTTGCACCGGTGAAAGTGGCGGTACTGCCACTCAGCCGGAACGAGAAGCTGACGCCGCTGGCACGGGATGTCTATGAGAGGCTGAGATGCAGCTTCGTCACCGAATATGACGATACCCAGAGCATCGGACGGCGTTACCGGCGCCAGGATGAGATCGGCACCCCGCTGTGCGTCACGATCGACTTCGAATCGCTTGAAGACAACCAGGTGACGATTCGCGACCGAGACACTCTCGCCCAGATACGGCTGCCGATAGCCGAGCTGGAGGGGACACTCTCTGCGAAGCTTTCAGGAGAGGGATTCGGCACCGATAGCCTCTGGGCAGGGGCGCGGGCCTGAGACAGGCGGATTGCCGGTCGCGGCTGCGTGAAACCATTCGGGCGGCTCGACTGAGCCGCCCGCGTTATTATGTTCGGGCACAAGAGGACGCGGCTACTTCTTCAGCAGGTCGATCATCTGCGGAACAATCTCGTAGAGATCTCCCACCACTGCGTAATCCGCGATACGGAACAGCGCGACGGACGGGTCGGAATTGATGGCGACTATCGTGCCTGAATCGCGTATCCCGGCAAGATGCTGGGGCGAGCCTGACACCCCCACGCCAATGTAGAGCTTCGGCTTCACTATGGCACCGCTGAAGCCGACCTGATGGTCCTTGCTGATCCACCCGTCATCCACCAGCGGGCGAGTCGCTCCGACGACGCCTCCCAGCGCACTGGCGAGCTGTTCGACAAGGGCGAAGTCCTCTGCCTTCTTGAGACCACGCCCTGCGCACACCACCACATCAGCTCCGGCGATGCTTGCCGCCTTGGCGGCGCCTTTTCCCAGCACCTTGACGCCGCTCTCGACCTTGTGCACTTCTTTCTTGATGACGTCGCCCTTGCGGGACTCGTCCTTCTCTCGGGCTTCGAGTGCACGGTACCGTACAGACACCATTGCCGGCACGGTCCTTATCTTCACGTGGGCGAGGAAATTGCCGGTGAAGGCAGGCCTCACCTGGAGCAAGGAACCATCTTTCTGTAGCTCGACGGCCGTGCAGTTCGATGTGAGCCCGGCTTCGAGAGCTGTGGCGACACGTGGGGCAAGCGCCTTGCCGGTGAAGGTTGCGCCGAACATGACCACCGCCGGCTTGACCTCGCCAAGCAGGCTCACAAGGTTCAGCTTGTGGACAAGCGAATCGAATGTGGCAAGCGAGTCGTCGTCGAAAACGTACACCGCGTCCGCTCCTTAAGAGACCAGCTCCCGGGCGGCGTCCGAGATGCCGGACCCGAGCAGCGCACAGGAGACTTTCGAGCCTGCCGCATCCGCCAGTTCGCGCCCCTTGCCAAGGAGCTCAAAAGAGATGGGGTGGACTCGCCCACCTTCCTGTTCCACATAAATGAGTACGCCTTTGTTCTCCATGACACTACCCCTTCAGCAGACCTTCTTTGTCAAGCGCTGCAACCAGTTGCCTGGCTGTGTCCTCGCCCTTCAGCAGCTCTCCCTTGCGTTTCTTCTCCGGCGGCACCGAAATGCTTTCTACCCACGTGCCTGAACCTTCCGCTCCGAACCTGGAGGCGTCCGCATCGGAGAGATCGGCGGATGTCCACCTCTCGACCTCGGCTTTTCTCGCACGTAGCTTCTCCTTGAGGGTGGGGAGCCGCGGCGTATTCAGTTCCTTCGTGCCCATGATCAGCAGAGGGAACGTGGCCTCCACCTTGAGCGAGCCGGCCGACGTCTCCGTCACCGCGGATACCTTGTCGGCAGAGACCTCTGTGATCTGTGACACAAAGGGCAGGAGAGAGACCCCCAGCCTCTCGGCAACGGCCGGCCCTATGTGGCCGGTGTCGCCGTCTACGGTCTTCTCTCCACAGAGGATCAGGTCGAAATCACCAACCTTCCGTATCGCAGCCGCCAGCGTGTAGGAAGTGGCAAGTGTGTCCGAACAGGCGAACTTGTCATCGCAGAGAAGGATGCCCCGGTCCGCGTCTCGTGCGATGGCTTCTCGTAGCACCGCCTCGGCTGTCCCGGGCCCCATGCTGATGGCCGTGACTGTAGCGCCCAGCTGCTCTTTAATCTGCTGGGCTGCTTCGATGGCATTGAGATCGAAAGGGTTAATCTCGGAATCGACGGATTTCCTGTCTACCCGGTTACTGTCGCTGAGAAACTTCACCCTTTCAATGTCGGGCACTTGCTTGACTAGCACGATAATATGCACCTGAACGCACCTCCTTCTACCTGTCGCATTCCAGCCTGTCCCCCCCGGTCGTAAGGCAGGAGCCGGGTCCAGAAGGCCCGGCTCCTCGTTCACCTGTTCTCGACTGCTAGAACTTGCCCACCTCTTCCCGCGAGATTATCATGCGCATAATCTCTGATGTGCCTCCACCCATCTCGAGCACCTTGGAATCCCTGAAGAACCGCTCTATCGGGTAATCGGTTGTGTAGCCAGGCCCGCAGAAGACGTTCATAGCCATGTTGCAGACCCAGGTGCACTCCTCGGTAGCGAACAGCTTGGCGATAGCCGCCTCTTTCGCTGCGGGAAGACCCTGGTCCTTGAGCCACGCAGCGTGGAACAGCAGGTTTCGTGCAATTTCCACACGAGAGGACATGTTGGCAATGTGGAACTGAATGGCCTGGTTCCTGAGAATGGGACGGCCAAACTGGACGCGCTCCTTCGCGTACGCAATGGCTTCCTGCATGGCTGACTGCATCAGGCCAAGACCCTGGGTGCCGATGCCGATGCGGGCAATCTCAAGTGCGGACAGTGCAAGGGGCAAGCCCTCTCCCACTGTGCCAAGCACGGCTTCATCGCCAACACGACAATCCTCGAGAAAGTACTCGGTCGTCGGTGTTGCCGTGGCCCCCATCTTATCCTCGACCTTGCTGATCTTCACTCCGGGATTGTCGCCGTCGACAAGGAATGCCGTGAAATCCGGTCTTTGTGCGTCCGCGGGACTTGTCTTGGCCACCAGCACGTGTGCATCAGCAAAGACCGCGTTGGTGATGTAGTGCTTCGTGCCGTTGATGACCCACTGACCTCCATCTTTGACGGCAGAGGTCTTTATGGCGGCCACGTCAGAGCCTGCCTCGGGCTCGGTGGTTGCGAACGAGATGATCGAACCTCCGCAGGCGGGCACGAGGTACTTCTTCTTCTGCTCTTCGTTTCCGCCAAGCCTGATGGCGTCCATGGCCAGCCTCTGGGTATTGAACGAGAAAGCCGTGGAGAGACACCCCTTCGCGATCTCCTCGAGTGCCACGAAGTGCCCCACGAGGTCAAGTCCTTCGCCGCCGTACTCGGTGGAGATGTGAATCCCGATGAGGTTGAGCTCGGCAAGCCGTTTCAGGTTCTTCTCGATCAGCTTGTAGTCGTGCTTTCGGTCGGCCTCTTCGGCGGTCTTCTTGAACTCTTCAGCCGCACCGCGAGCCGTCTCCCTGATTGCTTCGTGGTCTTCGGTGAAATAAGGGAACTTGCCCATGACTGGACTACCTCCTTGCCGCATCGTTGATGCGTTATGTTACCGAATTCTCTCCCCTTGTGCTGACGTACTCATCGGCACTTCGTGCCGATGCGATGGCCTGGTCTGCACTTGACGGGTGCCCGTGGTTCCATGTCCCTGGCCTCTGATCGCTACTTCTTAGCTGCAGGTTCGGCGATCTCCTCCTCAAGACCGATGAGGCGTCGGGCATACTCGATCGACTGGTCAAGTTCGGAGTTAAGCCTCACGAGCAGTCTTGCTCCCTCGGGGGAGCCTCCGCCATGCATGCACCCGGGTACGCCGGCGCCGAGCGTGAGCCACTCGATGAGCCGCGCAAGCTTCGCACGGGACTCGGCGCTCGAGGCTGCCTTGAGATACTTCTGCACCAGGTGGCCGTAGGTCGGGCTGTTGAAATCAGCATACGAGGGCAGACAGCCGGTCTCGCCGATGCCGCCGGCGATCTCCTGCGTAAGCCGTTTCGTCTCGTAGGGAAGGGTTCCGACATGCACCTTGTTGGCGTTCGCCAGCAGAGGGTCTGTCAGCCAGGCCCCCGACGGATGCTTCTTGCCAAGTGCCGATGCGGCCACTCCCATGCCAAAGGTCGTCTCGTTGTTGATGTGCATTGCTACCAGCTTGTCACTGAAGGCCCGGGTGGACAGGCCGTTGGCCCGGGCGATGAGGGCGGCGGCTCCGCACATGATGTCTCCCTGTCCTGCCACGCACCCGCCGATGGCTGCCCGGTACGGCATGATGAAGTTCAGAACGGCAGCGCCAGAGTGCTGGAATTCCCTGCACAGGAAGATGCGCTCCCGGGGAACGAAAACATCTTCGAAGAAAAGGTAGGCCTGTGTGATGCCACCCATTTCGACAGGGATGTCAAAACCCTCTTCAAGCTCCCTCGTGTCGCTCGGCCGGCGGGCCTCGACGATGGTGAGACTCGCGGTGTCTTTGGGAATGACGAACGAGAAGGCGTAGTCCCTGTCAGGCTCTCTGTAGCCGGAACCGGGCAGCACGAAGACCTCCTGCGCTGCGGCCGTACCGCATATCATGACCTTGGCCCCACGCACCACAATGCCGTTGTCCTTGACATCGATGATGCGGAGGTTCATGTCTGCGTCTTCCTGCTGAGATGGGGAGAGGGACCTGTTGCCCTTCGGGTCGGTAAGGGCTCCCGAAACCGTGATGTCGTTATCCTGCGCGTAACGCAACCAGTCCCTGAGGCGCTGGTGGTAGTCTGTTCCCAGTTCCTGATCCATGTCGTAGGTCGTGATCCACATGGAGTTGAGGGCGTTGTAGCCCGCGCATCGACCTCCGGTACAGGTTCCCGTGAGATGGTAGGCCGCACGCTTCATCTTGCAGTTTGCGATCATGTCCTCGGCGGACCGGTTCACTGACAGGTAGCGAGAGACCTTGTCTCCAGTGAGGTGGGAGACAGGCGAGAAGATATCCTGGTACTTCGGATCGAGTGCCGCAGTGTACAGCTGCGCGTGCCCCTCAACGGTCCTCCTGGTATTGGGGTTTGTGGTGACATCCTCGATGAGCTGGCCGAACTTGTACATGTTCGGCTTGAGTTTCTTGAGTGCTTGCTTGTACTGATCTGCCGTCTTAAGCGACATTGGGCCCTCCTCAATCAGGTAAGGACATGCCGGGGGGTCATTCTACCATAGCGCTGGAAATCGCTCCTGTCCAGATGAGGGGCAGGTGGCAATAACCGGGGAACGAGACAGGATAGCACTCGGGGCGAGAGGACTCGAACCTCCGGCCTCAGCGTCCCGAACGCTGCGCGCTACCAGACTGCGCTACGCCCCGTTTGCCCGTGCTATTATAAAGTGCTTCAATGGGCACTGCAAACATGAAGCATGTAATCCTGATAACGGACGGCGCTGCGGGCTGGCCACTTCCTTCGTACGGAGGCAAGACATGCCTCGATCTCGCTCGAACGCCCAATCTTGATGCACTCGCGCGCGAGGGCAGGGTGGGGCTCGTGCAGACCGTTCCGCACGGCATGGAGCCGAGCAGCGCATGCGCCTGCATGTCGCTCCTCGGCTATGATCCGCGCGTGTACTACATGGGCAGGGGTTCCATAGAAGCTTGCAGCATGGGAATATCCATCGAGCCAGGAGAGGTAGTCTTTCGATGCAACCTGGTGAGCGTACACGAGGGTCGCATGGAGAGCTACAGTTCGGGGTACATCAGCAATGGTGACGCACAGCAGCTCATAGCAAGTTTGAACGATGCTCTCGGCAACCGCGAGGTCAGATTCTACCCCGGCATCAGCTACCGGCACATATGCAGGATACGCGGGCAGGTGGACACCCTTGCCGCTGCGTGTACGCCGGCCCACGACATTCCCGGAGGGAACATTCAGCAGCACCTGCCACGTGGCGAGGGCAGCCAGTACCTGCGGGATCTGATGCTGCGCTCGGTGCCTGTGCTGACGGACCATCCGGTGAATGCAGCGCGAATCTCGAGAGGCGAGCCGCCTGCCAACATGATCTGGCTCTTCTGGGGGAGCGGGCGAATACCTGCAATGCCGTCATTCCAGCAGACGCACGGCTTGACGGCAGCCATGACGTCCGGCGTCGATCTCTTGTTGGGGCTCGCCAAGATGCTCGATATGCGCGTGCTGTCCATCCCCGGCGTCACCGGCGACCTCTCGAACGACTATGGTGCACAAATTCGTGGGGCAATAGACGCTCTTGACTCCTACGACGTTGTCGTAGTGCACGTCGAGGCGCCGGACGAGGCGGGCCATGATGGCTCGGTGGAAGATAAGGTACGGGCGATTGAGTGTATCGATGAGGAGATGGTGGCAGCGCTGTGGAAACTCGATCGTGGCGGCGTTCGCGTTCTTGTCGCGCCCGACCATCCGACGCCGATCGAAGTGCAGACTCATGTCGGAGAACCCGTACCTTTTCTCATGTGGGGCTTCGGCATCGCATCCAATGGCGCATCGCGCCTCACTGAAACGGAGGCGGCTCGTACCGGACTCCTGATAAACGAAGGGCACCGTCTCATGGCAGACTTCATAGCCTGAGGGTTCGACCATGGCACTGATAGTGCAGAAGTATGGCGGAAGCTCCGTTGCTGACGCGGAGCGGATACGGAATGTGGCGTCGCGCATCGCTCGTGGGCGCGGGGCCGGCAACGACATGGTGGTCGTGGTGTCCGCGATGGGCGACACGACTGATGAGCTCATCCGTCTGGCCCACCAGCTCGTTGACCAGCCTGACGAAAGGGAGATGGATGTCCTGCTGTCGACCGGAGAGATCGTATCCAGTACGCTCGTCGCAATGTCGCTCAAGGCTATGGGCTACAACGCGGTGAGCCTGACCGGATTGCAGGCCGGGATCCAGACCGATACGCGCTACAGCAAGGCGCGTATTACCGCCATCGAGCCACAACGAATACGTAATGAGTTGAAGAAAGGGAATGCCGTTATCGTTGCCGGGTTCCAGGGCGTCAACACCGAAATGGATACCACGACACTGGGTAGAGGAGGGTCAGATACCACGGCTGTGGCTCTGGCCATCAGCCTGGGTGCGAGCGTGTGTGAAATCTATACGGACGTAGAAGGAGTGTTCTCGGCAGATCCACGCTTCGTGCCCGAGGCGGTCAGATTGGAGACGATCGGCTACGAAGAGATGCTCGAGCTTGCCACGTATGGTGCCGGCGTGATGGCGCCGCGAGCTGTCGAGCTCGGACAGGTGTATGAGATGCCGATAAAGGTGGCTTCAAGCATGAGCGACAACGGCGGCACGCTCATTTGTAAGGAGGGCTCAATGGAATTGCGCAATAGGGTGAGCGGCATTGCTCATGACACCAACGTGGCCAAGATTATGGTGATTGGCGTTCCTGATCGTCCCGGTGTGGCAAGAGACCTCTTTGAGCCGCTGGCACGAGCCAACATCAGCGTGGACACCATTGTCCAGAACGCCGGGGTCGATAACATAACGGACATCACGTTCACCGTAGCGCGCACCGATGTGGTGAAGGCGCTTTCTATCGTGGAGCCGGTCAGCAAGGCGGTTGGGGCAGTAAGAGTCAGCGGCGATGAGTCTCTGAGCAAGGTGAGCATTGTAGGCACGGGCATGCAGAACGCGCCCGGCTATGCGGCACGGATGTTCCGGGCGCTTGCCGAAGAGAATATCAACATCCAGCTCATTACGACGTCCGAGATACGCATTACGTGTATCATCGAAGAGAGCCGCGTCAGAGACGCGGTACGCGCACTGCACAAGGCTTTTGAGGTAGAGTTTCAACAGTCCGGATAGACGGGCGGCCTTGCGTTGTGTCCGGGAGTCATGGCACCGTGTCATTACAGCAGGAAGAGGAAAGAACGCGATTGAGTCGTAGACTCTCTGAAGAGGCGATTGCCCTGGCGGCACAGGGAAGGTGGAAGGAAGCCATCGCCTCAAATCGCGCTATTATCGAACGGTTTCCAGACGATGTGGCCGCGCGCAATCGTCTTGGAAGGGCGCTTATCGAGCTGGGGCGGTTCTCCGAGGCCGAAGAGGCCTACAGTAAGACTCTGGAGATCGACCCGGGCAACAGCATCGCCTCCAGGAATCTCCAACGCCTCAAGGCATGGAACGGAGTTGGAAAGCTTGAGATTGAGAAAGCGCGCTCGCTTGGCAGGGACTTCTTTGCCTCAAATGTGGGAAAGACAGGCATTGTGGCACTTACGAATGTCGCCTCGCTTGACCGTCTCGCGGAGATCGGAATCGGCGGGGCTGTCGCTTTGCGACGGCGTGGTCAGCGCGTCCTCGTAGAAGACGAGGAAGGCAAGGTGCTCGGGGAACTCGAGCCAAAGCATGGTGTTCGTCTTGCGAAACTCATGCAGGGAGGGAACCGTTACAGTGCCACTATCCTGTCCACCGACGAGGGAGGCCTGCAGCTTCTGGTGAGAGAGGACTATCAGCATCCGGCGCTCGCGGGGCAGGCCTCGTTTCCTCCAACGCAGGCGGACAGGCTCTATGGCCATCCGGCCAGGGCTTCACCCATTGAGACACCACCAATCGTTGATGAAGGCCGGAAATCTGCAGCCCTGCGGAGCCTCGAGCAGAGCGACGCCGAGGAGCCGTTCGCCGAGGATGAGGATAGAGGGTACCTGGAGGGCTTCACGCTGATTGATGAGCCACGTAGCGGAGAGGAGAGGGCAGAGTGACGGAAATAGGACTGGTCAAGCCGATTGACATCGAACAGGAGATGAGGCGCTCCTACCTCGACTATGCGATGAGCGTCATAGTCTCGCGGGCACTACCGGATGCTCGCGACGGACTCAAACCGGTCCAGCGCCGCGTGCTATTCGCAATGGAAGACCTCGGCATGCGCCCGAATAGCCCGTATAAGAAGAGCGCGCGCCTCGTTGGAGAAGTGCTCGGCAAGTACCATCCGCATGGCGACTCGTCGGTGTATGATGCGATGGTTCGAATGGCGCAGGAGTTCTCTCTGCGCCACCCGCTCGTCGATGGCCAGGGAAACTTTGGCAGCATGGACAATGATCCGCCTGCCGCTATGCGTTACACAGAGGCCCGTCTTGCCCCCATAGCGATGGAGATGCTTGTCGACATCGACAAGGACACAGTCGACTTTGTCCCCAATTTCGACGATTCGCTGAAAGAGCCGTCGGTGCTTCCTGCCCGATTACCGAATCTTCTCGTAAATGGCGCCTCAGGCATCGCGGTTGGAATGGCTACCAACATACCGCCGCACAACCTTGGCGAAGTCTGCGATGCGATCGTATATCTCATTGACAACCCGCTGGCCAGCAGCGAGGAATTGATGCAGTTTGTGAAGGGGCCGGACTTCCCGACGGGCGCCATTGTTCTGGGCACGGAGGGGATCCGTAGTGCCTACGCAACCGGGCGCGGCAGGATTGTAATGCGCGCACGGGTTGAAGAAATCACGAGCAAGGCCGGGAAGCGTCAGATCGTCATAACGGAGATTCCGTATCAGGCGAACAAGGCTGCCCTGGTGGAGCGAATCGCCGTCCTGACAAGGGAGAAGAAGGTATCCGGGATCGCCGAGGTCAGGGACGAATCTGATCGTGAGGGATTGCGCGTAGTCATCGACCTCAAGAAGGAAGCCCAGATTGGACGCATTCTGAACAACCTGTATCAGAACACGGCCATGCAGACGACGTACTTCGTCAACATGGTCGCCCTCGTGAATGGCAAGCCCAAGACCATAGACCTGAGAGAGGCGCTCACCTGCTATGTCGACTTCCGTACAGATGTCATCACCCGGAGAAGCCGCTTTGAGCTCGACAAAGCCTCGAAGCGGGCACACATCCTTGAGGGGCTTCAGGTAGCCCTGGATCACCTTGATGAAGTGATAGCCGTGATACGCGGGTCGGAAACGGTGGAGACTGCGCGAGCGAACCTCATCGCTCGTTTCGGCCTTTCTCAGGAGCAAGCTCAGGCCATCCTGGATATGCCTCTGCGCAGACTGGCACAGCTCGAGCGCGACAAGATCGCCGAGGAATATGCCGAACTGATCAGGACCATTGCCTACCTGGAAGACTTGCTTGCGAATCCCTCGAAGATTCTCTACCTCATCAAGGACGAGATCGTTGAACTGAGGGGCAGGTTTGCCGACAAGCGGCGCACCCAGATTTGGGAAGAGGAGGCCACAGAGTTCAGTCGTGAGGATCTCATACCCCATCAGAGGATGATTGTCACCCTTACGGCCGGTGGCTTTGTCAAACGCCTTCCTGCGAGTACATATCGCGTGCAGCACCGCGGCGGACGTGGCGTCATGGGCATGGTTGTTCGTGACAACGACTCCGTTCGGCACATCCTTGCCGCTGATACACACGACAGCATTCTCTTCTTCACGAGCAAGGGGAAGGTCTACAGTGTCAAGTGCTACCAGATTCCCGAGGAGTCATCACGGACTGCCAAGGGCACAGCACTGGTCAATGTGGTTCCCGTTGACCTCAGGGACAACATCACGGCATTGCTGGCCATAAGCAGATTCGAGCCAGAGAGGTTCCTGGTGATGGCCAGTCGCCTGGGAGTGGTCAAGAAGACGTCCCTGCAGTCATTCGCCTCGATTCGCAGGACGGGCGTGACGGCAATCAACCTGAAGGAAGGGGACCACCTGGTCTCCTCCCAGGTGGTGAGCGACCAGGACGAACTGGTGCTCGTCAGCCAGAACGGTAATGCGAACAGGTTTGCTGTCAGAGATCTCCGTACGGCTTCACGAAGCAGTGGTGGGGTGCGCGGCCTGCGGGTCGCTGGCGATGAGGTGGTGGGAATGGACCGTGTGCACATCGATGTCTACCTCCTCACTGTGACACAGAGAGGGTATGGCAAGCTGACGCGCGTGGCGAGCATTCCTGTCCACAAGCGAGGAGGAAAAGGACTGCGCGTACACAGAATTGGAATCGAGACGGGGAAGCTTGCAGTTGCAAGGCTTGTGCCGCCCCGGGGGTCCCTGGTGCTGCTGTCTTCGTCCGGCAATGTGGTCGTGATTCCAATGGAGCAGATTTCCGTGCAGAGCAGGAACGCGCGGGGAGTACACCTGATGGCTCTGGAGCAGGGCGAGACGGTAGTGTCTGTCACCGCAACCGGCGAAGTCGAATTGGCTGCTGACGAATGACGCGGCTGGTGTTCCCTGCGGTCGCATTGTGAAGCAAGGAGGTGCTGTCCCATGCAACTGGTGTTTGTTCATGGTTCCGGGGCCACAGGTGTGGTCTGGAAACACCAGACGGACTTCTTCAAAGACGCCCACGCTGTAAACCTCCCGGGCCACCTTTCCGAAGGAGAAGCCTGCGAAAGTGTCGAGGAATACGCAGCATGGCTTCATGATTACGTGAAAGCAAAGGAATATGTTCGACCTGTGCTGGCCGGACACTCCCTCGGCGGCGCCATCGTGCTCCAGTATGCACTGGATTACCCGGATGACCTGGGAGGGCTTATCCTCATCGGCACGGGAGCGAAGCTTCGGGTCGCCCCTCACGTGCTTGAGGCCATTGAGAAAGGGATCGAAGACCCGGACTCCTGGCTCGCCGAGTTCGTAGAGTCTCAGTTACGCGCCATCCATGACGTCGTCTTCGACGTTGTCGAGAAGGAAGCAGGAATGGACCGCAGACTTCGCGAGCAGATCCTCTCGGACGTGGCTGCTGTCGGGGCAAGAGTCCAGTTAAACGATTTCCTGTGCTGCGACAGGTTCAACGTCATGGATCGCCTGCATGAGGTGAAGACGCCGACCCTCGTGTTATCCGGCAGAGCGGATGTGCTCACTCCACCCAGGTATGGGGAGTACCTCGCCGAGCATATCGAACGGGCACAGTTCGTCGTCATTGAAGGAGGCACACACCACTTCTTTGCCGAGAAACCCGAGCAGACGAACCGCGCGATCAATCATTTCATCAAGTCCCTGTAGTCGCTCCCGGACACCCATGCGCCAGCTGTTGTTGCAGGCCGCACTCGTTACAGCTCCCTGTCCTGCAATCGGGAGTCGTCTCTGCACGCAGCATGCGGCTGTACTCTGCCGCGAGGAAGTCCTGTGAGATCCCTGTGTCGATGTGTGCCCACGGCAGCGGCTCGCCTGGCGCCGGGGTGCGCATCAAGACGTCTTCACAGCGAAGATCACTTGATTCGAAGGCCGCACGCCAGTTGTCATACGTAAAGCACTCGCCCCACGCGTCGAATCTGCTACCCAGCTGCCATGCGCGTAGTATGAGCTTCCCGGCTCGACGATCGCCTCTCGACAATACCGCTTCGATCTGACTCATGCGGACATCGGGCCAGGAGAGCTTCACCCGGTCGGTGCGCAAGCCTTTCTTGAGAAGGGAGATCTTTGTTGCCACCACGCTCGGATCATCCTGCACGTGCCACTGGCAGGAAGTGTGGGGCTTGGGAACCAGCAGCGCGACACCCACATTGAGGCGCAACCCGGGATCGAAGGAAGCCACTCTGTGAACAAGTGAGACAATGCCGGCAACATCGTCCTCGGTCTCGGTTGGCAGTCCGATCATGAAGTAGAGCTTGAGTTTGGTCCAACCTCCTTCCCTCAAGGCCTCGAGCGTGCTGAAGATATCGTCCTCAGTCACGTTCTTATTAATGGCACATCGCAGGCGTTCGGTTCCTGCCTCAGGGGCAAACGTGAACGAACTGCCACGGTGTCCGGGGAGCTCGGCCAGCAGGCGCACAGACTCGGGCCCGGGCCGCAGGCTTGGTAACGAGAGCGAGAGGTTCTTACGTCGACAGAGTAGACTGAGGTCCTGGACCAGCCTCTCAATGTGCGGATAGTCGCTGCTGCTGAGAGAAAGCAGAGAAATCTCGCTGTAGCCGCAGTTCGCAGTGATCTGTTCGCATGCATCGTAGATCTGGGCGTGACTGCGCGAGCGGACAGGCCGGTACAGCATGCCTGCCTGGCAGAATCGGCACCCTCTCGTACAGCCCCTTTGAATCTCGACGCAGCCATAGTCGTGAACTATTTCCACGAGAGGGACGACGGGTCGCACCGGTGGCGGAGGGAGGATGGAAACAGTTCTGCGCGAGATGCTGCGAGAAGACTCGAGCTCCCGCGGCTCCAGCCCCGCGTAGGAGCCATCGCTCGAGTACCGCGGCTCATAGAGTGCGGGCGCATAAACGCCACGCAGACGAGCCGCAGCCCTCAGGAGACGTGGCCGGTCGTGCTTGTTCTCGCGAAGGACTTCAGTCAGCTCATTCAGACCGTCCTCAGCCTCCCCGATGAAGTAGAGATCGATGAAGTCCGACATGGGCTCGGGGTTTGCTGCACAGCTGCCGCCGGCAATTACGATCGGATGTTGCTGCGTCCGGTCGCACCGGCAAAGAGGTATTCCCCCGAGGTCGAGAACTGTGAGAACGTTTGTATACGTGAGCTCGTAGCCTAGCGAGAAAGCGATGACGTCAAATTCCAGGAGACTGCGCCTCGACTCCAGGGAGAACAGGTGGTGCCCGCCCTGTCTCAACGCCTGTTCCATGTCGGGCCATGGGGCAAACACTCGCTCGGCAAGTATGTCGTGAAAGGAATTCAGCGCCTCATAGAGTATGTGCAGCGCGAGGTTGGACATGCCCACTTCGTAAGTGTCCGGGTAGCACAACGCGAAGCGGAGCGAAACGCTGTCCCACGGCTTGTAGACTGAGTTCCACTCGTGGGCGGTGTATCTCGCCGGCCGGGCGACTCCATGGAAGATGGTCTCAGGTACAGTCACAGTACTGTGCAGCATTATAGTCGTTGAACGTACCACGCTCAATTCGATAGGGAACCTTGAACTCATGCTGCCGTTGACCGTGTGTGCTCAGGCGGCCTAGAATAGCTTCCGGTTATGAAAGCACTGCTGCAGCGGGTGGCTGCCGGTTCCGTGACGGTGAATGGCACGGAAGTTGGCCGTATTGGTCCCGGCCTGGTGGTCTTCCTCGGAGTGGCAAGAGACGATTCGGCAGAAGATGCCGACTACCTTGCCCGGCGAGTGGCCGGACTGAGAGTGTTCCCGCGTGAAGACCAGGAGTTCGATCTATCAGTGCAGGATGTGGGCGGCGGCGTACTCGTCGTGAGCCAGTTCACGTTGATGGCGGATACCAGGAAAGGAAGACGCCCGGGATTCAGCGATGCTGCACCGCCCTCCGATGCGCTTCTTCTCTACGAGCGTTTCATCGCTGCTCTTGCTGCACAAGGAATCAGTGTCGCCACCGGAGCATTCCAGCAGCACATGCACGTCAGCATCGTCAATGATGGCCCGGTGACCGTGCTCCTGGAGAGTCGCCGAATTTAGTACTGCTGCACCGCTTTTTCACCACTGAGACACGTGAGAAACCTGTACCCGGCATTGTTATAATCGCAAGATGGTAACGAAAAGCTGGCTTGCATGGGGCTGGTTGGGTCTCCTGCTCCTCATCAACATGGTGGTTCCCTGGCACTTCCTCACCGGGCACACGCGATTCTCTGGCGCATTCCTGTTCTGGCTCGTCTGGACGGCGGTGGCCGTTGCCAGCATGTTTGTGCTCTTCCTGAGGTGGCGTGAATGAGCAGTATAGAATGGGCCTGGCTTGCCATCGGTCTCTACATAGTGCTCGGCTTCCTCATCGCTCTCGCGGCACGACGCTATGTCGGAGTCGGGATGAGCGACTTCTTTCTCGCGGGACGTCGGCTTGGGGGGTTTGTCTCCGCGCTCACCTACAGCGCGACAACCTACAGTGCCTTCATGCTGGTGGGGCTTGTTGGATTGACCTACGTGGGGGGAGTGGGCGCGCTCGGGTTCGAGATGACCTATCTCTGTGGATTGTTCCTCGCGGTGTTCTTTCTTCCGAGGTTCTGGCTCGCCGGGCGGCGCTACGGGTACATTACCCCGATGGACCTCCTCGCGGACAGGTACCAGAGCAAGCTTGTCGGAGCGGTGTCCGCCGTGCTGGCGCTTGTCTTCCTGGTACCGTATAGCGCGGCGCAACTCCTGGGAATCGGGCTTCTTCTGAACGGTATGAGCGGAGGGGGTATTCCCGTACTCGCCGGCATCCTCGTGGGCACGCTTCTGGCAATAGCCTGGTCGAGGATCGCAGGGCTG
The DNA here is from genome assembly GCA_003562475.1 of Dehalococcoidia bacterium. Taxonomy (GTDB): domain Bacteria; phylum Chloroflexota; class Dehalococcoidia; order GIF9; family AB-539-J10; genus SKVJ01. Next base: position 50,491 of record PWUU01000069.1, on the reverse strand, counting down.
CGTTCGATTGCGTGGACCGATGCGTTTCAGGCGCTGGTTATGCTGGTGAGCGCTACGATTCTTCTGGCGCTCATTATCTCGGAACTCGGAGGTATGAGCACGTTCCTCTCACGTTTCGAGGCGGAGCATCCCGAGCTCCTCACCGTTCCTTCAGGCGATGGCTTGTGGGATGTACACATGTTTATCGGTCTGTCGCTGCCGTGGTTCTTCTTCTGCCTCTCCAATCCCCAGGTGAGCCAACGCTTCTTCACCCCGAAATCCGTCGCAGCGATGAGGCAGATGCTCGGGGGTTTTCTCGTTTTCGGGTTTATCTACACTGTGATCGCGATACTCTGGGGTTTCGGTGCCAGGATGCTGGTGCCCGGCCTTGAGAATCCGGACATGGCAACGCCAACGCTTCTGGGTATGCCGTTTGTGCCCAAGGCGCTTGCTCTCGTGGCGATGATTGGCATCGTCGCAGCGGCCGTGTCCACGATCGACTCGATCCTTCTCACGCTGTCATGCGTGTGGGCGCGTGATATCTACCGCGGCGTGATTAATCCTCGCGCGAGCGAACAGCGCGAGCTCCGCATAGGGAAGTGGGTGATACCCGTAATGGCTGTGATCGCACTGCTTTTTGCGTGGCAGGCTTCCACGAGGGCCGGCCTCGACTTCATGATTGCGCCGCTATCCGCTGCCGCTTCTGCGGGGCTTCTGATGGTGGTGCCGAGCATATTCGGAGCCTTCTACTGGAGAAAGGCAACCGCACCGGCTTCCGTGGCCAGCATAGTGTCAGGGGCAGTTCTGGTGCTGGTACTCCAGGTCACCGGAATGAAGCCGCTGGGCTGGTGGCCGGGGCTCTGGGGCTTGATCCTCTGCACCCTGGTGTTCATCAGCGTCAGCCTTATGACACGCCCCCCAAGTGAGAAAGCCGACGAATTCATCGGATACCTATCCGGGAAGCTGTCCTCAGGCGGATACATCTGAAGCGCCGGAGTTTGCCTGTCCGAGGACTAATTCCCCAACTGTCGGCCGACCACGCTCATCTTTGCCACGCGGATAAGGGCGCCTGATTCGGTCTTCAGCACCACGGAGGTGTCATCGATTACCTCCACCGTGCCGTACATGCCTCCGCTCGTGACAACCTTCGCGCCCTTCTTAAGACTGAGGAGTAGTTCCTCTTGCTCCTTCTGGCGCTTTCTCTGTGGCCGAATGGTGAAAAAGTACATGGCCGCAAACATCAGAGCGAAGAAGAATATGAGCGGCAGAATACCGGCGAATTGTTCATCCATAGTCGCGGAATCCTCCTTTATCAGAAAGTCTAATTGTAGACGACCTCGCCCTGCAATGCCCAGGGGCTGGTCCTGGAGATGGCGACATGCACCAGCGCACTCCGATAGTCCTCCTCCGCCTCAAAGAACACGAGCTTGTTGGTGCGTGTCCTGCCGCACCACTTGCCACGCTTCCGCTCCTCCACGAGCACCTCAACCTCCCGGCTGAGGTACGCGGCATTGATCTCACCCCCCACTTCTTCCTGGAGCTTCTCAATGCGATGCAGCCGCTCTCGTTTTGCCTCTTTGGGAACTGAGTCGCTGAACTTGCGTGCTGCGACAGTGCCAGGACGGGGAGAGTAAGCGGCGATATGCACGGCATCGAACCGTAGCCGCTCCAGTACCTCAAACGTGTGCTCGAATTGCTCATCTGTCTCTCCGGGGAAACCCACGATGATGTCAGTGGTTATGGAGATATGAGGAAGGGCTCGTCGAATGTCGCCCACGAGCCGCACGAAGTCCTCGACTCTATATCCCCGTGCCATAGCATGCAGAATACCGTTGTCACCGGACTGAAGGGCCAGATCGATGTGCTCACAAACCTTGCTCTGCGTCGCCATCGCCCGGATCAGCCTGTCGCTCATGTCCTTGGGATGATTCGTCAGAAACCGGAGCCTGTCGAGCCCCTCCACAGGCTGAAGTCGCTCGAGCAGGTCCGCCAGCTCTGGTCTGCCCGGCAGATCCCTGCCGTACGAATCGACGTTCTGTCCCAGCAGGACGATTTCCCTGGAGCCTCGCGACACAAGGCTGCGAACCTCCGCCTCCACGTGCTCGGGAGGCAGGCTCACTTCACGACCCCTCGTGTAGGGTACTATGCAGTAAGTGCAGAAGTTGTTGCAGCCCTGGATGATGGGCACGTAGCTCGACACACCGGGAGTCCCGCCGTGCTCTTCTAAGAGGGCAAGCGGTGTTTCGCGAGGAGGCTGGTCCCCTGGTCCCGCGATGGCCTCGAGCCAGGCTGACAACGCTTCATATTCTCCAGAGCCGAAGAAGAGGTCGACATGAGGAAATCTTCGCTGTAGCTCCTCGCGGTCGCGAGCGGTGAAGCAGCCGGTCACGGCGATCCTCTCGATCGCTCGCGTCTTCTTCATTCCTGCGAGCAACCCGAGGGTGCCGGCCACCCGGTCTTCGGCGCTTTGCCTTACGACACACGTGTTGAGGATCACGAGATCGGCGCTGTCCATCCGCGCTACCGGCTCGCAACCGGCGGCAGCGAGCACCCCGGCAATTCGCTGGGATTCTGCCTTGTTCATCTGGCAGCCGATGGTCCAGAGATGATAGCGCGGCATAAGCGATTGTATTCCTGCGGGAGAGTAATATAGTAAAGTATGGCATTGTGTCGGGCAAACGTTCACCTCAGCAGGACTCACACAAAGACCACTGGAAGCGGCTTCGGCAACGGTTCGATCGGGATGGACTCGACGGTTTCCACGACTATGAGGTAGTCGAGCTGCTGCTTACCCTCGCGAAACGGCGCGGTGACTGCAAGCCGGAGGGTAAGGAACTTATCAGGCGCTTCCGGAGCGTGCGAGGAGTGCTCGATGCTTCCCCCAAGACCCTGCAGGAGGTCCAGGGCATCGGTGAGATGAGCGTGTTCGTCATCAAGCTGACGCGCGCCCTTGCAGAGCACTATCATGGCGAGCGCATGCATCAGGATACGTCACCACTCGGCACCTCGCAGGCCGTCGTAGACTACCTGGAAGTCTCCATGGGAGCGCTCGACCGGGAGACGTTTCGCGTGGTGTACCTCGACGCTCAGAATAAGCCGAGAGCGGTGGAGATACTCTTCGAGGGAACGCTGACCAGCAGCGTGGTCTACCCGCGGGAGATCTTCAAGCGGGCGCTCGATCACAAGGCAGCCTCAATAATTCTTGCCCATAACCACCCGTCCGGATGCATAGAACCGAGCGACCACGACAGGCAGATTACTCGCGACCTGATCCTCACGGCCAGCTTTCTCGACGTGCGAGTCCTGGACCACATCATCGTGGGAGCGAACTCGCATTTCAGCTTCGCCGATCACGGGCTGATGCAGGAGTACCGCAGACAGGCCACGGCTTTCCATGAGAGCCGCCGCAGGGACACCTGACAGCCCGTCCTCTGCCGCGGATCGTCAACCTCTGTCGAAGTAGATGCTCTTCCCCGTTGCGGAGAGCGGGATGCCGATGATGATGTCGGTATCGAGCCACTTCAGTTTCGTCGCACCTACTCCCATCGTGTACATCATCCTGTTGTCGATGTTGTGCTCGGCTGCCACCCTGGCTGCTGAACCCAGGGCAATGCCAAGATCCATTGAGGCGAACACGCATATCGGTCCGAAGAAGTCGGTGTCGGCGCCTCCCTTTGCCCGTGCGTTCATCAGGTTGCTGCAGGTCTTGAGCCCGCAAGCGCCGCAGTCAAACGGATTCTCCGGTTTCTTGGCCGCTCCGGTTACCCCTATAAGCACCGCGCAGACCGAGTCGCGCACGTTGCGTGCATCCCTTCGCAGTCCGTTGGCGATGAGGTCCGGTCTCCCCGGGGCGGCTGCCTCCATCGCACGGGCAAGCGTCTCCATGTCCTCGCCATCAACTACGAGTGACTGTATCGCATCCACCCCCCTTGTCTTGGGGGCAGTGCGAGCCGCAGCAGCAATCAGGCTGGCAACTGTCCGAATCCCAGCGTGCTCGGCATCGGTCGAAGATGTTCTGGCCATCTGTTGCCTCCTCGCCATAACGATTTCGTTCTACACGGGCCATGGCGTTGTGCCCGGATTATTGTAAAGAAGCTGCGCGAGGTCGTCCACATGAGACTTCCTGACCCATCTTGCCGATGGTACAATGAGTCCATGAAAACGGTGAGAAGAGGTAGCCCCTGGGTGTGGTCGCGTCGCAGGCTGAGTCTATCGATGCTGTTGTGTGTGGTGGTGATGCTGGTGGGCTCGCTTGCCGGATGCCAGACGGCCACGTATGCGGAGAGCATCAGGATTATTGCCGAACCGATGAACATCGACGGCCTCTTCGCTAGGGTGGAATACCTGCAGGATGGGAATGTCGTGAACTCCGTCTATCTCGTCGACGGGAACGGAGACGGTGTCATAGACGGCAAATCGGGCCCGAGAACGGAAGGAAACTGGCCTGCGGGCTGGCTGTGGTTTGACAGCATGTACAGGGATGCTGTTGTCGGAGAAACGGAAATCGCCTTCGATGGACAGAAGGTCGTTGTCACCGCCGCGAGCACGTATGAGTTTGTTGTCGGTGAATATCAGGTTCGGGCGGCGCCTTAAGTGCCGTCCGGTTATTGATCGTACGGAGAACGTGGATGTCAGAGAGTTGTGTCTTCTGTCGAATAATTGCCGGAGAGATACCCGGCGATTTCGTACACCGGGACGAGGAGATAGTGGCCTTCCGCGACATAAACCCGGTGGCGTCGACGCATATCCTGCTGGTACCTCGAGATCACATCGAGTCAGTGCAGAGTCTCCTGCCGGAACAGGCCGACCTGGTCGGAAGGATGGTCCTTCGTGCGAGAGAACTGGCGGAGCAGGAAGGAATCGCAGACCGGGGCTACCGGCTCGTGGTGAACTGTGGATCCGAAGGCGGCCAGATAGTCCCGCACCTTCATATGCACCTCATAGGTGGTAGGAAGCTGGACGATCGTATAGGTTAGATCTCCCGGAGCCGGCGTTCGACCTGCTCAATGCTGGAATCAGGGGTGGATGCGCCCGCCGCCAGGCCGATACGGATCTTTCCGCGCAATAGCGCGTCGTCTATCTCCTCGGCGGTCTCCACGAGATACGTCTCCACAATGCGCGAGCATGTCTCGGCGAGGCGCTGCGTGTTGGCGCTGTCGCGGCCGCCGATCACAATCATCGCATCTACCACACGCGCCAGCGTGGCGGCTGCTAGCTGTCGCCGCCGGGTGGCATCGCACAGTGTGTTGACAACGCGCACCCCATGCCCGCCGGCGAATGCAGTCGAGCACACTTGCTGCACGAACAAAGCAAAATCCTCGGCCCGTTGAGTCGTCTGTGCGATGATACCCACTGCTGCTGGTATTGAAGAGGGATCGTCAACCGACAGCGACGACGCGTCCGTTGTGGCGATTCCTCTCCCCTCAGTCCAGCCGAGCAAGCCACGGACCTCGGTATGCTCGGAATCTCCGAAGATGACAATTGTCAACCCCTCGTACGCCATCTCGGCGACAATCTGTTGGGCGCGAGCTACGTTGGGGCAGGTGGTGTCGATAATCACGCGTCCCGTGTCTCTTAGATAGCGTAGTACGTCAGGCGTTACGCCATGCGTGGGGATAACCACTGCCGGCCCGGGGATCGTAGTAGAGAGGTCGATTCTTGTGATCCCGCGAGACTCCAGTTGCCGTAATAGTGTCCGGTTATGGGCCAGCGGGCCGAGCGTATGCAGCGTGCCATGTGTCTGCACGGCGTCGAGGACCATGTCGACTGCGCGCCGCACACCGTAGCAGAGTCCGAGCTCGCAGGCCTTCTCAACCTCCATACGGTCCTCGTCTCTCCTCCGGTAGGAGCCTCGCAATGCTGTGCATGAGCTCGCTCGTGAGCCTGGCGGATTCCGATCTCGATAGTCGCCCTTCAGCGCTATGGATGCTGAATGGAACGCCAATGGTTACGGCAACCCTCGGCCGCTTCATCCACCACAAGGCGCCCTTAAGCTTCTCCGTGCCCTCTATCGCCACTGGTACCAGTTTCGCCCCGGCTCGTAGCGCGAGAACGGCTGCGCCAGGCTTCCCCTCCAGGAGCACACCGGAGTGGGATCTCCTGCCTTCCGGGAAGAGCGCCAGCACTTCTCCACGCGCGAGCAAGCCTGTGGCCTGTCGCACGACATCCCTCTTCCGCTCCAGGGGACCCGTTCGTGCAATCGGAAACATGCCCCCATCGCGCATGAGCCGGCCCAGAAAGGGGTAGCGAAACAGCTCTTCTTTCGCCAGGAACGTGATGTGCCGCGGAAATGCCAGCATCAGAAGGACAGGGTCAGCGACGTGTACATGATTGGCAATGACGATGAGCGCCCCGTGCCCGGGGACGTGTTCGCGGCCCGTCACGGTCCATCTCAGCAGCAGGAAATACAGCACCCGCATAACGGCGAGTGCGATGCGGGCGGGTGGCTTCACGGCATTCCTCCTTCACGGAGGAATGTTCTCCTGCCTGGCAGCATGTCGCTTACTGTCTGTGAGCTAATACGAGAATCCTGGCAACGACCTCTTCCAGGGAAAGTGTATCAGTGTCGATGACCACTGCATCGTCGGCAGGCTTCAACGGAGATACCGCGCGGGTGGTATCGTTGCGGTCCCTTTGCTCCAGTTCCTCAAGGACCGTCTCGTACGAGGTCTCTACTCCTCGTTCGTTCAGTTCAGCGTATCGCCTCTTGGCCCTTTCCGTCACTGACGCCTGTAGAAATACCTTGAGATCCGCCCACGGCAGGACGACGGTGCCGATATCGCGCCCGGCCATTACCAGCCGCAACTCGGTGGCCACGCGGCGTTGCTCCGATACCATGCGCTCCCGAACTTGCGGAATCTTGGCGATCAGTGCGACGTTTCTCTCGACCTCAGGGGCACCGATTAACCGCGATGTGTCCTCGCCGTCAATGAGAACGACGAGGTGGGCACCCGACCCTGGGACAAACTGGAACGCAGTGTCGTGCGCCAGCTTTGCGAGTGCTTCGGTGTCCAGCGGGGAAAGCCCGGCATTGAGCGCCTTCCATGTGAAGGTGCGGTAAATGACGCCGGTATCGAAGAACTGAAAGCTCAGTCTCTCCGCCAGCATCAGCCCGACGCTACTCTTGCCGACTGCTACTGGCCCGTCGATGGTGATCAGGCGCAGGTTCAAGCTGAGAACAGAGTATACCAGACTGATCTTGGCGCGCGTCGGTGTCGCAGAGATTCGCCGAAGAGGAGCTTCCGGAGAAGGTGCAGGATTGGCTGCGGCACGAGAGGCATTCCGTGTTGCACCTCCCGAGTCTACAGGAGACCTCTCCCGGCAAGCACCTCGCGCGTTGTTATGCCTATCTGTGCAGGGTTATCGACGACGACTGCCCCGCAGGAGCGTAGCACCGCCTTCTTGTGCATGGCAGTGCTTGATTCGTCGGTAATGATTGCGCCCGCGTGTCCCATGCGTCGATCAGGGGGCGCACTTGCGCCTGCAATGAACGCGATCACCGGCTTGCTCATTTCGTGGATGAAATCCGCCGCTTCCTGTTCCATTGAGCCACCTATCTCCCCAACCATCACAACAGCGGTGGTGTCCGGATCTGCCTCGAAGAGGCATAAAGCCCGCACGAAATCGGTTCCCGGTAACGGATCTCCTCCAATCCCTATGCACGTCGACTGTCCTATTCCCTGAGACGTCAATTGCCCCACCACCTCGTAGGTGAGGGTTCCACTCCGCGAGACGACACCGATGTTGCCGGGTAAATGGATAGAGCCAGGCATGATGCCGACCATGCAACGAGCAGGCGGCGATATGATGCCGGGAGAATTGGGTCCCACGACAATGACGTCCAACCCCCGAATATACCTGTGCCAGGTGACCTCATCGAGTGTCGGCACCAGTTCCGTGATACACACGATGAGGGACAGTCCCGCATCCGCTGCCTCGATAATGGCATCCGAGGTGTACTGGGCCGGAACAAATACGAGACTCGCAGTTGCGCCCGTCGCCTCTCTTGCCTGCTCCACACTCTCGAACACGGGTACCTTCTTCTCCCACACCGTCCCTCCCCTGCCGGGGGTGACACCGGCGACCACCTGTGTGCCGTACTCGATGCAGCGCAGCGTGTGGTGGGTCGCTTCCCCGCCCGTAATGCCCTGCACCAGGACTCGCGTATGCTCATTAACCAGTATCATGATGCCGGGCCTCTCCTCTTGTGGGATGTCGTGCCGCTTGTGGCTACCGCGAGGCGCGCCGCCCGGCCCAGATCGGGTTCGAGCATGAGCGACATCGGTCCTGATATGAGGAGCTCTCCTGCCTCACGGGCATTCGTGCCCTGCATCCGCACCACAAACGGGATGGAAGAATGGCGCTCATTCAACACCTGCAGCAGCGCGCGTGCAACAGTGTCGCACCGAAGCACGCCCCCAAATATGTTGATCAACGCCACTCTCACATCGCCATCATCGAGCAGCAGCTCTATTGCGCGACGAATTGTGGTCTCATCCACCGTCCCTCCAATGTCGAGGAAGTTCGCCGGCCGGCCGCCGAGCACTGTCACGAGATCCATTGTCGCCATACCCAGTCCGGCTCCGTTCACAAGGCAGCCTATGGCACCGTCCAACTTCACATAGCTGACTCCAGCTCGTGCCGCTTGTTGTTCGAGAGGGTGGAGCTGTGAATCGTCCCTCAGCGCAACGATCTCCGGCTGGCGGTAGAGCGCGCTATCGTCAATCATGACGTTTACGTCGAGAGCGAGAAGCTCATTGGAGGCGGTCACCACTAGAGGATCGATCTCTGCGAGGCTGCAGTCTTTGTCGATGAAGAGATGATAGAGCGCACGCATTACCTGTGCCGCCTGAATTGCCACGGGGCCGCTGAGGTCCAGTGCGCGAGCAAGCGAGCGGACTTGATAGGGGAGGAGACCGGTGAGAGGATCGATTGCCACAGTCGCAGTTGCGCCAGAATCCGTGGCAGTGAGTTGCGCAGCGTCCACAGACGCGTGCGCCCCTGCAATCAGGACGGGTCGCTTGTGTGATGGGTCGACGAACATTCTGAGGAACAGCTTGCGCACAGGAACTACAAATTGTTCGAGCAATATGGTGTGCACAGGAAGCCCCTCCGGCCCGGTCTGTATGGAGATCAGCCTTGTGCCGAGGAGGCGAGACGATGCTGTCTGGGCGTCGCCAGGCGTATCCGCTCGAACAATGCCTTCACCCTTTCCCCTGGCGCACGAATGGACCTGTGCCTTGACCACGACCGGGCCACCAAGCCTCTCTGCAGCAGCGAATGCCTCCCGTGGACTCTTGGCGATCTCACCTGCAGGGATCGCGATGTGGTAACTCGCCAGTAATCGTTTGGCCTGGTATTCGTGAAGCTTCATGAGAGCGACCCGGGAAGTCTCGTTGGACACGGCTTTGCGTATGGCCGGGTATCATTGGCGGAGGGAGTGGGATTCGAACCCACGTTCGCTTGCGCGAAAACGGTTTTCAAGACCGTCGCCATCAACCGCTCGGCCATCCCTCCACGGCTCCGAAAGTATACCATTCGCGGTGTCGTAGGGAGCATACGCCGCACGGCGACCGGATTGCGCCTCGTAACACCAGTGCCACGGATGTGACAGGGGTATTGACAGATTCACAGCGCTAATCTAGCATGGCCCATCCGATCCGCTGACTGGGTGCGATTGAGTATGAAGGTAACTCGTAGGTGTCCCGGTACCGGTGGCTTGCGCGTCATATTACCGGGGGGGCTTTGCCCCCCTGCATCAACGCGACTGTTTGTGAGCATCTAAGCTCCGGATCAAGTCTGGATTGCAGCCAGTCTTGATCGGACAGTATCTCTTAGACGATTGATTGAAGAGAGGATAAGGAAGTGAAGGAAGCAATACGAGAGAGATGGCTGCGTCCGCGGCATCTGCTTTTTGCCGCAATAGGCTCGGCTATAGGGCTGGGCAATGTCTGGCGTTTTCCGTATATGGTTTACGAATATGGCGCTGCCGCCTTCCTGATTGCCTACATGATTGGTCTTGTTGTGCTCGGCATTCCCTGGATGATGATGGAGTTTGGCATGGGGCGTCGAATGCAGAGTGGTGCGCCGGGGGTATTTGCCGGGATAGGAAAGAAGTGGGAGTGGGTAGGCTGGTGGCCAGTTTTTGCCGCCTTCCTGATATGTACGTACTACACCGTAATAATGGCCTGGAGCCTGCATTATGCTGCTGCCGCAACCACTATGGCGTGGGGCGTGGGCGAGGCCGGAGCTCTGGCGACAGGAAACTACTTCTTTGGAGAAGTACTTCGCCTTTCGCCGGGACCTGGCGTGCTCGGATCTCCAATATGGGCGATAGTGGGGCTTCTGGCCCTCACCTGGTTGGTCGTATGTCTAATCATATACAAAGGAGCGTCAGTAATTGGCAGAGTATCCCAGTATCTGATGATAATCGCCTGGGCTTCTCTGGTTATTCTGTTCTTCAGGGGCATAACGCTGGTTGGGGCGGTCGATGGGCTCAATTTCTACCTTGCCCCGGACTTCAGTGCCCTGCTTGAAGGTGGGTTATGGTTTGGCGCACTGAGCCAGATTGCCTTCACCCTTTCTCTGGGAATGGCGGGAATGTTTGCCTACGGTAGCTTTATAGCCAGGAGAGGGGATATAGCCAACAGTGCGACAATAACCTCCTTTGCCGATGGTGCCACGGCTTTCTTCGCCGGTTTTGCGATATTCAGCACCGCCGGATACTTGATGTATGCCATGGGGATTGGGATCGAGGAGGTCGCTCTTTCGGGCCTGGGTCTGGCTTTCGTAGCTTACCCATCTATGGTGTCCATGCTACCGGTGGCACCAGCCTTTTTCGGGACATTGTTCTTCCTCATGTTCTGGTTCATAGGCATAAGCTCGGCCTATTTCCTTGCCTACGGAGGAGTAGTCACCCCACTGGTGGACAAGTTTGGCTGGAGCAGGGGGAAAACGGCAATCGGTGTCTGTCTAGCCTGTTTCATCATAGGAATTCTATATACGACACAGGGCGGACTCTATTGGCTGGACATTGTAGACAGGACTGTCGCCTTCTACGTTCTGCTGCTGTCAGGTGTGATTGCGGCGATTGTTGTTGGATGGGCATACGGCGCTGATAAGCTCAGGGAACACATCAATGAGACCTCAGATTTCAAAGTTGGGGCATGGTTTGAGTGGATAATCAAGATAGTACTGCCGGCAGGCCTGCTCTTCGTGGTTATCTACGGAGGCTTTCTGCCGGATATAGCTGCACCCTATGAAGGCTATCCACTCTGGGCAGCTTCAATGATCTGGGTCATACTCATCGTGACCCTGGTGATAAGCTTCCTGTTGCAGTCGCTGAAGACCAGAGGGTCCATGACAGGCAGCCAGGAGGAAAAGGGGGAGGTAAGTAAAGAATGATGCCGAGTGCTATAGCTACCACCGTAGTTTTCTGGCTGATATTCATTGGAGCCCTGGTGTGGTGCCTCTCTCGCTTTGGACGAGGGGGCAAGTGGGAAGACTAGCCTGAGACTAGCGGCTTGATATGGAGAGTGAGGTAGCCCTCACGTTCAGAACGGGACAGGGGCCAGACCAGGGTCGGCCCCTGTCCCATCCCGGGCGCTTCCTTCGATATTGCCGGCATCCAGGAAACTTGAGTTGCATGCAGCAGCTGGCCCTTCCCTCTCCCTGATTGTGCTCTGCACTCCGCCGAACCTTCCCGACCTGAATCATCCGGTGTCAGGTGTTTGACCTGTGGTCGCCCTCCAGGCTCAGCTCGTGGCAGGGATGTGAGGGGTAGCCAGGAGAATGTGACGGGCCGTCACGCTTGTCCGGTATTGCCAGAGTGGCAAAGCCGCCCGTCATCCTGTTTCCGGCCGCGTGCAGTCATTGCGCAGCCGGAAGTGCTCGGGCCCGTTAGGCACCCGGTTGGTCGGAGCGGCCGGCAGGGCAGACTTCATGCCGATAGAGCGCTCGTGGGGATGGAACACTGCAGGTTGGGCGTTCCATCAGCGAAACACCCGGAGGCTCCATGCCGTTCCTGATTACACGCCTGTGGTAGAATGGCACGCGCATGAACTGCTCGGTTCTCCGTATCGTAGACGCCAACCTGAACCGGGCCTCAGAGGGGCTCAGAGTTCTTGAGGATATTGCGCGGTTCTCTGCGTGCGATGAAGCTGCAGCCATGGAGTTGAGGGCAATGCGGCACGATCTGGCGGAGATCGCACGGCCGCTCGACATAGAACTCCTGACCGCTCGAGATTCGCTTGCTGATGTGGGCAGGGAGTCCGGCGTACGTGTGCAGGGTGAACGCACATTGCTTTCCAGCGTGCGCGCAAATGCGAAACGGGCCGCGGAATCGCTGCGCGTGTTGGAAGAACTGGCGCGTGTACCCGACACCGGCACATCGATAACCTCCTCTTCTGCTGAGCGGCTCAGGTATTCGGTCTATGACCTGGAGAAACGGCTTGCCGGGCGGATCACACGCACACACCGGGTGGATACGATTCGGGGACTGTATGTTGTGGTGGATCGCCAGGCTGCGGGTTCACGCTCTCTTGAGGACCTGGCATCTGAAGCCATTGACGGTGGTGCCGCAGTAATCCAGCTTCGCGATAAGGTCGGAGGCTGTGGAGATGTCTATCGCGAGGCGGTGAAATTGAATAGCCTCTGTTGCGAGAAGAATGTCCTGTTTGTCGTCAATGACTATGCCGATGTGGCGGCTGTAGTAGGCGCCGGAGGACTTCATATCGGGCAGCGCGATTTGCCCCTGGCTGCTGTACGCAAATTGCTGCCGATTGACACGGTTGTAGGGGTGTCCTGTAAGAGTCGTGACGAGGCGCGTCGTGCAATCGACGAAGGTGCTGACTACATTGCCGTGGGTTCGATGTTCCCGACCTCTTACAAGGCAGGCCATGTGCTCGTCGGGCTTGAGCTGTTAGGTTCCGTGCGAAAAGAAGCCGGCGCGACGCCGCTCGTCGCAATCGGAGGTATAGATCTGGAGAACGTGGCTTCAGTGGTTCAGGCCGGCGCAGACGCGATCGCTGTCATTAGCGCGGTGGTGATGCAGCATGACGTCCGGGGGGCCGCTGCCGAGATGGTGACAGCGATACGCAGAGCACAGGAGGTGAGGCAGCAACATGAGTAGGGAACAATTGGACTACATAGCTGCGTCCGCACATGATTACTTTTCCGTGCAGAATCGCGCGCGTGAGCAGGCGCTGCCCCTCTGTAGAGCAATCATCCAGAATAGCGGAAACGCCATTCGAGCAATACACAGACAGGACCCCGACACTGCCAGGCGCCTACTGGACGCCAATCGGTCACTGAATGATCAACTCCTTGCTGCTGTCGCCGGGAGCGATGAGATGCGGCAGGGAGGCTTCATACACGATGCCCAGAAGGAGTATGCCGAGGCCTGTATTACGTTCGCTCTTATTCAGGGCGTTGCCCTGCCGGAGGCGAATGGCATCGGTGTCTCGCTGCCGGCATACCTGAATGGCCTGGGTGAGACTGTGGGAGAACTGCGTCGTTTCATCCTTGACAGCCTGAGACGTGGCGATGCATCCCGGTGCGAGACGCTTCTCGAGACAATGGATGACATCTATGGCGTGCTGATGGGCATGGACTATCCGGATATGGTCACCCATGGCCTCAGACGGAACTCGGATGCTGCGCGCGGGTTGATTGAGCGTACCAGGGGAGATCTGACCAATGCGCTGCGGCAAGACGCGCTTGAGCAGCGCCTTGCAGAGTTCGAGAAGCGTATCTGTTGACAAATATGAGTGCTCTGCCTAAAGTGTACGAGCGAAATGTCTCGAACGTGACAAGTGGTACAAGGCGCTCAGTCGATGATGCGCCTTTTCTTATGCGCGCAAGGAGGACAGAGAAATGAATCTTATGTGGCTGAGCGTGGCTGCCGGGCTTCTGGGCGTTGTCGTTGTCGCGTACTTCACCCGCTACGTACTTTCGCAAGACGAGGGGTCACAAGCGGTGCGAGAGGTTTCTGCCGCGATACGAGAAGGCGCGATGGCCTTCCTCAGGAGGGAGTATCAGACTCTCGCCGTGGTCGTCGTGATAATCACTATCATACTCGCCTTTGTCCCCGGTCTTGGCTGGAAAGTGTCGGTTGCCTTTGTCTTTGGCGCCGTGTGTTCAATGCTGGCAGGGTTCGCCGGGATGAATATGGCGACCAGAGCGAACGGCAGGACGTGTGCCGCCGCGGGAAAGAGCCTCGACCAGGGACTTCGTGTTGCCTTCCGCGGTGGCGCGGTGATGGGACTCACTGTTGTTAGTATTGGCATCCTGGGTGTCGTCATACTCTATTTCCTCTGGCACCGCGATCCTGCATTTCTTGCCGTGATACCTGCATATGGGACAGGAGCCTCTCTGGTGGCGCTCTTTGGAAGGGTCGGCGGTGGCATCTTCACCAAGGGAGCGGATGCCGGCTCTGACCTTGTCGGAAAGGTTGAGGCGGGCATCCCTGAGGATGATCCGCGCAATGCTGCGGTGGTCGCGGACAATGTCGGCGACAATGTGGGCGATGTTGCGGGAATGGGAGCCGACCTGTTCGAGACCTATGTGCAGTCCATAATCGCCACAATGACGCTCTCGGTAGTCGTGGTAGGGTTAGGTATAGCCGGTGATGAGGAGACAGCGTGGTTAATCCCAATGCTGATCGCTGCAGGCGGCATTGTCGCCTCAGTTATTGGCTGCTTTGTGGTGAGAGTGGGCGAAACCGTCGATATGGGTAAGCTCCTTGCTGCGCTCAGGCGAGGCACGTTGGCTGCCTCGATACTCACGGCGGTCTTTGCCTACCTCATCATCCACTTCCTCGATGCGAGCACCAGCCTCTTCTGGGCGATGCTCGCCGGACTCATTGCAGGTGTGCTGATCGGCGAAAGCACGAGCTATTTCACCTCGTATGAGTTCAAGCCAACCAGGGGCATCTCCGAGGCGTCGACTTCAGGTGCCGGCGCTACCATCATTCAGGGCTTCTCCGTGGGTATGATGAGCACGTGGCCTGCTGTCCTGCTTATCGTAGGCGCGATAATTACCGCCTTTTACTTTGGCAGCTTTTATGGAGTTGCTCTCGGAGCTCTGGGAATGCTGTCGACGCTGGGCGTCACGCTCGCTACTGATGCGTACGGGCCGGTTGCCGATAATGCCGGTGGTATCACCACCATGACGGGTCAGCCGCCTGAGGTGCGCGAGCGCACTGATGCACTTGATTCCCTGGGCAACACGACCGCGGCGACAGGCAAGGGCTTCGCGATCGGTGCAGCGGCGCTGAACTCCCTCGGCCTCATCCTCTCTTATGCTATCGCGGTTGGCATTGTGACCATTTCCAGGGGGGCGATTCAAACCACAGACCCCGGCGCACTCAGTCTCCTGAGTGCACCTGTGCTGGTAGGCGTGCTGCTGGGAGCACTGATGCCGCCCGTGTTCTGTGCGATGACGATGCAGTCTGTGGCAGTTACCACTGAGGCCATCATTGCCGAGGTGCGGCGCCAGTGGCGCGAGATCCCGGGTCTCATGGAAGGCACTGTGAAGCCTGAGTATGGCCTGGTGGTTGATATCTGCACGAAGGCGGCACTGCGAGCCATGCTTGCTCCCTCCATCATGGCGATCCTCGCTCCCGTTGTTGTAGGCGTCGTTCTTGGCAAGTACGCGCTGGCGGGATTCCTTGTGGGGGCGCTCGTCACCGGCTTCATCCTGGCAGTGACGCTGAACAATGCGGGTGGTGCGTGGGACAATGCCAAGAAGTGGATTGAAGCTGGCATGCATGGTGGCAAGGGCTCCGACGCACACAAGGCAGCGGTGGTTGGCGATACCGCCGGTGATCCCATGAAGGACACCGCCGGTCCCTCGCTCAATATCATGCTGAAGCTCATGTCGGTCATTGCACTTCTGCTCGCCCCGGTTCTCACACAGTTCACCGGCATCATCTAGTCTCAAGGAACATGAGAATTCGGCGGCTGGGTGCACCGGAGCACCCAGCCGCCGCTTCATCACCCTGCGTCACGCGCCTCTTTGTTGCCCTATCTGACGCGGTGCTACAATCACCGGGGCAATGGCAGACGCGATAGTGGTGAGGGGAGCGCGAGAGCACAACCTCAAGGATATTGATGTTGTCATTCCCCGTGGGAAGCTGGTAGTCATCACGGGTGTGTCGGGCTCCGGCAAGAGCTCACTGGCATTCGACACGATCTACGCCGAGGGTCAGCGCCGGTACGTGGAATCGCTCTCCGCATATGCCCGCCAGTTCCTCGGGCAGATGCAGAAACCTGATGTCGACTACATCGAGGGACTGAGTCCTGCCATCTCCATCGACCAGAAAGGACCGGGGCACAATCCACGCTCGACGGTGGGGACTGTCACCGAGATCTACGATTACCTTAGACTCCTGTTCGCACGCATTGGCCATCCACATTGCCCCGGTTGCGGAAGGGAGATTCAACGACAGACTGTCCAGCAGATCGTCGATTCGGTACTCTCCCTTCGCGTTGACAGCAGGATCATGATCCTTTCTCCCCTCGTGAAGGACCGGAAGGGCGAGCATCAGCATGTGTTCCAGGATCTCCGCAAAGCGGGCTTCGTAAGAGTACGGATCAATGGCGAGGTCTGCGACCTGTCGCAGGAGTTCGCTCTCGATCGCAACAGGAAGCACTCGATAGAGGCGGTGGTCGACAGGCTGGTCGTAACTCCCGGGGAAAACGTCACCCGGATTGCAGAGTCTATCGAGACTGCCCTGAAACTTGGTTCTGGCATAGTGCTGGTCAAGGTCCTGGATGGCCCGGAGATGCTGTTCTCTGAATACTTCGCGTGTGCGTATTGCGGGATCAGCCTGGGAGAGATCGAACCTCGCACGTTCAGTTTCAACAGCCCGCACGGTGCGTGTCCCACCTGCACCGGCCTCGGGATGAGGTGGGAGATCGACCCCAATCTCGTCGTTCCAAGGCGTGACCTGAGTATTGCGGACGGCGCAGTATTTCCCTGGGCCAGGAACGGTGCGATGACGGTATGGTACAGCAGTATGCTGGAATCCGTTGCATTAAGAGACGGCTTCTCACTCTCGACACCGCTTCGTGAGCTGTCTGAGGAGCAGATTCACACAATACTCTATGGCGACCACCGTGGGCCGGTGCTCGCAACATATGATGGACGAAACGGACTCATTCAGAGGTATACGCGGTTTGAAGGCGTCATCCCGAATCTCGAACGGCGTTTTAGAGAGACCGATTCCGACGCAATCCGCGCGGAGATCAGCCGCTACATGGCATCTCATCCCTGTGCTGCATGCAGGGGTAAGCGACTCAAACCGGAGTCCCTCGCCGTGAGGATAGCCGGGTTGAACATTATGGATGTGGCTGAGATGTCGGTGTCGTCCGCGCTTCCGTGGGTGGAGCTACTCCCCGGCGCGATCTCAGCCAGGGAGAAGACAATTGCCGGCCAGGTGCTCAAGGAGATAGGCAGCAGGCTCGGGTTTCTCAGGGATATCGGCCTGGACTACATCACGATCAACAGGGCATCGTCCACGCTCAGCGGCGGTGAAGCGCAGCGTATCCATCTGGCTACACAGATCGGGAGTGGGCTCACCGGCGTGTTGTATGTGTGCGATGAACCCACGGTTGGATTGCATCCTGCGGACGATTCGCGCCTTATCGCGACACTTGAGCGGCTACGCGATCTTGGTAACACCGTCCTTGTCGTCGAGCACGACGAGGCAATGATGAGGGCCGCGGATCACATCATAGACATCGGGCCCGGAGCGGGGAAGTGGGGCGGTTCCGTGGTAGCCACCGGGACGATCAAAGACATAATGTCATGCGAAGACTCCTCTACGGGGAGCTATCTCAGTGGGAAGCTGCGCATCTCCATGCCCGAATCACGCCGCACCGGCAATGAGAAGTCCATAGTCGTGCGAGGGGCGCGGGAGAATAACCTCAAGAGCATCGATGTCGCCATCCCTCTAGGCAAATTCGTATGCGTAACCGGAGTCTCCGGGTCCGGCAAGAGTACCCTTGTGAATGAGGTGCTCTACAGGCGTCTCGCGCGTGAGCTTTATCGTGCCAAGGAGAAGCCGGGCTCCTGTGACGCCGTAGAAGGAGTCGAGTTTGTCGATAAGGTGGTGAACATCGATCAGTCTCCCATCGGCCGGACTCCTCGCAGCAATCCCGTGACCTATACCGGCGTCTTCACTCCTATACGAGAAGTGTTCGCACAGGTGCCGGAATCACGCGCGAGGGGCTACATGCCCGGGCGGTTCTCCTTCAATGTCAAGGGAGGGCGTTGCGAGGCGTGCCAGGGAGCTGGTCTTGTTCAGATTGAAATGCAGTTTCTGTCGGACGTTACCGTTCCCTGTGAGGTGTGTGGTGGCCGCCGCTACAACCGCGAGGCGCTCGAGATTCGGTTCAAAGGAAAGACAATCGCAGACGTGCTCGACATGACGGTCGAAGAGGGACTCGGCTTCTTCGAGAACATTCCGTCAATTAAACGCAAGTTTGAGACCCTCCGCGATGTAGGACTGGGCTATGTCCACCTGGGACAGCCCGCTCCCACGCTGTCTGGCGGCGAAGCGCAACGTGTGAAGCTGGCGGCCGAGCTCTCGAGACGGTCCACTGGAAACACCCTCTACATACTGGACGAACCCACAACCGGCCTCGCATTTGCTGACGTGGATTGTCTGCTGAGTGTGCTGCAGCGACTCGTTGATTACGGCAATACGATGCTGGTCATCGAACACCACGTTGATGTGATCAAGAACGCAGATTGGATCCTCGACCTCGGGCCGGGAGCCGGTGATGAGGGAGGATGGCTCGTGGCGTCGGGCACCCCCGAAGATATCGCAAGCGATACGCGATCAGTGACCGGTCGTTACCTGAAGCCGATCCTGGGGAGAGAGTCTAGGCAGGTTGTTGCCTCGTGAGAAAGCGACGATGTGTGGCGGTACCACGGCCCTGCAACTCAGCACCCCCATCAGGAGGAATGCCAGTCCTGTGACGGAAGACCTGCGTCCGTTTCTTGAGCCGACTGAGACAATAGATGCGGGCAATGAGGCGATCGCACGTACTGCCGCTGGACTGGATTGTGAGTGAGACCTCGAGAGTGTGGAGCTCGGACAAGAGCCCATGGCTCAACCATGGCTTCTGGCGTTTCCAGCTAGAGTGACGAGAGCCCGTTGACGACATCGGAGAGATCGTCAAACGCAATGCACGGCAGCTCATGTCTCTGGTAGTAGTTCAGAAGGTCTCCTGTCGCGAAGACTACGTGGGCGTGTCGCGAAGCATACGAATCGGACGTGCCGTTTCCCACATACACAACCCGGTATCCCTGGCTCAGGAAGAGCTTGATGTAGGCTTCCTTGAAGCCATCCTGGAGAATGGTCCCGTCCGGAGCCACGTACTGGACCTTGACACCGTCCGGGTGAAAGACATTTGTGGCGGCGCGGACTTCAACCCCCTTGATTCCAAGTGCTCGTAGAATGGCCTCGATGTAGAACTGCAGTCCGTTGCTGACTATTGTGAAGCGGAAACCGCGGTAGGCACAGTAGTCCAGCAACTCCCGAAACCCCGGTCTTATACGCACGTTTTCGTCGAGCTTGCTCAGCAGTGTGGCTTCGTCCTGCCTGATCATGGCGAATGCTCGTGTGTTGAACTCGCCTACGGTGATCCTCCCCTCTTTGTATTCCTGGAGAATCGAACGCCAGTCACCTTCGGCGTACGCATCGAGCAGATAGAAACTCGCGTCTTCCTCGGTGATAGTGCCATCGAAATCGCATTGAACCAGTGTCTTCATGGTCACATACGTGTGGCCCGCCTGTCCGACGGGCCGACCGGCATTGTACCACACGGGCAACTGGACTCACGCTGTTGCGAGCGTAAGGCTTACAGGGCAATGGTCGGACCCGGTGACGTCGCTCAATATGCGCGCATCCCGGACAGATTCCGTCAGGTTGTCGCTTACGAAGAAGTAATCGAGCCGCCAGCCGATGTTTCGCTCACGGGCACGCGTCCTGAGGTCCCACCAGGTGTAGTGTCCCCCCTCACTGTAGAACATGCGGAAGGTGTCCACGAAGCCATGGCTTGTGAGCCGGTCCATCCAGTCACGCTCCTCAGGCAAGAAACCGGAGACTTTGGAGTTCTCCCTGGGCCGCGCGAGGTCGATCTCTTTGTGCGCGGTGTTGTAGTCACCACAAACGACCATCCTCTCACCCTGGTGTCGTAGCTCTATGAGGTGAGAGAGAAACGCGTTATAGAAGTCCAGCTTGTACGCGAGGCGCTCCGCGCTTAGCTTCCCGTTGGGAAAATACACGTTGAACAACAGGAATTCCGGATAACGGGCCACGAGCACCCTTCCTTCGTCATCGAAACGCGCTATGCCGAAGCCTGAACGGACCTGGACAGGTTGCTCGCGAGAGAGTATGGCTACCCCGCTGTAGCCTTTCCGTTCAGGATGGTTCCAGTACACGTGATATCCGTTGGGAGAAAGCAGCGCACTGCTAAGCTGCTCCGGGTGCGCTTTGGTCTCCTGGAGACAGAGGATGTCGGGGGAAACCTCTTCGAGCCACTCAAAGAAGCCGCGCTTCTCTACGGCACGAATTCCGTTTACATTCCAGCTGATCAGGCGCATCGTCGCCATGTGACGCAGCTAGCGTAGCAGGTCGCTGGTAGCACGACAAACCCGGACATCTGCATCATCGAGGGCATTCGTGCAGCAGAATGCGATGCAGGGCGCTGTCCTTGTGAGCCATGCGGCACCACGAGCCGCGTGATGCTGGTTAGCTCTCTCGGGCGGCACTAGAACACGAGTGCGCCGGGCTCATTGGCTCAGACACGTTTACACAATGACAGGAACAGACTACCATTAGTCAACAGTCTGGCAGAGGAGAATGGATAGACGAATGAACGCGAAAGATCTGCTCCGCACCATGGCAGATAGAAACGCATCCGATCTGCACCTCAGGGTTCCTGCGCCACCGATGCTGCGTGTTGACGGTCAGCTTGTGGCAGCCGACAATCCGCCGCGGCTTGCACCCGGCGACATTGAAACGATATTCCGCCAGATAACCACGGAGAACCAGCGGGAACGCTTCTTCTCAGAACTTGAATTGGACTTCGCTTACAGCGTGCCGGGACTGGCTCGATTTCGTGTCAATGTGATGCTGCAGCGTGGAACGATGAGCATCGCATTCCGTCGCATCCCTTTTGTAGTTCCGACTATAGCCGAATTTGGCCTGCCCGATGTGTGCAAGACGCTGATCATGAAGCCGAGAGGTCTTGTGCTGGTGACGGGGCCGACTGGAAGCGGAAAGAGCACAACCCTTGCGGCGATGATCGACCATCTGAATGAAAGCGAGGCACGAAACGTCATTACTATTGAGGATCCTGTCGAGTTCTTACACCATAACAAGAAGTGCCTTATCGCACAGCGCGATCTTGGAGACGACACGAGGTCGTTTGCGAATGCGCTCAAGCATGCACTCAGGCACGACCCCGATGTGATTCTGGTCGGCGAGATGCGCGACCTTGAGACGATTTCGACCGCTATTACGGCTGCCGAGACCGGACACCTCGTTCTGGCGACACTTCACACGGTCGATGCCGTGCAAACAGTCGACCGCGTCATTGACGCGTTCCCTCCCGAGCACCAGCACCAGATCCGGCTGCAGCTGTCTCAGGTCATCGAAGGAGTTCTCTCGCAGACGCTTGTTCCAAGGGCCACCGGACGTGGCCGCGTGGGCGTGTTTGAAATCCTGGTCGCCAACGGAGCGGTGCGCAATCTCATCCGTACCAACAAGACATTCGAGCTCACCAGTGTGCTGCAGCTGAGTAGCAGGGAGGGCATGCAAACGCTCAACCAGGCGCTGGCCCATCTCGTCAATACGCGCGTGATTTCTGCTGAGGAAGCAGTGCGGAAGAGCAGCGATCCGGACCAGTTGCAGCGCCTGATTCATGGATACTAATGGGCACTGAGGCTACTTATGCGCAGGTGGTCCTGCTATGGGTTGGCAGGACGGCGATCCTGGCACTGATCGCATCCTTACTCGCGTGGCTGGGCATTTCGGCATTGGATGTCCTTACGCCCGGCATACGACAGCGACAGAGAGTTGGAGAGCACCCGGTGTCGGTCGGCCTGTTCATCGGCGGGTTCCTCATCATGATTGGCCTCGTCATCCATGGCGCGGTGACAGGCCCTGTCCTCGTCGGGTCCGGATTGCTCGCAAGCCTCCTGGATCCTGTACGTCTCGGGTTGATCGCGCTGAGCTTCGGCATAAGCCTGCTTGTCGGGATTCTGCTGCTTCACATTGTGGACAGGCTCACGCCCGGCATACGTTTCAGTAGCGTCGATGAGGATCCGCTCGCGGTTGGGTTGTATGTCTTTGGCTACCTTGTGTTCTTTGGCCTCATTCTTCATGGAGCACTTACAATGCCTCTGTAGGAGCGCCCGAACCCGTGCGGGCCGCGTGCTGCTGTGCAGCATAGTGGTTCTGTTTCTATTCCCGCTCGCTGTTGTGGCGATTCCCTCCGGGAGCTTCTACAAGGAGGGCGGTGAGGTCTTTGACGATTGGGACATCTGCCGTACGCGTGCGTACGGCCCGGACGGCTTCTTCAAGATTGAGGATGGCAGATTCGATCCTGTTATCGCCGCTCAGAGTCTGGGTGCCAATGCCGACGTCGCATACGCGCGAGGACGACAGTTTGGCCGGGAGTACGCGGACGTAACCCGGCGTGCCGAGGCGATCTTCGAGTTTGCGCGCGACCGTGTACGGTACATGTCAGACAGCTCACAATTCGGCTATCCCGAGTTTGCTCAGAATGCTGATGAGCTGCTGTCGATAGTGGATCGGGACGGCGTCGCGTATGGCGACTGCGAGGATCATGCAATTCTTCTGGGGGTGATGTATGTGGGAGCCGGAATGCGCGCGGCTGTGGTCCTGGCACCTGGACATGCAGCGGTCCTGGTGCACCTCCCGGACTATCCACGCGCAAACCGTTTCCTGACGGTTGGTGATCAGCCGGGGTGGATCTGGGCGGAGGCTACCGGAGGGAATAACCCGCTGGGATGGATGCCGGAACAGTACATGCGCACAGGTCTGCTCGCCCACGAATTGCAGGATGAGGGGCTCCTGCTCCAACAGCCTCCAGACAAACCCGTTGTCAGCGTGACGCGCCGAACACCCCATGGGTTCGCACTGCCGCTGTCCCCCTTTCTTGTTGTTGTACTGTCCCTGTGGATCGTAGCTGCGGTTCGCCGCAGGTAGGAACACTACGGTGCAGATGTGTACGCCGGTTCACGCGATCTTGCACCGGTTCACACCGTACTACGCTGCCGATGGTCCTTTTTGGTAAACCGGGAAGCAGTTGCTACAATCCGCAGGGCCCCACCATGGCGCAATAACTACAACTGTGCACACGCAAGAGTAAAGGAGGCGCGTTCAAGATGACACAGATTCTGCCACCTCAGCTGATAGGCTTCATGAAGCGAGCCGAAGAAGACTATGAGGGTTTCTGGGAAGAGGCGGCAATAGCGGCGATGGATGATATCTACTGGTTCAGGCAGTGGGACACGGTGCTCGAGTGGGACTACCCGACCTTCCGCTGGTTTTCCGGAGGCTTGACGAACATGTGCTACAGCTGCGTCGACTACAAGGTCGAGCAGGGCCTTGGCATGAAGGCCGCTTTTATCGCTGAGGACGGAGATACCGGAGAGACGCGCACGGTGACCTACCTGCAGTTGCTGAATATGGTGAAGAAGCATGCTGCTGCGCTGCGAGGCCTGGGGGTGCAGAAAGGCGATCGGGTCGCGATCTACATGCCGATGGGCATCGAAGCTGCCGTCATCATGCTGGCGTGTGCAAGGATAGGCGCCATTCACATGGCGATATTTGCCGGCTTCTCACCGGGTGCGGTTGTCGACAGACTGGCACTGACTGACACGCAGTACGTCTTTGCCCAGGATGCAGGCAGCAGGCGGGGCAAGCCCGTACCGCTGAAGGTCATGGCGGATGAAGCGATGGATCTTCTTGAGAATCCGTCGCAGATCAAGGCGGTCGTTGTCCTTAAGACGAATAGTGCGGACGTTGCGATGAAGGAAGGGCGCGACATGACCTGGGAGGAGTTTCTCGCCAAGGCCGAGGACCAGAGCCCGGATGTCACTCCCATGGCGTCGGACGACCCTTTGTTTGTCATGCCAACGTCGGGAACGACCGCGAAGCCCAAGGTAACCATCCAGCGCCACGGTGGCTACCAGGTTTTTATCTACTCCATGGCGAAATGGCTCTACGGCCTCGAAGAAGACGACGTCTGGTTCTGTACGTCGGACATCGGCTGGATCGTTGGTCACAGCTACAACATATACGGCCCGCTACTGGTAGGCTGCACCTCAATTCTCTTCTCCGGCACGCCGGACTATCCCAGACCGGATATGTGGTGGGATCTGATCGAACGAAACAGGGCAACCGGACTGTGGTTCTCCCCCACCGGCATTCGTGGCCTGAGGCGACTTGGCATCGAGCAAGCGCTCAAGCATGATCTGAGTTCGGTTGAGCGTGTGCTGTGCGCAGGCGAATTGCTCAATCCTGCCGCGTGGGAGTGGCTGCAGAACGAGGTCTTCGGCGGCGAAGTTCCCGTAATCGACCATATGTGGCAGACGGAGACCGGCGGGCCTATTATCGGCAACGCTTACGGTATTGCAATCGCACCGATCAAACCCGGGTCATCGGCAGTGCCAGTGCCCGGGGTCATCGCAGAAATCGTTGATGCGAAAGATGGGCATGTGTGCGAACCCGGAGAGAAAGGAGTGCTGGTCATCAAGAAGCCGTTTCCTGGACTGACGTCCACGCTCTGGGGAGAGGCTGAGCGCTACAAGACGGACTACTGGGAGACGAAGGAAGGCACCAGGGGCATGTATTACGCGGGCGATTCCGCGTCAAAGGATGAGGACGGGTACATCTGGTTCGCCGGCCGCGCTGACGAAGTGATCAAGATCGCGGCCCACCGCGTAGGTACGGTAGAGATTGAGAGCGCCCTGATCTCCCATCCCGCAGTTGTCGAGGCGGGAGTGTCGGGCGTTCCCGATGAGTTGCGTGGAGAAGTCGCGAGTGCGTTTGTGGTGCTGTCCAAGGACTATCAGCCCAGTGAGGAGCTCAAGAAAGAGCTCATCGCTCATGTGCGACAGTCGATGGGACCGATCGTTGTCATCGGGGATATTCAGTTCGTCAATATGCTGCCCAAGACCAAGAGCGGCAAGATAATGCGGCGAGTCATGCGGGCACTGTTGACGGGCAAGGATATAGGAGACCTGTCGACCGTTGAGGAGGAAGCTTCCGTCGATGAGATTCGCGAGGCTGCCGGCAAGATCAATGGGGGATTGTAGAGCCTCGCTGTAAGAGTGGGAGTATCCGGAGCGATTAGAACGGGGACGCGCCTAGCGCGTCCCCGTTATCTGTCGTGCGATGGTCCAGCGCTGCATCTCCGAGGTGCCCTCGTATATCTCGGTGATACGCTGATCGCGATAGAGTCGCTCAACAGCGAACTCTCGCGTATAGCCGTATCCTCCGTGTATCTGCACTGCCTTGTGGCAGATGCGATGGGCGGCTTCTGACGCGAAGAGCTTGGCCATCGCGGGCTCTTTCGCCGACGTTCTTCCTGTCGCTTGTATCTGCCACGCGGCTCGATAGGTGAGCAGCCGGGCGGCATCCAGGTCGACCGCCATGTCCGCAATCATGAACTGGATGCCCTGGTGACGGGCGATCTCAACTCCAAATTGCTTGCGTTCCTTCGCGTAGGAGACGGCCGCATCGTAGGCAGCCTGAGCGATGCCCACTGCCTGTGCGGCGACGCAGACTCGACACGTGTCTACGGACTCCAGTGCGATTGAGAAGCCCTGTCCCTCCCGGCCGATCAGGTTCCCGGCGGGCACGCGGCAGTTATCGAACACCAACTCTGTTGCCGATGCAGGATGCATGCCCATCTTTCGCTCGGTCTTGCCGATAGAGAATCCCGGGAAGCCCCTCTCGATGATGAAGCCGCTTATGCCCTTGTAGCCGAGCGACTTATCCTTTGTGGCGAACGTAACCAGGAAATCCGCCTCGGCACCGTTGGTGATGAATATCTTGGTGCCGTTGAGTATGAACTCGTCTCCATCATGCGTATAGCGTGCGTCGAGGCTTGCAACGTCACTGCCGGCCATTGCTTCTGTAAGGCCGAAGGAGACGTTTGCACCCTCCATGACCCATGGTATGTAGCGGTCCTTCTGTTCTTTGCTGCCTTGCTTGACGATTGAGTTCATCGCCAGGCTCATTGTTGTGACGTAAGAGGCGCCGAGGCCGGCACAGCCGCGGGAAATCTCCTCCACTGCAAGAACGAATGTGAGCTCGTCGCCCGTGCCTCCGTATTCCTCCGGCATATTGAGACTGTACAGGCCAACCTCGGCCATCTTCTTCACTACGTCATGTGGGAACTCTTCGGACTCATCCCACTTTGTGGCGCAGGGAGCAATCTCGTGATCCACGAAGTCGCGAACCATCGACTGAAACATCTTCTGCTCTTCGTTCAGTTCGAAATCCATGTCATTCCCCCCTTCAATGGTCCGGCCACGGGATCACCTACTTGAGGCCGGTTATCTGGCGGGCAATCGTCCATCGTTGCATCTCGGACGTACCCTCGAATAGCTCCATGATGCGCTGGTCGCGATATATCCTCTCCACCGCGAACTCCTTGGTGTAGCCGTAGCCGCCGTGGATCTGAATGGCCTTGTGAGCAATTCGATGAGCTGCCTCGCTGGCGAACAGTTTCGCCATTGCCGGCTCCTTTGTGCCGATCGCTCCTGTGGCTTGCTGCTGCCAGGCAGCACGATAGGTCAGCAGTCGCGCCGCGTCGAGTTCCACCGCCATGTCCGCAATCATGAACTGGATGCCCTGGTGCCGTGCGATTTCGACGCCGAACTGCTTCCGTTCCTTCGCATATGCTACTGCGGCATCGTAGGCGGCCTGTGCAAGACCGACACTCTGTGCAGCAACGGACACACGACAGGAATCGATCGCCTTCAGTGCCACTTTGAACCCCTGTCCTTCCTCGCCGAGCAGGTTCTCTGCCGGCACTTGACAATTGTCAAAGACCAGCTCTGCAGCCGAAGCGGGATGAAGTCCCATCTTCTTCTCCAGCTTGCCGACGGAGAAACCGGGGGTATCCCTGTCAACGATGAACGCGCTGATTCCCTTGTAACCCAGCGACTTGTCCCTGGTGGCGAAGGTCACCAGGAAATCAGCCTCGGCCCCGTTGGTGATGAATATCTTTGTTCCGTTAAGTACGTAGTAGTCGCCCTCTCGGTTGTACTTCATGTCGAGAGCGGCGACGTCGCTGCCGGCCATGGCCTCCGTGAGAGCGAAGGCGACGGTGGCTCCCTCGGTGGCAACCCGTGGGATATATGCGCGCTTCTGTGCTTCGCTGCCATACATCACGATGGGTGCAATGGCGAGACTCACGGTGGTGATGTAGATGCTGGAAAGGCCCCCGGAGCCTCTGGCGAGTTCCTCGCACGCAAGCACGAAAGTAACGTCGTCCCCGCTACCTCCGTACTCTTCGGGAAGGTGCAACCCGAAGAGCCCGAGCTCGGTCATCTTCTGAATGGCGTCTGTCGGAAACTCTTCGCTCTCGTCCCACCTTGCCGCATGTGGGGCAACCTCGTTGTCCACGAAATCGCGCAGCATTGACTGGAACATCTTCTGCTCTTCAGTGAGTTCGAAATCCAAGAGTGTTCCTCCTTCGAGTAATGCGGGCCGTTCGCTCCAGGCATCGAGGGCAGCGATCGCAGAAGTGTGCTACGGGCGGTACTCCTGCTGTGGCGCGACGTCAGCCGGATGGACGGTGTGGCACCCCGGCCCGTTGCATGGTAACACGAGCACAGGGCTGCGGCAATGCACTTGGCCGCATTCGTGAGGTGACCGGTCGGTTCAGAGCTTCAGCCACTGCGTGGTTTCTGCTGAAGAAGTATGACGATGCTGACGCCCACGAGGACAATCAGAACACTACGGGTGCCGTCGTCAGCCATAGCCGCCAAGACGCCATTCCCATCAGCTGGTAAACACGTTGTGGCAGTAGTTCACCTGTCAACCTATGGCTTCTGCGTAGGCAGAAGCACCGAGTCTTCGTTTTCGCCCGACTGTCGATAGTACACGTACTATGGGCTGCAAGTGTGGATAGTCAGCTATTCTGTTATCCTCGAAGTATTCGGTGCGCATGGCGGTTCCACGAGAAACTGCAAGCGCTCATGCATTGGCCCATCGCCTTAGTCTGGATGCGCGACCAATCTTTGGTGTGAGCGCGGCAAGCCAGGTGTGCTATCGAGTGAGCTCTTTGTCGTATCGGCCGTGCTGTGGCATACTCCCCGAAAACCTGGAAGGCGTCCCTGAAAGACCCGGGCCTGGATAGCCCGCAATGGTGGTGGGCTACAACGATGCAGAACGGAAAAGCTTGGTACCAATTGTCCGTTGAGCAGGTGATCGAAGCTCTCGAGACGAGCACCGATGGGCTCAGTACGGAAGAGGCAAAGAAACGATTATCGAAATATGGTCCTAACGAGCTGGAAGCGAGGGGAACCAGCGCCCTGGTTCGATTTCTCCGTCAGTTTCACAATGCCTTGTATTACGTCCTTTTTGCAGCAGCCGGCGTCGCCTTTTTCCTGGACAAGTACCTCGATATGTATGTGATTCTGGCTGTCATCCTGGCTTCCGCCATCATAGGCTTCATGCAAGAAGGAAAAGCCGAGACTGCCCTGGAGAGTCTGAGGAAGATGACAGTGCCCAACAGCACCGTCATCAGGAATGGGAAGAAACTCACCGTTCCCGTCAAAGATCTGGTCCCCGGCGATGTGGTGGTGCTTGAATCGGGAGATCGTGTGCCGGCGGACCTTCGCCTGTTGTCTGTGCAAAGCCTGTACGCGGATGAAGCCATGCTTACGGGCGAATCTTCGCCCGTGCAGAAGGACACTCAACCGGAGGACTCGCCGGGTCTGCCCCCCGGTGATCAGCATTGCATGTGCTTCAGCGGTACGTTCGTCACCCGCGGAAATGGGAAAGGGATCGTTACAGCAACGGGACAGGAAGCGGAAATTGGCAAGATCGCGGGCATGCTGCAGGAGAGCGGGCGGGTTGTTCCTCCGATAATCAGAAAAGTGAACGAGTTCGTGAAGTTGATAATCATCGCTATTCTGGCTTTCGGGGCGATAACCTTTGGCGCAGGAGTCGCGTTAGGCTATGACTACGAATTCATGTTCCTGGCTACAGTGGGGATGATTGTGGCGGTGATACCAGAGGGGCTGCCGGCAGCACTGATGAGCGCTTTTGCTATTGGCGCTATGGCCATGGGGCGCCGTAATGCGCTGATACGGAGACTGCCGGCGGTGGAGACGCTGGGGAGCACCACAGTAATATGCTCCGATAAGACAGGCACGCTTACCAGGAATGAGATGACGGTGGTCAGGATTCTCGCTGGTGCCACGGAGTACCGCGTATCAGGGGCAGGATACGAACCTCATGGGGAGTTCTTTCGAGACGCCGAGGCTGTCAGTTCCGTGCTCGACAACAAGGATTTGTCTGAACTCCTTCGTGCAGGCTATCTGTGCAATAACGCAGACCTTATAGAGGAGGGGGGACACTATCGAATCAAGGGTGACCCCACCGAAGGAGCGCTTATAGTCTCAGCGCTCAAAGCCGGGCTTGAGGAGGCTCACCCCCGCTTGGATGAAATACCCTTCGATCCGGAGCACCGGTATATGGCCACACTCCATCAGGGCCGGGGGGAGAACGTCATCTACGTGAAAGGCGCTCCGGAGAAGGTGCTTGAGATGTGCCATGACCAATTGGTCGAAGGACAGTCCAGGCAACTGGAACGCGAGCAGCTATCGGCCAAGGTGGATGAAATGTCACGGGAAGCCTTGCGATCGCTGGCCATGGCTTACAGGGTTGTTTCTGAGGATTACAGGGAGTTTGGTGAAGGCGATCCTGACGGGCTTACTTTCCTCGGCATCCAGGGCATGTTCGATCCTCCTCGTGAAGAGGCCATTGAAGCCGTTCGAAAGTGCGACACCGCAGGAATAAGAAGCGTCATGATAACTGGAGACTACCCCGTGACTGCCCAAGCGGTAGCCAGGCAGATAGGAATAGGGGGTGAAGAACAGAAGGTCTTGACGGGTGAAGAATTGGCTCAAATGAGCGACAAGGAACTCTATGATGTCGTCGACGAAGTGTCGGTGTACGCCAGGGTCGCACCGGAACATAAGTTCAGGATAGCCCAGCAGTTGCGAAAGAGAGGACATATCGTGGCTATGACGGGCGACGGCGTAAACGATGCCCCCGCCCTTAAGGCAGCAGATATCGGTGTAGCTATGGGAATTACCGGGACCGAGGTTAGCAAGGAAGCCTCGGACATGGTGTTAGCTGACGACAATTTTGCCAGCATAGTTGCGGCGGTAGAAGAAGGACGACATATCTTTACCAACATCTGGAAGATGATACTGTTTCTGCTTCCCACTAACGGCGGGCAGGGGCTGATAATGATATCAGCCATGGCTTTGTCTCCCTTTATCCTTGTATTCCGTGAGCGCCTTCCCGTAGAGCCGATACAAATCCTGTGGGTAAACCTGTTCATGGCCGTTGCCTGTGCGATACCCCTTGTATGGGAGCCAAAGGAGAAGGGGTTGTTGGAGGTGCCTCCACGAGACCCGAACTGGAGCTTCATTAACCGCTTCTTTCTGTGGAGGGTGGGACTGGTATCCATTGTATCGGCGGGTGGGGCAGTCCTCGTGTTTCTCCTTTACCACAACACAATGAATGATGCGGCAACAGGAGACATTCTTACCCAGGCACAAACGGCAGCCTTCACCACCATCATTCTGATACAGGTGTGCTATCTGTTCACTGCCCGTTCTGTGGAAGGGTCGGCCTTCACCTTCAGTCCCTTCTCGAACCGGGTGGTGTTGCTGGGGGTCGGGGTGACTCTGGCGGTACAGCTTCTGCTGGTCTATTCGCTTCCCTTGTTCGGAATCGCTCCGTTAAGGACAGAGCCCTTTGCTTCCCAGTGGTGGGTAGTCGTAATCCTGGTTGGAACCATAGGGTTCTTCGCAGTAGAGGGCGAGAAGCTGATCTGGAGCCGGGTGCGATCCTCGTCTCGGAAATAGCCACCTGGTATTGTGGCCCCCAGCAGCCGCCCTTCGATTTCGCAACTGTGAGACATCGTGTGAACAGTTTCTCTGCTACCCTTCCTGGCTCTCCTGCAGGATGCCTCTGTAACGCTCTGTGCGGCGGGCTGCGTGGCCGGACGCACTTCATTCATCGGATGCTCAATTTGGGAGCCCCGGTATCTGTATCGAACGCCATGTCACGAGATGGCTAAGGTTCGCTGTCGCTGGTCTGAGAATTGTGTCTGGCTTCCGCGAGCAACTGCCGATCTTCTTTCATCTCTTTGTGCAGGAAGTAGCCGATCACGGTCCTGACTGCGACTATGCCGCCCAGCACACCTATCTCCTGGAGCGTAGGTTGGAGCATGGTGCGGATCACGTCGGCGGCTATCAAGAACTCCAGTCCCAGCAGCAACGAGGATCCCAACTGCTGTCGCAGCAGCAATCGGGACGCCTGCAGGTGCAGGCGTCGGAGAGAGATGACCTCAATCCGTACGATCGCGACGGTGGCTTTGGCGACGCCCCAGGTAATGATCGCTACCCCTATCAGGCCGATGCCCTGTGAGATGCCGTGCAACAGTTCTGTGAGGCTCACCGCATTTCCTCCTCCTCGTGTTATCGAAGGCTAGAGACCAAGCCACTCCAGTCCCAGTAGCAGGGCTACCAGCAGTACAACAACCACTGGTATTGTCTTCCACGTACTGAGGTGCAGCACTTCCTGCAGCGTCTGCCTCGTGAACTCACCCCTATCCAGGAAACGGGAGAGTCGGGGGTAGAGCCATGCAAACAGCCACGAACCGAACAGGAGGCCGGTGACGCCTCCTGCCAGTGCATCCATGGCTCCTTGCCCTGCCGCACCTGCGACGGTTCCCGGACAGTATCCAAGAAGGCCGAATCCTGCACCGAAGATCAGTCCGCCCACCACTGTCGAGCCAAACGAGCCGGTCCGCACGCTAAGATTGACCCAGCTTCTTCCGTGCATGAAGTGAACACCCACCATACCCACGATGACAGCCGACATCATCACCTTGAGAACGGTGAAGTCCACGAGCAGCAGCTGCGCAATAATCACCTCGTAGCGGGTTACCCCCGCCTTCTGCAACAGGATGCCGAACGCGATTCCGAATACCAGGCCGAGGGCTTTTTGGGCGCCGTGATTACGTCTCACTGGTTCGAGCCTTGTCATTACCCTATCCTGCTATCACCGTGTAGAGAAATGTGGCGGCAGCGATGCCGCTGGCGAAGAAACAGATGGCTGCGATCCAGCTGGCGACTCCCAGCTGCATGGTGCCGCTGATGCCGTGTCCGCTGGTGCAGCCACCGGCCCAGCGCGAGCCGAGTCCAAGCAGCGCGCCACCCACGAAAGCTACGATGAGTCGCGGGGCAACCGCGCTGCCAAACGCGGTCGACCATGGCTCAGGGGCCCATACGATGCGGGCCTGACCGGAAGCCATCGATGATATGAATGCCCCGATGACGATGCCGATGACGAGCATCCACTGCCAGTCGATGCTCGGGTGAATCTTCCTGAAGAACTCCCTCTCAAGCACTTTGTTGCCGCGGAACATGCGCTCGATGATGCCCGCGGTCTTGACGTAGGTCGAAGATGTGCTCAGAACCCTATCGGACAGCAGGAACGTGAACCAGCTCAGTATGCCGATGCCAGCGCCGCAGATGTACGGAGACCACTGATCCATCGTCATCCAATTCATGCTTCGCTCCTATCGTTGTATCCTAGAGATCGTAGGAGAAGCCGGCCGCGGTGTAACCGGTGAGTCCTCCGGCAAGGTTCATGAGGCTGCTGAATCCGCGCTGCAACAGCAGGCTTATCGCCAGCGTCGCCCGGTTCCCGCCGGGGCAGACCACTACCAGTGGTGCATCGGGATCGAGTTCCGTATGGCGCGTCCGCAGATCGGCCGCGGGGATGTTCACCGCACGCTTTAGGTGCCCCTGGCTGAACTCCTGGGCCGACCGAACGTCGAGTACCCGAAGGCTCGTATCCTTCTTGAGCATTTCGTGGAACTCGCCTGCGGATAGCAGCGACACATGTCCTGTGGAAAGTCCGGCGGACGCCCACGCGGGCATCCCTCCATCGAGATACCCGGTGGTGTAGTCCTGCCCAACCCGCCGCAGCCATGTGACGGCTTCCTGCACCTGCTCATAGGAGTTTGCTACGAGTAGTATGTCCTTCTCCGGGGGAATGACCCATCCGGCGAAGGTGGGGAAGTTGGTGGCGAGATCGATCGCATAGGCTCCTTTTACGTGCTGGGCAGCGAAGGACTCGTACGGCCTTACGTCAAGCACAACGGTGTTCTCCTGCTGAGCGGCCTGGTGGAACTCTGCAGCCGTCATGACACGAGGGAATGGAAGGGAGTCCACGAGCGCAGGCCCGCGCGTGTTGATCACCGTACAACGGCTGAAATGGTCGGGGGCGGGTGGCATGTCCTTCACGACCGCACTGATGAACTCCTCGATGTCGGTCAACTGCAGCGCGCTGTTGTAGCGTCGCTCGTAGCCCATGGTGCTTTGCCGCTTGGCCGCTATCGCTCTTCCGCACAGCGAACCGGCGGCGTGCAGCGGATAGATCTCGCAGAAGTCCGGCAGGTTCAGGAGGTTCTGGTACAGGCTCGCATGCAGCTTGTGTCCGAGCTCCTTTGCTCTGCCCGGGAAGAGGTCCGGACGTCCCACATCACCCACGAACAGCGTGTCCCCGCAGAAGACCCCAACTGGCGCATCCCCTCGCGACTGGTCTATCACCACGAACGATACGTGTTCCGGGGTGTGTCCCGGCGTCTCTATTACCTGCAGCAGCATGTCCTCGATCTGGATCTCGTCTCCTTCGCTGACGGCCACGTGATCGAATGAGCAGTTTCCGATCTTTGGCGCGTAGATTGTGGCCCCCGTACTGTCGGCAAGATCCATGTGTCCGGAGACGAAATCGGCGTGCAGGTGGGTCTCCAGGATATGTGTGATGGTGAGCCCCATGGAGTGGGCTGTATCCAGGTAGATCTGTACGTCCCGCCGCGGATCGATTACAGCGCAGGTCTCATTGCCTGCCAGTATGTATGAGCTGTGAGCAATCTTTGGTGTGAAGAATGGCAGCAGCAACATGTCAGTCCCTCCGGCGTGCGCAATGTGTCGTTCTATGGTAGTGAGTTGCTATGTGTAACTCAAGTACGTGGCGCCTACCGTGAGTGTGAGAAAGAGGCCTTCATCGATTCGTTTTCGCCTCTATGGCGATGCTCTCCGGCGGCCGCACATGGCAAAGGGCACCTCCGGCATTCGTCAGGCTTGTGATCAGGACTCGTCTGGTGACTGCGGCGGCGCGTCGGACGTGTGGACGAGCGGAAGACCGCACTGCGCACAGAATCGGCTGTCGCCGAGGTTTGGATACTGGCATGAAGGGCAGTCCACGCGAGATGTTGCCTCAATCTGCCCGTAGTAGAGCTTGACATGTGGATAGGGAATCTCGATGTGCTCCTGGTCGAAGGCCTTCTTGATACGCAGCCGAAACTCCCTGGTGACCTCCCACTGCATCATCGGCTTGGTGTCGCCGAGCACCTTGATTTCGACGCCACGTTCGATGAACTTGTTGACACCAAGGCTCTGGGGTGCGCTTCGTATCTTCGGCCCCCAGAGCGGATCCCTGGCAATCTCCTGTCCCACACGGTTGATTACCTCGATGACGCGCTCGAGATCCTCTCCATAGGCCACAGGGACGTCGAGGTTCAGTCGCGAGTATTCCTTGGTATAGTTGCTCGCAGCTTTGATCTCCCCATTCGGTATGCTGTGCACGATGCCGTCGAGGTCACGCAGCACCGTTCGCTTCAACGTCACGTCCTCCACCAGTCCGGCTATGCCGGCAACCTTGACTACATCACCTTTGTTGTACTGATCCTCCATCAGGATGAACAGCCCGGCGATCATGTCCCTGATGAGGCTCTGTGCTCCCAGGCCGATGGCAATGCCGGCGACGCCCGCCGTTGCGAGCAGCGGGGTGATGTCCACCCCCATCTCTCCCAGGATCATGAAGATTGCGACGATAGTTACGATAATCCCTGCCAGCGTCGTCAGCATTCCGCTCAACGTCTGGACGCGGCGCGCAAGATCCTCCTTTGCCTTGCGGCCCCTTCCTCGGGCTGACATTGAACTCTGCACAATCCCGGGAATGATGGACTTCACCAGCCGGTAGAGGAGGTACGCAATGGCCACGATCAGGAGGATCAGCAGGCCATGGGACATGAACCAGAGCTTGATTGACTCAGGGGTAATGAGTGCCTCGGGTCCTTCCCGCGTCAGGGTGATGGCGACGGCAGCAGCGGCGATGACGAGGAGAATCACTGCATCGAGCGTCCCAATGATCGCGTCGCAAACCCGCTGAAGTCGCTGAACCGTTGTGCTGTGCCCGCGGCGCTGCATCCATGCGAGAAGCTTTGGCCTGCCAAACACCAGTATCGCAAGCATGAGAGCTGCCCCCATGAGGACCCAGATGCTGTGCAGGCTGAACCAGTGCCAGAGAGACGCAATTCCCACGTTGCCTTCGATCGCGAACGCCATGCTGCAAGTCTAGGGTTGCCCGGTTGCGCCGTCAAGACCTCAAGAACAGCAATTCGGGTCGGAGACGACCCCGCTTCCCTCAACCTCGATTACTTCGTCTGCCGGAGTGAGCAGCATACCCGCGCAGCTTCTCCCTCTCGACCGCAAACGCGCGCGTAAGCTGATGCGGGAAAGGTCGCGGTTTGAACCATCCGCGTTTCCAGAATAGCACGAGCGCTCCGGCTATCACCATCAACATGAAACCAACTACGATGAAGTACGAGTAGCGCCAATGGAGCTCCGGCATGTAGTCGAAGTTCATCCCGTAGACTCCGGCAAGGAGTGTGAGCGGGAGGAATATGGCTCCAACCACCGCCAGCACCTTCATCGTTTCGTTCTGGCGAGTTGCGACTGCTGACAGGTAGGTAGTGACGGCGTTGTCGGCGCTCTCACGGTTGCTCAGGTTCAGGTCTTCGATGCGAACAATCTGGTCGTAGATATCCCTGAAGTACACGAGCGTCTCCCGCCTGATGAGAGGAAATTCTCCGCGGCTCAGGCGGCTCAACAGCTCTCTCTGCGGCACCAGAGTTCTGTGTATACGCCGCACGGACCGCTTGAGGCGCTGGATGGCCTGGAGTGTCGCGGGATGCGATGATGACAGCGCCTCTTCCTCGACCACATCGGCGACCTCGCTCATTCGGTCGATCGTGGGCAGAATGTTGTCTACAAGTGCATCTATTATCCAGTACGCCAGGTAGTCCGGCCCGCGCCTCATGGGACGTGTGCTGGTCTCAACCTGGAGTCGGACCTCTTCCACGCTGTACAGCGGAGAGTTGTGATTGGTAACGACGTAGTTGCTGCCGATGAACAGCGCCAGCTCAGCGGTCTCGACCACTTCCGTGGACCCGGAGACGTGGTTAATGCCATGCACAATGATGAAGACGTGGTCGTCGAAATCATCTATCTTGGGTGGGTGGAGCTGCGTCTCGACGCAATCCTCTATGGCAAGCCGGTGGAATTTGAATACATCCGCAAGCAATCTCCCGTCGTCCTCCGTCGTTTCGCAGAGGTCTACCCAGAGCAGTCCTTTGCCACTGAGAAGTGCCCGGGACAGGTCATTCCGGGACAAGTCGCTCTGCAGTTTGCCTGAATCGTCGACGAAGTATGAGCGCACTGGCATTGGCGGACTCCTCGAGAGGTTAGTCTGCATTCTACCACTACGGTGGCGTGTGCGGTGCGAAACAGGCGACTTGAGCGATAATGAAGCAGTACGATGGAAGGAGCCCGCAGAGAGCATTCTGCACGGCTCGGGGAATGTGCGACGAAGAGGATGGCGACCCCAGGGGGATTCGAACCCCCGATCTCCACCGTGACAGGGTGGCATGTTAGACCGCTACACCATGGGGCCGGGTCCGGAATGAAGGCCGGAGGAGTGTAGCAGCAAGCCTTTATGCGTGTCAAACGTACGCATTCACTCATCCAGAATGTTATCGGGGTGGTTTGGTTCACCCGTGCGGCACGACCAGGTCGCTCCGCACATCGCGACAACAGTCGTGCGTCTCCCTCAGTCAACTGTCGCGCCTACTGCATTTGACACTCCTCACGCCCACCAGCACAATATGCCGGAAAGGAGAAAGCGCAAGGTGGCCAAACCCAAGACGTGGACGGTTCAGGTAGAAGGAAAGTCCCACAAAGTAGAGGTGCGGCGTAAGCCGTGGCTTGCCATCGGGGAAGTCAAGGTCGATGACCAGGTGGTCGCGTTCTTTCCCGCAAAGGCAATGGCCATTACTATCTTCAACTATCGGCAGCAGCCGTTTGAGATAGATGGCACGTGGTTCTCGGTCGTCATCAAGCCAAATTTCCTTGGCTACAACTTCGACCTCACACGAGATGGCGAACTGATTCCTCCTGACGGGTAGGCGCGCCCCTCCTCGGCGCTCGTATAGCTGAATGCGGATTCTACTGACCAACGATGATGGCATCGGGGCCCCGGGCCTTTGGGCGGTCGCTGAGGAGCTCGCCAGGGTGGGCGACGTCGTGGTGGCTGCTCCTGGCGAGGAGAGAAGCGGAGCGGGCACATCGATCAGTCTGCGCAAGCCCATATGGGTGCAGGAAGTCCCACCAAAGGTGGAGGGCGTACGAGCGTTCTCTGTCTCAGGAACTCCCGCCGACAGCGCAATTATCGCGATCAGCTGTCTCTTTGCGAACGAATTCGACCTGGTTGTCTCGGGCATCAACCGGGGTTCCAATCTGGGCCACGATGTGTATGTCTCCGGAACAGTGGGAGCGGCGATGCAGGGTTACCTCCACAATATCCCCTCTGCCGCGGTCTCCATGTACGCGTATGTCGATATCGACTACCGGGCTGCAGCGCACATAGCTGCTCTCATCGCTCTTAAGGTGAAAAGTGGTGTGCTGGGAGGCCCGATGCTCCTCAACATCAATGTGCCGAACCTTGCTCCGGATCAGATACGTGGTGTCACGGTGACTCGCATCAGTCAGAAGAACTACTGCGACAGGATAGAGAAGGACTATGATGCGAGTGGCGAGTACTATCTGATCACCAGGAACGACGAGCTTGAAGACGCGGCGCCGGGTACCGACCTCTGGGCCGTGGAGAATGGCAGAATCTCCGTCACTCCTCTTCCCGACCGCGCCGTCAGTGAAGAATTCGTGAATAAGCTCAAACAGATTGCACCGGAACTCGAGGACGCGTTGCGGGCCTCTGCCCGGTAAGAGTCCGGGGAAGGGGGCGCTTCGTATATCCACAGGTGCAGCTGCGCCATAACGTTGACCAGCAGCAGTCGCTGGTGCTAGCATTCTTCTTGCCGCTGACCTGCAAAGGCTGCGAGCTCTGTGAAGATCCTTGTAGCAGTAGCCCGCTTGGATCGAGAGTCGACCGAGACGGAGAATAGGGGACTCGAAAGCCCTCTCGGCGACTCCTGCCGCGAGGGCTTTTCTTGAGGTGTCTATGGCAGGTTCTCTGGCTCAGGTGCCGGGATTCAAGATCGGACACTACACGGACGTGGAAGCCGCAACAGGTTGCACGGTTGTCTTGTGCGAACAAGGTGCTGTACCCGGGGTTCACATAAGCGGGTCCTCTCCCGGCGGAAGAGAGATAGAGTTGCTCAGACCGGGCTACTCGGTCAATCTGGTGCATGCCATTCTCCTGAGTGGAGGCAGCGCCTATGGCCTTGATGCGGCGGCAGGGGTAATGAGGTTTCTTGAAGAACGCGGTGCGGGGTTCGACACTATCGCTGGCGTAGTTCCCATAGTATCTTCGGCCATCATTTTTGACCTCTCTATTGGCGACCCGTGCGTGCGGCCGACCCCTGAGAATGCGTATCAAGCGTGTTGTGCGGCGACCGATTCGCAGATTGTCGAGGGCAGCGTCGGGGCAGGCACTGGAGCCAGCGTCGGCAAGTGCCTCGGAATGGCGCATGCCACCAAGGGAGGCATCGGATTTGCCAGTGTCCATCTTGGCAACGATGTCAATGTTGCGGCGTTGATCGTCGTAAACGCGTGGGGAGACGTGATCGATCCAGGTTGTGGGCTGACCGTTGCCGGGCCACGTGATCTTGCCACGGGCAGCTTCCTCCGCACGTCGGACCTTCTCAAACAACACAGGATGCGTAGACCGTTCCCGACCTCCAATACGGTTATCGGTGTTGTCGCCACCAATGTGCGGTTGCGCAAGGAGCAGACACACCGGCTGGCACAGATGGCTCAGACAGGAGTAGCCCGGACCATAGATCCGTGCGGTTCAATGTACGACGGTGACACGCTCTTCGTGCTCTCGTCGGGACACAAACGATGCGATATGAACGTACTGGGAGTCGGTGCAGTGGAGGCGGTGGCCGAGGCAGTGCAGCGCGCCGTACTGCAGGCCGTAACCGTCGCCGGGGTACCCGCAGTTGGCGATATAAAAGGAGCATAGCGTGAGAAAGATGCTCACGAGCAAGATCCATCGCGCCAGGTCGACCCGGGTGAATCCGGACTATGAAGGAAGCATCTCTATCGGCCGCACGCTGATGGAACAGGCAGACCTGTATCCGTACGAGAAGGTTGACGTGCTCAGTGTCAACAGCGGCGCTCGTTTCAGCACCTGCGTGCCTGTGGAAGAGGATGTTTCCGGCATCATCGGGCTTGACGGTGCCGCTGCCGGGATGGCGCTGGCGAATGACTCGGTGATACTCGTATCTTGCCGCGCCGTGGGTGATGCCATGGCGCGTACACGCATTCCTGTCGTGGTACACGGGGACGAACGGAATCGCGTGCACTGATGGGTGACAGGGCAATGGATGTCATCTGCGAGATTGGCGAGATGAAGGCGCAACGAGCAAACTGGTCGCGCCCTATCGGGCTCGTGCCCACCATGGGTTGTCTGCACGATGGACATGTGGCGCTCGTGCGTAGGGCTCGAGAGGAGACAGCGACGGTGATCGTTACCATATTCGTCAATCCGACGCAGTTTGGGCCATCAGAGGACTTCGGGCGATACCCCAGGACGCTTGAAAGAGACCTTGAGCTACTGCAAGCTGAAGGAACGGATGTGGTGTTCGTCCCTTCTGCGTCAGAAATGTATCCAGAGGAGTTCTCGTCATGGGTTGAGGTCGAAGATGTGACGTCGCGATTTGAGGGAGAGTCTCGCCCCCGACATTTTCGTGGCGTTGCGACGGTGTGCAACAAGCTTTTCAATATCGTGGGTGCAGACCGTGCCTACTTCGGCCAGAAAGACGCGCAACAGGTGGCCGTTATCAAGAGGATGATCCAGGACCTCAATATGAACCTCGATGTGGTGGTGATACCGACGGTGAGAGAGCCTGACGGACTGGCCATGAGCAGTCGCAACTCTTACCTGGGGCCGTCGGAGAGAGCAGCGGCTACCGTGCTCTATCGAGCGCTTCGTGTTGCGCGGGACATGCATGGCCAGGGGTGTTGTGATGCCGCCGTGGTAGCACGCAGCATGAGAGAGTCGGTCGCGGAAGAGCAGCTGGCACAGCTGGACTACGCTGCGGTGGTTGACCCGTTGTCGTTCCATGAACTGGAGTCGATTGAGTGTCCGGCGCTCGCCATCGTTGCCGTACGCATAGGGGCTACACGGCTCATCGACAACATGCTGTTGAATGATGAGTGACCAGGTGCGGCACAACACTGAGGACTCGTTTCCGCGCATGTAAGGACGCGACCCCCTCGCAGGTATGCGAGGACCGATGGGATGACAACGCCTCCCGCGGGTAGCGTGTCAGGAAGGAAGCAGTGGTGCCGGGCGTGTTCAAGTCGGGAAGCACGGGGTGATTTGCCAGTCGGGGACTGAAGGTGGTAGAGCGGACGCTGCGAGAGAAGCCATCAGACGCGACACACTGGAGCACGCGACGCCTGGCGGCGGTCACCGGGTCTGAGTCCGGCCAGTATTCAGCGCATCTGGAAAGCGCATGGGCTGAAGCCACACCAGATACGCACCTTCAAGCTCAGTCGAGATCCTCGTTTCGTTGAGAAGCT
This sequence comes from Dehalococcoidia bacterium, assembly GCA_003562475.1. GTDB lineage: Bacteria > Chloroflexota > Dehalococcoidia > GIF9 > AB-539-J10 > SKVJ01. Next base: position 9,313 of record PWUU01000069.1, on the reverse strand, counting down.
TAGGGACATAGTGGGGCTCTATCTCAATCCTCCGGAACACACCCTTGTGTTGAGCGTCGATGAGAAGAGACAGATCCAGGCGCTTGATCGCACCCAGCCTGGCTTGCCGCTGAAGCCCGGACGAACGGGAACGATGACCCACGACTACAGGTGGAACGGGACCACGACGTTGTTCGCGGCACTGCACATCCTGGATGGGAAGGTGCTCGGCCAGTGCCTGTCACGCCACCGCCATCAGGAATTCCTGAGATTCCTGTGCACCATCGACCGCCAGACTGACAAGGGATTGGATCTTCACCTGATCGTGGACAACTACGGCACCCATACTCACCCCAAGGTTGCCGCCTGGCTGGCGAGGAAGCCGCGTTTCCACCTGCACTTCACGCCAACCTCAGCTTCGTGGCTGAACCTGGTGCAGCGCTGGTTCTGAGACATCACCCAGAAGAGGATTCACAGCGGTGCCTTCAGGCGCGGCGATACCCTCGTCGCCGCCATCATGGACTACGTGGAGGCACACAATGCCACGCCCAAACCATTCGTCTGGACCGCATCTGCAGACACTATCCTCTCCAAGGTCGGTCGAGCTAACGAAGTGTTGGAAACGCTACACTAGTCACGATACTGCAGTGCTTGCAGGCTGGTCATTAGTGCCCACGAAGTAATAGGTCTGCGTCCGTCAATCGCAGTACTTGAATACTGACCGCATATTTGTGCGTTCTGACGGCAACGAGCATGAGTGCAATGCCGGGTAAGCGGGACAACGCAGCCCTGGACGAAGACGCGGTCACTTCGTCGCCGGAGTTTCTACCAGTTGCACCGACCCGCAAATGCCCACCCGCCCATCGATGATCGCGAGTACGCCGAGCAGATCCGCTGGCAGGTTGGAGAGAGAGAGCACACGTGCCAGGTCGTCGACGCTCTGAATCCGATTGCACAGCGCCGTCGCCATCGCATCGGCAAGTGCTGCGGAGCGGGCAAGAACAGTGCACACATCAGCTTTGCCGAAGCTAAGCGAGTGTCCGAATGTACTGCTTGAAGTACAGATCCCAAGAGGGGCTTGGGTGGGCTCTATAGCTAGGCCGATGCGACCGGTCAGGGCGGAGCCTTCGGCATAGAGACCCACTGTCACGCATCTTTGGGTCGCAATGAACACGTCGCCGCCATTCTCAACGATCACCTCATTAGAATACGCCAGCAGGTCCGTGCCAACTGCCTCGGCGATGGCTCCTGCCACCGCTGCAAGCGGGCCAACCCCCGCAATCCGTGCCGCGGCAGCCATTTGCTCGACTATCGATGGGGCGCAGTTCTCGACTTCCTGTGGCTCGAGACTTGTGGCGAAGAGAGGGTGGGTGGAGCAGTAGGTTTCGACAGCACCGCGATGGCCGACTGCTGAGGCGAATGCCTCCCGACTCAAGTCGCGCTGCGTCCTGATGAACAAGTCGGTCGTCCCGACCGTGGTGGTGAATGAAACAAGGTCACCACTGCCCACCCAGTCCCGATAAATACGTCGACTGTTCACTCTGACGGCATCCTAGAAGACGATGTTCATGGCGCGTGGTGGACAAGCCTTGACGCACAGGCCGCAGAGGACGCAGCGGTCGTGATCAAATGCAATCTCGCGTGTTACCGGGTCGCTTGCGAATGCCTCCGCAGGACAGATTGCGATGCACGCGCCACAGTGAGTGCACCGCGACTCGTCGCGCAGCACATCCTGGCTGAGTGGCTGGATCTCGATGCCAGTATCGCGCAGGTACTGGATGCCTCTGTCATATTCGGCGTGCTCGCCGGTAAGCTCGAGGACGAGCAGGCCCTCCTGCCCGGGCGACACGGAGGCACGCAGGATGTTGAACATGAGGTCGTAATCTTTGGCCAGGCGGTACACCACCGGCTGGCCGGTAACCAGCGGGGGAAAGTGAAGGACTATGCGGCGAGATATCTTCATCGGCTATTCTCCTGCAGGACGTTCTACCATGTGGTGATAGCCAACCTCCGAGTCGCGCCCGGGCAAAGGTGCGACCGGCTCGGTCAGAAGAAACGAACCTGAGGTGATCCATGACTTGAGAATGGTGGCGATTTCCCGAGCACGAGGATAGCTGGAAAGTGAGGATGTGGGCACCCTCCTGTTCAGCAACGCGATAGTGCCGCTACGCAATTCCGCATACGTTACCTCGGCTAGTATGTCCGGGTCACGCTGTGGCTGTGCGACGGAATAGTCCACGACCGGCGCGACGATATCGGCATCGGTTACGAGAGTGCGCTGCAGGACCTTGTCGGAGAGTATGGGTATGGGCACGCCAATGCCAAGGGTCAAGGTGGCTCCGTATCCCAGCATGCTGGTTCCCACAAGCCAGCGGCCACTCATCTGTGTCAGGTCACCGATAAGGGCCAGAGTCCCTGCCGGTCCTCGGGGCACGTCGTTGTCCAGACGAGGCACGTGTGGGTTGTGCTGCGTTCCGTGCCAGGCGACGTAGCCGACGCCGCCACCCAGAAAGACTTTGGTGCCAATCCCGATGGTGTCGTAGTCGGGGTCGTTCAAAAGTGGCGAAAGAGTGCCGGATGATGAGTAGTTGGCATTGCCCAGGTTTGGTTTCAGCACACCCATGTATGTGTAGATCATTCTGTCGCTGCAATTGACCGCAACGCCGTAGTTCTGATAGGCGTTCCTGATGTTGAACAACGTGGCACTGTTGAGGTCCGCAAGGCGAATCCAGGTGTCCAGCTTCTTTCTCGGGTAGCAGTCCGTTCCGTACGCGCTTGCCTGAAGGTGCACGTCTCTGCCAGCCACAAGGTCTTCTATTACGTGCCCCCCGCCATAGCGGAACTCTCCAGGATAGATCTTGTTTCTCGGATCATCGTCCGGGATTGCACCGGCGCCGAGGAACAAGTCGACCGCCGCAAGTCCTGTATAGGCGGGGACATCGTTGAGGGTCGCCTTCCCACCCCCCAGCTTGATGCGTGGCTTGGAATGGCCGACATTCATGTACATTCCGGAAGAGCACATGGGACTGAAGGTGCCGGTCGTGACGACGTCTACGGTTCGAGCAGCCTTTTCGAAGCCATTCTGGCGCACGTAATCGATGACTTCCTCAGCCGTGAACACAACTGCTTCGCGGCGCTGGACTCGTTCATTGATCTCGGAAATCGTCTTGCGCATTCAAGCCTCCTGACTGACAACGCGCGTCGCGGACGCATCGAGATGTTCACCCCGCTCTTAACCATAACCGAATGCACGCGAACTATCGTGTTGTCAGAAAGCAGTAGTTCACCGAACATCGACGCCATTCTCATTTGCCCTGGACCCTGCTCAGTATATCTTCACATTCCGCCGCTTTCCAGTAGAGCCCGTGAATGCGTCTCCATGAGGTGCAGTGTTGGTGTCCAGCGATAATGTCCGCTTAAGTGGTCAGCGAAACTGTCCTCCTTGTTCGTTGTGGCATAAGAGGTCTGCGCCATGGATGATCTGGTGCCGGTGTGCGATGGGTGGGGGTTGGAGGAGTTGCGGGCACCGGGCGTTGCGTTGAGTGCGTGCCGGGTGCTTGCCGCCAATCAGGATATCGCCGATGCTTGCCATACCACCACCGCCCATTCGGGACTATTCGGTTCTGACAATGCTCGTCGCCACAAGGATACAGCCTAGACACCGGCCACACTCAATCAGTCGTAGGAGCGCATGCTAACGGAGAGTGCGTCGCACAAGACGCGGACCTATGTCACGATATGGGCCACCTGGGGATCAGCTCGTCTATCTCAGACATCACTCGTATGGTCTCTTTCAAAGCCACCACCACTCCCTGGTAGTGAATCAACTCATCATAAGTGAGCGTCCTGCCCTTTCGGTCCTTGAGCCATTTCTGCGCGACCTGGTAGCCACCGATGTGGAAACTCCAGATATCGGGAGGCACGCCTTCGAAATACTGTGTGCGGTTGATGTAGACTCGCTGATTCGATTCGACGTAGCTCACTTTGTCAACGCAGTTCGAGCCGGTTACTGGGTACGCAGTGATGAAGTTCCCGAGCAATGGTGACTCCATGAGATGCAAGGACACGAGCTCCGTACCCCTGGCTGCCAGCGCCTTGAAGAGTGCCCGGTTAGTGGTGAGCGGCACACGGGGGAAATCCCTCTTCAGGAACTCTGAGTAACGGTCGCGGAACGTAGGTGAATGAAGCACCGCATAGATGTACGCGAAGACGTCCTCCGGTCCGGCCGTCTCTTCGAGGTCTCCGCGCCCGTCATCGATGAATCGCAGACTGAGGCTGTCAGAGACAGCGGAGATGAACGCAGGGTTTAGATTTGGCTGTCGATGCCTGTCGCCGAACAACATCTCTCCCTCTGCGGGGTATAGATACAAAGGCAACGTCGTGTCGATCGTCTTCAAAGACACCGCCACATGTTCAACCAAGTTGCTCGTGCAGACCACATGCTGCCAAGGTCCCGCGATTTCGACTGCGCGCGGACAAACGAGGCTCAGGTTATGTTGGAGCATATGCTGCATGACCTCGAATCGAGGCCTGCAGTGAAACCCTCGCGAGCGGCCGGTGTAATAGGTGTACCGGATATCGAACGGCCGGTAAAGTATCGGTACTATCCGTTCGGGTGACGAGCCGGATTCGCGCACGTCTCGCTGTGCAAGTTCAACCCGCCAATCCTTCGCATCGTCGCCGAGACCATAGCTCGCTCGTGCCTCCTCCACCAAGAGCCGTGAGAATTCCCGGATAGTCTCCTCAACCTCACGTCGCGTCCAGCGGATGGTCAGTCCGTCTCTGGCCGTAACCACGCCGACGCTGTTGACGGGGAATATGTCCGTTACCTTCCACCATCTCTGGTATTCGGCCCGCAGATCATCCTGTGACGGCACAAACAGGTAGGATGGACTGGCGGGGGTCAATTGCCCCCAGTCCATCGTCTTGATGTCGTTCTCGGCGAGGAAGGCGTACTTTCCATCACGCAATCCCCATAGATCGGCGTGGCGAACTCTTGCAGGCCCCTCAGCGCCTGCCCGTTTGACGTAGAGTCCAATGGCGACACCCTGCTGGATGTCGAACACGTTCTCGTCCTTCCCACCATCCGGGGCAACTTCCCTCCTTTTGGCGTTCCCGTGCAGATTGAGGATGTAGATGTCGCTGAAGCTGTTCATCAAGGACTGGCGCATGCCTCGAAATGTCGGATTGTCCAGGTAGGAGTGGTTGGTGATGAATCCGAGGATGCCCTGTCCGGTCCGCTCAATGCGCCACTGGCCGAACGCGATGAACTTCACGTAGTCATCCTGGAGCCACTTCGGGTTCTTCTCACCAAGCGGGCGGCCGTCCACGGTCTTGTATCGCTCGACGAGCTGGCGAGCCCACTCTCCGCGGTTCGCCGAATGGCCAGAGTAGGGAGGATTTCCCAGCACCACCATGATGGGCTTCTGCTTCTTAACCTCCGCGGCAGCGTTGGCCTCTTCGGTAATCCAGCGTGCGAAAAGCGTCTCGGCGCGCTTCACCGCCTCATCGAGCGTGTTCGTCAGGTAGACGCCAAGGCGCTGGTCGCCGTCAAATGTGTATCCCGACTCCTGGAGCTGTAGCCCAAGCTTAAGGTGCGCCACGGCGTATGGCGCCATAAGCAATTCGAAGCCGAAGATACGTGGCAGCAGCTTCTCACTCGCGTACTGGTTCCAGAGCCCTTGCTGGCCGCGCTGAGCAAGACGCTCCCGGATCTCTTCGACTACCATGTACGGGAAAGTGCCTGTGCCCACCGCAGGGTCCAGCAAGAGTGTTTCTCCATCGGCAAGGCCCTCTGGTCTGCAAAAGACATCTTGCAGTAGGGAGTCAACGGAGAGCACGATGTACGAAACCACCGGTGCAGGTGTGTAGTACACCCCACGCATCTCGCGCACCTTGGGGTTGTACTCCTTCAGAAACGTTTCGTAGAAGTGCACTACCGGATCTTCTCTCGCGGTACGTTTGCCAAAGTTTCGCAGTACTGCGTCCATGTCAGCCTGAAGCAGAAGCTGTGCGAGGTCGTCCACCAGCCACGCAATGCGGTCGTCGAGATTCGGTCCAGCAATATGGTTGAACAAGTTTCGCAGAAAAGGATTGGTCCTGGGCAGCAAGTATGCGGCATTGCGCCGCGTGAACTCTCGACCGGTGGGATCGGCGCAGCGTGCGGCAAAGAGACCGTAGGCGATTGTCTGCGCATACATGTCGCCAAACTGCTCTTGGGTCAGATCCGGGATAAGGTTGGAGCGGAACGCATCCAGTTGCAGATGCAGAGGGCCGGTCGTAGACTCTCTCTCGAGGGCGTTGACTGTGAGGTCGCGAATCATGTGAGCGAGTTGTGCCATGCGCATAGCAAGGTCACGTGGTGCGCCGACTCCAGTGGCACGATGGGACAGGAACGCCTCCAGTAGCGCAAGAACCGCCTCTTGTCCACCCGGATCACGAGTGACCCGCCCGTCGAGTGCAAGTGTGCCAAGACGTGCGGTCAGGCGATGGTCACCATCGACATACCATCGAAACTCCAGGTAATCGGTGAGTATGAGATTGCTAAGCGAAGCGCGATAACGTCTCAGCTGCTCGGATTTCTCCACTTCGTCTAGACTTCTGCCAACATCCTTCGCTTCCACATAGCCGACTATTCTTGAGTCGCTCGTAACGACGAAGTCAGGTGCACCGCACTCTATCCGGCTTGGTAGACATGTGGCAGCAATGTCCTGCCCACATGATTCGAGCAGTTTCTGGAGTGCAGGATAGTGCGATCCTTCGCTGGCATAACCACTGCTAAGAGTCTTCTGCACGCTGCGAAAGTAATCGACAAACTCTCGAACGCTCATGTGCTAACCCACGAATGTTGAAGTAGGATCGTTGATGCCTCCAGTGCGGACACGGTACGTTCACCCATCGCCATAAGTGATTCTAACCACCCGGGCAGTAGAAGACAACTACAGAAGCGAGCCGTTCACGTAATTGGTTGTCCGATTGCCTTCGTGTTCACTGGTAGGGGAGATACGGGAATTGTCCGCCCAGGAAGAGGAACAACACCGACGGTGTAGATAGTCACGGCAACGGTAAGTGCGAGGGCCTTCACAGCGAGTGCGGTGAAGAAGAAGATGTAGACGCGGCCCAGTGGACCGCTTTCTTCGATCTCGGCAAGCTCTCGAGCGAAGTCCTGCTGTGGGTCGCCCGTGCTCTCCCAACGATTCATGGCTACCTACAACGGTCAATCGGCGCCACAGCACTAGTCTAGCACCGGCCGTGGTGGGTGGCGAACGCTACAGAACCCCTGTCATGCGATTGCGCCGGTTCTTCAGGAAGATCAGAACAACGAATCCGAAGAAAGGTACGAACAGTGGGAATAGCATCCACTTACTGAGCGCTCATCTGCGCGACATAATGACTGCGGGGAACGGGTGCAAGGCAACTAGCGAAGAGCCTGCCGACAGAAGACTTCCCTTGATCGCCATGCATGTTTAGAATATACACCTTGCTTCCATGCTTGCACAGTATAGGTGATTGACTGGCCATAACCCAGTAGGTTATAGTATGTTCGGAGTTGAGTATTACACCCAGCGGAGTGGCAGACAACCCGCCAAAGCGTGGATTGACAATCAGGATGCGACTCTACAACCCTCGATCGACAAAAGGCTCGATGAACTCGCCACATACGGGCCAGAATTGGCTAAGAGAGGAATACTTGAGCCAATCGAACCGGATCGGAAGGAAAGGCGAATCAAAGGTCTATATGAACTCCGTCATCGCCAGAAGCAGTGGCGTATCGCAGTCTATTATTGCCAGCGGCGTCGCGTGTTCTTACTGCTGTGTGGTTGGCGAAAGACCCAAGGGGTCCAGAAGAGGGACGTGAGAAGAGCCAAGCGGCTTGCGCGGGAGTACTTAGAAAACAAAGGGGCTGTATGATGTCTGAGCCGATGAATGACCTCAGAACTCGTCTCCGCGACTCTGAATATGCAAAAGCGTTTGGCGGCGAGATAGCCAGGAGTGCGGTCGCGGCCACGCTCTGGCGTGCGAGAGTAGAAGCTGGCTTATCTCAGAGACAGCTGGCCGACCGTGTTGGTGTCAGTCAGCCGTATGTCGCAAAGCTCGAGAGCGGGGAGGCGAATCCGACACTGGACAGGATTGGGCGCGTTCTCGCTACAATGGGGTGGAGACTCGTCACAGACACGAAGCCATTGGTCCCTGAGACGTCGGACCAGACACCGTTCATACGTGTGCAATTCACTCAGGCCAACGCAACACAGGCCTTCGGTTTCCCCGCAATTTGGGAGGCCAATAACGCGTGTGGCGTTCCGCTCACCGCTGTACTTCAGAGCGCAAGTGAACAGGAAGAGGTGACAGCATGAAGCTCAGCTTTGATATGCACAAGGCTTTGGTCAATGACCTTGATGTGGCTGTTCAAGGGATGCGCGGCTCCGATTCGCCAGCTGACAAACTGTACTTCTTCAGTGCGGTCTACGGTGTCGCGCAGAGAATCGCCAATCTGGAATATCAAGATGAACTCATATTCATCCATCAAGTGGCGCTACTAACCTACCAGCAGATGATCGCACGGCTCAACTCCATGCGTCAGGCACAGGAATCACCTGTCAGATTCCACCCGGCTTTGTTTGAGCAGCTAGAAAGTTGTATCGATGACTTGCAGCAGTGTATTGATGCAGAAGAGCCGGTTGACAGCGTACTCAAGCGAATGGCCATATTGGGTTATAGCACCACGGGAAATGGTTTCTTTCTTTGCGTGAAGGGGCGGTTGATGGTCTAACCGCAAGAAGCTACTTCTTGGTGCGAGACCACAGCGCTTCACAATCGAAGAATTGGGTCATCTAAGCACGGCTCACTTCGTCATCTCTAGACAGAGTGGCTGTAGCAGTTCACGATACTACGTTGAAGTGAACCAGCAATTGTCTCGCAGGCGGAGCCAAGCGCATTGAATACGCCAACAGATGGGTAACAGCTTGCCATGTTACTCTGATGTCAGAATACAAAGGTTGGCCTACCCAACTGGGGCTTCCGGCTCCCTATATCACAACGTCCACCGTTGGGCCAGTGAATGCGGGTGGTGAATGCGGGTGAATGCGGTGGTTCCATTTGGTGCGACAGTGTGCTAAACTTCACTGTTCTGCGCGCAATGAAGCGCGGATGATGGGGTCGGGGGGTGAGTGAGCGGTGTTTGACAGTGACAACCGCCTCGAGTAGAATTTAACATTGCGAGTTGCACGTCCGCACGTTAATAATTGAATACGTTTTGTGTCCGGCTTGATGTAGGTCAAGGGATTAAGGGCACAGGGTGGATGCCTTGGCATCAGCGAGCGATGAAGGGCGCGGC
>PWUU01000025.1 GCA_003562475.1 Dehalococcoidia bacterium | reverse complement strand
GCTTCAGGTACTTCCGTCGTTCATCGATGCTCATCCTCTCGTCACTTCGCATGGCCCCTTAGTAACATTTCTAAATGAGTGAACCCTACCGCCCCGGTAACATTTTGGATGAGTGAATGCGCGCGCTTGACATTCAAGGGTTCGTATGGGACGATGTCAGCCGGGCACATCAATCAGTATCGAACCCATTACCAACCAGGGTGATTTCACCTCCTGTGAGGGCGGATGCGCGAGCACGGTGGCGACGTGAGGATTGATGTGCCCTTTTTGCCGCCCGCTGATCGTGGGGGCGTATGACGGACGGGACTGTCGTGTCCTGCCAGCGCTGACGACTGACTGCACACCGGTTTCAGAGAGGCAGGCCGGGCGGTTCCTCGTGAGTGGCCGCGCCGACGCTGGCTTCGAAGGGCGCAGTCTGCCTCGAGGTAGTCCGCCGGTTCGGGATATTCCTGCACCTCGGCCCTGTAGAACTCCCCGGTCTGCTGAACGAACAGGTCGTCGACGGCGAGGGCAGCGGCTGGAGGGTTACCCCGTAGCGGATTATCTTCTGGAGCGCTTCAGCGTCACGGGACACCGCCGGCGCCTTGTATTCAACCCCGTGCCTGCGCTTAGCCGGGACCACAGTAGTCAAAGAACCGAATCATGTGGGGACCGGTGTTTCCGTGATGTGATAATCACTGAGACGGCGAATGCACGAACTCCCGCTCGTGCCAAGGCTGCGTGACGCGGAGCCGGCCGTAGTCGTAATGGGTGCGGTGTGGCCGGTCGTGGGTGTGAACGCTGGCGGCGGGATCCTCGTTCAGCGTGCGGCTGTTCCCGCTTCTTCCCCGTCCGCTTCGTCCACCACCTCTTCTTCCTCGTCCTCAACAACCGCCTCATCCTCTTCTACGGGTTCTTCGGTCTCTACCGTTTCGATGACGCCGGCCATCAGCCAGTCGGCAATATTCGCTACAAGTCGATTGTTATCAAGCGTGCCGCTGTAGGGCTCGGTCATGAACCCGAGGTCGTATACCGCGAGAACCCCTGATTCCGCGGCCATCGCAAGGGGCGACAGGCGCGTTCTGGACGCAATCCGGGACGAAAACGTGTTCGAGTCTACGAAGGCGATGCCTCCGTCATCAGAGGAGATGGAACCGGCCGTGTAGAAGACCACTGTCTCGAGGCCTTCGGTGATCTCGTTCTTCTCGAATTCAGATACGAATATGTTTCGGTAGTTGGTCTCGTATTCCGTCGTGTTATACAGGTAGCCAGGCTCAAATATCAGGCCAAACTCGAGGGAGAGGCTGTTCATGTTATCGGGTCTTGTTGGATCGGCGATCAACAGGAGCCTGCCGCCCTTGTCGAGAAAGTCGTGTATCGCCTCCTTTTCATCCCTGGAGAAGCCTTCCGTGGGTGAGACTGTGACAAAGGCAGCGACTTGCCTCGCCTCGCCGGAGAGCTCCTCCAGCAGGTCGTCTTCGACATCGAGGAAATCTATGGTGGCTCCACGTGAGATGAGCCGTAGCATCAGGACGTTGAGCTCCTCCGTGCGAAAGCTGTTCCCGTGAGCCAGGTCAATCAGAACAGTCGTGTCCTCCCTCTCTGCCACGTCGTCGGCGAACTCCCGGGCAGATGCCGGCTGGACGTGTATGTCCTCGTAGGCCGGCGCCTCGCCGGGAAGCGGGCTGTACAGCCCGCTGTAGAGATAGCACCCTCTGCCGAACAGCATCACAACGATGCCGGCAAGGACAATCGCCATCTTCTTCAGTATCGAGCGTCTCACCCCATCACTCCTGCTCGAAGTAGAGGTAGTAGTAGGTAGGCGCCACCCCGGGTTGCGACCTGAGGGTTTCCAGGTTCAGAATAAGCCGGTTGACCGGGTCGAACTCCACCAGGCCGTAGTTCCTGAGCCCGGCCATGTCTGCCGCTTTCTCTACAGCTGCTGTTCTGCTGTCGATGAAGTCCACCAGGCCGTGTCTGACGGCTTCATAGCCGAGGTAGATCTCGGCTGCCGAGAGCTCCTCATCAGTCAGCTTCAAGCGTTCACCCCTCTGCAAGATGACCGCCTGGACGAACGCCTGTCTGACCATCTCCAGGTGAGCCACGGCCTTTTCTCGCGAGAAACCGGTGGCTTTGAATGGTCCCGACGTCAGGACATCCTCATGCAGCTCTTCGGGTCTGGGCAATGTGGACCAGACACCGATGCTGCCGATCTGCGAAGTTGGCTGGACGTAGATGAAGTCCGCTGCCGCAGCGATATAATACCCGCCGCTCGCAGCGATACGCCCGACAGAGGCGACAACCGGCTTATGCTGCCTGATTCGAAGCACCTCCAGGTAGATCTCCTCAACCGCGCTGGCCGATCCTCCAGGACTGTCTATCCGCAACACGACTGCCTTGATGTCGTTATCAGAACGAGCATGCTGCAAGGCATACAGGACGTCATCTGTGTAGTTGTGGTCGATGAAATCTGAGATGGTGATAAGCGCGACGTTAGGCTGTGGTATCGCAACGGACGCAAGTATTACGCCGAGGACCAGCCCCAGGGCGGCGAGGAAGACGATTGAGTTGACGCAGCGCCGCAGTAAGCTTTTGATCGATTCCAGCGCCGACGTGAGTGCAGCCCTCGATGTCATGGGTATCGCATCACCGCCTCTCAACCATGGTCCTGCCGTTGAAGGAATCAAGCCGGAGAAGAACGCCCGCAGGCCGGATTATCCTGCCGTCAGCGCGGCCGACGGAACCCCCCGCAATTAGGGGTACGGGCGATTGCCCGGGGTACTGTGCGGTGGTGATGTGACAGCGAGACGGCGCCGATGGCACAACTATCGCGGGCATGGCAGGCCACACCGGTCGTGCCGGCGCGGGACATGTCCGGTTGCGCCTTTGAAGCAGCCGCATCACCTCACCTCCGGGACGCTGTGCCTGCACCGCTGTCGCGAGGAAGCACCGCCAGGGTTGCAAGAACCGCGGTCTACACACCGAAGTGCGCGCACAACAGCAGAGGCCTATCTCCAACTTAGCGAATTCACTATGGCCTGTCAACCTCCGTATTCGCTCATCGAGAGTGTTGCCGAAGGGGGTATGGTTCACTCGCCGCCGTCACCGATATCGGCGCCGGTCATGGCACGAAAAGGCACGTGGCGCCGAATCGCGGGAGAGGTTGCACCATTGCGTTGCCGGTGGCTGTAGCGACGCACCTCGAGACGCCAGCCGTCATCCTGGAGTGTGCCGGCTGCGCTACCGGTTTGTACCGCGCGGTGCTGCCTGCATGGTGGGTGCACGCGTCACCGTCTCACGCTCTTGTCTTCTTGTGTGCCCGGCGCACCCTCTCAGTCTCCTGCTTGAGGCGGCAGTCCTCTACCTCTGCGAATATGGTCGCCAGGTCAACACGTCGATTGCGAGCGATGGAGCGGTGAATCGGGTTCTCCAGATCTGCGGTTTCTATCAGCCGGCTGTACAACTCCCGTGCTCTTGCGAGAGCATTCTCGGCCTCTTCACACCGGCCGGCCTGGACAAAGCTCTTGCAGCGGGTTTGCTCTCTTGCGATATCCTGGAGTATCTCCTTGATAGTGTTCTGTTCAGCGTTCTCCACGTAGCTCAGATTTGTCATAGTGCATCGATTTCACTCCTTAGTTACTTCTGTCTATGTGGAACGGTCAGGTGCGTTCACTGGCTGAACCGTGTTTCCTTCAGCGATCCGGGCCGGCTACTTCCTGAGCCTCCTGCTCAGAACAGCGTTTGCCTGTGCCCGCGATTGCTGTGCAACGCCGGTCGTCTATCCGGCCCGGAATCCTCCGGAGTTGTCCGGCGCTCGCCGATTGCCATTCGTTCCTCATACACGGCCCGCAGCCGAAGAAGCGCCGCGTCGGCCTAAGCTTCAATTCAAAGAAATGACCATGCACGGCAGAACACACGGGACAGCTGGATGCACAGTGACCGGCAGATTCCGGACGTCTCGGTCCGCGAATCCGCTCACAGAGGGAATAGCTGTATCGTAACAGCTTTCCTGGGCAAAGGCAAAGATGGCCAGGCTTCGCTGCCGGCGGCCGTTGCGCACACGCCCGTGCGTGGGTTCGGCACGCCCAGTGGGGCTACAGCGAGAGAGTCGACTCGAGATACTCCGAGAGCGGCGTGAGGCCGTGCCCCGGCGCTCTCGCATGTGTCGAGTAGAGGTACAGGTCGTGCTCGAGTGTCACCCCCATGGCCCCGTGTATCTGGTGTGCCAGTCCGAGGAACCGCGGGATGACCTGGTGAGCATATCCGCAGGCAATGGCAGTGTCCCTGGCGGCATCGAGGGCCTCGCTCATCTTCCACGCCGCGTGATACGCGCTCATGCGCAGACCTTCAAGCATGATGTGCATATCGGCGCAATAGTGTTGCAGTATCTGGAAGGATCCTATTGGCCGGCCAAACTGCGTGCGGTCCCTGGCATACGCAACGGTGTCCTCCAGCACCCAGGTCAGAGCACCCAGGTTGTCGAAGCAGCGTGCGATGTCCATGCGCTGCTGCGCGTGCCGTCGCAGGTCCATGGCTTCGGATCCCGTGCTCACGAGAGCAGGCGCAGGCATCTGTACACCTGTGAGATCGATGCGACACGGGCGGTCATCCAGGGCCGAGTGGAGTTCTGTGAGATGCACGCCCACGATATGGGCGGGAATGAGTATGAGCGCCGGGCCGACCGAATCGTCGTCGCTCTGAACCTGGCAAAGGAAGTGCGAGGCAGCGGCGCCGTGGCGTACGAACAGGTGAGTGCCGTTGATCGAGTAGCCGTCCCCGTCACGGCTGACGAGAGGCATGCCCTGGAAGCCATCCGTGTCGTACGATCCCGAGAAAGCGGGGATGACAACGGACTCCCCGGATGCCAGCATCTCGAGCGTCTCGACATCGTGCTGTCTGCCCGCTTCCGCGAGGAGGATTCCGCATCCAGCGACAGCGTCGGTGAACGGAGATGGAACGCAGGCGTACCCCATCTCTTCTGTGAGCAGACAGAGATCGAGGAACGACATCGCGCTGCCCCCGGTGCTCTCGGGCAGCGCCAGACCGAGCCAACCGAGTTCTCCAAACCGCCTCCAGAGGTCGGCCGACCATCCGTGCCCGGTGGCCCGAAGCTCGCGCACCGTCTTTGGCGGGCAATTCTCGGACAGGAACTCGCGGGCGCTCGCCCGCAGCATCTCCTGTGTCTCGGTAAGTCGTATATTCATATCCTGTTACTCCGTCGTACACGTGTGCCGGACTACGACGGCAGTCCAAGACCGCGCGTCGCGATAATGTTCTTGAGGACCTCCGAGCTGCCCGCCTGGAGGCTGTATCCCTTCGAGGCCAGATACGAGTGCACCGCCAGTCCACCTATTGCCGCCAGCGGTGACGATCCCGTCAGTCCTCCGTACGGGCCGAGCAACTCCATGGCTGTGTTGGCGAGTCGCTGCTCGAATGCCGTCCCGTAGACCTTCGAACTGGCAGCCTCAATTGTTGGCGGCCGGCCTTCGTCCATCACGGAGGCTGCCCTGTACATGAGGAGTCGACCGACCTCGAACTCCACCTCCAGTTCGGCCATGAGCGTACGAACGCGAGGTTCTGCGGCGAGTGGTTGGCCGGTCTTCTTTGTTTCGGCGACAAACCTCCTGAGTCCCGCATAGAGCGGGTAGTTTCCCATCAGCCGTTCCATGCCGCCGCGCTCGTAGGCGAGCTCCTCGACTACGTGGTAGAAGCCCTTATTGCGTTCTCCGATGACGCACTCCAGGGGCACGCGGACGTTGTCGAAAAAGATGTCGTTCCATGCCTCCGTGCCCGTGATATCGATCATGGGAACGCGCGATATGCCCGGAAGGTCCATTGGAACGAGAAACTCGGTAATTCCCCTGTGCCTGGGGGCTTCGAAATCGGTGCGGGCGAACAGGTCGATGTAGTTGACGTAAGACCCACCGCTCGTCCATGTCTTCTGGCCGTTGACGAGAAAACAGTCGTCCTGCTCCTCGGCCCGCGTCATGAGAGCGGCGAGGTCGGAGCCGGCCTCGGTCTCGCTCATGCCCAGGCCGACGTACATCTCTCCGCGGACGATCTCGGGCAGGAACCGTTGCCGCTGTTCCTCAGTGCCGTAGCGAAGAATGGAGCCGCCTATCTGCCGATCGGCGAACCAGTGGCACGCGGCTGGAGCGCCGTACCGCAGCATCTCCTCCGTCACGACAAGGCGGTCCACGAAGCT
>PWUU01000048.1 GCA_003562475.1 Dehalococcoidia bacterium | reverse complement strand
TCGAGCACACTCAGCTTGTTGTCGCACCCGGTGAGCATTTTCATCATGTGGCTGTGTTCGAGAGTCAGGAGAGTCTGGAGCGGTGCTTGATCGACTTCTCTCTGCTCGTGACTAACTTCGACGCACAGTATGAAGATGCAGTGGAGAGGGTACAACGCATGGCCCTGGAACCGGGGGAGATGGGTATCTGGATTACCGTGCCGGACAGATGACACGCGATAACTCAGCCAGCCCCTATCGTGAGGGCAGGGGCACGATCAAACCGGACCAACCTGGGTATGTCTTCGAATACCGGGCATCTGGCTCTCCTGATTTCTGGCTGGCTGACACCTGGAACAAAGCTACCGGCGAGTATCAACGCCAGGGGTCCCGTCACAGATTGGCCAGTAGGAACTAAATGGGCTAAGTACTTTTCAACCGTTACTGCCTTGCCGGCAGTCGCGCACTCGCATTCGCCAACAAATGATGGCCGGAAAGCTCTTAGTGTGCCTGGTTTCCGGGATTTGATGAGACTATGACCATATGGCGACCATTCCGTACAGGCGAACGTCCAGCCGTCGAAGGTCGTCACGGACACACGGGAGGCTACCGAGCACACCAGGTGCCTTCAAGTTACGATCAGCAGATAGCGTTGTGCTGCATCCAGCACACTGCTGACCTGCAGACCAGCTGGATTGTCGTGTGACACGAGGAAGTAGTCTGAATCAGATTGCAAGGTCTATCGCCTTGTAGAAGTTGTGTAGACCGTCAGCGATAATGGAACACAAATAGGGCTGTTGGAATTATATACTCCGGACGGCGGAAGCGGCGGAGGCTAACTATTGACTGGCTTTCTCAATCTGAACCAGGCAGCTGTTATGGGCGTAGGAACCTCCCGGAGATGCTTCATCTTTGGTAAGCACGTTTACGCAGCCTCCGTGGTCGAGGCCATGAGCATCCGGGGCAAGCCATGAACCGGCATCCAAACTGGCAACTCCGGGCATGATACTCTCGTTCACCCGGGCCGTCGCCAGCAGCCGCCCGCGATCGTTAAACACTTTGACCCTGTCGCCGCTAACGATGCCTCGCGGCTGTGCGTCTCTTGGATTCAGCCAGACGGCGTCATCGGCCAATGCCTTGAGACGGGGGATATTGAATAGCGAGGAGTTGACTCTGGCATGGGAATGGGGGCTGACCAGTTGAATGGGATACTTGTCTGCGACCGGGTCACCGGGGCCTTCCCAGGCTTCAATGTACCTGGGGATGGGAGGAAGGAGAGGATTGTTCATCTCAGCCAGCGTCTGGCTGTATATCTCGATCTTGCCTGAGGGTGTGGGAAAGGGGTGATGAGCGGGATCTTCGATCTGCCTCTGGAAGGCCACCAGGGGGCGTTCGAGCGGAATGTAGTGAACCCCTTTGCGCTTGAAGACCCCGTATTCGGGAAGATCAGGGGTGGCAGCGGCAAACTCCCGCAGCCATTCCTCGTCAGACTTATCGCTGTAGCCGCTTATGCCCAGCCGGGCGGCCAGTTCCGTGAATATGGCTAAATCCGACTTCGTCTGAGGCAATGGCTCTATCGCCCGGTCCATGTGGATGAAGTAAGGTCCTCCTCCCCACGGCTGCCCGATATCCGTGCGCTCCAAGGCCGTGGTGACGGGGAGGATAATGTCGGCGTAGCGGGCGGTGGGGGTGAGAAAAAGCTCATGGACGACTATGAACTCCGGCGCCTGCAGGGCAGCCACTCCTTTGTTGGTATTCAGAAACTGGTTCAGCATATTGCAGCCCACGACGTAGAGCAGCTTTATGTCGCTGGGGTAACCTCCAGACTGTCCTCCAAGGAGGGCATCATAGACCTTGGCGCCATGCACCAGCGGCGTCGGTCTCTCCGGTACGGGCAGAGTCTGGCCAAGGTAGCCCATGGCCAGGCGGCCGACACCGCCAGACGCGTAGCCACCCGTAACCCCTATATTGCCGGTCATCGCCGCCAGCGTGCTTGCCGCGCGGTGGTATTGCTCCCCGAACGCGGTTCTCCCCGGTGCCCAGCTGGCACAAAGCGCCGCAGGTCGGATGGTGGCGTAGTCCCGGGCCAGCCGTTCTATGGTCTTGGCGGGCACGCCGGTGATGCCTTCCGCCCACTCAGGTGTCTTGGGCAGCCCGTCCTCTTTTCCCAGGACGTAATCACTGAATTGCTCAAATCCCACAGTGTAAGTCTCTATGAAGAGCCGGTTGCAAAGGTCCTCGCCAATCATTACGTATGCCATGGCGATGAGCAGGGCGGCATCCGTCCCCGGCTTTATGGGCACCCATTGCTCGGCCAGGGCTTTGGCCGAGATGGTATATCTCGGGTCAACGCAGATGATCCTCGCTCCGGCCTTCTTCGCCTGTGACAGATAGTACATGGTGTCTGGACCGAAGCGAGTAACCACCGGGTTCCAGCCCCACAGGATAATCAGCCTGGAATGGAGGAAATTGTCCCGGCTGTTCCCGGTTGAGATGGTTCCGAAAGTTGCCAGGGAGGAAAAGGTCGCCGCTTCGCGGGAAAAGTTGCCCCACCAGGTCGTGCAACCGCCGAAGAGGGAGAAAAAGCGGCGGCCGGCTTTCTGAACGCCGTGCAGCGGGCTCAGGGAACCGTAGTGGTCCATGAGAAAAACGGCTGTCGCCCCGTACCGGTCCTTAACCCTCTGAAGCTCCCTGGCTACCGTATCCAGGGCCTCCTCCCACGAAACGGGCTCAAACTTCCCGCTGCCGCGCGGGCCAACCCTCTTCAGAGGCTGTGTGAGGCGATCCTCGGCATATACCACTTCTTTCCAGGCAAGTCCCCGGGGGCAGGCTTTCAGGCCAGGCATTGGCCCGTCATCGGTGCTCACTCTGGTGACCTTGCCGTCGTCAACGAAGATCGTCACGATACAACGGCTACCACAGTCGTAGTAGCAACTCGTAGACACCATCCTGCTTTGAGAACCCGGCGAGTTTGTCTTGTCCATCTCTTCTTGTTATCAGACTTTATCTTCCTGACCGGCAATTATCAAGGTTCATTAACCCACCACCCTGCTCCACACGCGTTGTAGATTGTAGACGCAGGGCAGCTCCCGGGTTCTGAGCACTGCCAGGCCGCGTTCATGCACACGCGTATCTGCATTGCAGGAGGTCGCAGAGTTGAATGGTGCCTTTGCGATTGGCGACCTGTTCTCAGGTCGCCTGCGCGTATTGCAATAGCCGGGGGGCACAGTGGATGGAAGAGGCTCGCAACCAACGTAGCCGATACCCTTGGACAACAGAAAACCCCAGGCAACCTCACAGCCTCATTATGACGCAGTCCCCCGGGTGCTCTTGTCCTCGTTGTCCATCAACGTGTAGGTCTCAGGACTCGAAAGACCGTCCCTCCCCGGGTTGTCTGGCCTTTTATGACCGCCTGGTGACCTGGGGCAACTCCTAACGTGCCAGACCATGATGGATCTGTCAAGGACATGCCGGTCACGGGGGACAAGAATCGTGTGGGAAAACCGATGCAGCACAGTTGGGCGCGACACATGTCCGGATAGACCTGGAGACATACGTGATACCAAAAGTGCCGGAGGGTGAAGAGTATCTGCAGTGACAATCGCGCACTTTATGTGGCCACAAGCTCGGACCCACGCGTACGCAGACCGACACGATGAAACCTCACAAATCAGAAAACCCGAAAATCCGAAAGCATGAAAGCAGTGCGTATGAATTGGGTGTAAGAGGATGGGCAAACTCGAGATTCCTGAATTCCCGAATCTAGATCCCATCCCTCGCTTCATCACACTCGCTTATCATTTTCTCGTCATTCTCTATGGCACACTCCGAGACTGAAGGGTACTTTCCACATCCCGGGAGTGTGAAGCATCTTTCCGGCAGCGTGTCGTCCGTTCCTCTCTTGAACCCGTGTGAAGCCAGCCACCACCCCCGACATCATCACAGTGCCTTCATCCAGGCAGATGACCACCATCTTGAGCATGGTCGCCGACAGTTTCCGTCTTCTGTTGCTCCTGGCCTCGCCAATGTCCGCGTGGTACATCAGCGTCAGGTGACGACTGCCCTTACAGACGCCATTTTCCAGGGTCTGCACTCAGCTCTACTCAGTTCCTGCGTGATTCGAGGAATGCAATGCGCTCCGTGAGGCGGCGTAGTGTGGTCGAGGAGTTCTTGGTCTTCCATAGCTCGCGGGCGAGCGTATGATCACCAATTACGTCAGACACCCAGTTCGCGAAGTCATTCTTCTCGCTGCTGACGTGATAGGAGAATACCCTGTGATCCATGCTGCTCACCGCTCGAGCCAGGTCGCGCAAGTTCCAGAACACGCTGCCGTCGCAACAGCTGAACGTGAACTGGTCGGGGACATTTGAGAGAAGCCTCTCGGCTTCGGCAGAAAGCATTCGTGGCATGTCATACCTCCTCTGACCTCACACTATTCCATGATTCCGTAGATTAGAACCATCCCGGTTCGCATGGCGTCCAACGCGCTGTACTGTGACTGTGTTGCAATGGGTCAGCAGCTAGTTCTGTGGAAGCGACAGCACCATTAGTGAGCGATCGCCAATCCGCACCACTTCGTCGGCAGCGACCTTCGGCTCGTCGTCGCCCACGAATGCCCTGCGGGTGTCAAGCTCCAGGGTCCACCGTCCGTCGACCAGGCCCTGTGGAACTTTGAACTCGATGGTTTCATGGTACGCATTGAGCAGGATGAGCAACGTATTGCCCTTCACCGGCTCTCCTCGTTCATTGATCTCGCCCGGCATCCGGCCGCTCAGCAGCACCCCGATGCAACGAAGCCAGGAGGAGTCCCAATCCTCTTCACTCATTTCCTGGCCGTCTGCCCTGAGCCACATGATGTCCTTGATATCCGTGCCCCGGATGCGCCTGCCGAGGAAAAACTTACGCCGTCGCAGCACAGGGTTGTCGCGTCGAAACGCTGCCATCTTCGAAGCGAACTCCAGCATCCTCTCTCCGGCTGCATCAAGCGACCAGTTGTACCAGCTGAGCTCGTTATCCTGGCAGTAGGTGTTGTTGTTGCCCTGTTTCGTGTGCCAGATCTCGTCGCCCCCGTGTACCATGGGGACCCCCTGCGAGAGGAAAAGGAGCGCGAACAGGTTTCGCGCCTGGCGTTCGCGCAGTGTGTTGATAGCTTCGTCATCTGTCGGTCCCTCGGCGCCGCAGTTCCACGACATGTTCTCATCTGCTCCATCCCGGTTCTCCTCTCCGTTGGCCTCGTTGTGCTTCTCGTTGTAGCTCACGAGGTCTCGGAGAGTGAAGCCGTCGTGAGCTGTGACGAAATTGATGCTCGCATAGGGACGGCGCCCGGTCTCCTCGTACAGATCGCTGCTTCCGGAAAGACGTGTGGCAACACGGTCGACGTGTCCGTCATCGCCTCGCCAGAAACGGCGGACTGTATCGCGGTAGTCCCCGTTCCATTCGGTCCACAGCACCGGGAAGTTGCCCACTTGATAGCCTCCTTCCCCAACGTCCCACGGCTCGGCGATGAGCTTGACCCTTGAGATGATGGGGTCCTGGTGGATGATGTCGAAGAAGGCCGACAGCCGGTCGACGTCGTGCAGCTCCCGCGCCAGGGTTGCCGCCAGGTCGAAGCGAAAGCCATCAACGTGCATCTCCTGCACCCAGTACCTCAGGCTGTCCATGATCAGTTTGAGCACCTGTGGATGGCGCATGTTAGGACTGTTTCCCGTGCCGGTATAGTCCATGTAGTAGCGCGGGTTGTCGGGAACGAGTCTGTAGTACGTTGGGTTGTCGATGCCGCGGTAGCTCAGTGTGGGGCCAAGCTCGTTACCCTCGCAGGTGTGGTTGTAGACGACGTCGAGTATGACCTCAATACCAGACGCATGGAGCGCCTTGACCATCTGCTTGAACTCGCTCACCTGCTGCCCATGATCCGTCGAATTCGAATAGCGCACTGTCGGTGCGAAGAAAGACAGCGTGTTGTATCCCCAGTAGTTCTTCAGACCACGCTGAATCAGGTGGTGTTCATCGACGAACTCGTGAACTGGCAGTAGCTCAACCGCTGTAACGCCCAGATCAGACAGGTGCCTGATCACCGGCTCCGACGCCATACCGGCATAGGTGCCGCGCAGTCCCTCGGGGATCGCGTCAAGCTCCTTCGTAATCCCCTTCACATGCGTCTCGTAGATGACACTTCGGTGCCAGGGCGTTCGTGGATGGCGATCTCCTTCCCAGTCGAACTCTGGATCGATAACGACGCACCTCGGCACTCCTTCCGCATCGTCTCTGTCGTCGAAACTGAGGTCTGCCTCTTCGGAATCTCTTCGGTATCCGAACACGGCCGTATCCCAGTTGACCCCTCCGCTCAATGCCCTGGCGTAGGGATCCATCAGCAGCTTTGATGGATTGAAGCGCAGTCCGGATTCCGGCTGGTACTGACCATATACCCTGTAGCCGTACAGGTCTCCCGGCTTCACTCCTTCGACGTAGCCGTGCCAGACGTAGCCCGCCACTTCCTTAAGGGTGAACCGCGCCTGTTCTTCAGTGGGATCGGCGGGGTTGTAGAGGCAGAGTTCAACCTTTTCCGCGTTCTCGCTATACAGTGCGAAGTTGGTACCCTCGCCGTCCCAGGTGGCGCCCAGAGGATAAGGCTTCCCCGGCATGAGCTTTGCTGGCATGGTGTAACTCCTTTGCCTCGTTTCCTCTCAAGCTCGTCTTACGCGGGTGATGTGGCGGACATCAGACTGGAGTTGGTGGGGTCACCGTGCCATTCACCAATCCGTCGGATGTGGTCCTCGTCACGGTGCGTCCTTCTCGTATGAGGCTGAATATACGACCGGCGAGGCGCCCGCCGCGCCAAGCGATATCGCATCAAGCGGAGACGGTTCCGCCAGCGTCTCCTCGGCACGATGAACCACAACTTCGAACGGTCTCGCGAGTGCGCCATGTACTCTGGCGCGGCTCTCCAGCCGCTCGACGAGTCCGTCAACAACGAATGGCCAGGTATACTGTCGTGCGGTTACCTGTCCGGCCTTCCTGAGGCGTTGCACGACTTCGGGGCGGACAGCGAGAAAATCCAGGTAGCCGGCAATTTCGTCGGCATCGTTGGTATCAAGCACAATACTGTTGAAGAAGTGCTGCGCATAGTCCTCTCCGGTACCACCGGTAAACACCACGCCTCCTGAGGCCATCACTTCGAGCCCTACAAGGCCAAAGGGTTCGTGGGTGCTGTTCGCCAGCACTGCGTCGCACGCGTGATATAGCGTACGCAGCAACTCATGCTGGCAGTGGAAGCGGATGTTCAGGATATCGGCGTTGCCAGCGGCCATGATGGCTGCCAGTCGTTCATCGACGCTCTCGCCGTCTGCGGTCACATCCTTCACGGTGAGTCCCAGCGACACTGCCCTCTTGAGCACTTCGCCGCCGTAGCTCTCCATGCCGCCTCTCGCGAGGAACACCGGTCGCCTCCCGCTCGCCTTGAGCTTTGCCGCACCCTCGATGGACTGCATCCACGCCTTGCCCGGGTCCCACCGAGCTACCTTGAGTAGGAGCGGGTTTCCTGCAAGACGTTGTCGCACCTCGGCTGCCGCCTCTTCGTTCACGGGCTGCAGGAGATCCTCCGGTATGCCGTTTGGTATGACGAGCGTAGGGACTTCCATGTCGCGCATGATGTGTTTCATGTAGCGGCTGACGGCGGTTATAGTGGTCTCGCGCTTAAGTCGGTCCCAGTCAATATGCTCGAATCCGAACGTGTTGTTTGCGTTCCAGAAGATGCCGACTTCATCTCTCAGGCCTGCCGCCTTGAGTTGTTCGCTCAGCCGGCAGGCTGCCTCCGCGGTGTGCCATTCCTCAGCGAGGACGGCGACAAGCTTCCCCTCGGCAACTGCCGGCCGCACAATGTGCTCGATGATCCATGGAGGAATTGAGCGACTGAAATCCTCGTGCTTCTCGTATTCACCCTGATACACCCCATTGGGATAGTAGTGGCTTATCCACTGGCACCATCGGTGCAGGATGAGTCGACCTTGCTCGGCCGTCTCTTCTCCCTTGAGGTGCGGATCACCAATGAAGAACAAGTGGGTGGCGAAGTCCTTGGCTGCCAGCGTACGTGCGAGCTGTGCGATGCGCACACCGAGGCCGCCCGCCAGAGCGTAGAGGTCCGGCCCCTCAAACGATAGGAGAACGAATACCGTGTTATCGCCGCGCATCTGTTCAGGTTTCATGGGGCTGTAATCCATGTTCTGTCCGATAGTGTAGAAATATGGTCGTTGTGAAGAAAAGACGCCTCCCGCCGCCCGGGGCAGTAGAGACTCGCCCCCATGTCCCCCCATCACCTCCTCGGTGTCCGCGGACAGACCAGACACCTGCAGGGTAATTATAGGGGACACAGTGCCCGTTTCAAACATGATATTGAGCGCACAACAGGATTTTCGGGTAGACCTGTCCGGCATTGTCCCGCAGCGGAGTTCATGCGTGCTGGTGAGGTCTTGACGGGCTACTGCATGTCCCAGATTTCGCCTATGTCCAGCGCCTGAACGTTGATCCCCGGATATGCCGTCGCGGCCGCGAGCACCCTTTCCAGGGGGGTCTCGAAGAAGTGCATCGGGACAACCGTCGTCGCCTTGACTGTGGCAGCGCACTGCATCGCCTCCTCGGGCGACATTGTATAGTGTCCGTCAACGGGGAGGAGCGCAACATCCACCGGACCGAGACCGTCCATCTCTGGTACAGGCTCGGTGTCGCCGGCGTGATACACAGTGCGACCATCAATAGTCAGCAAATAGCCGACCCCGCTACCTCGAGGATGAAATGGAGAGCCCGGCGCCCGTTCGCGTTTGATGTTGTAGGCATACACCGCTCGAATTGCGACAGTGCCGACGCTTGTAGAATCGCCAGGATTGAGTACGTGAACAAGTGTCCCGAGCTTCTCGCGGCAACTCTCAGGCCCGACAGTGATGGTGGACGGCGTTCGCAGAGGCTGGAGAGACCCGGGGTTGCAGTGGTCTGTGTGGTCATGCGTCAGCAGGATGATGTCCGCTGGCTCCAGCCCCTCGAATACGTGCTTTGTCCTCACTCCGCAGTACGCCATCTCGACCGGATCAATATAGAGCGTCTTACCGCCTCCCTTGAGTCGGAAAGCCGCATGTCCCAGCCACGTTATCTCCATAGGTTGTTCCTCCTTGTCGCGAAGATACGTACCTTGTGCCAGTCTACTCTCTGCTGAAGACTGCGCCCGTCATTGCCGATGTTACCAGCTTCGAGTACCTTTCCAGATAGCTGCCCGGTACCGCTTTGCTGGGCGGTCTGGTCCATGTCTCCCGCCGTCGGGCAAGCTCCGCATCGTTGACCTCCAGCATCAGCCTGCCTGCAGGGATGTCGAGGTGAATGTGTCCGGGCATGGTCTCGTTCTGCGGATTGACGATGGCCACGAGTGGCTTGTCGAGTTCCTCGGGGAGAATTCCCATCGAGTAGTACAGTGCACGGTGTGTGGCTCTTTCGAGGCCTCTTGTAGTGGCGTGGCTTCTCATACCATGTTCCTCCCCGGCAAATTGACTGGGAATACTGTAGAACGTTAGGGGTGTCGCGGACAATGGCAACCGGCGTTAACAGAGTTGCTTCAACTTCACAACGGGAATGCCCGCCGCCGTGACAGCGCGTATTCCCGGTGGCTGATCCGTGTCCTCCGATGGTGGCACGCTACATCATCCAGTACTGCGCGGCGAACAGCACAATCGCGACAACCAGGGCTGCCAGCCAGGCCGGCCTGTTCCAGGCGAAGACTTTTGCGCCGTCCAGCGGGCCGAACGGAATGAGATTGAAGACGGCCAGCCATGCGTTGATCCTTGCCGCGAGCCAGAAGAGCAGCAGCGGATGTGTGCTGTTCAGCAGTAGAAAGACAGTCGCAAGAGCGATGTTCAACACCGGCCCGGAGAGTGCAATTACACCGCCAATCTCCTTTGTGAGCACCTTGCGGCTCGCATCTTCCCTCTCGCGGATGACCACGGCACCCGGGGCGGCGAAAACGAAGCCAAAAAGGGAGACGACCAGTGCCATCAGGAGGCCTCGGGGCCACATGGCGTACTCGGCGATACAGCCGAGTCGCCTTGCGGAGTAGCGGTGTCCCAGTTCATGGAGCACGAATCCGGTGGAGACTCCGACAAGGGCCATGAGCGAGATGCCAGCCAGGCGAAGTGGTTCAGCCAGGGCATACATCCCACCGGACAGGGCGATGCCGAACGCCAGCGCGAGAACAAGCGCCGAGATAGTGAGCTCTCTCAATTCTCTGGAAGACATCAGGCTTCCAGTCTAACTTGTTCGTGCGGGGAGGGCAAAGCGGCCCTGGGCGCAATAGTACTCGGGAGGAGATCGAACCGCGCACGGTGTTGTGCTACGGGCAAGTGTGCCGCGGTGCTAGTACTGTCGAATAGGATTGAGTTTCCTCGGGGCAACGAACCACATCATGACGGCTGAAGCGACCATAGCTGCGACGAGTATGACGTAGGTGGGGAAATAGTGTCCGGTGATGTCGTGCAGGTAGCCGGCCAGCCAAGGACTGAGCATTCCACCGCCTGCGAAGCCAACAAGCATACTGCCCGCGATCTTGCCATAGTGTTTGCCATGGAATAGGTCCGCCAGCGTCGCATTGAGAACGCATGGTATCGTTCCAAAGCTGGTGCCGAAACCCACGGCTATGAGTGGCGGCAGCCAGGGCGTTGTGGTGTCTCTCATGACGAAGTAGAGCGCGATGAATATGGCGGAGATGAGGCTTGCCGGGATGAAGAAACGCTCGCGGCCGGTGCGATCCGAGAAGGCCCCGATCAGGTTGCCGATGGCAAAACAGATGCCAAAGATGCTGTAGAAGGTCGCAGATGCCATTGGTGTGTAGCCTGCATCCAGGTAGAAATAGACCTGGTGCGAGACGGCGAGCTGCTCGACAACTCCCAGGGAGCACAGCCAGATGAGCAGGAGCAACCAGAATTGCCGGGTGCGGATGGCGCTCCAAAGCGACCAGTCTTTCTTGCGCCACTCGCTGGCAGCGCGGTACTCGGAGATGCGCGCCAACTCTGTTTCCGCCTCCTCTGCGGTCATCCCGTCCGGGTGTAGACTTCTATCCGCAGGGGTGCGACGCACGAAGATGATTGAGACCGGGGCGATGAGGAGGACGATGAATAGGCCGATGACGACGTATGCGGTCTGCCATCCGAATGAAGATATGACGTACTGTGCCCCGGACGCTGAGATGAGACTCAGGCCAAAGCCTGCCCCGAGGATGCCGAATACCAGTGCTCTCTTGCGTACGAACCAGTTTGCGAGGAGTGTTGCAACCGGAGCCCAGCCAGCCATGCTGAGGCCGATGGCGGCCACGACGCCATAGAGCAGGAAGAACTGCCATCTCTCCGTGGCCAGGCTGCACCCGGCCATCCCGATTCCCATCAGGATGGCCCCGGCGGCGAGGACGTAGCGGGGTCGAAAACGGTCGGCCATCGCTCCCGCGATTGGGGCGAACAGGCCGTAGAACAGAATGTTGATGGAGAAGATGAGGGCGGTGTTGCCGCGCGTCCAGCCGAATTCGTTCACTATCGCCGGATAGAAGACTGAGAACGTGTTGCGGCAGATGAAACCTCCCACTATGGTGATGAACCCGATGATCAGAATCACCCACCCGTAAAAAAACGGACGCTTCTCTGTCATGATGCCACTCATGTTGCGCTGACTCGTGCACCGCCAGATGGTGGTGCAGTCGTAGACCTGATGAAGGAACCCGTATAGTGAAGCACAGAGCGATCCTTTCGTCACCTTGTCGGGCCTGGCCGTGGTGAGCGACTGCAGCATGTGCGCAGAAGCCCTGGTGAGGTTGATGGCTCAACAAGCGGGAACTCACACAACTGGATCATGACGCATCCTGTATGCGATTCCGGCGACGGAATCGCGGGTGTTTCCCGGCTAGTAGATATCGAGGATGGGTGTCTTGCATGGATACGAGGATGCCCGGCCCAGGGCCGGTATGGCATCCGGAAGCAGGACACGCACGCGTTGCTCCGCCGATGTGCACCGTGTGCTCACTGCCAGTAGAAGCAATGCCAGTGGTGAGCTATTCGTTCTCGGGTGCGAGCTCGGATGTGGCGTCATCGTTCTCCGCGAAGAACTCGAGAAGCAGTTTGTTGACAGCATCCGCGGCCTCAAAGGTCAGGCTGTGTCCGGCTCCGGGGATTACGACGACGCGGGAACCGGTTATACGAACACCAAGAACATCGGCATTCTCCATCGGCACGAGCACATCGTGGTCACCCTGGAGTATGAGCGTCGGAGCCGTAATGTAGGGCAGGCGTTCCCACGAGTCGTAACCCATCAGCGCCGTCCACTGCGCGCGCAGGCCATCTGTGGTTGGCGGGTGACGAGAAATCACCTGTATGTACTCTTTCACCAGGGTCGGATTGGCCTGTATGAAGTCCTGGCTCAACAGGTAGGGCACCCAGGCACTGGCTCGCTCCAGCGGGTCCATTTCCCGTGTAGCCAGCTCCTCAAGTGCAGCGGCGTTTTCGGCAGCAGCGCCGAACGCGTGCGTACCCCCACACTGCGTGGCGATGAGAGTGAGGCTGAGCGCCTTGTCCGGATACTGAATGGCTACCTCCTGAGCGATCATGCCTCCCATCGCCGAGCCCACGATGTGTGCGGACCAGATGTCCAGGGCATCGAGAAGCTGCACTGCCTCCGATGCCATTTGCTTCATGGTGTAGGGTCCCGGGGGAGCATCACTCCTTCCCGCTCCCCTGTTGTCGAAGCGGATAACCTGGTGGTGGGGTGACAGTGCGGGGACCTGTCGGTTCCAGAGTTCGGTGGTGCCTCCCAACCCCGAAACGAGCAGGACCGGCACGCCTGCTCCAGTAGTCTCGTAGTAGAGGTTGACTCCGTCTATAGTGGCGGTTCCTTGCCGTGCGTCTTCCACAGTGAGCTCCCTAAAGAAACAGTAACAGTACGTATTGTGGTGCGTGCCGGACACGGCGGTTTCATCAATGCACACGTGCATGGCCGCTGGCAGGCGGCACGGTTCTTACTCCTTTAGTCGAAGCAGAATGACCAGGCTGACTGTGCAGAGCCCGGTGCCGATCATGCCGACGATCGAATGCTGTTGCAGCGCTGCCGGGTCGGCAGCCTCACCCAATGATTGGAGCCATAAGCCGGTTCCGATTCCGTACATCAGGAGCAGGCAGCCAAAGAAAGCACCCGCTCGTGCTATCGTCTTGAGATTCGTCTCAGGCACTCCTTTCTCGTTCTCGGATTGCGCCCCAGGAGGTCAACTGTCGCTTGTCACCACTGGTGGATGCGTTGTGGCGTCAGCTCCCTCTCTGCCGGTCCCGTGGACCATTGTACACCTTGAGGATCGGCAATTCCCATATGATGCGACATATCAGCCGGAAAAGAGCAATGTTTACTTATGTAAAAGGGCGAGTACAGAACGTTGACAGAGGGTTCAGCCGGGGGTAGAATAGCATCAGGCCATAACCCAACGCACTCCCTCCTCCGAGTGCCCTCGCCGTCGCTATGGGCCGTACCCCCAGAGGCGACGGCGACCTCTTGTCTGCCACGATGGATCATGCCCTTGCCCTGCATCCCCGCATGGTCAGCCCTATGGGCTGTGTCTCCAGGGCTGTTACAACGTCACCGGCCATAGTTGATGTACACGCAGTTCTCAGGCGTATACTATAGATGGCATGAACGTTTCTCAGGAGATGGTTTCGCAGTGGCAGGATGCCTTCAAAGGCACCATGATGGAGTTGATTGGCTTCACGATCGTCTCCGCCAGCAAGCAGTTGGTGATTGGAGAGATTCCGTTCCGGCCTGAATTGAGCCAGTTGACGGGACTCTTTCACGCGGGCGCACTGCTCACGCTCGCTGATACGACGGCTACTACCCTTGCCAACCTCCATACGCAGGCTTCGCCCGAGACCTTCGAACCTGATCGTTTTCCTCTCACGGCACAGCTTAACGTGAACTTCATTCGCAACTCGGAGACCAGCAAGCTCGTGGCCGAGTCAGTGCCGGTCCACGTGGGCCGTCGTACCGTGGTGGTACGGACCGATGTTCGTGATGCAAGCGGTCGACTGCTGGCCACTGTCACCAGCACCCTCGTGCCCACCTCTGAGGGCAGCAACGTGCCGCCCGTGAGACAGGGGGAGAAGAAAGCGGCATGACACCCGCAATGCAGCTCTACACTGTTGACCCTCGCAGCATTGTGCTTGATCCCACCTGTGCAATGGCGGCGAGAGCCGATGGAGGCGAGTATCGCATTCCCGTCCCGGTCTTCCTCGTGACCCGCCCGGCCGGCAATGCCCTTTGCGATACCGGCATGGATCCCCTAACGATAAAGAGGCCGGAGACAATCCGGGGCCCGCTTAAGGATCAACTTACCCCGGATGTGAAGGCGGACGACCGCATCGTGAAGCAGCTTGGAAAGAACGGCTTCAGCCCTGACTATGCCAGCTACGTGATTCTCTCTCACCTCCACAGCGACCATGCGGGAGGTATGCGGCTGCTCCCGAATGCCGAGTTCATCCCGCAACGTGCTGAACGTGAGATGGCTATGCCTGAGAGCGTGAACCTCTCTTGCGAGGCGGCAGATGAAGAAGTCGACACAATTGTATGACGCCGGGCTTGAAGAGTACCCGGTCCCCGATGTGATTCTCAGTAACCTCACGTTCGCTGCAGTCCTGGCTGTCGGGACGTACGCCTGCTGGCTCATCAGCCCGTACCTGGGCGTTGCCTATCTCGTCTTCTTCGTAGTGATGGTGTACGGCGTCCTGCGCAGGCTCATATGTACCCGGTGTCACTACTATGGCAAGCGCTGTGGCATCGGCTGGGGTTTGCTGGCCGCGGTCTGGTTCAGCCGCAGGAGCCCCGAGGAATACAATGAGAGTGCCGGGCTCAAGCTGGCGCCCTTCGTGTACGGTTTAATGGTCCTTGTGCCACTGGTGTCGCTTGCCGTGTTGCTCCTGCAGGACGCGACATCCACGCTATTGGTTCTGGTGGCTCTCTTGCTCGCGGTGGCTTTCTACAATCTGGGACCGGGAAGGCGGAGATCCTGTGTGGTCTGCAAGATGAGGCTCTTCTGCAGAGGCGGTGCGGCCAAGTAGCTTGCGGGCCACCACCGGTTTGCCCGAACACTGGAGTCAGTGCGAGGAGGATCTTCAATGCGTCCACGTGTAGTCCTTCACAATGCGGTGAGCGTAGATTCTCGCCTGTTGCCCTTCGGCATGGTGGACATGGGCTTGTACTACGGCGTCGCGGCCTGCTTTCAAGAGCAGGCAACGCTCGCTGGCAGCGAGACACTCCTCGTTGCAGAGGCAATTAATAACCTGCCGCCTGACGCTGATAACGGAGAGCCGCTGGAGGTCGTGCCGGGCGACTCAAGGCCGCTGCTGATTGTTCCTGACAGTCGTGGTCGCGTACGGATATGGCGACGGCTTATGTCTCAGCCGTACTGGCGCGGAGGGGTTGCCCTCTGCACGAAGGCGACACCGCTCGAGTACGTGGCGTATCTCGAGAGGGCAGGCGTCAATCGGATTGTGGCTGGAGAATCACGCGTAGATATGAGCGCTGCACTCGAAGAATTGGGAAGTCGTTTCGGGATTCAGGGAGTGCGAGTTGACAGTGGCGGCACGCTGAACGGCGTATTGCTCCAGGTAGGACTTGTGGACGAAATCAGCCTGCTTATTGCCCCCTTGCTTGCGGGGGACGATAACGCTCGCCCGTTCTACCATGTCCCCGGCAACGCACTCGCAGATAGCGCAATCTCACTCAGGCTGGTCCACTGTGAGCGCCTCGACGGGGACATGCTCTGGCTCAGGTACGAAGTCGCTCGGTAGCAATCTCCTCCCGCTTTCTTGAAGCCCGGTGTCGTCCGCTCTCACGAGGTTCCTCTGACGTGCGGCGTAATCCGGCCGGGTATCTGGAATTGCTGCATCACCTCTTTCATGGTTGGGGACTCGATCCGGCGCTACTCAGTTTCGTTCAAACGCGAGTCGTCTAGTCTGTTCGCGTCGAATCTGTGACCTTGCGCAGTCCAGGCGTTCGAGCATTGGGTGGCCTTGCTCTTGTTTCTATCGCCGAGGCGTTCATGAGTGGCGGCATCTATGCCAGCGAACGTCATGGTTCTAGTGTTTCCATGGACCCTCGTGAAGGAACTCATATCCGCCGACGTCAATTCCAATGGTTACACGAAGTGCATCCTGAGGGCAGGCCCGAACACAACTCTGGCAGAAGATGCACTCGGTCGAGAGCACCCTGGTACCGGCGATGATGAAGTCACGTATCCGGATATCCATCGGACACACCTCCTCGCACACTCCGCATACGTTGCACTTCACGGGGTTACCCTTGACCTTAAGCAGTGCGAGGCGCGAGCCAATCTTGAGGAACGTGGTAATGGGGCAGAGGTACTTGCAGAATGCCCGGTTGTCCCTTAGACCGAACGCGAGTGCAGTACCGATGGCGTAGTAAAATGCATTGCCGGCGACGAGCCAGTACAACTCGTGATCAGCGAGTCCGGCGCTCGACAGCGGGCGGTAGCCAAGTATGACCCAGGTGGCCAGGACAATACTGAGACTCAGCATGAAGTGACCGTAGCGGATGTAGCCCAGTCCTTTGATCCTCGTGGCCCCCGTCCTGAATGGTAGAAGATCGAGGATCATGGCCGTCCAGCACCCCCAGCCGCACCAGGCACGACCGAACAGCAATGGACCGGCTATCTTGGCAATAGCATAGTGCAGTACTGCAGCTGCGAAGTATCCGGAGAAGAGGTAGAACCAGAAGCCCTCTATCTGCATGTTCTCACGCTGGATGAATCCGAGGAAACCCAGCATGTAGATGCCGATCATGAGCTGTGTGACTCTGCGCGACCACTGCTGCTTCTCGGCTGGCAAACGTCGTGAGAGAACCATGCCGATACCTATTGCGGTGCCGATGTAAATGAAGTTGAACAGGTAGAAGACATGTCCGGTGGAGCGCCACAGCCACACGGCGATGGCGTAGAATACCGGCACTATGACGGCCTCGAGCCCCAGGCTGGCGTAAGGCTTCTTCATGTCCTCGATCGTTGTCGTGTCAGTACCGCCTGCGGCAATTCTAGCGTGACCGTCTGTTCAAAGATAGCGGTGTGTGCCGCTCTCTGGACTGCGACAGGCCTGGAGACCCTCCAAGTATTCGATGCGCTCAGCGCCGGAGCTGCGCCACGCGATGAATATGCGGAGGAGCTGGTCCTGTCGCGCGGGGGTATGCAGTAACCTTCACTCAAGACCAATGATGTGGCTACCAGCTGGTCCTGTCGCGCGGGGGTATGCAACGGAGCATCATCGGTACCAATCGATGTGTCGTCCATAGCGCTGCCGCTGATGCGCCAGCGCGTGAGCACTCAAGGCTTATCTCTCCCAGGTGTAGCTCGGGTGAACCGAAGTAGTTGTAGGGTGAATCGTGCTTGTACAGCACGCCGACTGAGGGGTCCCTGAATAGCACTCAGCCACAGCCGTAGGGCTGCAGTCCGTGCTTATGCGGATCGATGACGAGCGAGTCCACCTCGCCCAACCTGCGGTACGTCTCGGCGGTCCCGGCGGCTAGCCGGCCGCGCTGGCGGACATTGCCCTCGGCCCGGCGGTCCATCTTTCGGTCGTACTGAAACTGATGGCTGGCGGAGGCGTCTTGCTCCTCGGCGCTGCAATCATCAACCGGTTGTCCGAGTACGAGGCGGACAGCGTCGCCGCGCAGTATGTCGGCTACGATGTCGTGGCCTCGATGCTGCGGGAGATGTGTGATTCGGGGTCAGAACGCGCATCGAATTCACTCATCCTCCCGATGGAAGCAGGGTTGGGCGACTGCTTTCGGTGTGCCGGCGTCGTTCCCGACGCGGCTGAGGGCTCAGTGCTGCTGCGACAGCGCAGTGACCTATCTCTTTTCCAGTTCCGTGAAGCGGTAGCCAATACCGCGCTCGCCGATAATGTACCTGGGATGCTTGGGATCCTCTTCGAGTTTCCGCCTGAGGTACGTGATGTACAACCACAGATACTGGTCCTCATCCCGGTATTCGTAACCCCAGACTCGTCGCAAGAGTGTCTCATGTGTCAATACCTGGCCTGCGTTACTCACGAGATGGTAGAGGAGCCTGAATTCAGTTGGGCGCAGGTGTGCCTCGGTTCCTCGTACGATGACTTTGCGCCGATTGAAATCGATCGAGAGGTTTTCGTCCACTCGTATCTCTGTCTTCGGGACCGGGCTTGGCATCTCCGCGCGTCGCAGCACGGCTCGTACTCTCGACACGAGCTCTTTCGGACTGAATGGCTTGGTCATATAGTCGTCAGCGCCAAGATCGAGCCCGCGTACCTTGTCACCCTCGTCCCCCTTCACAGTGAGCATGATGACGGGTGTGGTTGATACTTCGCGGATGCGCCGCAGTGTCTCGAACCCATCCATTTCGGGCATCATGACATCCAGGATGATGATGTCCGGCATCTCCTTCGTGACCTTCTGAAGCGCCTCTTCTCCTCCGGAGGCTGTGAATACTTGGAACTCTTCCAGTTCCAGGTTCATCGCGACTGCCTCAGCGATCCGTTGCTCATCATCGACCACGAGTGCGGTGCGGGTTTGCCGTCCCGACGACAGTTTGTTCACGTTAGTGTCACCATTCAGTTCACTCCTCACCGACGATGGGAAGCGCGAAGGTGAAACGAGAACCGCGACCCGGTTCGCTCTCGACCCATATGCGGCCGCCGTGTGCATGTACGAGCAGTCTGCAGATATGGAGCCCCAGCCCTGTCCCTGGCAGATTTCCGACGTCGGGCTCGTGTACCCTGTAGAAGCGTTCGAAGACACGCTCGTGCTCGCTGCTGCGTATCCCGATACCCTGGTCACCTACGGTGATGTGGACCTCTCCTCCCGCGATCGACCCCTCTACCGTGATGGTGCCTCCCCGGGGTGAAAACTTCATTGCATTCTCGATGAGATTCGCGAGGATCTCGTAGATCTTCTCAGGATCTCCCATCACCGGGGGAAAGTCGGCGGGGAAGTTCACGAGAATCTCGTGGATTTCGTCCAGTTCGGCCAACCGCCTTGCTACTCGTTGTGTCTCCTGCGGCAGGTCGAGCAACAACGGGTTCAGTGAGATCGAGCTCGCCTCCAGTCGGGAAGTGTAGAGCAGGCGGCTCACCAGTCGTGACAGGCGGTCGCTCTCTTCCTCTATCGCGACGAGCTTCTCGCGCACGATCTCGTCGCTCCAGTTCGCGTCTACACGTGCGAGTGTGCTTGCATATGCCTTGATGATGGAGATGGGTGTCTGAAGCTCGTGCGATACGAGGGGAAGCAGGATGGAACGCATGTAATCGGTCTGGTGCAGCCCGTCTGCCTTCCGTACGTTGATCACCGCACGATTTAGCTTGCCGCGAGCGGAGCACCGGACAGAGTAGCGCAGGGCTACCGCCACCCTGTGACCGTGAGTGTTGTCGATGAACCCCTCCGTATCGAAGGTTCTGCTCCCACCGTCCAATACCGGGCACGTTCCGCTGCAGAGCGCATCACCATGCTGATCCGTTACCCGGAGGACGCTGGAGCAAGTCTTGCCAAGCACCTGTGTGCTGCTGAGTCCGGTCAATCGTTCAATTGCAGGGTTGAAGACAGAGATCCGGCGGTCGCGGTCCAGTGCAATGATGCCATCGGCACTCAGTGCAATGACCTCACTGGCTGGAGGTCGCGGCGAACGCAGCTTGCTCATACGTGCCACCGTAGGGCCGTCGTCGTTCTCACTCGCTTTCTGCGTCATCGTATTTGCCTGGCACGCTCGCCTGCGCTCCCCTCCATTCTAATGGAGTTCAAAGGGAACTCTTGTGAATCCGGGTGTCAGCACAAAGGAAATTCTAACAGAGTGGCACGTAGACTTCCGATCTGTACCAGACAGGAAGAGGGAACGTCATGTGGCCGTATCTGCTGTATTTCATCGTAGGCGGAATCCTCGTGAGCGCGGTTGCGTACATCGGCAAGCATGGCGATGGCATGTCTGCTGCTTTTGTGGCCAGCCTGCCGGTACTGTTTATCACAAACATGGTTCTCCTCTATCAGAACGGGGGCGTACCGGCCGGTCTCTCCTACGCGAGAGGAGTGTTGGCCTGTCTCCCCATGTTTGTGGGCTGCATTCTGCTGACGATGGTGCTTCTCCCGAGGATAGGAATGCCCTGGGCCCTGCTGGCAGGGCTCTCGGTGTACTTGCTGTCGGCGATAGTGCGCCCACAGATCGTGCGGTACAACAGATCGAGACTCGGTGGTGCAGTTGCAGAGGCCACCCGACATATATACCCGGATACTCCGGTTAGTCCTGAGTCAGGGGTGACTGGCGATGACTAAGAATCCTCTCACTGCGGATCCGCTTACCGAAGCAGAGGCAAATGCAGTGTGCAGTGTGCTCGTGACCAGGCTGGGCGGGTCTTATTCGAGGCTCCTGGGTATAAACCTCGCTGGCATGGAGTCGGACGAATCCTTCAAATGGTTCGTCGCGGCGGTTCTCCTCGACTCTCCGGCAAGTACGGGCAGTGCCCTCTCAGCCTTTCGTGAACTGGAAGCTGCAGGTCTGTTGGATGTGCGGCATCTCCAATCGGTGGAATGGAAGAAGCTGGTCGAGCTGCTCGTTGCTGCCGGTGTGCGGAGCCATGTTCGACGCGTGGCAGGGACACTGCAGCTCAGTGCAGCGTCGCTCGTG
Source organism: Dehalococcoidia bacterium (assembly GCA_003562475.1). GTDB lineage: Bacteria > Chloroflexota > Dehalococcoidia > GIF9 > AB-539-J10 > SKVJ01. The sequence continues at coordinate 95,516 of PWUU01000048.1, read as the reverse complement.
ACCGACTACGACGCCGACATTAATCGGCTCCACTTCTTTGCCGAGGATGGAGATGACCTGGTGCAACGCTTGCGGCATCTCGGCCGCACGGTCCCGCGCGGAGCAGTGGACCTATTCCTCAGGGAGATGAGAGGAGTCTGGGACAAGGCACGTCCATGCCTCTCTGATGCTGCCTTAAGTGCCGCCCGGTCCCTTGGTGTTCTTGGCGCCTGCAGCAGAACCGAGGGGGCGGATGAATTGCGGTCCCTCTGGGATCGTGCCGACCACGGAGGCAGAACGTACGCAGATTTCGAAGCTGCGCTTGTGAGACTTGGTGAGAGCTACTGCCAGGTGCGGCTATGTAACTCTTGTCCCATGAACCGGCTATGTATCAGTCGACATCCTGAGCCGTGTTCTACCGGGGATTCCACAGCCACCCTGTGTCGCACCGGAAACCTGCTGCAACGACGACCCGAGGAGGTGAGCCATGGCTCAGAAAGGACAGCCCGCAAAGCCTAGCCCAAAGCCCGGTACGAAGAAGTAGACAATGACGTAGACAGTCGGGCCACCAACCACCTGGTCAGCGAAGAGTCACGCTCCAACAGCCAGGTGGTTGGTGTGCCCAAAGAATAAACCAGGGAGGAAGACACATGTTCTGGAAAAAAGACAAGGGTAGTGCGACCGCCACTGCTGAGAGCGGAGTGCAGAAGCCCAAGAAGACCACACCTCGAGATCTCATGGCCGAGCAGATGGATGCTATTGAGCCTGGCAAGGAGATCACCTATAAGCTGGGTGAGATCTATGTCAAACCGTATATTACCGTTGTTCGCAACACTGAGGGAAAGAAGTTCACTGTGTACCAGGATGGCAAGAATGCGGAAGGAAAACCCACCGGGAATCGCGGTAAGTTCTGGGACGCAAATGACGCGATGGAAATTGCTCGCTGGGTTATCGAGAGGGAGGGCACGGTCTACACGGGGTAATCCACCGCGTGTATGGATTTACCGGCCCCACGAATTCGGCGTATCTTCCTGGCGCTCAATATAGTATATCGAGAACCGGAGATACGCTGGGTTTCACTCGGTGTGACCTCACCGGGAGCATCTAGCGCCGATCATTCACATCCAGGCGGTGCCCTGGATTGCGGGCTGGTTGCTCGGGCAGCTGTCTCATTGAATGCTTTGGCACAAGGACTGACAGTGTGGTAGTGGAACGAAACAGGATACGCTGGTGGTTCATGGTGTCTCGGTCCGGCGACACAGAATCTCAGGTCGTCCATACAGACCCGGAATGGAACTTGACATGAAGGTTAGTGTCCGGTAAGGTAAAAGATACCCCAAGCAATCGAGCTCAGGGGAAAGGCCAAGGACCCGGCAGAGAACAGCCGAGATGGTTTCGTTGCATGTATGGAGCGAGGCCAGGGGCGGCGGAAGCCTGCAGGGAGAGGCCCCAACCCGACAGTAAGGTCGCTTGGGGTTTTCTATTATCCCTCTTCTTGCTTCAGACGCGCCCGGGTTCTCCGTTGGTCCGTATCCGTCGATCGGCTGTGCCGGTCTTCACGATGGCCACAGTTCAGTCCGCTGTCCCTCGTTGGTGCACATGCACCGCACGACGTGTTGACCATTGGGCACTGTTAGGTCTCGGCTCCTGCCGCCTTCAGCGTTGCCGAGAGCATATGAACGCAGATACGATGGCTATCCCGGGGTGGATGCGTGGTGTACCGGAGAGCGGGAACGGCTACACCTCTATCGCGTCTTCCAGTTCGTGGAAGTGTGTACTTCGCCGGAGTTCGCGCCCCCTGGCGACTCCTGCCCGGTAGGCCTCGATATTGTGTTCCAGAATCCTGTCAGGGAGTCGATTGGTAAGCGCCTGGATCATTGACGGCTCGCTCATCATCGGGCAGAACGGCGTCAGAAGGCCGAGCGCCAGCATGTTGACCACCCGCGTGTCCTTGAACGTGTGATCAGCCTCTCTCTGCAGCGGTACGCGCAGCACCTTGCCCCATAGCACCTTCTTCACGGCCGCGGAGTCGACAATTACGAGTCCTTCTTCCTTCATGTCCGGCAGGTTCTCGTTGCATGCGCGCTGGTTGAGCGCGACAAGCACGTCGAGGCCCAGAGCCCTCGGGTAATCGATCTCCTCATCTGCGAGAATTACTTCCGACACCGAGTTCCCGCCACGCGCCTCGGGGCCGTAGTTCTGTGAGTGGACGACGATGTGTCCCTCTATCAGCGCAGCCTCTGCCAGCACTATGCCGGCGAGGACGAGTCCCTGCCCTCCCGCACCGGCCAGTCGCACTTCGTAGCGCATCGTCATGGCGCCATCTCCCGCGACACGCGGGCATGCTCCTCGTGAAATGTGGGTTTGTCTATGTCGACCAGTATGCCTGTCACCACCCTGGCCCGCAGATCCTCGGACGTCATCTCGCACGCCTCCTCTACAGTCACCGTGTTGTCCTTCTGCCACTGCATCATCTGGACCGCCGATCCCATCCCGCTCCACTTACCGAAGTGAGTGACACACGGCGACATGACCTCAACAACAGAGAAGCCGCTCTTCGCAATTGCCTTTCCTATGATCTGTTCGAGTAGTCGTGCATGGTACACAGTGGAACGCGCCACGAATGGTGCTCCCGCAGCCTCGACGAGTCGCGCGATATCAAATGGATGCTCAAGGTGACCGAATGGTGACGACGCAGTGTGCAGGCCGAACGGCGTGGTGGGAGACGACTGACCGCCCGTCATGCCGTATATCTGGTTATTGATTATGATGGCGGTGATGTCAATGTTTCGCCGTGCGGAATGAATGAGATGATTGCCACCAATGGAAGCTGCATCTCCGTCGCCCATGATGGCAATAACCTTCAGATTGGGCTTCGCCAGCTTGATGCCAGTCGCGAAGGTAAGCGCCCTCCCATGTGTTGTGTGGAGCGTGTTGAAGTCGAGGTACACAGGGAGCCTTCCCGAGCAACCGATGCCGGAGATCAGGACGATATCGTCCTTTCCGTAGCCGTTGCTGTCAATTGCCCTGACCAGCGCTCCCAGAAGAATGCCAATGCCGCAGCCGGGGCACCACACGTGTGGAAAACGCTTCGATGATCGAAGGTATCGGTGAATAAGGTGGCCGGCCCGCGTCACGGCAGCGCCTCCCCTATCGCTGTCAGTATCTGATCCGGGGTGATCAACAGTCCGTCGATCCTGTTGAGCGTGCGTATCTCGCACGTCCCTTGATTGACGCGCTTGACCTCGCGGGAAAGCTGACCCATGTTCATTTCGGCGACAATGACCCGGCGCGACGACTGCAGATAGCGCATGACGGTACGGCGCATGAATGGCCATATCATCTTGAGCTTCAGCAGTCCCACCGGCAATCCCTTCTCGCGGGCCTGCCGCACTGCGCGCAGCGCCGAGCGAGCCACGGCCCCGTAGGCGATAACCGTCACCTCAGCGCCTTCCTCGTAGTAGGAGTCGTACCACTGCAGCAGATGGAAATCCTTCGATATCTTGTTGAACAGTCGAGCCATCAACTCTTCGGTCTCATCCGGACGTTCGGTGGGATAGCCGTTGATGTCGTGCGTCAGTCCGGTCACGTGAAAACGGTACCCTTCGCCAAACGCAGCCATCGGCGGTATCCCCGTACCCGGGTCGCGGTATGGCGAGTACCACTCCGGGGGAACCGATGGTCTAACCCTGTTCTCTATCTCCAGTTCCTTTGTCGGTGGCAGCGTAACGGTCTCCCGCGTATGGGCCACCACCTCGTCTGCGAGGACAATTACCGGGCTGCGGTACCGCTCCGCGAGGTTGAAAGCCTTCACGGTCAGCTCGAAGAACTCGTACGCCGACGATGGCGCCACCACCAGTATTGGATGGTCGCCATGCGCACCCCACCGTGCTTGCATGACATCTCCCTGTGCCGGTCGCGTTGGTAGACCGGTGCTGGGGCCTCCGCGCATCACGTTCACCACAACGCACGGGACCTCGGCCATCGTGGCGAAGCTCACGTGTTCCTGCATAAGGGAGAATCCTGGGCCGCTTGTGGCAGTCATCGCCTTCATGCCTCCAAGCGAAGCACCTATTGTCGCGCCGAGACTGGCGATCTCATCCTCCATCTGGACGAATATGCCACCGGCCCTGGGCAGCTCGCGGGACATCAATTCCATGATCTCTGTGGCCGGCGTAATGGGATAGCCGGCGTAGAAGCGACAGCCGGCGGCTATCGCGCCTCTTACACACGCCTCGTTGCCCTGCAACAGGGTCCGCTCAGTCATTTGTGTCCTCTGCGTGCTCATCTGGCGTTACTACGATGGCGAAATCCGGGCAGCGGAGCTCGCACCAGCGGCAACCTGTGCAGGCTTCGATGTCCGTTGCTACGGGGAAACCGTCTTCTCCCGCCGAGAGGACCTTCCGCGGACAGAATGCAATGCAGATGCCACATTTCTTGCACCACCCCTTGTAAACATCGACCCTGTTCATGATTGAACCACATATAGTCCGCAAGCAGGCATATGCTAGCATCGAAAGGGAACGCGGTCCATAGACTTAGGACCGTGCTCACACGAATTGGGGCAGTGATCTCCTGAGGCCACGTCTCGTGTAATGGCCGCCTGCACCCGGCACGTCACGGGGAATGAGAGGACGTCATCTGACCGGCGTGGATTGAGCAGCGTTCGGCGTCCAGACCTATGCCCGCGCGCAGGTCGGTTTGCCAGGAACGGCCGCTGTGTGCACTTCAGCACATTGGCGTGAGCCTGAACGTGTCCCCCTGCCTGTACTCCGGCCAATCGGGACGCCCATCACCTGGCACGTGTTGTCTTCATCAGGTGCGCGAGGTTCTTGCCAAAGCTCCAGGCGGTATCGAGTCCTTCCTGATCCTGCGCTACCTCGCCCTTGTTTCGCCCGAACGCGATGTTCCAATAGCTCGCGCCGGTCATGTAGAACTCGAGTATCTGAAACCAGTAGTTCATCTGTGCGAAGGTAGAATTGAGGCCGCCCCTCCTGCCCACTACCAGCGGTCCTCCTACTTTGCCCTTGAATGCCTTGTCGGAGGAGCGGGCCACCATCCCCGTACGGTCCATGAACGCCTTCACCAGGGAGGTCGGTGCGCTGAAGTACACGGGCGTTGCCAGTATGATACAGTCAGCAGCCACCATCTTCTCGTACACCGTCGCCAGGTCATCGTCGATGGTGCACCGGCGCTGCTTCTGACAGTCGTAGCAGCCAGTGCAGTGCCCGATGGTCAGTCCGGCCAGAGATACGAGTTCAGTCTCGATGCCCTCCTCTGCAATCGCCCGGAGCGCGTGATTCGTGATGAACTCGGTGTTGCCTTCTCTGCGCGGACTCCCGCTGATACCAAGTGCTCTCATAAGAATCTCCTCCATTTGAGATAGGGCTCGGCCTCCAGGATTCACGGTCGAGACCAGTTTCCCATGATGGCATGAACCGGACTGTTCTGCAAAGCCGGTAGCGTCTCCGACTGGCCGAAGCAAGCCCCGCAGTCTTTCTTCACTCATCGCGCGTGGGCATGCAACAGCGGTTCATGTGCATTCGCAGCGAATCCGACTGTTCCAGAACGTGAACGCCTGGTGCAAGGATGCTGAAATCAGACCGTTTGTGCTGGCCTGCCGGAAATACCGGAAAATCGCATGCGATCATCTTGTCTAAAGCTAACGGGCTCTTGACAGGTCTGCTCTCCGCTGCTAACGTTCAGGGCGCCCCAAGTGACCGCGCAAGGGATAGAGGGGCTGGATACCCGGACGGTGGTGGCTGTGAGGAGTCCCGAGACTTCCACGTCGAGGGATTAGGAAAGGCCTGAAGCCTGAGGTAACCAAGCCGAGATCCCGAGGAAAGTGAGGCCACTTGGGGTCTTTTTCTGCCCTCGCCTCATGGTGTCTCGTGTGTTCCGGCCCGTCTGAGTTGCTTCTCGCTGACGCGCAGCTGGCAATCTAACCCGCGTGGCTGGCAATGCGCTGAACCGGCCGGGGACTGCGGGGCCGGTGAGCGATCGCAAGCCTGGTTGACGTGCCGCGCGCTGCCACATATAGTCTCGTGTGGCACGGCAACTTCGATACGGAGAGTGTATGGCGCGGTCAAGAGAACTGGAACTACGGTCATCTGCAGTTACGCTGTCGGATATGGAGGTGTTCATATTCCCTCAACTCATGTACAGCCTCCTCCTTGCGAACCTGATGTCTCCGCGTATCTGGCGCTGGCGCGAGGATCCCTGGTTCGACAGGATAGAGAGAGCAAAACCCTACCGGCGTATCAATAGACTCAAGCAGTTCATCATGGATCACTACGTCTTCAATCTCGACCTGGATACGTGGGGATTGACGACGAAAGACAAGGAACTGGAGCGCTTTCGCGATTTCATCGACGAGGATACTCTGGCCCAGTCAAATGCGCTCTTTGGCTACGAAGGGGATAAGTACTACTTCAGCATCGACATACGCACCCATTTCGGCTTGGATAAGTACGAAGGGAATGTGATTCCGTACTGGAAGACGGAGACTGTCGAAGCAATGGATGCCTTCGAGTTCAAACCGGCGTATGCCAGTGGTGCTGGTGAGTGTGTATCTCTCGCGGCCTTGTACGCGGCGGCGCTTTTCATCGTGGCTCGTATCCCTCTGGAGGACATCTACCTGATGGCTACGCCCCTGCATTCCCAGAACTATATCGATATCGGTGAGGGCATCCTCACGAACAACCGCCGGCTTCTGACAAAGGCAATGTGGTTCAACGGCACGGCGCTGTCTGCTCAGGCGCGCCGCGCTCTGGAGAATGAGCGCGTGACCATCGTCGCACATGATACAGGCTACATCCACGCTGTGCATGAGGAGGCAACGATAGACCCTGGCGCGTACAGGCGGTTCTCTGAGCGGATTCGCGCCTTTCTGAAGACCCCGATTACCGAGGAGATACTGGTCAATTTCCTGCGACACCACAGGGAGACACAGAGCTGCTTCCAGGTACGCTGGCCGGTTCATGGAACCGACCACTATATTGCTGCCGAGCGTGCCTTCTCGTATGAGCATGGGAGTCCCTTCAGGCTGAATGACTCGACCCGTGCGAAGCTCCTTGACGACATCGATGAAGAGGAGTATCAGACAGCACCATTACCCGAAAGGCTGGTGCTGAACGATTTTGAGGTCTTCATTCGGGAGAGTCAGATAGACTGCGATAAGCCCGAGGATCGGCAGCGTTTGAAGGATGTCCTCGGGCAGGGTTGCGAGCGCGCGGGAATTGCTATCGATGCACTGGCCGCCTTCTGTCACGTAGACCCGCGTCTCCCTGATCCCGCAGAGAAGAGGTTCGTCAAAGAAGGAGAGCCTCTTGGCCTACGGCCCGACATGAGTCGAGAGCAACTGCTCAATCGACTCGAGGAATTGAGATCTCGCCATCCAGTAGTGGACCTCGCATTCTATTCTTATCGTGACCTCAATCGAACCGATCCCTGGCCGTTTCTCGTCGCAGCACTCGAGCGGAATCCGGTATCGCTTGAGGAGATGCGCGACCTATCGTATGCGGAGGTTATCGGGTTGGTCTCGGAGATGCCGGACCAATCGATTTATGATGAGGAAGGTCGGCTGGCTCAGCCGGACGAGGTATGGAACTATGGCCGTGGCGATGGCGTCGAGAAGGCGATACTGCTGGCCAACATACTCCTGGAGAGGCGGCCGGAAGTCCAGATTGCGCTGAAGGTTGAGCCCGGCATAGTGCGGCTTATCGCTGACAATGATGTGCTGGAGTTCGCCTCGACCAAGGGCATCAAACCTCAGGTCTGGCCCCTCGGCGAGTGGCTTCGCACGTCCACCTAGTCGTTCCGATCATCCGGGCCTGAGTCAGTTGACCGGTGCCTGCGTGGCCAGAAGTGGTCGCCATGTGAGTGACGGCAAGCAGTGTGAACGGGGGCCACAGCGCGAAGTGCAGTCTGAAGGCGGTGGCCTTGTCGAGCAATCCGAAATTGACCTACTCCACGGGACGCACCTCCGTGGCTGGAAGCGTAGGCCCGTGTCGCACAGGTGTCAAATCGGGCGCCACTACCGACAACGAGCGGTGATGTTGTTCAGCCCGGTATGCCGTATCCACCTGTCAGCGAGTCGCGAAACAGCGCCGTCTCGGGAGGTGAAAACGTGAACACGACGAAAAGCACTCCCACCACCACTACTACCAGCGGCGCGATGCGATTGAGAGCCGGGCTTCGCTCATCACCGGTCAGTAGTTTGTAGCTTACGTACTGGCCGGCACACACGGCGACCACAAACGTTGTAATGTCCAGGAACAGCACGTTCTCTCCGAGTATGGCGGTGTAGCCATAGAAGAGCCCCATAATGAGTAGCGGCATCAGGATGATCCCTGTGGCCTTGGCGAGGGCAAAGTTGTTGATTCTGCTTCTCAGGGGACGGCGCTCGAGCAGTGCCCAGGCGACGGCCGGCCAGAACGCCATCTTGAGGTGTTCCCATACGCTCTCGTTAACCGCTGCGAATGGGGCGGCGAGTGGTGAATTACCGCTCCAGGCGAACAAGAAGTGCAGCAGGGATCCCATGCCGAGGATGAAGAGTACCCCCACCCCTTCCCACGCGGCGGCTGAACGACTATCGACATCAACTCCTGGTCTCATCTCCCTTTCCTTTCGGGCGCAAACGTAAGCGTCAGCGCGCCCGTGTGCGTCAATCGGAACAGACCGCTTGCCTTAACAGCCACTTGTAGTCGCTTCCGTTCCAAATGGTGATCGTGTGCCGGGAGGACTCCAGACGCCTTCAGCACCCTGTGTAGCTCGTTGGGCACTCCCGTGGCATCCTCGGGATCGTGGAATCTATGGTACAGGAGGGCGACATCGACACTCTGGTGCGGAAGGTCCGTGCTACATTCGGACAGGATCGTCTGCATGTGTCTCAGCCTCTTCCTTGCCGCGCGACGTCTTTTCATCTCCGGGGCAGAGGAATTCGCATCAAGCGCGTAGACGCGGCCCGTCGCGCCAAGCATGCCAGCCACAAGCACCGCGTAGCTTCCCGGTCCGCAACCGAAATCGAGCACCGTCATGCCAGCGAGCACGCCGGCTTCCTCCAGATACGGCCGTCGGGACGTGAGTGCATCGCGGACATGGTAGCTAAAGGCCATTACCTTGAGGCCGTTGACGGAAGACCCGTGTGACATCCTCATTGCTCCTGCTGTCTCCTGGCTTGCATCCAGCCTGTTCTCACCTGTTCATCGTCAGGCGTCGCCGGGAAGTAGGGCTTGATGTCGAGCACAGGCGTGCCATCGACTAGATCGAGGTCGGCTACATGGAGGAAATTGCCGTCTACCTCGTTGAGCCTCACCACTGAGAGGCTGATGGGGTTCGGTCGCCTCGGCGATCGTGTGGCAAACACCCCATGGGTCACCGTGTCGGAACGCGGCTGTACCACCAGTGCATATTCGCGGGTGAGGTGCAGGTGGCAGAGCAGTACAATGTGGGAGAATCCCTCGATATCACGCAGGCCGTCCATGTACTCGGGGAATACCTCGATGGTGCTCACGGTGTCCTTCGGTTCGATGCGCCTGCCCGTTGAGTAGTGATCGGGCAGAAAGGGTGAGCGCACGACCCCGATCGGCGTGTACCTGATCTCGTCCATCTCTATGACAGCCTCCGGCTACTTATTCACGTATTCCTTCGGCTCCTTGCCGAGGTGCAGTCGCTTGCGGTAGCCGCCGCCGGCCCATGGCGCCCTCTCTCCCGCATGGCGGAGATAGAGGATCCAGGCAGAGGCCCCCACGGCTATCAGGGCGACGAGTATCTCAACCGTGGTGATCGAGATAAGCTCTGCGTGAAGCAGCACGATGGTGTAGTTCATCAGGCTGTGCAAGCCCGCAGCGATGAGGTAGAAGATCCTCCCTCTCTCCCGTGCGAGGCCATAACCCGCGAGCGCTGAGAAGGCTACATGGCCACCGATAACAAAGAACCGCTCCCAGACAGGTATCAGCCCGGAGAACCCGGCAGCCTCGACCGTCGACCATGTCCAGCCGGCGGCAAACACCTGGTTCAATCCCCACATCGCCTCGAAGATCCCAAATCCCAGGCCTGCGGTAGCGCCGACTATCAGGCCGACCTTCGCGTCAAGATAACGCTCGGCCCGGTGCCAGATGTAGATGATGGGTACCAGCTTGGCAGCCTCTTGGACGAATCCGCTGAGGAGTATTTGGGGCAGCCCGAGGATGTAGAGCCACCTGGCGATCGTGGTTGGCTCGAAGGCTCGTCCCAGGAGCATGCCAGCGAGTGCCTGGAGTGGCATCTGGATGATGACGATCGCCAGCAGGGTGAGTAGTGCGGACGCTACGGCCACGGCCCAGAGGAAGCTGTAGCCGCGCAGTGGCGGCAGATAGAGCGCGTACCAGAACAGGCCTAAGAGAATGGCCAGTCCCATTGCGAGGAAACTGGGGTTTGCGAACCAGTTGACAAAGAAGCTGAGCGACTGGTCGACGATCATGCGGCTCCTCTCTCACTCTCTCAGTGTATAACGGTGAAATACGGTGGTTGGTTATTCAATTGGTCGCGATTCAATGTCGGATTCTCCGGCATTGTGTGCGTATCGAATTTGATAGCCTGCCGTAGTCTGACATCTCCCGCATGGCATATTTTGTGTGGTGAGGACAGGCGATGCGCGATGGGTCGGATGGCTGGCTGCTATGCGCCTGCAGTTCGGTTCATCTTGCCGCTGGCGAAATCCTCAAGGTCCAGGGACACGAACGAGAACCCCAGCTCACGCAGCCGCGAGGCAATACGGTCGCGCACCTGGATTGCCCGGGTGGGGTCGTCGACCTCCACCACTGCCAGGTTGTGCGGGAAGTGCCGAACCCGCACTCTTGCGAAACCAAGCGCCCTGAGGAACTCCTCTGCACCGTCGACCCGCTCGACCCGCGTGGGCGTGACCTCGAATCCGTGGGGAAAGCGTGACGCCAGACACGCCATGCTGGGCCGGTCCCATCCTTTGAGCCCCAGTTCCCTTGAGAGGGCCCGTATCTCGTTCTTGGTGATGCCAAACTCGATAAAGGGGTGCCAGATGTGATCCTCGTCTGCTGCCTTGAGCCCTGGTCGGTAGTCCGACAGATCAGAATAGCTCAAGCCGTCGGCAATTGTAGAGAAGCCGTGCTCTCCGGCCCAGCGCCAGGCTGCGGCGTCCCGAACTTTCCTGCAGTGGTAGCAGCGATCCGGGGGATTTGCCCTGAAATGCTGTTGCTCCAGTTCGTTGAGCCGTAGCGTGTGAAGGCGGATACCTATTTCTGCAGCGAGCGAACGCGCCACGGCCGCTTCGCTGCGTGGCACAACCGTCGACTCTATGGTCAGCGCCTCTGCATTCGTGCCGAGCACATCGAATGCCAGTTTCGCCAGCAGCGAACTGTCAAGACCACCGGAAAACAGCACCAGAAGCTTGCCCTGTGCCGCAACGGCACGTCGAAGGTCGTCGATCCGGCTCATCCTGCCACCTTGCGGATGGCCCGCAGTATGCGAATTGCCGCTGCAGCGGCTCCTACGGAGTTGCCGATGTTGACGACTGTTATGCCTGGAGAACAGCTTTGAAGCATTGTCTTTAAGGCGGCCTCTCCTCCTCCGCCAAACCCGTAGCCTACGGGGGTAGGGACTGCCACTACCGGCAGGTCAGTGAGCGATGCGAGCATTGTCGGAAGCGCGCCCTCCATACCCGCAAAGACTATGAGGACACTGGCATCACGCATTTTCCGCATGCTCATGACGGGCCGATGTATGCCGGCCACTCCTGCATCGAAAGACGCCACGACCCGAACGCCCAACTCTTCAAGCAGCAGGATGCACTCCTGTGCAAACGGAACGTCCGACGTGCCCGCAGTGATGACACCTACCGTGCCCGGTTGTTCCGGTCCATCACTGCTCGAGCCGATTACCATCGCTCTGCCGCCGACACGGATTCCATGTGTGTGAAACGTCTCGTGCAGCATCCCTTCGGCCTCGGCACTCAGACTCGCGATGAATACCCGGCCCTTCGCCTCGAGAAGACGAGCTACGATATCAAGCAGGTCTGCCGTCGATTTTCCTGCAGCGTATACCACCTCGGGAAACCCGACACGCTGCTCCCTCTCAAGATCGAGGAGGAAGTGCTCCTGCCCCATGTAGAACATCTCCAGGATGCGTGCGCCGGCCTCAGATTCATCGATCTCACCGCGCCTGAAAGCGTGAAGGACCTCGTCAAACATCTTGCGTTCTGCCATTACTCGTTCTCCTCGGATGTCGCGTGCTGCATATGGGCCGCTTCGAGCACTATGGCGTAGACCTGCTTTAGAGGCATCCCTGTCTGTTCGCTGAGGCGGCGGCATGACTCGTATTCGGGCGAGATATTCACCGTCTCTCCTCTGTAGCTGCCCAGCTTGACCTGCGCCGGGCCGATCTCGCTGTCGACTTCAACAAGTCGCCGTTCGGCCTCGTAACGCTCGGGATAGGTGATGCGCACCCCGAGCGTCGTGCTCTCTCTCATGAGTGTCTGTACCAGCAACTCCTTGCTGTGTGCTTCTCCGAGTACGGATATTCTGGTCCCCGGCCGGTTCTTCTTCATCTGGACGGCGGTGAGGAAGACGTCCAGCGCGCCGTTCTGGTATAGAACGTCCAGCAGGTTGCCGTAAAGCTCCGGGATCATGTCATCGATATTGCTCTCGAGCAGTACGAGCTGTCTGGGGCCCCCGGCAGATCCGGAGTATCCGAGGAACCCTCGAAGCACATTGGGCACCGCCGTGTCCCTCTTGCCCGCGCCGTAGCCCACCTGTTCCACGTTCATGCTGATGGGGGCGAACTCGTCCACAAGGTGACTCAGAATGAGCGCACCCGTCGGCGTGACCAGCTCCTTCCGCGTTTCGGCGAACGAGTTCATGTGGATGGGAATGCCCTTGAGCAACTCGGCGGTCGCGGGGGCAGGCACCGGGTACGTGCCGTGTGCCATCTTGGCGAAGCCTGTGCCCGTATTCACCAGTCCGCAGACCACGCGGTCAACCCCCAGGAGTTCCAGCCCCTTGACGGCGCTCACAATCTCTACTATGGCGTCGATGGCACCTGTCTCGTGCAGGTGTACCGAGTCTATGGTGGTGCCGTGCACCTGTGCCTCGGCTTCGACCAGTGCCAGGAACATGTCCCTGGCTTTCGACCGCGTTGGCTCGGTGGCCCGGTCGAGAATGTCCAGAATCTCATCGACCTTCATGCGGTCCCCGTGGGGCAGGGCCTCCTCGTCTGTTTCTTCAGATGCGGGGTGCTCGTGGTGATGCTTGTGAGGGTGGGGGCGATCGTGGTGCTCCATGTGACCGTGCCCATGTTCCTCGCCACAGCCACAGCTATCGCAGTGTACGTGCTCTTCCTCATCAGCGTCGGGACCGCTGGGTAGCGTCACTTTCGTGCTTATGGCCGCGATACCGTTCTTGTTGACCTGGCTGACCGAAAGATCGAAGCGCAAGCCCAGGCGTTCGAGTTCCTCTACGAGCGCATCCTGATCGATCCCGAGGTCGAGAAGGAGCCCGAGGAACATGTCCCCCGCAATGCCCGAGAACGGGTCGATATAGAGTACGCGGCCGCGTACTTCTTTCACTGAGTGCCTCCTTGTGGCTACGGTCGAGTTGCCTCATCCGCAAGCGTGTGTGTCGTGTCGGGTCATTGTAGTGTAGAGGCCAGACGGTGTCCACACACGAGTGGAGATGTATAATGCTCGGATTAGACGTGGAGGCAAAGGAATGGATGTGGACATGCACCGGACTCACACCATCATGGCTGATCTGTACGGCGCCTTGCCCCGACAGGGACCGGGCAGCGCCGACTGTACGCGCAGAGCATTCTCCATGCTTGGATCGCTGCCGGAACGGCCGCTGGTCCTCGACGTCGGGTGTGGTACGGGAGCACAGACCCTTGAGCTAGCCAGGCTGACGGATGGGTACATCGTCGCCCTGGACGTATTCGACTGGGCGCTGAACCGTCTCTCGGAGCAGATAGTCGAGCGTGGACTTGCCGGCCGCGTATCCACGACGAAGCAGTCCATGATGGAGATGGATTTCGAGGCAGAGACCTTCGACCTCATCTGGTCAGAGGGCGCGCTCTACATCATGGGCTTCGAGAACGCGCTCAAGACGTGTCGGCCACTGTTGAAGCCGGGCGGCTTCCTCGCAGCGAGCGAGCTGTGCTGGTTCCGTGATGATCCTCCTGGTGAGGCACGAGAGTTCTTCAAGACGGGCTATCCGGACATGAAGTCGGTGGCTGACAACGTGAGACTCATCACCGGCTCCGGCTACGAGCTTTTCGGCCACTTCCATCTGCCTGACCGCGCCTGGTGGGACGACTACTACACGCCGATGCGTCAGACGCTGCCCGCCCTGCGGCAGAAGTACAAGGGGTCACCGGACGCAATCGCCATGTTCGACGACTGTGACCTGGAGATGGCTATCCACACGAAGTATGCGGCGTGGTATGGGTACGAGTTCTTCGTCTGTCGCCGACCGGCCACAATGGGAGCATAGGTGTCTCAAGAACTTGAGACGCCACTGCTGTTTCGACGCGATTGCAACAGCTGTCGCTCTCCTGTGACGAAAGCGCCCAGTCCGAACAGTGCGATGGCGAGCCAGACGAGGAAGCCCAGCAGAGGGATTGAGCGCAGCAGCGTGAGGATCAGCAGGCCGAGCGCCAGCGAACCTATCATGAACCCCTTGCTTGCGAGCGGCTTCTGATGGCCAAGGATGAGCTGGCCGATGAACAGGCTGACCGGCAGTTGGGAGAGGTAGAGAAGGATTCCCCACAGTAGGAGCGCTATGATGCCGAGCGGCAGGCCGATTATGGTGAGGCAGACGAGGATGGCAGCGAGCGGTGTGACGAACAGCGCGATGGCCCCCCACCCCGCCACCGGTCCTGTGTCCGTTCGCAGAGCCGTCGCCGCCCCGGCCATGCGGCGCGGCGCAAGCAGTATGAGGACGATACCAACGACTAGCGTCATGAGGTACCACGCCACCTTCCATAAGATGCTGGCCAGGACAGCGAGGGGCGCCAGTGCCTCGAGACCACCGAATAAGCTGCTACGTATTCGGTCATCGATACGCGGTGAGTAGCTGATGCTCCCCTGGACCGTGTCCGCCGGAATGTCGGCCTCGGTCCGGCTCGAATACGTCAGATCGCCGCCCACATTCGCGCCAGGCCCGATAACGAGCGTACCGACCTCCACATCTACGTTGCCGGTCACGGTTCCCTCAATTATGAGTTCCTCTGCTCCGCCCCGTACGTTGCCACCGACCTCTCCTCTCAACACGACGGTCCCTGCTCCGAACAACAGGTCCTGGCCGATGCTGGCCTCCGGTTCGAGTGTGAACACGCCGCTCCCCACCAGCAGGTCGCGCTCCACGTGCCCCGCCACATCAACACTCGAACCGGCGAGGCGGGCGCCTCGTGTTATCACGCCATCGACGACGATGGTTTGCCCTGCTGCCGTCAGGCCGCCATCGACGCTGCCGGCTATCTTCAGGGTTTCGCCCGCCGCAAAGATGTCGCCTATCACAGTGGCGCTGCTCGAGATCACCCTGCCGGCGAGATACAGGTCGCCGTACACCTGCTCGTCTTCGCTCAGCGACACCGTGTCGCCTGCCCGCACATCCGCACCATGAACCGGCGTTGTCGTAATTGCGACGGCGAGGATGGCTATCAGCGCTGCACATATGATGCGACCTATCTTCATGGTGTACATGTGTTCCTCTGGGTGTCGATAGCCCTTCCGAGAGGCGGCACGGCGGCCTCCTCCGCACTCACGATACAGCAACGTGGCTCCAGTCGCAATACGAGGTCAGGGCCAGGGCGTGACAATCAGTGCGGAAATGGAAAAGGAAGAGCGCGGTCACTACCGCGCTCTTCCTTAATGTCAATTCTAGTCAACGAAGGCGAGGATGCCGAAGATGATCAGGTTTGCAATAGGGATGATCATGAGGATGGCGAGCCACCCTGGCTTGTTGCGTGCCTCACATATCTTCCACATGACCACGATAGCGAGGACGAGGTTCACGATCGGAATGAGGAACAGGAACACCCACCACCATGGCTTGCCGGCTATCTGGCATGCAAGGATTACGTTGGCGATGGGGATCCAGGCGAGCCACGGGTTTGGCGTGTTCGTCTTCCTGGCTATGATGTGGAGACAGAGCGCTATCCACACGTACACAGCTATGGATACGACGCTCCATATTCCGGTGAACAGGATTGCGAACACATTCCACGGAAGGACGTAGTCAAAAGGATCCATCGGGCACCTCCTCGAGTGTTTCGATGTATGTTACACAAATGCTTTCCCCGGTCCAATTGTGGAACACGCCTTGCTGGTGCAGGCGAACTGCTGCTGGTTGCCGGCGACGCCGGCGACGTACAATGCGTCGCTATTACCGGTACGAGCATGGCGTAGTCCGGAACCCGATTCGCGAAAGGAAGAGGGAGATGGAGAAATGAAGGACCCATTTAGTCTCGAAGGCAAGATCTCTCTGGTGACCGGAGGGAACGGTGGAATCGGCAAGGGAATTGCCGGCGGTCTGGCAATGAAGGGTAGCGCTATCGTGGTGGCGGGACGGGACGAGGCGAAAACGGCCGCGGCTGTCGAGGACCTCCGATCGCGTTTCGGCGTGAGCGTTTCGGGCCTTTCGATGGACGTCGGCGACAAGGCCAGCATCGATGGCGGGATAGCGAAGGTGTAAGGGCGCGTTTCTCTGCTGCCAGGCTGTGTATCCCGCGATGAAGCGGCAGGGGAAGGGGAAGATAATCAACATCGGCTCGATGACCTCGCTTTTTGGTCTCGGCAAAGCCGTCCCATATGCCTGCAGCAAGATGGGTATTCTCTCCTTAACGTACTCCCTGGCGCTCGCGTGGGCACGTGACCGTATCAATGTGAATTGCATTCTTCCCGGCTGGATTGACACGCCCCTCACGGTCTCGGCGCGTCGAGATATGCCCGGTCTGGGCGAGTTCGTCGACGGGCGTACGCCGCTGGGACGTTGGGGACAGCCTGAGGATTTCCTGGGAGTTGCCGCATTTCTTGCGAGTGACGCAGCCGATTTCATCACCGGGGAGTACATCAGGATCGATGGTGGCTGGGGGCAGCACGGCAATACCGTGAGTTTTCGGTAGACGCTGGGAGAATAAGGCATGTGTGCTGGTTTGCGCCCCACTTGCGCAGCGCCTTGCACGGTCGTATCCTTATGCTAATAGGGTGACGGCAGCCAGTGAATATGCCGGAACACAGGGATGAGGAGGAACGGACATGCTTGATGATGTCGAGAAACTGTTGAGGTCTACCGCTGATGAGGTCGAGAAGATGCTCAGCAGCAAGACGGTGATGGGAGAACCTATCACCATAGGCGATACCACTATCGTACCCCTTCGCAGTGCAGGGTTCTGGTTTGGGACTGCTGGAGGTGGCGGCAAGGGTGGTGAGAAAGCCAAGGGCGAGGGCGAAGGAGAGGCTGCAGGCACGGGCGGCGCCGGCGGCGTGAAGCCGGTGGCCGTGCTCATCATTGACAAGACCGGCGTCAGGATCGAGCCGATGAAGGGCAGCCTTGCCCAGATGGCTGAGAAGCTGGCCGAGGCACTTCCCAGAGTGCGGGACACTGTTCGCGGCAAGAAAGCTGCCGAGTCGAGCGAAGGATAGCACCCGGTGTGGGTTGTCGCTGCGCTGGGTGTTCTGGCTGCGCTGACAGCCCTGCTACTGTCTGTCCCGGTGGACCTCGACGTGCGGGTAGCGGTCCACGGGAGGCCGTCCGTACACATCCGGCTGGTGTGGTTGTTCGGGCGGGTGCAAAAAGCTTTCCATACCAGGGTCGGTGCGCGCAGGCCATTGGAGGCGCCTGCGGCCAGGAAGAAGGAAGAGAAGAGGCCATCCGCCGGGCCGAAGAAAGAGGGTAAAGGGGAGGCAGCGGTTGAGGCAGGTCGCCTTGTGTGGGACCTCCTCCATATCCCGGGCCTGTTGTGCAACGTTGTGCGCATGGTGGTCCGGCTGACGCGCTGCATCAAGGTGCGGCTGCTGCGTGTGGACTTTCGGGTGGACCTTGACGACCCCGCCGATACCGCCCTCTTCGTTGGTGCTGCATCCCAGGCAGCCATGATAGCCGACCTGTGTTCGTCCTACTCCTTCCGGCTGATGCCTGCGTTCGACGGCGAGGCGCTGCTCGATGGCGAGGCTGTGCTCGCAGTTCGCCTGCGCCCCATCTGCACAGTATCGCCCTTGGTCCGTTTCGTGTTCGCTCAGTCTGCCCTGAGGGCTATTGTTCTGGTGATACGTACGCGATGGAAGAAAAGAGAGTAGAGCTCGAGCCTGCGGTGAGAATAGGCGACCGTGAGTTGATTCCCATAGCGTGGACGTTGGGACGACGGATGCTGGATTCGCATCGTCTCATGGTAGTCATGTGTCGGGAAGCTCTCGGTGTCATTGTGCTGGATGAGGCGGGTACCCGCGCGTTCCTGTCCGATGGTCGCGATCTTTCATTAGAGGAGCTTCTCGCGGAGCATCCGGACCTCTGCGACGCTGTAGCCTCACTTCAGTAGTGACCCCTGGCCTGACAGGTCTCGGTACCTGGCCTGCCACTTGACCTGGCGCTACGCTTGTCGTGATATGGTGGTGCACGTGCGCCTGTGTGGGGACAAACTCTTTTCACTGCAGGACGTTATACGATTGTACAGGTGAGAAAGGAGCTCTCGTATGGAAGAGAAGAACAGCCTTGAGCATACCCAGATTGTGAAAGCCGAGGAGATCAGCCTGTTGTCCATGGACTTGCGGCAGCAGAGGATGGCAGAGAGGCTCTATGCACAGCTGGGACTGGATCCTGTGGTAGAGAAGGTTCTCAGAGAGTACAGGACCAGCCTGAGCGGTGTTGATCGTGCCACTGACCGCGTCTTCGGGCCATTTGACATCAAGGGTCGCGCGGAGTCGGTGGCCAAAGTCACCGCTCTCATGACGTACAGCGCCCTGCATCAGCAGTACACCAGGGAACTTGATCAGATGCAGGAGCAGATTGGCGAGGTAGAGAGCCAGCGCGATAGAGAGCGGGCGAACTACGATGCTCTCGCGCAGAAGGTGGCGGATGTGGTGGGCAGTGATTACGAAGAATTGAAGACAAACTATGAGGAGGTCGTCGGCAAGCTTTCCGACGTCGAACACCTCAAGTTGCAGACGGTCGTCCTGAACCAGGAGAAGAACGACATCGTGCAGAGATACGAGGATCACATTGCCGGATTGCAGAAAGAGAAGACAGGCGCCTTTGCGCGGTACGAAGGAGAGCTCAATGCGCTCAGGGAGGAGCACCGGCAGGCGGCTGATGACCTTCGCTCACAGATCGATGAGCGTGGCAAACGAATTGCGGTGCTCGAGCAGGAGAAGGCCGGTCTTATTGCCGAGTGCGACGAGTACGCGCGGCGGCTCGATGAGCTCAGGAAAGCTCATGCCGATCTGGAGGAACGCAACGCGGCATTGTCCGGCGATCACGAGAGATTGAAGGCCGCTGGTGCAGGGCTTGAAACCAGCATAGACTTCGAGAGCATCCGGAAGCGCATGGGCATCGAAATGCACACGTTCGTGCTTGGCGATTCCAAGGTCCCCGATGCAGTCATTGACGGAGTTGGCAAGTTCATCGATTTCAAGCGATATCTCGGGCTTGCCGCAGAAGCAGGTGCTCGTGAGGCAGCAAAGGAGGCGGTAGCCAACCTTTCAAGTGTGTAGGTGACGGTGCACGTGGAATAGCTCTGGGTATCGCGCGCTCCAGCACTATCTCGCCCGGGTGCTGATCAAGTTGATGAGCTCGTTGGTGAGGCGGGCTCGCGTGTCGCTGACGTTGCCCGATCCTGTGTTTGAGATCAGGCACGCGATGGTCTGCCGGGTGCGACCACTTCCGATGATGCTCGTGGATGGCGTTCTTCTTCTCTTCAAGGTGGCCGTCTACGCGGAGGAAGAAGACCAGGAGTGGCAGCGAGTGCGAGTAGGCCCGGTCGATGGCATATTTGAGTGCGTGGTTACAGGGAGCCCTCTGTTGACGCCTGTGTCCAGTAGAGAATGAGGCTGCTGCGGACAGGAGAGGGACGACTGTTGAGTGGCAGGACTCCGTCCTGTTGAATCACCTGACCGTACTATCGACGCCGACCGGCGAGATAATTCCCACTTGTGTCAGGAACTCGGGACAGGCCCGGAGGCATTCGAGCGTATTCCACTCTCCAACCTCGCACACTCGTATTGCCGAAGGTGGCGTATGTCGGCGTACGAGGTCCCAGTCGAGGCGGCCTGTCCCGGGGCACTGATGGTCGCGGTCGCTGTTGATATCATGCAGGTGAATGCCGTTCATCCGGTGTGAGTGGCGTCGCAGCCACTCCTCCTGTGTGGTGAAACCGAGTTGCTCGTGGGTAGCAGCGTGGCCCGTATCGTGCCAGTAGCCCACGACTGCCGGGTCGGCGGCGCGAAGCATCGCCTCCATCTCATCGACGTTTGGTATCTCGTGAAGATTGTGCCGCGTCTCGATGCCGAGGAGGACGCCCCGGTCTCGTGAAAGCCCTTCAAGTTCATAGAGCGTCTCCATCGCACGTTCGAGGGGTCTGGCGGCGAACCGGGCACGAAGCTCTGGTATGCGTCTCTGCACCTCTACGTACTCGGCCGACTCCGTCCTGCACTCATGCCACAGGTCATGCAGCTGCCGCTGCATCTCCTTTCCGATGGGAACATGACCGAAGTGCACCACCACGGCCCGTGCGCCCAGCCGGGCAGCCTGCTCGATGGTTTCCCGTGCGAGACCGACTGCCTCCTCGTGTTCGGCGTCATCGAGAGAGCAGAGATTGAGGTCGTACGACGATATGCCACTCAACGAGCGTATATTTGGGACAGGATTGTGCAGGCTGGATAGCGGCAGTGGCCCGGCGGCGAGGCGCTCCAGCATCTCGTGCGACGTGACGTAGGCGTTCGCCTCGATGGCGCTGTATCCCCATCTCTGGGCATCGCGGGAGAACTCCAGGAGGTCGGTGTAGCGGCCGCGGGCCGACATCGTCGATAGTGCAAGGTCGTGGGTCATGTGTTACTCTCCTCTCTCTCGAGACGGCGAAACTCGTGCAGTAGCTCTCGTTGTTGCCGCGTCAGGTGCGTAGGAACGGCGACACGAGCGACCACATAGAGGTCGCCTTTGTGCCTGCTGCCGGGTCGCGGCATTCCCTTTCCCCTGAGCCGGAGAAGGGATCCCGTCTGTGTGCCTTCGGGCACTTCCAGCGTGCACTCGCCATTGAGGCTGGGCACCTGCAGCGATGCGCCGAGCGCAGCCTCCGCGATACCGATGTCCTGCTCCATGTAGAGGTCGTCGCCATGGCGCTCGAATACCGGATGCTTCGCCACGCTGACTACCACGTAGAGGTCGCCTCGAGCGATATCACCATCTCCGGGCTGACCCTCACCCGACAGCCTTATCGTATGGCCGGTGTCGACTCCTGCCGGAATGGCGACGGCGACCTCGCGGACCTCCTCGAGGATACCTTTTCCGTCGCAGAGCGAACACTTCTCAGTAACCACTCGACCGTTGCCGTGACAGGTGCTGCACATGCTTATTTGTCGGAACACTCCGATGCCCGAGCGGTGTTCCCGCACCATCTGTCCGGTACCGTGGCATTGCTCACAGGTATTGATGGCTCCTTCTTTCGCACCGCTGCCACGACAGGAGGTACAGGTGCGATGGTGCGGGATCTCGAGCACCTGCTCCACTCCAGAGGCTGCCTCCTCAAGTGTTAGCTCAAGGTTGTAACGCAGGTTAGTAGCCCGACGGCGTTCTCTCGTCGCGGTACGGCTCCGACCGAACAGGTTGTCAAGTATTCCGTTTCCGAACCCGAAGCCGCTCAGCCCGAACTCGCGGAATAGAGTCGAGAAATCGACACTACCGAAGATGTCTGTCTGGCTGTAACCGGAGAGGCCTTCATGACCGTATATGTCGTATAGTCGTCGCTTCTCGGAGTCGCACAGGACTGCATATGCCTCATTGATCTCCTTCATTCTCGCGACACACTCGCCATCACCAGGATTACGGTCGGGGTGATAGCGCATTGCCAGTGTGCGGTACGATCGTTTGATCGAGGCATCGTCGGCAATTCGTGCGACGCCCAGAATCTCGTAGTAGTCTTTCTTCTCCATGGTTATTGGAAGTGGCGACGGTAGGTCTGCAGGCGCCCTGGCGCCAACGTGAATTGTAGCACTGTGCAGGTGGCTCGACCAACCTGGCGGCGGGATGTCCCCTCCCGGTGTGAAACGGTTCGGGAGTGCCGGCAGGCGTCTCCAGAGTGCTTTGGCCGCAGGGCAGGAAGTTGCGGTAGTATGTTGTCACTGTCCGAAGTGCCAGCGGGGTAACGGGCCAGCGACAGAATCAACCGACGCAAGGAGTGGTGTCGTGGAACACGAGGAGCAACAGGATCTCAAGGGCCGGGCCGTGAAGCTGACCGATTTGGTCGCGTATCAGCAGGGCGCCGTTGTCAGCAGGACGATGGTCGATCGGAAGGTCGGCACTGTCACTCTGTTCGCTTTCGACAGGGGACAGGGCTTGAGCGAGCACACGGCACCTTATGATGCGCTTGTCTACGTCTTTGACGGCGAAGCGCAGGTGACTATCTCCGGCAGCGACGTTCGCCTGGGATCCGGTGAGATGGTTATTATGCCCGCGAACCAACCCCACGCGTTGTATGCAACGACTGCCTTTAAGATGATGCTGGTGATGATCAGGTCCTGACGCCCTTCAACCTACCGGATGCGAGCGGGCAGTACGGCCCCACACCTTGGGAGAGGGTGGTGTCAGACGAATGACTTGCCTTGAGGTACAGAACCGGAGTATCCTTCCGTCGAGGCGGGCCGAATGAGGGACGTACGCGTGGTTATTGTGGTGTACATACGCCAGTGAAACTGGCGGGGGCATGTCATACGACATGCCCCCCTTTTTTGCCGCGGACCGGGTCCCTTGCGTGTCCCGCTGCGGTGACGTGCATGAGGGCATATGGGTGCGTTGTCCCGAAGGAGGCATTAGAGCATGCTTGAAATCCTGTTTCACGGAAGGGGGGGACAGGGTGCGGTTACGGCCGCAAACCTTCTGGTTGCGGCAGCGCTGAAGGATGGCTACAGAGGAGTCCAGGCCTTTCCGCTCTTTGGTTCGGAGCGCCGTGGGGCGCCTGTGAAAGCCTTTGCTCGCATATCCGGAACCGACGTTGATCTTAGAAGCCAGATATACAATCCCGACATCGTTGTCGTGGTCGACCCTGGTCTGTTGCAGCTCGTGAATGTGACTGATGGACTCAAGGCTGAGAGTGTTCTCATACTTAATACGACCGGCAAGCCCGCCGACTTCGATTTCTCAAAGGAGTTCAGGGTTGCTACTGTCGATGCTGCCGCTATCGCAATCAAGCACAAGCTCATGGTGGGAGGCATACCTATCATCAACACGCCCATACTCGGTGCGATCCCTCGCGTGACCGAACTGGTCTCGATCGGGGCGATTGAAAGTGCCATTAAGGATCAATGGAAGGGCGAACCGGGAGAACGAAACGCACTTGCGGCCCGGGAGGCGTACGAGCAGACGGAGGTGAACTGGTGACCTACAAGCCAAAGACCACTATCTCGCGGCCCGTCGCCGGGGCGATGGGAAAGACAGGGTCGTGGCGGGACTTTCGACCAACGCTGGATCTCTCCAAGTGCAGCAAGTGCCTGCGTTGCTGGATATCGTGTCCGGACGCATGCATTAAACGGGCCGATGACGACTCGATCTCAATTGACTACGACTACTGCAAAGGCTGCGGTATCTGCGCCAACGAGTGCCCGACGTCGGCCATTTCCATGACGAGGGAGGGGCTGGATCAATGATTATGATTGACACCGGTGACCGCATCGCGGCGAAGGCCGCGCAGATGGCGCGGCCGGAGTTCATCGCCGCGTATCCCATCACACCGCAGACAGTAATCGTCGAGAAGACTGCAGACATGGTTGAGTCGGGCGAGCTCGACGCAGAGTACATGCGTGTGGAAAGTGAGCACAGCGCCATGACCGCTGTCATCGGCGCCGCCGCCACCGGCGTGAGGACATTCACCGCTACATCCGCACATGGACTTGCGCTGATGCACGAGATGCTCCACTGGGCAGCAATGTCCAGGCTGCCGATCATCATGGTTAATGTCAACCGTGCGCTCGGTCCAGGATGGAACATCTGGGCTGATCAGAGCGATTCGCTGTCGCAGCGCGACACCGGCTGGATTCAGCTGTATTGCTCTGACGGTCAGGAGATATTCGACTCGATTATTCAGGCGTATCGTCTTGCTGAGATGGAGGACGTGCAGGTGCCGGTCATGGTCAATTTCGATGCGTTCGTGCTGTCGCATACCTCCATGCCCGTGGACGTGCCGGAGCAGTCAGAGATAGATGCGTTCCTGCCACTGTGGAAGCCCCTGTGGAGAATCGATCCTGAGGACCCCGTGACCTTTGCGAATATGCTGCCTCAGGCAGAGTACGGCGGAATGCGCAAGAACCTGCATGAAGGGCTTCTTCGCGCCAGGGCGCACTGGCCCGAGGTATGTCGTGAATGGCGAGAACGGTTCGGTGTGGATCATGGCGCCCTCGTTGAAGAAATGCAGTGCGACGACGCCGAGTGTGTGATTGTGGCTATGGGCGCCTTTGGCGCTGAGGCACGCGTCGCGGTTCGCGAACTGCGAAAGCAGGGGTTCAAGGTAGGGCTTCTGCGCGTGAGAATGTTCAGACCGTTCCCTGACGATGAGTTCCGCCGGATTGCACCGGGACGGAGGTTCATCGTGATTGACCGTAACGTCTCCCCCGGTGCCGGAGGCACGCTGTATGTCGAGCTGAAGTCATCGCTGTACGGCCACGCCGACTCGCCTGTGTCCGGCTTCATTGCCGGCCTTGGTGGCAGAGACGTGACCTTTCACGACATGTGTGACATGGTGAAGAAGGTCGTGAGCGGCGAGTCGCTGGATGTGGAATGGTGGGGGATCAAGGACTGAGGGGGTAATGAATGGCAATCAAGAGCCTGCCAAATGAAGAACTAATTGAAGCGGGAAATACCGGATGCCCGGGTTGTCCCAGCAGCCTTGCGCTCCGTATAGCCATGAAGGCCCTGGGCAGGAACACCGTGTTCACGATCCCCGCCTGCTGCGCCGTGGTCTGCCTCGGTGCTTATCCGAACACGGTCTTTGACATTCCGGTGATGAGCATCGCCTTCGAGGCGGCCGCAGCGGGCGCTTCGGGCATTGCTGCCGGTCTCAAACGCCAGGGCAAAGGCGATACCAATGTGGTGGTGTGGGCCGGTGACGGCGGCACTTACGATATCGGCATTCAGGCGCTCTCAGGCGCGGTGGAGAGGAATACGAACTTCATCTATATCTGTTACAACAACGAGATGTACTCCAATACCGGAATCCAGAGGAGTGGCGCCACACCGTATGCGGCCTGGACCACGACTACCTGGGCCGGCAAGACAGAGGCCAAGAAGGACCTGCCGGCGATCATGCGTGCGCATAGAGTCCCCTATATGGCGACCGCAGTTCCGAGCTACCCTGAGGATCTGTTCCAGAAAGTGCGCAAGGCGATGTCCATCAAGGGGCCGAAGTACATCGAGATACTCGCTCCGTGCCCGCCCGGCTGGCGATTCCCGATGGACAAGACGGTTGAGATGGGTCGTCTGGCCGTGGAGACAGGCGCGTGGGCGCTCTACGAGTACGAGAATGGGCAGCTCACGTTCAACCTCAAGAGCAAGTCCATACTCGAGAAGAAATCGGAACCGAAGCCTCTCGAGGATTACCTGAAGCTGCAGGGTCGATTCGCCGGCCTGTTTAAGCCGCGCCGGAACGATGAGGCGCTTGCTCGGATCCAGGGCGATCTGGACGCATCGTGGGACCGGTTCCGCAAGCAGGTCGAGTGTGGTATCGCCTAGTGCCGGCCGTGTGAGAGGGTCGCAGGAGCACGTGACCGAGGAGGGATGTGATGAAGGTTACAGGAGTCAAGACGTACATCTACCGGCCCACCTGGAACTGGCTTCTGGTTAAGGTGGAGACGGATGAGGGTATCTATGGTTGGGGTGAAGGAACCACGCAAGCGCACGAAAAGGATGTGGAGGCCTGCATCCATAACCTCGGCGAGTATCTCGTGGGCAAGGATCCCAGAGACATCGAGCGACACTGGTCCACCATGTTTCGTAACGCCTACTGGCGACCGAGCTTCATCATAACCAGCGCGATGAGCGCACTCGATATTGCGCTGTGGGACATCCTGGGGAAGAGCCTGGGTGTGCCGGTGTACCGGCTGCTGGGTGGCCCTGTTCGTGACCGCATGTCTGTGTATCACAACGGCTGGTGGTTCCCTGCCAGGACTACGGACGACTACATCTGGCTGGCGGAGCGCGAGGTCAAAGAGCGCGGCGCCAGGGCACTGAAGTGGGACCCGTTCTGGGGCTGCGATGTGTTCACCTCTACCGAAGACGACATACGGAAGGTCCTTGACAATGTGGCGCAGGTACGCAAGGCCGTCGGTGATGACGTGCAACTGATGATCGACTGCCATTCACGGCTCACTACTAAGGGAGCCATACGCTTCGCGCATGCGATGCGAGAATACAACCCTGCCTGGTTCGAGGAGCCATTGCCCACCGATGCCGCTGTCGAAGATCTGGCAGCGGTCAATGCGGCGACTGATATTGTCATTCTCACGGGTGAACGTGTCGTCACCCGGTGGTGCTTCCGCGACTACTTTGAGAAGCGTGCCTGTGATGCCATCAACCCCGATCCGTGCCACGCGGGCGGCATCTCGGAGATGAAGAAGATAGGTGAGATGGCGCATGCGTACTACGTTGGCTTCAGCCCACACAGCGCCGGGGGCCCCGTGATGGCGGCCGCCAACCTCCATGTCGAGGCGTGTGCGCCGAACTTCACCATTCATGAGTTCTTCGCGGTAGATCCACCGTTCTACAAGGAGATTCTGAAGGAGCCGTTCCCGGCGCTGGTGGATGAGTGCATTGAGTTGCCCTCCGGGCCCGGTCTTGGTGTCGATTTCGACGAGGATGCACTGTCAGGGCGACCGTACCGCTACCATGACCTGAGCAGCTTCTGGGATACTCCACAGGTGCCAGCGGGCGGAGAATTCGGTACGTAGCGATCATCCGGCCCGGCCTGGTGTTGCCCCGGGGGAAATCGTCGTGCCACGGGGATTGGACGCCTGCGGAGCCGGCGAGTGGACTTCTTCTCGATAGTATCGCTCTCCTGATGGCGACACTCCCGCGCAGAAAGTGGCCTAGCGTGGAGAGCTACTTGCCGCCAAGCTCCTCGATCTCCTCCTCCACCTCCTCGGCCCCTTCATCGTAGAAACTCTGCTCGTCCGGATCGAGTTCGCGGAGAAGCCTCAGGAACTCGCCCGCGTGCACGCGCTCCTCATCGGCGATGTCCTTCAGCACATTGATCGCGAGCTTGTTGTCGGTCGACTCGGCCAGTTGCATATACAGCTGAATCGCTTCGTACTCTGCGGCTACCGAGAAGCGAATGGCTCGAATCAACTCCTCATGGGTCACCTTGCGGCTGTGTGCTAATCCGGCAAAAGGGGTTCCAAAATCTGGCATCCTGTTACCTCCTTTCTGTCGTTGGTTACGCCCACCTGTTCCCTGCTGCACCGTGCCGGCACCGGTCGTGAACGCTGCCGGCAGGCACCTCAGCTGACATGGGCATGTGTGGCTAGGTGAGCAGCTCCATGTCCTCGCCGCAGCAGACGAGCGTTCCACCGCCTGCCACGGTAACGGTCACCTCGTTGCCGCACACGTTGCACCTGTAGTGTTCGCCGGCTTTCTCTACTGCCATAGCTACCACCTCCTGTTGTCAATGTAGTAATTGGCCATGCGACTGTCAATTGCTGTTGGGATGTGGCTGCGTGTTGTGACTCATAGCCGGTGTGCCGCGGAACCATGTATGGTGTCGTATTCCCCCTGAGTTGCAAGCCACGCAGTCAGCCGGGCCGTGATATCGTCTCTTGCATTACGAAACCTGGCAAGCTCCTCCTCTTCCAGGTCCAGGCCGGCCACAGGATCGGAAATGTCCCACGCGATACGTGTGCCCACGCCAGGGAAAGTGGATGGGCATCTGTTGTCGGCTTCGCTGCAGACAGCTATGAGGAAGGAGAAGTGCATCTTGCCCGTGTACTCCTGCAGGCTCTTCGAGCGTTGACCGGTTATGTCTATTCCGACCTCTGCCATTGTCTTCACTGCCAGAGGATGAACCTGGCCAGGCTCAAGACCGGCGCTGTGCGCCTCGTATCTATCCCCTGCCATGTGGCGTAAGAGCCCTTCAGCCATCTGGCTCCTTGCCGAGTTGCGGTTACAGAGAAAGAGTACTCTTATCTTGTCCATTCAAGGATTATGCAGTGACGCGGCTCAGAAGACAAACAGCGCTCTTCTGTTGACACTGTGAGACTGAGCGAGAAGCATTGTGGGAAATCGCGATTATGTGTCGCCCAACTCTTTCACCGCGAAGTGCATTGCGCTACTATTCGGCCCTGCTGCCACTGCGCCGGTGCAGCGGCAGGGCGCTCAGGAGGGGCGAAAGTGAAGATACTTGTTGTCTGCTATTCGAACACCGGTACCACCATGCTGGTCGGCGAGTACATCGCGCAGGCAATGGATGCGGAGTTCGATGTCGTCGAGGAGGTGAAGTCCAGACCGCCGCTGCTGGTTGATGGCAAGAAGCTGGAAGCAGGCATCGGTGCATTCGCGAAGGCGGTGTTGGCCGCTGTCTTCGGCACGAGCTCGGCAATAGCCAGGACGCTCAGGGACCCCGGGTTGTACGACCTGGTGGTGGTCGGCACTCCCGTGTGGGCCGGCTCGCTGACCCCCGCAGTACGCAGTTACCTCCGCCGCCACAGGAAGACTCTGCCGCGAGTGGCGTTCTTCTGTACCGCCGGAGACCCTTCCAGGATGCGTGTCTTCGGGCAGATGCGAAAGCTCGTCGGCAAGGAGCCGTTGGCGACGATCGCAGTGAAGTCGACCGACGTGCGCACGGAGGCGTGTCCTCGTCTCATCGAGGCATTTGTGAGCCGACTCAAGGCGACCGGTTAGGTCGGGAGGCCCATCTCTCTCGTCGCGAAAGTCGCCTTCAGCCGTACTCACGCAGCGCGAATGAGCGCACGGGCAAAGGCCCTCGCATTGTCGAGGTCGGTCTCGTCCGGATGTCCCTTCGCTATACCTCCCAGCTTACCCCACGGTCCGAACGTGTCGAATCCCTTGCAGTCGAATTCTCCCACGATAGTGTAGTCTTTGCGCTGGAGAATACGGCGTAACTCGCGGTGGTAGTCCAGTCCAATCAATCGCGGCGTCCGGTAGCCTGTTCCGCTGGTGGAGAACACGAACGTAGCGCCGCCCTGCCCCGGACTGAGGGATCGTGCGAACTCGAGCAGTTGCCTGTGGTGCGAGCCGAAGAAGATGCCAGATCCGAAACCCGCGACGTCGGCGTTGCATATCGCCTCGTGCGCTTCATCTCCTGGTTCGAGTACGCGTCCGCCCAGGATCGAGGCCATGGCCTCGGCGATTTTGCGCGTGTTGCCGTGGTGCACCGAGGTACATACGATGACGCAGTCGATCGCTGCCATCAGGGACGGCATCCCGCCGGAGGTATGGTCAACAACAGTCCCGCCCAGTGATCCATTACGTGCCGCGTGACCGATCCCACTGCCCAACGCGTGATGCCGGATTTTCCATGCGTGCTCATCGCGATCAGGTCGACGCCATTGCGGCTGGCATATTCGACTATCTCGTAGGCCGGGTGGCCTTCCACCACCATGGTCTCAACTCCGCCGCAATGTGGCCGCAGGATGTCGGCTACGTACGACAGGTACTCTTCCGCCGTGCGGTGTTCCTTCTCCCCTATCTCGCGCGCCGTGCTGTCGCCTACGTAGTTAGCCAGGCTGGGGGAGTACGGTTCGACAACTCGCAGCAGCACCACCTTTGGTATGCTGCAGCTCTTCGCCAGCATGCGCACGTGGTCCAGTATGCATTCGGATTCCTTTGAACCGTCCAGACTCACCAGAATCTTCTCGTACACCTGTCACCTCCTCTCTTCTGAAGCCGCCTGTAAGTTGTCCCGGCTGTGCCGCCGGCATGTCTCTGGCGCCACCCACCAGGTGGTTCGTGTTGCGCAGTATAGCCCGGGTGAATTGGCCGGTCAAAACCGCGCGCGCGTGGCCCCGCGCCGACTCGGACACGCAGTGGTCCATATTGTATACTCGCAGGTGCGTTAAGAAGGACGTATCCAATCACGGGTATGCCCGGGAACAGGGGAGGAGGTTGACGTATGCGCAGTCGTGGCAGGCGAATCGAAGTAACAGTACGACAGATGGAGATAGATGATCTCAGCGAGGTCTACCGGCTGGGCGAGAGCCTGTTCACCAGCCAGGAGTATCCCATCCTGTACCGCACCTGGGATCCCTATGAGGTGACAGGTTTGTTCACCTCTGACCCCGAGTTCTGCCTCGTGGCGGAGGTGGATGATCGTGTAGTGGGCTTCGTGCTGGCAACGACCGTTGAAAAGGAAGGGACCGCCTGGAAGCGCTACGGGTATCTCGAATGGATCGGCGTGGCTGACGGATTCCAGCACACACACCTCGGCATGCGGTTGTACCGGCGCCTTGAGGAGCGGTTCAGGGAGGAGGGTGTGCGTATGATCATCGCGGACACGGTCGTCGAAAACGAGAACGCTATCGGCTTCTTCAACCGGCTGGGCTTCAGTGCCACTGGAAAGCACATCTGGTTCACGAAGACGCTGCGCCGCGAAGACAGCAGGGAGGAGGCATCCGAGCGCAAGGCTCGTGCCGGTACGTCGAGACACACCACCCGCCGCGGCTCGCGACTGGCCCCGCTCTCGACGACAGAGTTGTCCACCGATGAGGAGGGATTGGATGCCGCACCATGACAGCGGTGTGAACCACGAGAGGCTGCGCAGCCTTCTGGAACATATGGTCAACATCTACAGCCCCTCCGGCAAGGAGGAGGAGGTCATCTCCTTCGTGGCCGAACACCTCCGTTCGC
Source organism: Dehalococcoidia bacterium (assembly GCA_003562475.1). Lineage (GTDB taxonomy): Bacteria > Chloroflexota > Dehalococcoidia > GIF9 > AB-539-J10 > SKVJ01. The sequence continues at coordinate 64,482 of PWUU01000048.1, read as the reverse complement.
ATGGTGTGCCGGTGCGCCTGCAGGAGGTCGATGAACAGCGCTGCAATCTGGTCGCCATTCCCGCAGGACAGGAGGAGATTGAGCTGTGCCTGGTCGGGCACGTCGACACCGTAGCTGCGTACGACCTGGATGACTACGGTTTTGAGGTGCTCGACGGCGAGGTGCGCGGCCTGGGCACGGTGGATATGAAATCGGGTTGCGCCGCCATGGTTGAGGCGTTCACCGTGTTGTGCAACGCTGGAGGCCGCGTGCCGCCGGTGGCCCTCGCGCTCGTGGTGGACGAGGAGGAAGACAGCGCCGGAGCGCACACGCTCGTGGACGAGTACCACTTCCCCTGGGCCATCGTGGGGGAGCCTACCGGCCTCGCGCCATGCCTCGGCCACTACGGCTATCTGGAGGTGTTCCTGAGGGCGAGAGGTAAGAGGGCGCACTCAGCCGTGCCTGAGGTTGGGCACAATGCCATCGAGGCGATGCTGCGGCTCCTGCTCCACGTTACGGATTTTGCGACGTCCGAAGGGTCGCGCCTCGTCTACAACATTCGTGAGCTCTCCGGACTTCCGTCGGGCTTTGTGGTACCGGACCTGTGCGAGGCGTGGCTCGACTTCCATCTGCCCCCGGACATGCGAGTTGATTCGCTCAAGGCCGACCTCGAGAACATAGTCGGCCCGGATGCAGTGGGCCTATCGTCGCTCGACCTCTACATGCGGTTCGAGGACACGTACGCCGGCTACGAGATATCGCCCGACCGTGCGTTCGTGAAACGACTGAGGAAGGTGTACGAATCGATGGCACGCGAATGGAACCCGCAGCAGTTCCGGAGTCACTCCGATGGCAACGTCCTGTGGGCGGCGGGCATCGACCCCATCGTTCTCGGGCCCGGGCGGCTCGACCTGGCCCACAGCCAGGACGAGGGAGTCTTATTCTCTGATGTTGTGGCAGCAGCCGATCTGTATCTGAATATCGGACGCTCGGTAGCCTGATCCGCCGGCGGAACGACCAGCAAGGAGACGAGAGACGCATGCACACGGTGATGACGCTTGGCACGCTCGCGGACAACTACACGTACCTGGTGGAGTCGAAGAATGAGGCGGTGGTCATAGACCCGGGTGAGGCTTCTCCCGTACTACGAGCACTTGGCGTCTCGGGCGCCCGGCTGCTCGCGGCAGTCTGTACGCACGGCCATTTCGATCATACCGGTGGCAACGAGGAGCTGGCCCATCGCACCGGCTGCAAAGTGCTGTTGCCCGAGGCGTCGACCGGGGACACAGCCCTGGCGATAGGTCCGTTTGCGTTCACCGTGCTGAGAACCCCCGGTCATTCCGCAGACTCCGTCTGCCTCTATCTGCCGGCAACTGACGGGCAGCCTGGCGATGTCTTCACCGGAGATACGCTGTTCTGTGGCGGATGCGGTCGACTGTTTACCCGCTCCCCGGAGGCGATGTGGGCCTCACTGCAGAAGCTGGCGGCGCTGCCTCAGCAGACGCGTGTGTTCTGTGGCCACGACTACATGCTCGAGAACTACGAGTTCGCAGTGACACTGGAACCTGCGAACCAGGCGGTAAGGACGCGACTCGAAGAGGCGCGTGCCCTGGCCGCCGACGGGAGCGTCACGGTGCCATCAACAATTGCCGCGGAGCGTGAAACCAATCCCTTCCTGCGTTCCGGTGAGCCCGCGATGAAGCGCGTCGTTGGCATGGAAGGAGCCGGTGACGTCGAGGTGTTCGCAGAGATACGTCGTAGAAAGGACCGGTTCTGACGCCGCGTTCTAGCGCAGCCGGATGTGCCTGTGCATAACCAGGGTTGCCGTGGTGCAATTGATGTGCGACTGACCTTGTGTGGACCATCTGCTGGTAGGGGACGGTTCCAAACCATACTGCCCTGGTGCGTGCGAGGTGGTGATCTCCACCCTGTCACCCGGGGGACTCCGGCCTGCAACCGGTCAAGCCGTCAGTCTCGCTTCGGGCAGAGATACGCATGGTGTGGCCGGAATCCGCTCCACGTTGACAGCGGTCAGACGCGATGCTAGCGTAGCCACACGTCAACTGTGATGAGCAGTATTGAGGGAGGTCCGCATGGCCGGCAGTGTTGGCGCGAAGCAGAAGAACGCTGACAGAGTCATTCCATGGTGGGAACGTTCCAGGAGTTACGGCAAGATGTGGCGGGGTTCGATCTTTGACCGGATGATTCTGAAGGGAGATGACGAAGAGGAGCAGCGCATTCAGACGCTGAGGGAAATGCTGCTCGAAAGGCCGGACGGAAAGAGAGGCTATCTCTCAATCTGGCGCGGGAAACTACTGACGGAGAGTTATCAGCAGACTGAAGGCGAGCCCCCAATCATCAGGAAGGCGAAGGGGCTGAAACACATCTGTCAATTCATCCCACTAATCTGCGATGAATACCAGCTCTTGATGGGTGATCCCAGTGCTTACCTGCTGGGGACAGAAGTCGAGCCGGAGTTCATGAGCACCTGGCTGGAAAGGTCGGTGTTCGTTGAGGAAGTTGGCGAGCACATGAGCGAGCTGGACGCTCTCAGAGTCAGGGGAGTTGAAGCCTGGGTGGTGGATGAAAACGACTACAAAGCTCTTAAAGAGGAGATCATCCCGTACTGGCGAGATATCTGTCACCCTGCCATCATACAAAAGCAATTGGACGAGAATTTCCCCTATGTAGGCTTCCACAACGGACACTTCCCGGGCAAGATGTCCCATCCGCTCATCGGCTTTGGCGTGTCCCATACAATCGCTGACTACGCGACTGTTCTGAGGAAGGGCCTGAAGGAGCTCAAAGAAGAGATTCGGGCTGAAATGGAGAGAATTGATGGCTCCGATGTTTCATCTCATGCTGAACTCGACAGGCTAAACGTCTACAGGGGTATGCTCATAGCCGCCGACGCCATCATTATCTACGCGAATCGCTGTGCTGACTTAGCCGCCGAAATGGCCGCCGGAGAGACGAGTCAGAAGCGGAGGGCAGAACTGCAGGACATGTCGCGGGTGTGCCGCAGGGTGCCCGAGTATCCCGCTGATTCCTGGTGGGAAGCGGTGCAGTGCTGGCATTTCCTCCACAATGCGATTCACCTGTGTGATGGTGGCGATTCGCATTCTGCCGGCAGGTTCGACCAGTACATGTATCCGTACCTCAGGAGAGACCTGGAGAGTGGGAAGACCTCCAGGCAATTGGCACAATTCCTGCTGGAGTGTCTCTTCATTAAGATCAGGGAGAGAAAGTACCTGCAGGAATACCACAGGGCAAGAAGAGTCCCCAGCTTCAGCACCAATGACAAGATGGCCATTTCCGGCATGGATGAGCATGGTCAGGATGCCACGAACGAATTGTCGTACATGGTGCTGGAGGCTCACGCTCACGTTCACCTGAATGATCCGGGCATCTCCTTCAGGGTTCACAAGAACACCCCAAACGACATCCTCAAAGCCGTCCTTGAGGTACTGCGTCTCAGTACCGGCATTCCACATATAGTCAACGACGAGGCCATTGTGCCGTCGCTGATGAATCGGGGAGTGTCTCTTGCTGAGGCCAGAAACTACGCTGACCTCGGTTGCCAGGAGAATGCGACCGATCCCAATACCAGTGGCGTAGATACAAACCCGCGGGCGAACGCAGGGTACTTCAATCTGGCTAAGTTGGTGCACCTGGCAATATACAACGGCATAGAGAAGAAAAGTGGAGACCGGGCCGGAGTGGAGACCGGCAACCCCGGGGACTTCAAGACCATGGAAGACTTCTTCGCTGCCGTCAAGAAACAAATCGACCACACTGTGCGCTTGAATTGCATCTACAACAACCTGATGGACTGGGCATGGAAGACCTGGCATCCTGTGCCGGTACTGGACCTGCTGCACCCCGGCCCGAGGCATAAGGGCGTGGACTACATGGATGGGGGGTGCAAATACAACTGGACCGGGGCAATAGGTGTGGGGTTGAGCACCGGTGCTGACTCGCTGGCGGCAATCGAGTATCTGGTCTATGACAGGAAAGAGATCACCTGGGATGAACTCGTAGAGGCAATGGACAACAATTGGGTGGGCTACGAACACATCAGGGAAAGATGTCGCAAGGCACCCAAATATGGCAACGATGATGACTATGCTGACAAGTGGGCGGTGAGACTCTCCAACGCCTGGATGGATGCGTACGAAAGACACAGGACACCTCATGGCGGCAACTTCGTTGGCGGGTTCTTCTCACTGACCAACTATGTGTACATGGGTTATGACACCTGGGCAACACCGGAGGGGAGAGGCATAGGAGAGCCCTTGTCTTCCGCGATAGACCCGTCAGCGGGTGCAGACCTGGAAGGTCCCACCAGGCTGCATAAGTCGGCAGCAAAGCTCGACACCTGGAGAGCTACCAACGGCATACTGTTCAACTGTCGCTTCACCACAGCCGCTGTGTCCGGCGAAAGGGAGTTGAGCAAGTGGGCTGACCTGGTCAGGGCCTACGTACTCATGAGGGGACAGACGGTCCAGTACACTGTTATGGACACTGATGCGTTAAAGGAGGCGCAGAAACATCCGGATGAGTACAAAGACCTTGTGGTAAGAACTGGCGGATATAGTGCGATCTTTGTCGAGTTGGACAAAGAAGTTCAGGACACCATTATCAGCAGAACTGAACACCACTTCTAGTCTGATGGAGACTCGGGGCGGGCGGGATTCACGCTTCACTGTCGGGTTTGGCTTGCCGGAAATTGCGCCATTGAAGACTCCTTGAGTCTTCCGGGACTGTCCGCGGGAGTTCAGGTCAAGATGAAGACACGCGGAACCATCACTCACATCCAGCCTTACTCGCTTCACGACGGCACAGGCATACGAACACTTGTATTCCTGAAAGGGTGTCCGCTCGTATGCGACTGGTGCTGTAATCCTGAATGCCAGAGCCCGCACATAGAGATTGAGTTCTATCGCTCGCGATGCGTTAGATGTGGCGCTTGTGTGGAGGCATGCCGGCCGAAGGCCGTCAATCCTGATCTGGAAGTGGAGAGCGGATTCAAGATCGATAGGAAGCTGTGCAACGAATGTGGGAGATGCGTAGAAGGCTGCGTGAGCGAAGCGCTGGTTTATGCTGGCAAGGTCGTCACAGTTGAAGATATCCTGGGAGAGGTCGACAAGGACAGATGCTTTCACACTGTATCTGATGGCGGCCTGACGCTATCCGGTGGCGAACCTCTCCATCAACTTGAGTTTGCTCACGAACTACTCAGGCGAAGCTACGATTCGCACATCAGTGCAGTCCTAGAGACCTGTGGACACGCTCCGTGGGACTGCTTCGAAAGAGTGATCCCCTACCTGGACTCGGTGCTTCTGGATATCAAACACATGGATCCTGTGAAGCACAGGGATCGAACAGGCGTTTCCAACGAGTTGATCTTGAGCAATGCAGTAGAGCTCTGCAGGAGCGGAGTCCCCATTGTGATCAGGTTGCCGTTGATTCCGGGATTCAACCTTGATGCGGACAACATTCGGAAGACGTGCGAGTTTGTAGCAAGCTTGAGAAGTGTGAAGGAAGTCGACCTTATGCCCTTCCACCAGTTGGGCAGGGACAAGTACTTTCGTCTGTCTCGAAGCTATGCCCTGGACACCTGTAAGGCGTTAGCTTCGGACGAAGAGGGTGTGAGTAAGATCAGCTCGATCAGGGATATGCTGGCGTCCTTCGATCTGGAAGTCTGCGTCTGTTGAAGGAGTTGACCGACCTGCTGGTGGGCGGCAACGCACGACGTGGACCCGTCCGGCCGTCGTGCTCCTCAGATGTTCGCTTTCGGAAACCGCTCATCAATGGTCTGCCAAACCTCGGCGAGCCACTCCTTTCGCTGAACCTCGGAACTGACGATGACGATGCTGAATGTCCTGCGATAGAAGCTGTCGACGCCGCACAGCCCGAAGATGCAGTTTTTCCACAGGGTCTCAAGGGGATCGCCGAAGACTCGCTTCTCCCGTTCAGGCTCCGTATTGGATGTATTGAAGACGATAGCCGTCTTCGCATTCAGGAGTCCGTGGGGTATACCTTCTCCTCCATCGCCTTCCAGGAACTCGTACGCCACACCAGGGCGAATGACTCTGTCGATCCAGCCCTTCAGGATGGCAGGCGGCTGTCCCCACCAGTTCGGGTGGACGACGATGATGCTATCGGCTTCTGCGATCTCCTCGCAGTGCCTCGCAATCTCGGCGGTCAACGTCGCATCCGGGGGGATTTCCCCGGCCCGCAGCAAGGGATCGAATTCCTCTTCATACAGATCGTGGAAGCGGACCTCGTGCCCGTTCCCGCGCAGCGCCCGAATGGCGACAGCGGCTATGGCATGATTGAAGCTGGAGGCGGACGGGTGGGCAAGTATCACGGATACTCTCATCGGGTTGGCCTTCCTTGTCACGCAGTGATGGTGGACATCATCATGCTATCGCATTCCATCCCCTGCGTGAAACCGGATAGAATGCTTTCAGGACTATGAATACGTCGGGCATGCTCATTGCGGTCGTGGTGCCCCAGCTGGTATACACGCTGCTCGCCGCTGTCGTTGCCAAGCTGCTGGGGTGGTTTGCGATGCTCTCCCGGACGAGGATACTCGCGAGTTGTCTTTGCGCTGGACTGGTCGCCGGAGTGCTGGCGATACGGCTCTGGCCCAACGACTCGGTAATCCTGGTGAACCTGCCGGGGGTGGTACTTGGCGACCTCGCGTACGATGTGTCGATCAGGCTGCTCGGTGACCCCTCCTCGCCGCAGGCGCACTATACGATACCGTGGTTGCTGAGAGTCCCCCAGGTGTACGGTCTGGTCTCGGTTGTCCTGTGGGGAGTCGCCGGTGGCGTCGTGCAGTTGCTTGTCAATCGCAAGAGTCAGTGACCGTTCAGTCGTTCCCGATTGACTCGTGGCCGTCGCCTGTTGCGCCTCGTGGCGGTTGTGGCATGGCATTTCTGTGTGCGTACCTGGACTCCGCCGCACCGGACGGCGCACGGGCGGAAAACCAGAGATAATCGCATTCGATCTGTCTCTCCACGAGTGAAACGTCCTTGACAGCCCCTATCGCCATAGGCTATCTTACTATTTGCCCCAGGTCACTGAGCAGCAAGAAAGGGCTTGATTCCTGAGGGGTAGTGTCATTCGACTCCCAAGACCACAAGTTGAGGGACAAGGAAGACAGGAGAACTTGGGGGTGGTCGCGTGAGTACAAGCTGCGAGGACATCTGGGGCACTTCTTTTTGGTCCCTACGGTAGTCATTCCATTCACGTCGACGATTCTCTCCTTCCGGGCTCGCATTCAGTTCATATTTGCCTGTCGCATGTGGGGCCTGGCAGTGCGCCGCAGCGTTGGGTTTCAAACCTTCACGCAACTGGGGTGGGGATTGTCCGCCGGGAGGGGCACGACGATGCCTCGTGCCCGTCAGGGTGGACGTGGTCATTACAGGGCGCGGATCTCTGCGTCTGCACGCCGTTGTCTCCCGTCTCGGCGTTGAATACCAGGTGCACGATGCTGTTACGCTTCTCCGTAGCGGGCGGTTGCTACTCGGCCCTGCAATTGCGGGGTGCGTGATGCCGTGAAGATGCCGCATGTGGTATCCGTCGCGCGGGCGGGGATCAATCGAACGCTACAGTTGGAGGTGTTCCGCTCACGTCACTCTTTTCGTGAGATACTCTAGTGATGTCGGCTAGTGAACGGAGAGCGCATTGAAATGACGGAGAAGGTTCTCTTCACCTGGAGTGGCGGCAAGGACAGTGCGCTGGCCCTCTACGAGCTTCGGAAGGCCGGAAATTTTCGGATATTGGCCCTGCTGACGACGGTGACGAAAGACTATGATCGAATCAGCATGCATGGTGTGCGGCGAACGTTGCTCCAGCAACAGGCAGAGTCGCTGGGTTATTGCCTTGAAGAGGTGCCTATCTCAAAGAGTGCCTCTAACGAAGAGTACGAAGCGAGAATGCGGGAGACTCTCCAAAGATACGTGCAGGCGGGCGTTCGCCTCGTAGCATTTGGAGACGTCGTGCTGGAAGAAGTAAGAAGACATCGGGAGGAGAATCTTTCGAGAATGGGAATGACGGCCGCCTTCCCCCTGTGGGGAAGAGACACTGCAGAGCTTGCCCGTACATTCATAGCCCTGGGCTTCAAGGCTGTCGTTACGTGTGTTGATTCATCCGTACTTGACAGGGGATTCGTGGGGCGACCCTTCGACGAGCGGTTTCTGTCGGAATTGCCACCCGGCGTTGACCCCTCCGGTGAGAACGGGGAATTCCACACGTTCGTGTATGATGGCCCGATATTTCGGGAAGGGCTATCGTGCGTACCTGGGGTGAGCGTCTGCTGTGATAACCGCTTCGTCTTCTGCGACCTGATACCCCGTTCCTGACCCGGTCCTGATTCCGGGACATTCGCGCATCTCTCGCCAAAGCCCTCACCGCGACACTGAGGGTCGGAGAGCCTCCCTCTCGCCGATTCCGGAAGTGAAATGAATTGAGGATGGCGGGCCCTGTCCGCCATCGGGGCACAGTGCCAATGGTGACAAGCGAGGTTCCGGCGCCGGGCTTCGCGTATGTGCTAGTACGACGGTTGCCTGCTCAATCAGGTATGGCGTCCCCGAAAACGGAGGATGCCTCCCCAGCCCCGTATCGTCCGGTTTCCACGACCACTGGGCTTCAGTGTCCGGCATCTGTATCTCTCGCCCAACCGAGGAATAGGAGTGTATGCCGAACATGTCTTGCCTCTGCCAGTTGGTTTGGCCGTGCATCGGCACCCATTACTCTAGCAAAGCTCGCGAATACGTCGAACCATTCGTTGTCAGGGCTGAATGAATGGACTAGCATGACCGCGACGGGAGCGCGGAACCTTTCCGCCAGGATCAGCGCGGACGCAGTCCGGTGGACTAACTGATATGGCGCATCACCGATGTCTCTCTGGACGGGGAGCGTCATCTATGCGGTCTGTCCCTCCATACCTCCTTCAATTGTACCATCCAAATAGTCGCATGAGAATAATCTGCGTTTACTGACCGCGACGCTTCTCCAGTTGCACGGCCGCGACAGCATGCGGTAGCACGGTTGCCGTTACCCCACTCTGCACCTAGAGATAGACATAACCCTCAAGAAGGTGTTCCCGCGTGAGGCCGGGTGCCGCGCTGCAGACCGCGCGGAAGGTGGCGAAGGCGGCGACGACGCTGTCGAGCGCATCGCCATTCCTGTCACGCAGGATCGCTGACCGTAGTTCTGCGGACTGGATGGCCAGGCCGGCCTTCTCGAGTTCATCAAGGATGAAAGCGCGGATCCCTCTCCTGTCCACGACCCCGCCGTTCCCCTTATAGCTCTGGGGCAGTCCCATTCGCTTCAGCGTCGACGCGGGACAGATCTCAAGGAGCCACGGACCGTCCGACGATGCAGACTGCATCGGCAGGACCGATGCGAGATGGTCCCTCACCAGCGGAGCAAGGACATCACGGATGCCGTAGTAGGTTTGTCGAAAGAGCCGCCGGTTGTACGGGGAGAACGGCGTCTTGCTCTCCCTGTCGGTCAGTCGCCTCTCTTCGCGATTGCCGGCAGCTATCCAGCAGGCCTCCCTGAACTGCTCGGGAGACGGGTAACGATGGCTGAAGGACAGGACGAATTCCTCCCAGCTATCCGCCTGAACGACGTTGTAGGGGAGACCGAAGGGGAAGTCAAAGCCGAAGGCACAGGATGTCTGCGTGGCGACGAAGTCGCGGAGTGTGCGCAGGCACCGGTCTCTCTCAGCAACCCCCAGCAGATCTCTTGCCCGACGACAATCGATGATCTCCAGGACATCGCCTGTGGTGGTGCCAATGGCGATCGATATCCTGTCTCCGGCGTTCTTCCCGCCACTGAAGTCGACACCGTACACGCGCTCCGGGAGTCTCATTGTCACAATGTTTGTCTCCTGTGACTCTACCCGGCCATGAGTCGCAGCGCCATTCTCATCCATGGCAGTCTGCGTCGGGGCCGTCACGGCAGATTGACGGGACATGACTCACTTCGGGTACAATCCGCTTGGCCAGGAACGCCATTGTCACCACACGAGCACCACTCTACCAGACCATAGATTGCCGGTGTAGCTCTTGAGGTTCGACCGCGGAGGGAAGCATGTTCGACGAGAAGACGCTAAAGCAGGTGCGGGATGGGATGGTGGAGTGGAGGGAGAAGGTTAAAGGGGACCCCGGCAGTGCTGAAGAAGGAAAGCGTTTTTCCACAGTCTCTGACCTGGAAATCAACCCTGTATATACCCCTCAGGACATCAAAGACCTGGACTACGAGGAGAAGATCGGCTATCCCGGATCTTACCCCTTCACGCGGGGGTGCCAGCCGGATATGTATCGTGGCCGGCTGTGGACCTTTCGGATGTTCTCCGGCTTTGGCGGCGCCGAGGACACCAACCGCCGGTATCATCAGTTGTTGAGGCACGGTGAGACCGGTTTGAGCATTGCCTATGATTATCCTACCCTGATGGGATATGACAGCGATTCACCCCGCGCCCGCGCTGAGATTGGCAAGTGTGGCGTGGCTATTGATACCCTGGCCGACTTCGAAGTCCTCATGGACAGGATCCCCCTGGGTGAGGTGACCGTGTCCCATACCATCAATCCCCCGGCCAGCATTACCTGGGCGATGAACCTGGCGCTGGCCGACAAACAGGGAGTGAGCTGGGACAGGGTGGGCGGCACTATTCAGAATGACATGCTCAAGGAGTTCATTGCCCAGAAGACCTTCATGTGCCCGCTTGAGCCATCGGTCAGGATTGTCCGCGACACCATCGAGTTCGGTACGAAGCATGTCCCCCGGTGGAATATGGTCAGCATCAGTGGCTACCACATGCGGGAGGCGGGCGCGACGGCGGTCCAGGAGCTGGCCTTTACGCTGGCTGATGGCATTGCCTATGTGCAGGATGTCCTCGACCACACCAGCCTGGAAGTCGATGCCTTTGCTCCCCGGCTTTCATTCTTCTTCGACTCTCATATCGATTTCTTCGAGGAGATAGCCAAGTTCCGGGCGGCCCGAAGGATATGGGCGAGGATAATGAGAGACCGGTTCAAGGCGAAGAACCCGCGGTCCTGGTGGATGAGGTTCCATACGCAGACAGCGGGTGTCTCGCTTACTGCACAGCAACCACTGAACAATACTGTCCGGGTAGCCACTCAGGCGCTGGCAGCGGCCCTGGGCGGAACGCAGTCGCTTCACACGAACTCCTACGATGAGACCCTGGCGCTACCCTCTGATCAGGCGGTTACGGTTGCGCTTCGCACCCAGCAGATCATTGCTGATGAGACCGGGGTGATTAATACTGTCGACCCGCTGGCCGGGTCCTACTTCGTCGAGGCTTTGACCAGTGAGATGGAAGAAAAAGCCTGCGAGTATATTGAGAAGATAGACAAGATGGGCGGCATGATGGTCGCGATTGAGCAGGGATTTCCCCAGATTGAGATCGCCGAGGCCGCCTACCATTACCAGCGGCAGCTGGATACCGGGGCGAAGACACTGGTGGGGGTCAACAAGTATCTGTCAGAGGAAAAGGCACCGATTGAGATACTCAAGATAGACGAAACACTTGAAGAAGAGCAGATCAAGCGCTTGAACGAGGTGAAGCGGACCAGGGACAATCGGAAGGTTGTACAAACGCTTGACGGTGTCCGTCGAGCCTGTAAGAGCAGTGAGAACGTGATGCCCTACGTGCTCGAGGCCGTCAAAGCCTATGCCACGGAGCAGGAGATCTGTGATGTCTACCGTGACGTTTTCGGGGTCTATCAGGATCCGGGCTTTTACTAGGCGGCCACAGGCGGGAAGATAAGCTGTAGTATGCGGGAGCAGTGAGAAATGAGTCCAAGAACCAGGCTGAGAGTGCTCGTTGCCAAACCGGGGTTGGACGGACATGACCGTGGGGTAAAGGTGATAGCCCGGGGCTTCCGGGATGCCGGCTATGAAGTGGTCTACACCGGTGTGCATCAAACGCCGGAACAGATAGTCAATGCCGCCATCCAGGAAGATGTCGACCTGGTTGGCTTGAGCTGCCTTTCCGGTGCTCACATGTTTCTCTTCAGCGAGGTGGTCAGGCAATTAAGGGAGAGAGGCGCCGGTGATATTACGGTGGTTGGCGGTGGAATCATCCCGGAAGAGGATATCCCCCGCCTCAAGGAAGTGGGAATCAAGGAGGTGTTCCTGCCCGGGACTTCTCTCGATGAGATATGGAAGTGGACCGAAGACAACGTCAGGCCTGCGCACAGGCGCGAGGTGACCGAACCGTGACTCCCGACCTGGTCAAGGGGATTCTGGCCGGTGATGTTCGGTCTGCTGCGCGGCTGATGAGAGGCATCGAGGATGGCGACCGCGAGGCCCTGAAGACGCTGGATAAGCTTTATCCTCACACCGGCAGAGCCCACGTAGTAGGGATTACCGGTGCGCCCGGAGGTGGTAAGAGCACCCTGGTTGACGCCCTGATAGGCGTTTTCCGGCAGAGGAGCATCACGATTGGCGTGGTGGCCATTGACCCTACAAGTCCGCTGAGCGGCGGAGCGATACTCGGGGACCGGGTGCGTATGCAGAAGCACTGCACCGATCAGGAGGTGTTCATCCGCAGTGTGGCCACACGTGGATGGCTGGGTGGACTGGCCCGGGCAGCGGTGGGGATCATTCACATCATGGATGCCATGGGCAAACGTATCGTGCTGGTGGAGACTGTGGGTATCGGGCAGCAGGAAGTAGATGTGACCCGCCTGGCGCACACGTCCGTCTTCGTCCTGACTCCAGGGTCGGGAGACGCTATTCAGATGATGAAGGCCGGCATCCTGGAGGTGGCGGACATCTTTGTAATCAACAAGGCAGACCTGGAGGGCGCCAGCCGCGTGAAGAGAGAGTTGCAGGCGATGCTGAGCATGACGAACAGCCTGCCTGACGAGCGGCAGCCGCCGGTAATCCTGACTGAAGCGGTGAACGGCAAAGGCATCGAGGATCTGGCAGAGGAGATCGTGAAGCACCGCGAGTTCCTCGCTGCTGAGGGCGGACTGGAAAGACGTGAGCGGGAGAGAGCCCGACTGGAACTGACCGAAGCCATCGAAAGCGCTCTCAAGGACTACATAAGCTCCGGCATTGATAGGGCCACTCAGGATAAGATCGTGGACGCCCTGGTGCGGAAGAAGACTAATCCCCAGGCAGCGGCTTCAGAGATTATGAAGCAGCTGATCGGGCCGGAGTAGTACGTAGCGTTGTGCAGAAGGCAGGGCCGTTGCCGGAGGTCTCCATCCGCAATTGCGAAGGTAAGATCGTCGCGGCATCGGGGATTGTGCCGCGCACTGACTCGAAGACCATATCTCGCAATTCATACTCAAAATATAGTCTCTCGGCCAGATAATTGGAGGGTCAGGACGCTGGACGCAATGTCGGCGTCGAGGGAAAATGTCAGGGCTAAGTGATTAGCGATTCTGTCAGTTTCCGTCCGTTGGTGGAACTAAGTATGATGTCCCCTTAATTAAGCATGATGTCCCCGAATTGGTGTGGTCCGGGGATGTGGATGGTGTCGGGCGGTCCGGCGTAGGGGTCGATTCCCACATCGACCCGCAGGACAAGTGGCCTGGGTTAACGTAGGGTACCGGTTCCCACATCGATCCGCCGGGCGGGTGGCGTCGGGCGGTCCGGCGTAGGGGTCGATTCCCACATCGACCCGCAGAACAAGTGGCCTGGGTTGTCGTAGGGTGCCGGTTCCCACACCGGTCCGGCGGTAATGCGGGGAGGGGTATAGGAAGGGGCGGGATACATCCCGCCCGCCCGTTGGTTCGTGTGGTGATCGGTCCCGTGAACGCCGCCACCCGCGTCTCGCGACGGGCGACGTCAGATCGCGTGGACCACGCTCGTCACTGTCTGCGAATTAGGTGTGGTGTCCCCTTAAGTCAGGCGGTGGACCCGCAACTCGCTCATTCGCAACCGCAGCTGGCGATGGAGAGAAGTAAGGTGTCCCCCGAATTTGGTAGACATCACGAAGGAGCAGCGAGAGCCGACTCTGAACGTGAGTCAGAATTAAGTGTGGTGTCCCCCGAATTCCCCCCGGTGACCTTCGATCCCCGGCTATTTGATGAGAAGCCGGAGAGCGTGCGGCTGCTGAGCTACGGGGAGGAATTGTTCGAGAGTCTCGTCGGTGTGGAGCCAGCGGTGGCCGAGCAGACGTTGCCCCCATGGATCATCAGACTGACCTCCCAGGACCCTCTCCTCTGCAGCTACTTCCGCATGACAGAGAGCGGCATCGAGCATATTCGGAGCCTGAGTGACGTCAGAGCAGCCCTGGAGCAGAAGGCCCTAGGATTTGACGAGGAACGCCGCGCTGAAGCTACACGCACGTTCGAGGAGGAGGTTGAGTCTATAAGGGAGCAGCAGGCTGCTGTGGAAAGGAGCAGACATCAGGCTGAGCAGGCTGCCATATATGAACGGGCTCGACTGTTATTGCTTAGGGCAACATACGTCGACCTGGCAATGTCGAGCCTACGTGGACTGTTCGACCACGCTAATCTCGCAGGTTTCACCGAAGAGGCAGTACTCAACCTTCGCCGACACGGTTACCCGTTCGCCCCACTGATCCGTATGGTGGGCACGGAAGGTATCAGACCATCCCCCACCGACCCAGACTGGACAACCCTGCAGGATGCGTCGCTTGATAATCTGAGGAAGCGACTCGAGGCCCTCAAGAGGCAGATTGAAGAGGTGCTAGGGAAGATCGTGCAACCATGAGCTGTTATACGACACCCGGACAACTCGGACTGATAATGAACACTCACAATGGGCATCGGAGTCGTGATGCTAGGTTGTTTCAGTCCACTTAATAGGAGGATAGTGATAGGATGAAACGGAACGTTGATTGGCTATCGAATCCTGTGAACGCTGCCGATGTGCTCAAACATGGCTGCAACGCCGTCAACAGTATGCGGGAGAACCTTAACAAAGCGGCTGACAGAGGCGTAGAAACCTTGGCAGACCTCACGGAACGCCATCTCGAGCACGAGATGGCCAACGTCTTGGCATCCGGCCCGGACTACATTCCTTTCTTGGACTTTCCCTATTTCCGGCCTCAAGAGACACGATTGAGGCGAGCAGATCTCATGGTCTGGCGACCAGCGCACGAATGTGCACGTGGCAAGGGTTCTGGGGGTCGTTGTGCCTGGTTTGAGTTCAAGTTCACCCGGCCAAGTAATGCCGCAGGAGTTGTGCCGAGTGCCCTGGCGGAAGACCACGGCCCTTGGGTCAAAGACTTTGAATCACTCCGCCTGCCCTATAAGGCCGAGACGAGTCAGAATCACGATAGGTGGCAAGCTGTTCACACAGGCATCTGGATCTGGCTGCACGTGACAAAGTATGAGTGGCAGAGAGAAAAACGGCCCAACACCCGGCTTAGGAACGGCACCTGGTCGGGCCCTCTTTCGAGCAAGCATTCTCGTTTGAGGTTGGTCAATAGCCTGCGCAACTATCAGCCAGCGGTAGGTAGCAGGACCTGGCGAACTGTGCCGTGGAACAAGATCATGGAGCAATGTGATCAGATGTGCATCAAATTTCTGAAACACAAGCCTCGTGCTGCAGGCAGCGAGACGGAGTTTGCTCACTTGCTGGTCGCAATCCTGAACCGGTCCTAAGCCTGACCACGAATTGAGCACGCCAAGGCGTTTCCACAATGGTCGCAAGAGCGCGATTACTCGGTCAATAGTGTTCGTGTTCCGGCATAGATCCGGCTCCTTCGTGCCAACTTCGGCCTCCTGAAGCACCCCGCTTATCTGTCCTTCCGTGCACGGCTTGCGTGCAGTTCCGAGTCCGCCACTGCCAGCGTCAGTCGATCGGAGGACGCTAATTCGGACTCGTACTGATTACGGGAGGAAGGTCAAGAGGCCTAGCCAGCTCCATGCTTTCCTCGGTCACTGTCGTCACCTCTATAGTTTCGTTCTGGTCTTAATGATGATGGTGGCGCAGTGACCTCTCTTTCTTGCCAGTCACCTCCTACACAACTTCCTGGATCTCTACTTACCCCGCAGAGCCGATGTTTGAAAGGCTGAATCTGCGGGGAGGATTTCCCATCAAAGCTGCACCAATCGTGACTTGCAGTCCATCCGACTTGCATTTTTCACGGTCGCCGTCATATAAGGGAGGTTTGCCTGTCACAAACAGGGAGTGAAGCAAGAAGGAGGTATTAGATGGACATATGCCCGAACTGTCTGGGACGAAAGGAAATCAAGGGGCCGAGGTGCGTAGCTCCGGGGTTCCGAAGACGGAAGACCTGCCCTACGTGCGACGGACGAGGCGAGGTCACCAGCGCGAAGGCACAATGGATCCGATGCGAAAACTGCGATGGATGGGGTCAGTTGGGACCACTCATTGGTCAATTCACCTGCAACGAGTGTAACGGATACGGCTTCATGCCACCTCCGCGCAGCGCCTCAAACACTCGCGAGGATTCTGCTACCAATGAGTATTCTGAGTAGTCCGGAGACCTACAATCGACCAACCACTGGGCCAAACAGCGTCTTGACGCACAGTTGTCACAGCCATCCGTCATGCTTCGCGAAAACGATGGGAGGAGAAAGGAATGGGACCTCACCTGCATGATGACTACAAGGAGATCGATTTCGGAGCGTTGGTGGAATCGGATGACGACGGCGAGCAGCCCGCCTCACGGCAGACGCGCCGCACCGTCGAGGCCTTCCTCGGGAGCGAGCACATCCTCGACATCCCCTTAAGCGCGCCGCGTTACTACTGCGACCTCATGACCTGGGCGCTCGATCGGCAGCGCCGGAAGGGCGGATGGAAGACCGAGCAGGTCATCGGCCATGGCATCCGCCAGGCCCGTTACACGAGCGTCAGCGTGGCCCCGGGCAAGACTGAGGTACTGCTGCAGGGTGGCATACTCTTCCTCAAGCGCCGCGGTATCCCCCTCGTGGTTTACGTCGACCTCGACCCCACCGACAAAGCTGACGTGGTGGTGGTTGCCTCGGAGGAGCACCTCCGCCACGCCGTCGCCTTCGCCCGTGCCCTTGACGCAAGGCTCGCCGCCAAGCAGCTGTACCGCGGCCAGAACATCGAGTTCTCAGGCACCATGACCTTCCTCGAGCTGGCTCCCAGGACGTGGGAGGACATCGCCCTGCCCGACGGCACCAGAGACGCCGTCATCGCCCACACTACGAGGTTCCTCTCCTGGGCACCGAACCTCGAGCCACACGGCATCTCGCCTCGCCGCGGCCTGCTGCTCACCGGCAAGCCCGGCACCGGCAAGACCCTCGTCTGCAAGGCGCTCATGAACACCAGTCCCGGCGTCACCTGCATCGTGGCACACACGGGGGCCCTGACGCACCCGCTCTTCGTGGACGAACTTTACAAGGTGGCCGCCGACCTCAGTCCCAGCATCGTCTTTCTCGAGGACATCGACCTCGTCGGACAGGGGCGCATCCGCTCCCACTACAGCTCGGCCGATGCCCTCTCCCGGCTGCTCTTCGCCCTCGACGGCGTCCAGAACTGCCGCAACGTCGTCACCGTCGCCACCACCAACTGGCTGGAGATACTGGACGAGGCGCTGAAAGACCGGCCGTCGCGCTTCGACCGCGTCATCAACATCGACCCGCCCGACGCCGATCAACGCCGCAACTACCTCAACTATCTTGCCCGACAGCTCCCCCTACCGCCAGACATTGTGGAGCACCTGGTCGAGAGAACGGCAGGTCTCACCCCGGCGCAGATACAGGAGGTGGTGCACAGCGCCGCCATCGAGTCGCCCGTGCCCCCGGAGTCCCCCAACTACTGGTCCACCGTCTTCTCCGCATCCGCCGTCCAGATGGCACTGCGGCACGTGAAGCGCAGCAATGGAGGAAAGGTAGGGTTTGAGCAAAGGTCTTCATAGCCAGAATGTGACCGTACACCACACGGTGGTGCACTGCCATACGCTGCCGGAAGAACAGAGGATAGAGGAAGGAGACTGACATGAAGAAGGTGAGATGCTGGCAGTACGACGGAACAGGCAGGGTGGCTCTGGAGCTGCCGCAACGAGCGTGCTATTCCCAGGCTACCACGGATTAGTGTAAGGGATAGCGTGAAGGGTTTCTGCAACGCTACTGAGCTTTGTCCTGACTACTCGGCGGCCGATTGCTCCTCTGATTCTGTCGCGGCAGCTTGAACAAGGAGAAGCGCATGCGCTACCTCATTCTCTCGCCATAACCTGCTTCCACGATCAGGGGAAGACTGGTACCGTTCGCTCTGGGGCTCAGTCAATCGAGACTGAGATTTCCTTTGGCGATCTCGTCCTCAATCAACCTCATCTCTTCTTGATCAGGACCATCCTCGGCCCATCGCTTGACCTCTTCAGGGATCGTTAACTCAATGGCCTTCTCAACAAGCCAAAGCCCCAGGCTCAAGAGCAGCAGTACTACGTAGAGAGCCGCCAGCAGAACAGTGAGTACTGGGATGCTAAGAATAACCAATGCGACTATCCCAAGGCAGATCTCCAACATTGCACGACACCTCCAAGGCAGATCCTCCGGTTCAAGATGCGACTATGAGAACACACCCGTCGCTTCGTGCCAGCGAAGGGTACAGTCTGCTCCGGTTCAGGATGATGACGCGGAGTCGCAACCTTCCGAATCCTTCAGCCATTCTTGCTCCATCGCCCAGTTCCAGAGCACCGTGTCGATGACATTAAGCTTCTCATTGACAAATGACTGCACATCACGAGCCATTCGCCGGACACCGGCCTCGTCAGGACTGTAGCCGAGATACTTGGCAAGTCGGCGCATAACCCTGTCATCCTTCACGCTGCCGATACCTACGTCCTTGGCGATGTATGCCGCCAGAGTCGGTCCAACGTAACGGCGCTCGTCCAACCACCTGATGAGTCTATCCGTGACCACTAGATCCCCACGTCTATCCCTCTCGCAGAGGCTGAGCAGCGTATCGCGGACATCAGACCACTTCTGTGCATAGAGCCATTGTGCGATTTCGAGGACGGCATCCACTTTTTTCTCATGGTTGAAAACTTCGAGGGCGCGGGCTCTTACGATTTCGCGTTGTGCCACGATATCAGCGACACACCAGTTGCAGAATGCTTCCTCAAGAACTGGCCACAACTTTGCGAGCGTCTCAGAGTCAAACGCAGCCCCAAATATGGCCCAGGCACACTCCCGCATGAAGTCACACTCGCTCGTCTGGGCAGGATCAAGTCCTCGTGCTCGCTCAACATCAGCCCACACTCGCTCGTCATTCTGAGCGCACTGCCAGGCCACGGCCCAGACCGCTTCAATAGTCCTGGGTGTGAGATTCTCTACATCTGCGCACATCAGTCACCCTCCTTCACCGTTGAGAAGTCACTCCGCCAGAATATCTCAGTGAAACTACCACACGTTAGGGTCAAGGCGATCATTACTATCGATTGGGAACAGTCGGATTGAGCAGCCACGACAGTGCTTGCTTACCGGCCAGATATTGCTGAGATTCACGGCCCGACGGAAGTCGCTGTGCACTGCTAGTTCGATAAGCATGTGCCTCGTCCCAGGCGCTATGTCACCGCCGCAGCGATAGCACTTGTCCTCGCCAACGACACTGAGTCGCTTGTCCAGGTGCCGATCCGAGCCGGACAGTGGCGATAACCGGTGTTCCGGTAACGCAAGCAGGTTGTTCATCGGTATGACGCGCTCCACGCGCGTATCGGACCGTGCCGCGGCGAGACCGTGGGCGAAGGCACGCGCGTAGCAGTAGAACGCCGCAAGCTCCGGACTTACGAGCCGGGGAGTGTGTGTAAACCTGACTCTGCAATTCGCAGCCTTAACTGTGCATGAGACACATACCTGCAGTGAGGATGTGGCGCAGAACACCTTCTTCAGCCTCTCCTCGCCAGTTGGACTCGCTTGCCACAGTCGAGAAACGACCACGATAGGTTCTTCCCCGCCCACCGACCTGCCACACACGAAACACACGCAGCCTCCACCACCTCCACCATCGCCTGGCCACCCGTCGAACGGCGTGGGAGGCCCAGATATCAGCCTGTGAACCTTCAGTGTCTTTGCAGCGGACGGGCGCATCGCCATCAGCTTCCGCCCCCCAAACGATACAGCCCGCTGTTGATGTCAACTACCGATGCCTGAGCGAGATCCGCCAGCCGTAGGTGCAGTCCTCGCGCGATGGTATAGTCATTCTCAGACTCAGAGAGAGAGAAGCCCAACAGTCTCTCTATCCCTCGAGATACGGCACTGCCAACGGGAGGAAAGAGCGACCTGGGCGCACTTCCGCGCAGGAGCGAGCCCATTTTGACAGGAGCAAGCGCCGTCCACCTGGCGCGTTTGCCTGCTTTCAGCGCCAGGTCCTGGAGCGTCTCAAGATCCAGGCTTCCGTTGGGCGATGTGGCGACATCAAGATTCACTTTGGCCCAGGTGTCGAGCCCGGCAATGACCCCCGTAAGGCGTCGGGGTCGCCTAAGCGGCATACCTGTCTGAGCTTCCTGTAGCAGCTCATCAAACCGCGCTTCGATGCTGCCGGTAACGCCGGCCTTCTGCTCCAGCAGGCACTGCAGATACAGCTTCGGTAGATAGAGCAGTTTCGTTCGGTTCGTCTCATCAACCACGTCGGATACTGCGACGCTCTGCTCGAGCCAACCCAGTGTGAAGGCGACAGCCTTGAGGAATGACACGTGCTCTGCAGGCAAGTTGGGTTTAACCATCACACTCTCGGCCTCAGTGTCCCACGACTGGAACTGCCGCACCAGGTGTTCGTTGAACTCACGGCCCGCCACGGCGAGCCTATTGGCACAGTGAGTGAGATACCCGGTAATTTCGAGGCTCATTATGTGAATTGCGTTGCTATCCATGTGTTCCCATCTTTTGATGGCTCCATATCTAAGCCTCATATTATACTAAGACTTGCTACTTTGTCAACTAGTGGCCGCCAATTGCTGCAGGATTCAGGCAGTCGGCAAGACCTTCAACGCACCAAAGCTTGTCGCGCGACCATCCCCGGTGCCATAGACTTCATTGCCAACAGGCGACCTGATCACCTTCGGCGCCGATTCAGGCATCTCGGTCTCCATCTTCGCCGTCGTTCTCCATACCATGACAACCGACCCGCATTGCCTCACCACTCGATGACCATACGGTGTGCTCTCCATCTCCAGCCGCCCAGCAGCCTCTGCCGCGGGTTACTCCCGGGACCGGCACTGTCACACGGGCGCCGCACGTGTGGCACGCTCGTGGCGCAGGCTAAGTCTATAGGCTAAAGAGAATCGGCATTCTGTGCCATGATGTCCCCGTGGCCGGCGGGGTCCACAGGACGCCCCCCACGTCGGGGCGTCCCGCAGGTCCCGGCCACGAATATGGCTCGTGGAAGGCTTCACGTGTGTCTCTGAGTCATGCGGCGCAACAAGGAGCGTGACATGACAGCAAAGACACAGCAGACGAGTGCGGCGCCGTACACGGCACCTGAGGCACCCGAGGCGGTACTTGCCAGGGCACGACAGGAGCTCCAGCGGCAGCGCATGCTGGCTGAGGAAGCGCGGAGAACGGCGCTGGAGGAGGCCGAGAAGGCGTTCCAACACATCCTCAACGCCTCATCCGAGGAGCTGCGCCAGGCGGTCATCGCCGCAGCCGAGGAGCATGGCGGCAAGGCCATCCTGACCGAGAACTCCCTCATCCTGTTCTGGTCCGAGGGAGGCAACATCGAGCAGGCCGGCTGGCAGTGCCAGCTGGTCCCGAAGAAGAAGGGCAGGTCTTCCCGACGCGGACGGACCTGTCTCCCCTGGCACAGAAAGCCTTTGCCGCCGCCGGACTCCGTCCACCGCCCCGAGTTCAGCCCTTGCCGGCGTAACTGACCGCCGCCCGCCCACGGGAACCAACACCTGTAGTGGAAAACGCCTCATTCTAGCTACGAAACTGTCAAAGTCGGGTCAGTCAGTCCCCACAACGTTGCTCCCGGGTCCCGGTTGTCTGCTCATGGCTGTCGGCACTCCCGGGACAGGCAATCATCCTGTGGACAGACCTCACGGTCAATACCCGGATGTCCGCACACGAGGGGGGACGGCACCGGGGCCCTACCTGTGAGAGGCCTTCAGGACGCCGGGAGTTGAGAGATCACCAGGGCAGCCCGCGAATCCGCAGATGCGGTGATTCATGCTCATTTAGTGTGCGTACTCCGGTCACATGTTCGGGAGACATGACGCTGACAGGGGTCCGGATTGTCCGGATGACGAAGCCCTCGTGCTCTTGAACGGACCAGCAGGAAGCTGGAGCCGTCGCCTTGCTCGCAGGTGCCGCGCCGCCGATTGAGAAGACGGGGGTGGTATTCATCGTGTGACTGAAACCAAAGCCGCGAAGCGTCAACCTCGGCGCATAGATTCTTGCAAAGTGGAAGACTTCCGGGAAATCGAGGCGTGACGCCGCGTCGTGATGGCAGTCGGTTCAGCCTGGTGCAGACCCGGGCACTAGACGTACGGAACCATCGGGTAACGACCCCTCGCGACATCGATGCGGCCAAGCTGGGCGCCGCCCTCCCACAGTTGAATGATTTTTACATCACGGAGGTACTTCTCGATGTGGTAGTCCCTCATGTAGCCGTACGAGCCTGTAAGCTCCATCGCCATATTGCAGACTTTCAGTGCCATCTCAGAGGCGTACACCTTGGCCCCGGACGCACGGGCGAGTTGCTCATCGCTGTAGTGGTGACCGTACACCTTGCGATTGTCGAACATGCTCGCGACCGTCAAGTAGTAGAAGCGCGCACTCTCGACACCGATCATCATGTCGGCAAGCATCGCCGTCTGCAACGTGTGCTGTCGGACCTGTTTGCCACCGTAGTGGCGTTGTCCCGTGAAGTCCAGGGCGATGTCGAGTGCCGCCTGCGCTACGCCGACGGAGAATGCAGCACTGGAGAGCCTGCCCCAGGCGAGGAGGTTTCTGAAACTCTCCGCATCTTTTCCCGGTTCCATCGACGCGCGGTATTCCATAGGGACTCGCACATCATCGAGGTACACCGAGGCGTTCACATCGGTGTACCTCATTCCCATCTTATCTTCCGGCGTGCCGAACGACAGTCCGGGCGTGTTGGCTGGCACGTAGATGAGCGCGATGCCCTCTTCAGCCAGTTCGGGATCCGTAGTGCAGGCGATGAGATACACGTCCGATACGCCGGCGCCACTGGGGAACTGCTTGGCGCCGTTAATGACCCAGTGGTCGCCCTCGAGCTGCGCCCTGGTGTGAATCGCCTTCCCACGATACTCGGCGCTCTCGACGTTGCAGCCACCCTCCGGCTCCGTCATCGCAAGACATGCCTCAACGAACGTGTCGCCGCAGAACGGCCGACACAGATCCTCAAGCACGCGCTCGTTGCGGGAGCGGACGGCCGCGCCGAATACCCAGGCCGGCACGCTCAGCGTTAGCGCAATGCCGCAGTCGCCCCGCGCAATTTCCTCATAGCCGGCTACGAACGAGACCGCCCCCGTGCGGATGCCACCGAGCGACTCGGGAAGCCCTCGCTTATGCAGGCCCATTGCGGCGAGGCCATTCAGCACGCGGTGCACGTGTACCCGGTCTTCATCAACATCTAGTTGCTGCCGGTAGGGGAGTATCTCGCCCCTGACATACTCACGAAGTGACGCGATCATCATCCGGTCCGCTTCGCTGACGAAGTCGCCGTACTCTTTCACCTGATTACCTCCTGCTCAGATTCGTCGGACCATTGTACACCGGGTGCAGAAGCCCTCGTCTCATGCACTGGATGGGACCTGCTGCAAATCCCCGGGGCACCATACACGCACCCCGCGATTGCAGAACTTCACGAGGCGAGGTCGCCCGCCTGTGGTACACAGATACACATGGATGGCGGCGCGGGTGCCTTCAGCGGGCAATCTCGGGGGACGTCCTTCACTCAAACCACGACTCCCCCGGCATGGCTGGCGCCGGGTGACTGTTGGTGCTAGCACGGTCTCCCGGACAGCAGGGAGCATCACTGCCCGAGGCCGGTGGAGGAACGGATGTCAGCAATTCCGCTGTTCGAAGAATATCCGGCTCTGAAGGAGAAGCTCCCGTACATTCGGCTTGGCACACTGCCCACTCCTGTACAGAAGGCCGACCGATTGGGAAACGCCCTGAACACAAGCCGGCTGTATGTGAAACGCGATGACCTGAGCGCCAGTGAGTACGGCGGCAACAAGCCATGAAAGCTGGAGTTCATTCTGGCAGATGCCGTGCGCTCAGAGGCACGAGAAGTGCTGACCTTCGGCTGTGCCGGGTCAAACCATGCCCTGGCTACCACTATCTACGCCCGGCAGGTCGGCTTGAAGAGCATCTCGATGCTGATGCCCCAGCCGAATGCTCTCTACGTGCGTCGCAACCTGCTGTTGAGCTATCACCATGGCGCGGAGTTGCACCTGTGCGGTGCAGAGCTCGAATGCCGGAGAACCAGACCGCTGGTCTACCTGGCGACCCTGAGAGAAATCCTGCGACGCAGGGCAAAGAGTGGCCGCGTACCTCGCCTCATTCCTCCGGGAGGCACCTCCATCGCGGGCGTTGCCGGATACGTCAATGCCGCATTCGAACTGAAGCGACAGATAGCAGATGGCGAACTGCCCGAACCGGGCCTGATCTATGTGGCGTGCGGCTCGATGGGCACCGTAGCAGGGTTGCTGCTTGGACTCAAGGCAGCGAGCCTGAACAGCCGGGTTGTCTCGGTGCTCGTGACGAGCGGGAAAATCGTGAGCTCCTCGGGGATGAGCAGACTCGTCAACAGGACCAGCGCGTTCCTGCATTCCCTGGACGACTCCTTCCCCACCTTCGACTGTCCGCCGGAATCAATCAACATGCGGCGGGACTATCTGGCGAACGATACGCACAGTTCACGAGGGAGGGGATGGAGGCAGTGTCTCTGATGGACGAGTCTGAAGGCATCAAGCTGGAGGGCACCTACACGGGGAAGACGCTGGCCGCGCTCGTAAATGATGCGAGAAGCGGCAGGGTGCAAGACAAGACACTGCTGTTCTGGAACACAGTCAACTCGAGAGATTTCTCCAGCGTGATTGAATCCATCGACTACCACAGTTTGCCACGCGAGTTTCATTGTTACTTCGCGGAAGACGTGCAGCCGCTTGACCTCGACAGATGATCTCCAGGCGTGGCGACACGGGTCACGTCCCGTCAAGTGGTGTATGAGTCCGTCATCACCATCAGCCATCCGTCAGTGTATGCCTACCGGTAGAGCCACCTCCTGCAGCTGGTCGTCGGCGCTCGTGGCGTCGGACACCTGGGGCAGGTAGCGCCGGCTCACCTGCCATTCGTCATGCTGCTCGCTCAGTACGGCGCCGATGAGACGCACGGCAGCCGCCCGGTTCGGGAAGATGCCGACGACGTCCCGTTCTGCGCCGTATCTCCTTGTTCAGCCGCTCTAGCGGGTTGTTGGACCAGATCTGATGCCAGTGGCGATTGGAACCTACCTTTGCCGAAGCTAGCTGGCGCTTCGCGACAGCACTGACAATCCCGTCATCCAGCCCGGCCAACTCCTCATTGGTCGTCAACGATCATGCCTGCCGCAAGCTAGGCACACTAAGTGCTTTGCAGCCATTATTATGTATTGAGCATAATGGTGCTTCTAGATAGCACTAATTAATGGCCACAAAGTATTTAAAGTGTTTAGTTGGCACCCGGCCTACACCGCGAATGATTCTCTCTCTTGGTACTGATGCTCCTGATCGACGCTTGGTCAGGCGCGGTACTCCTCAGGAATGAGGCTCAGCAATCTTTCTTCACGGTCGTCATCGATAAATTGATAGGCTCCAGAACCCCAGGGTTTGCCGACAAGCTCGTCAGCCGACAGGTTCGAAGGTCGACTGAACAGCGGTATCGGTGTGAACGGCTCCACTACTAGGAACGAGTACGCGTAGGCATCCCAATGGTCGACATTTCTCTGGCGCATAAACCTGTCGATCCTGACCACGTGTGTACACCCCCAGATGGCGTACGACAGCCGGGAGCCAGTTGGAGGTAGCTGGTACACGAAGAACACCCGATCATCAATATGCGCCCGTGGGCTCCAGATACGGCCCTGTGGCGTACATCCCCACTCGTAGAAGGTGCAGAGAGACTGTTCCCAGCAATGGCCATCGCACAAGATGACTCCGGGGCTTGGCCGGTCGACTTTGACACTAGGCTGCCTCATGCATCGCCAACACAGAGGGTCACTGTCTGGCCTGGCGCATGGAGCTGTCCACTTCTGGTTGTTGTAGAGAGTGCGAATGATGATTGCCACGACCCCCCCTCCGTGATGTCAACGTCACTGTACCACAAGCGGCAGTGTCATGCGCCAATGATCATGGTCAACGCCTTGCCCGCGTGCGCCTTGATCATCTGCATTCGTAACTGCACGGTTGAATCCTTCTTACCGTAAAAAATGCCAACAAGGCTGGGGAATTGAGGGGTGAATGTTGATCGGCTGCAGATTGGTGGTCAGTCACACGAAACTGTGCCCACCTGGTTCCGGATGCGAAATGTCAGCATCTCCTGCATGCGGACATTCTCGCTGAACAGTTAACGGAGGACTAAATCGCAGAACATCAACGGAGGCAATTCGTAGCTTTGCCTTTCCTCTGGAATGGTGCTAACCTAGCCTTGTTCGTCCTTCTCATAGCGTCGCGGCGGGCTCTGCTGCGAGTCCCGGTGGTGACGTTCCAGTTGACTGATGCCCGTTCGCTTTCGTGGATGGTCATTTCTCGGCGTGGGAAGCTCGAAAGCTTGCTTCAGCCGGAAGCGTCTTCAGGCAAAGGGCAAGCGCAGTTCGTGGCGGATGGCAAGGCCGAGGGCAGAGGCTAACACATGGATATCATTCGAGACACTGGTTCATCGGAC
Organism: Dehalococcoidia bacterium; assembly: GCA_003562475.1. Taxonomy (GTDB): domain Bacteria; phylum Chloroflexota; class Dehalococcoidia; order GIF9; family AB-539-J10; genus SKVJ01. The sequence goes on along the minus strand of PWUU01000048.1, from coordinate 37,654 downwards.
ATTCAGGATGAGTCGCCCACTGTGGCACACGACGGATACGACGAGGAGTCCAACGAGGCGGATACCCGATCCAAGAGTGAAGGCCCTGACGAACCTGGACTCGCGCTTGTCGCGGACGAGGTGAAGGCGCCATTAGGTCTGTTCGCTGACGAGGCCATCGATAATTCTGTCGGCATGTACCTGCGTGAAATAGGGCAGGTGCCCCTGCTGAAGTCTGCGGAGGAGCGAGTTCTCTCCAGCAAGATAGAGCGCGGGCGCCACCTCGCCTGGCTTGAAGAGGTGCACTTCAGGAAGTACCGGACACAGCCTACCGCAGTTGAGCTGACCGTGGATCTCCTCGGACACATTGTGAGGGCTTATCCAGTGCTCGAGGTCATCAGACAGGAACTCGATATCGAAGACGGGCTCAGTGTGGGGCAGCTTCTGTGCGTCGACGGACTCCGCGTGGCCATCAACAACAGGATCAAGCCAGAACTCATCGCCGCCATCGCAGATGGGACCAACCAGGTGACTCCCGCAGCGCAGAAAACAATCGTGAGTATGTCCGTGAACAGCAATCTACTGCCCCCACATGCCATAGGATTGTTGTCGACTGAGTCTCTCGACGAATTGCGTGAACAGATAGCAGACGGGAGGCTAACAACGCTACTGGAGCCCTACGAAGACGAGTTGCGCCAGCACTACGATGAAGTGAATCGGGCGGCTGAGGATGCGGAAACCCACCTCACACGAGCAAATCTGCGTCTTGTGGTGAGCATCGCCAAGAAATACACCTTCTATGGCATGCCCCTCCTTGACCTTTTCCAGGAAGGCAACATCGGTTTGATGCGCGCGGTACAGAAGTTCCGTCACCGGAAAGGGTACAAGTTCAGCACGTACGCGACATGGTGGATTCGGCAGGGAATCACCAGGTCAATTGGCGATCAGGCACGCACGATTCGTATTCCCGTGCACATGGTCGAGATGATGAACCGGCTCATGCGCACCACACGCCAGTTGAGCTACGAGCTCAAACGAGAACCGAGTTCTGAAGAGATCGGGCTCCGACTCAACATGACTCCTGATCGCGTTGAAAAGGTTATGACCCTGTTCCACCAGCAACCCATCTCCCTGGAATTACCCGTCGGCGAGGATGGCGACACATGCTTGGGGGACTTCATTGAGGACCAGACAAGTCCTGCGCCATCCGAAGTGGCCACCCAGGAACTACTGAAGGAACAGATCGACAGAGTCCTCGACGAACTCACACCCAGGGAGAAGAAAGTGCTTCAACTCCGTTTCGGACTCAAGGACGGACACGCACGTACTCTCGAGGAAGTGGGACAGGAGTTTAGCCTGACCCGTGAGCGTATACGCCAGATAGAGGCCAAGGCACTCCGCAAGCTGCGGCACCCGAGCATCAGCCGAAAGCTCAAGGACTACCTGTAGTAAGAGCCGCAGCGGCATACAGTGGTCGACTGGATAACCGCCGCAGAGCTTGAGCTACCTCTTATACGGGTTTTGCCTTTCCTCTGGGAAGGTGCTAGATTAGGTTTGCTCCTTCTTAGGTGGTATTTCGGCGTGATGCGCTCGGGAGATCCACTGGTTGCTTTGTGTGTGACTGATTCCCCTCACTTTGTTGCATTGTCATTCATCAGGTTGGGAACTCTGAGGGCTTTTGGGCGAGGATCATCCTCGGGGGGGTAAATGTGGTTTGTGGCAGGTGGCTGGGACATTGGTTCTCTGGAGATGCCCTTACGCTGGTTGTGGCGGGCACAATACCCTCTACTGTGTGCGCCTCGACGGGCACTGTCACGACTCTCTTTCATTCACCGGCTAGAACCGGTTCCCCAAGCAAACCTGTGTCTAGAGTGTAAGGCTCCTCAGCCCAAAACGGGGAAGGTCACAAGGGCTCTGAAGTAAGAGGCCCCATAACTGGCAGAAGGAGCATAATCATAGGAGTGAGAACCCGAGTATCTTGGAGGATTTGCCGAGTGGAAGTTCTAAGGAGGTGATCGTTAAACACATTCGTGGACAAGATTGCGATGAATACCTCAAAGGGAACAGTTGGAGATGCCGGAAGTCTCGCCGAAGGCAGCTTCCGTATGTCGGCTTGAAGATCGCTTTCGTTGCGCATCATGTTAACTTCAAAACGGGGCCAGCAACGGTCACCGCTCACCTGGTCGAGAGGCTTTCCGGGGACCATCAGGTTTCGGTTTGTTCTAATACCATAGATGGGATTGACTTACTCAAAGTTCAGCACTATAAGGTGCCAGCACTCAGATGTCCCAAGCCTTTGGCACACATTACCTTCTTGATATCCAGTACCGTACTCCTTGCTGTTCTTTCTTTTCTTAGAAAAACAGACTTTGACATCATCCATTCGACAGGGTATGACTCCGCCTTTTCTTCAAACGTTATCACCTCTCATTTCTGTGAGAGGGAGTGTCGCCGTCTCGAAGAGGCTAACATAATTGAGATACCTTGCAGGAGTGTCTGGCAAAAACTGAAAGCATGGGACCACAGGCTGTATCGCTGCCTGGTATGCTTTCTTGAGGGGCTGATAATTAGCCGCAGCAACTCTAGAGCGTGCATTATAGTTTCTCAGGCTATGCAAGAAGAGTTCGCCCGTCATTACGGTGATGCCGCCAAAAACATCATCGTAATCCCTAATGGAGTAGATACTCTCAGATTCCACCCGACTAATCGGCCACTCTATAGGGACCAGATCAGGCAAAAGCATGGTGTATCCCGTAGTGATCCATTACTGATGTTTGCTGGAGGCGATTGGGAAAGGAAGGGAGTTCGGTATATTGTAGAAGCACTTCCACTGCTTTCGAACAGAACCGTAACACTCATCATTATTGGTAGCGGAGACGAGAAATTCTACGGCCAGCTTGCGGAGCTAAGGGGGGTGAGGGAGAGGATAATCTTTGTCCCCCACAGCAGCAGTCTTTGGGAATACTATGCTGCTAGCGATATATTCGTTTTTCCCACTATGTATGAGCCCTTTGGCCTAGTCATCGTCGAGGCTATGGCCAGCGGCTTGCCTGTAATCACCAGCAGAGTTGCCGGAGCTGCTGATATCATTATCGATGGGGTAAATGGCCTCCTACTTAGAGCCTCCTCCGATGTCAACGACCTGGCAGCAAAAATCGAGTTGCTGCTTTCAAATGCTGCACTCAGAAAGACGATAGGTGAGCGTGCCAGGGAAACTGCAGAAGAACACTCATGGGATCAGGCAGCTCAGAAAACTTTGGAGGTCTATAATACTGTATTGTATGGGCCGGACTTACAAAGGCTACGGCTGGACATGCCCGAGAGACCGCCGAGAGACTGTCACACGATCGAGCATCTCAGATAATCCTGGAGGCCCATAATAGTGTATATACCCAAAGAGGAGAATAATCCAAAACTAAGATGCCTAGAGACGTACCTGTAGGCAATGGCAACCTGCACGTCAATTTTGACACCAACTACAACCTCCGGGACATCTACTATCCTTATGTAGGTAAGGAGAACCATACCGAAGGTTGTGTATCACGTACTGGCGTCTGGGTTGATGGCAACTTCACCTGGATTGACAGTCCCCAGTGGCAGAGGGAAATGGTCTATGAAAGTGAGAGCTTGGTCACCCGTGTTACGGCGACTAATCGTGAGATAGGACTCACCCTCATCTTTTCTGACCTCGTGGACTTTCACCGGGACATCCTCTTCAGGCGGGTCAATATCGCCAATCACCGAGACCACCCCCGCGACGTACGCCTGTTCTTCCATTACGCGCTGCGGATTCTAGGCAGGGCAATAGGCGATACTATCTACTACCACCCAAGACTGAGAGCCTTGGTGATGTACAAGGAGCAGCGTTACTTCCTGGCCGGTGCCCAAGTAAATGGAATAATTGGCCTCGACGACTGGACAACCGGAAGCACAAGATCAGGAGATAGAAAAAGTGCATGGCGCGATGCCGAAGATGGCCAATTGGCGAAGGTGCCTCTTACTTGTGGGTTTGCTGAGGGAGTCATCGGGCTCTATGACAAGACTGTGCCCGCTGGAGGAAGCTCAACCATGTACCACTGGCTGGCGGCAAGCACCCGCTTCCACGGAATCGAGGAACTCGAGACTCTGATTCGTGAACGCGGACCTGAGTCATTCATCATCCGTACCCGTGATTACTGGCGAGCGTGGGTGAACAAGGAATCGCTGGACTGTGCCGACCTGCCGGCGTCCATACTCAGCTTGTACCGACGCAGCTTGCTCACTATGCGCGTGCAGATCGATAACCGTGGTGCTATCATCGCCGGCACTGACTCCGACATTACCGAGGTCTTGGGGGACACCTATTCTTATGTGTGGGGTCGTGATGGGGCCTTCGTAGCTAAAGCCCTCGACATGGCCAACTATAACGAAATCAGTCACGCGTTCTTCGGGTTTTGCGCCAATACCATCACTAGTGAAGGCTACCTCCTTCACAAGTATAACTCCGATGGTTCTCTGGCAGGCCAGTGGATGCCGTGGGCAGACGAGGAGGGCAAGCCGCAACTGCCAATTGAAGAAGATGAGACTGCTCTAGTCATACACAGCCTTTGGTATCACTACAACAAGTTCCGCAATGTAGAGTTCATCCGTTCCCTTTATCGAACACTGATTATGAACGCTGCCGACTTTATGGCTAGCTATAGAGAGCCTCATACCAACCTTCCAGCACCTTCATATGACCTTTGGGAGGAACGCCGTGGCATCCACTCTTTTACGGTTGCTGCGGTCTGGGCAGGCCTACAAGCGGCGGCCAACTTCACGGAAGTATTCGGCGAGATGACACTCACGAAGCAGTACCGTCAGGCGGCGGCTGAGATAAAAGAGGCTGCTATTAAGTACCTCTTTGATAAGAAATTGGGACGCTTCTTGCGCTCGATCACGGTTAGCGCTGACGGTGTGGTGGAACCAGACTACACCATCGATAGCAGTATTTGCGGCCCTTTTGTTGTCGGTATGTTCGAGGTTGCTGACCCCCTTATTGAGAACACGATGGCGGCCCTTATAGACCGGCTTTGGTGCAAATCCACGGTGGGAGGCGTCGCCCGCTATGAGAACGACCGCTATCAGCAAGTTAGTCAGGACATCACTAATATCCCCGGTAATCCCTGGTTCATTTGCACCATGTGGGTAGCTCAATACCATATCGCCAGAGCTCAATCACTGGGCGACCTAAAGCCAGCCCTCCAGGCTCTCACCTGGGCTCAGCACTGTGCTCTCCCTAGTGGTGTTCTCGCCGAGCAGGTTGACCCGCACAGCCATACCCCGCTCAGTGTATCACCACTGACCTGGAGCCATGCCGCCGTGGTGATAGCGATTCACGAATACATTGACAAGTACCATGAACTCCAAGCACAGCTACACCGCAGGCAAGATGTTCCATGGTCCGCTCACTGATGATTGAGGACCCATTCGCGCACACAACATGTACTGGGGCTTCTTCGACGCGATGAAGCGCTACTATGAGCCCACTGTGCATGCCCATACGGGTATTGTGAACGACTATCTTATCTGGCTTCTGGCTCTGACCGCAGTGGCAGGCATTGCGGTGTTCGTGGCGGGCCTGGACTAGAGGGGGGAACAACACATATCGGCATGGATTCATTCAAGCTGGCGCTCTGGGTGTATCACCTCAACACGGGTTCGTGCAACGGGTGTGACATCGAGATTGTCGCCGCGCTCACTCCCCGGTACGACCTCGAGCGATTCGGCATCAAACTAGTCGGCTCTCCGAGACACGCAGACGTCCTGCTGGTGACCGGCCCGGTGACACGTCAAATGGAGCCGAGGATGAGGCGTATCTATGCCCAGACACCCGACCCCAAAGTCGTGATAGTCATCGGCAACTGCGGAGCCGAGGGCGGTGTGTTCCAGGAGTCCTACAACCTGGTCGGACCGATCGACCAGATAATCCCGGTTGACGTGTACGTCCACGGATGTCCTCCCCGTCCAGAGGCCATCATCGACGGCGTCGTCAAGGCCTGGCTGAAGCTTGAAGGCGCGGTCAAGGAGAAAACTGCCTGATATGTGGGGGCAACGGACGGAACGCCGTTCGGTTTCTGAGCCACCCCGGGTAGCAGTAGTATGGCTCTCTTCATGATGTCATTCTGCTCCTAAGACAGAGGGAGCTATGGAAGGAGCAGGACGTGAAACGGAACCGGAGGAAGCACAGCCCGGCATTCAAGGCCAGGGTCGCGCCATGGAAGCGCTCAAGGGAGAAGAGACGGTGGCGCAGCTGGCCAGCCGGTTTGAGGTCCATCCGAACCTGGTGACTGCGTGGAAGAAGGCGTTGGGCTGCTTGTACGCCAGCCGCAGTGTACAACCCAAGTCGCCTGGATAACGACCCTGTGAGTCTGATAGTATCGAAGGGAGCCCCAAGGACACCAGAGCCCCACCTTAGTCTTGCCTCTGTCCTGTCCTGAAGATGGGGTCCGCCTCACTTGCGGGGTGAAGGTAAGCATTTTTGACATACTGAGCGACCATGCGCTGTGCGTTGAAAAAGGAGCCGTTCACTGCAATGGCATACCGCATGATTTCGGCAAAGGCGTCGGGTCTCCTGTAGAAAGTGGGCAGTATCAGATACTCCAGCTTGTCGTAGAGCGAAGCTGCCTCTACCGCAGAAACGCTGGCTGTTCGCCAGCTATCCCCAATCGACCACCCGGTCACTCCTTCCAGGTGTCCTTCAATCCACCATCCGTCGAGCACGCTCAGACTGGGCACTCCGTTGAGTGCGGCCTTCATTCCACTTGTCCCGGAAGCTTCCTGGGGCTTCTGTGGAGTGTTTACCCACAAATCAACTCCGGCGCAAAGGTAATGACCCAGCGCCATATCGTAGTCTTCGAGATACACAATGTGCACTAGATCTCTCACAGCCGCGGCAGCTCGAAGAACGCGACGGATGAGGTCTTTTCCACCTTCATCGCGGGGATGAGCCTTGCCTCCGTAGATAATCTGCAAAGGACCTACCTGACGGACTATTCTCTTGAGGCGATCCGGCTCAGAGAGTAACAGGTCGGCTCTCTTATAGGTCGAGGCGCGGCGGGCAAAGCCAAGGGTCATCGCGGTCGGATCCAGGTGGATACCAGCCCGTCGCTCAACCTCGGCCAACAGATTTCGCTTTGCCTCAGCATGCGCCTGCCGGATTTCGTCGAGCGGGATGGTTATCGCGTACCGCAGATAGTGGTGATCGCGGCGCCATTCGGGGATGTAACTGTCGTAAAGACGCTGAAAAGACACTGCTGCCCAGGTTCCGGCATGCACCCCGTTGGTAATGGAGTTGATGGGATAGCTGGGGTACATGTCACGAGATATCTGTCCGTGACGCATGGCTACCCCGTTAATGTAGCGCGATAAGGACAAGGCAAGATGAGTCATATTCAGCATCCCGCCCACACAGCAGTCAGCAGATGTCAGAGTATTGACTCGTTCTTCACCCAGCACCTGGCGTGCCAGACCCAGTGAGAATCTGTCGTGACCAGCAGGCACCGGTGTATGCGTTGTAAAGACACAATGCTGGCGTACCGCTTCTTTCTCTACCTCGGTAGGAGTAGGAGAGCCACTCTTCCGAGTGTATTCCTCCAGAAGTGCAAGGGTCAGCAAGGCGGAGTGCCCTTCGTTCATATGGTAGGACTGCATCTCCTTACAGCCAAGAGCACGCAGCATGGCTATGCCACCCATGCCAAGGACTACCTCCTGGCACAGACGGTAGTGGTCATCTCTACCGTATAAGTGGTCGGTTAGTTCCCGGTCCCAGTCGCTATTCTCCGGAAGAGATGTATCCAGGAAATAGACGGGTACGACATGGCCATTGATGCCCTGGACGGCATAACGCCAGGCTCGTATTTCTACAGTGCGTCCTTCAACAGTCACGGCCGCCCGTGGTTCCACGGGTTCCAGAAGCTCTTGTGGAGACCACTCAGAAGGGCTCTCAGACTGGTTGCCGTTAGAATCCAAGTGCTGGCGGAAATAGCCCTTGCGGTGCAACAGTGTCATTCCAATCATGGGTGCACCTAAATCGGCGGCGGCACGCAGGGTGTCTCCCGCCAGGATACCAAGGCCGCCGCTATACGTGGGCATCTTGGGATCAATACCCACCTCCATGGTGAAGTAGGCGATTACGGATTGCGCTTTCTGCTCCTGGTTCTTACTATGGTAATCACTCATGACGTGAACCCCTGTTGAACTGGAGTGAATCAGACCACTAACAGTGTACCCTTTTCGGTCCGCCTGGCATACTGGAGCGGGCTCAGGTAATGTGGGGGCACCATAGTCATTTCGTACGTGAAGAGGATAGTCGCGCCAGCATTGACCTCGTGTCCCTGCCGGGTCGTTGATGGAAGGTGCCTCCCGCAGAATGCCCCGCCGTCCCCCTGCGGGCGGACACGTGAGCCGAAGTGCTTGCGCGCTTGAGTTCTTGAGTGCTTGCGTAGGCCGACGGACGCTGGGTTGCGAGTTGCGGGGATGCCGGGGAAACCGTCCTTAACCTCTGGACGTGACGTCGGTCCGCTGGTCGGTGTCCTGGCTGTGGGCGAGCCCTCCTCTCGCTTCGTCGGTCCGTCAGGGGATTGCCACTCGTTTGCCGGCACTGGTTTCGGGGGAAGTCAGTGTCCCTGTAGTTCCTATTTCCTCCAGAAATCAGAGAAGACCGCCTCGGCCACATTCGTAATGGCGTCACGGAGTTTCTTCGCTTCCTCTATGGCTTCCTTGTGGGCTTCATCCGCCCGCTTCCTGGCTTCCTTATCGACAGCCGCCTTCTTAGCGTCGTCATAGACTATGTCCGCTTGCCCCTTGGCCTCTTTGTAGACCTTCGTAGCTCGATCCCAGGCCTCGTCCCGCAGTTTCCTTGCTTCCTCGTGAGTCTGCGCGTTCTGAGCTCCTGCTTCCTGTGTTTCCATTTCAGACACCTCCAGTACTATTCGCACTCTATCCGGAATTTCACATTTCAACTCGCGACTGATCGATCACCATCCATCGTTGGCCGTGGTCATGACGCTATTCCTTTGCCACAAGGTTGTCAATCCCCTTCCGAGCCGCCTCCGCCTGTTGAACCCTCCTCATTCGGGACTGAATTCCCACTCTCCAACAAGGCCCTGCGCAATCCTGACCCCTGACGAGCCAATACTTCCCGTTGATCACTCCCGGACTGCACCCGTGCGGTCGGCCAGGCAGGGTTAGTGACCTCACCCGATGGTCGAGGCCAACGCCAGTCTGAGTCCTACCGTTGTCTCCTTCATGTGGCGCATACCAGCCTGGTCAGGTCAGAGAACCGGCATCGACCGGCACGCCCACGGGCATGCTCGCATGCGACCACCCTCGGCGTCAAGTTTCAAAAGCATGGGAAATGCGGGGACATCATGCCGGATAGGGGCGGGAGTGCTTGAGTACTTGAGTGCTTGAGTAGGCCAGCAAAAGCGGCGTTGCGAGTTACGGGGATTCCCAGGGCAGCGACCGCCGCGCCACCATCTTCGGTGAGGCCTCACGAGAACACATCAGGTCGTCCTCTATCCATGACAGAACAAGAGGGAGAGCCCTTTGTGGGGGCTTTCCCTCTCTGTGCGTCGACAGCCTCTGTGCACGTTGTGCCGTCATCGGCACGCCGGCATCTGCACTGGGTCAATGCCGATTCTAGTACCGTCGGCTGCCGCCACCACCGCCACCGCGGCTACCGCCAAATCCGCCGCTGTTCTCTCGGGGGCGAGACTCGTTGACCGTCAATGTCCTGCCCATCATGTCCTTGCCATTGAGGGCCGCGATCGCAGCCTTGGCCTCAGTGTCCGAGGGCATGTCGACGAAGCCGAAGCCCCTCGACCGGCCGGTATCACGGTCGCTCACCACATTGGAGGACGCGACCTCGCCGAATACGGCGAACTCTCGTGTCAGGTCGTCATGTCTGGTCTCAAATGATAGATTGCCTACGTAGATCTTCAACTTACAAACTCCCTTATGCTGATTCTGCGCGTGCGCAGTGTGCACTAAGCGGCGCCGCACGATGGCGGCGACACGCTACCAGGTTCGCTGGCTGCCCGGCATGGACGACATGCTGTCGCGCTTGGTGCGGCGGCAGGCCGGACATCGCTTGGGCTCATTGGTGAAACCTTTCTCGGCGAAGAACTGCTGTTCCGATGCCGTGAAGGCGAAGCCGTGACCGCAATCGCGGCACTTGATCGACTTGTCTTGATAGCTCACTGGATGACCTCCTCTAGACGTTAGTTCTGGTTCAATTGAGTTACGGTCATTCAGGGCTCGGATGCAATGGAGGGCACGAACGAGGACTGAAAAGGCCTGTACTTCAACTACCAGTGTCAGTGTACTCCCTGGCGACGTTTCGCACAAGTCGACGTTCGTCGTGTGCTGCGGAATGCGGGGACACCATCCTCATTTCGTAGGTGAGGTGGGTGCCTGTGCTGGTTTTGCCGTCGTGTCCTGGGCGGGTCGTTCACGAACGACCCCTACATCAGAATGCCCATCCACCCTTCACCGGACGGGCGGACGCGGAGGTCCGCGTTCTCCCGTCTGCAATCATCCGAACAGCATGGGCCTTGACTGGGGGTAGGGTCACCAGCACATTCGGGGCAGAAGAGAAGGGCACACTCACCTTCGCCTTGTCCAACTCCTCGCCCAACTGTCCACGTTTTCACGCAAGCAACTGGACTTAGTTATCGGCTTCGCGTTGATGAATGTGCCCAACAACAATTGTTGCATATGAAGATATCCCTGTCAAATGCCGTGACCCGGCGGCTCTACACTCTTAAGTGTGATGGGGCGGGGTGAGTTGAAAGCACCTGCTTTCCTCTGTAGCTTTGGGTAATGAAACCACGCAAAGAAAGGAGGAGAAGCAGGTGCGAGATGATTGTATCACTGTGGCGTTGGGGCTGCGCGAGTTGCGGGTGAGGGGTGAGGAGGAGACGGACTGGGGCATCAAGGTACAGGTGGAGTACCGGGTGAGCGATGCGGAATGTCCGGAATGTGGCGAGAAGGCGGCGAGGGTGCACAGCAGGAAGGTGCAGGTGAAGCGGGACAGGAGGTTATGGGACAAGCCGGTATACTTGGAATTGACGAAGCGGCGCTTCCGGTGTGGTGCGTGTGGCAGGGTGTTCAGCGAGCCTGACCCGGTGTTCGGGATGAGGAGACGGACGAGTCAGCGGTTCCGCAGCTATCTGGGGCGGGAGGCGATAGACCAGACGGTGCGGCAGGTGGCGCGGAAGGAAGGGATGGGTGAGTCGCTGGTGCGGGGCTGTGTGACCGAGGAGGCAAGGAGGTTGCTGGGTGCCGCAGCGAGTCCTCACCCGCCCGGCCAGGGTGCTGGGGCTGGACGAGGTCTCCATCAGGAAAGGACAGATGTACGACACCGCGATAGTAGACTTGGAGCACAAGGAGGTCATCGGAGTAGTCAGCGGGCACCGGCAACGGGAGGTGGCTGCGTTCTTCACCGCGCTGCCCTATGCGAAGGCGGCGAAGGTGGTGGTCATGGACATGCACGAGCCGTTCCGCCAGGCGGTGGCACCCTGCTTGCCACAGGCCCGGGTGGTAGTGGACAAGTTCCATGTGCTGCTGCACGTGCACCGGGCGCTGGATCAGGTCCGCACCAGTCTGGAACCACGGCAAGGAAAGCGGGGAGAGCTGTTCCGTGCCCGGTATCTGCTGCTGAAAGCGCAGGAGCGGTTGGTGCCGGAGTCACGTGCCCGGCTCATGGAACTGCTGGGGCGTTATCCCCAACTGCGTCGCGCGTGGCTGCTCAAAGAGTCCTTCAGAACCTGGTATCGCCCTCACAGCAGGGCAGTGGCAGAGGCAAGGCTGACCCAGTGGGAGCACTCGGTACGGGAGCAAGGCCCTGCCCCGTTCCGGGCCCTCTGCCCCGTGCTGCGGCTCTGGAGAAAAGAGATCCCTCAACTACTTCGATATCCCTCCCTACACCAACGGCTTCCTCGAAGGCAAGAACAATCGCATCAAGGTCATCAAGCGAATGGCCTACGGCCACCGCAACCCCAACAACTTCAGACAGAGAATACTGCTCGCCAGCAGACAGGAGGCTCAGCCTATCGCTGCATGAGGGAGATCACACTTATTGACGTAGAACCTACTCTTCGATGATGCCTGGCCTGTTACTGATGCACACGATCACACGATCATCCTGTCGCTCCACGGTTGCCTGACCCCTGGTGACGCCGGAATGGTGCACACTCTTGTCCATCACGTCACGGAAGACGCCATACACCGCGACGTTGCCACGGTCGCCTGGAGATTGGATGTCGTCGATCCGTACGATGCGGCACTCGATGCCTGACTCACGTGCGCACGGCGATGTCTGCCACTCCAGCGTCTGTGTTGGCCCTTAGAAGAGGAGGGTGTCTATACTTCGTAGTCGCACAGTCAAGAATGCTGGCGGGGGATGGACAGACCCCCGTGTGTGCTTTCCGTACGTTTGGCGCTGGCGCGGGCTGCCCGACATTCCCCGAAGCACGATGATGGTGGCGTCGTGCCAATGACTCCAGGGTCTGAAACTGGAACTCATCCATGGTCGGGAAGTGGTCGATGCCTCAAGGACCGCTGCGCCCGCCTTGGGACTGCTCCTGCGCTTTGCTGAAGACGGGATTCGCGTTACACTCACGCGACAGAACAAGCGAGCGACTCAGTGGAAGGAGAATGACATGACGCAACTCGATCCCAGTGTCCAGGTGAGACTGATTGATGCCACAATGAGCCTGTTGGGCAGTTCGCGTGCCCGTCTGAGAGATGAGGATCATGCGAGGAAATACATCCTGAGTTTCCGGTTCGTGTACTGCGGCCTTGCCGCCGCTGTGTCCAAAGGCGAGCTCCGTGTCGATGGTGACGTTGAGGAGTGCTTCCATAAGCTCACTCAGTCGCGGCGCAGGCAGGTTCCCAGTTCCGAGCTGGCCGGCCAGAGATCTGAGTTTCCAGGTAGCGACTAACGAGTTGGCCGGCACACGGCCGAAGCGCTCGAGCGCAGAAGAGACGAGACGAGTCGGAGCAGGTGGCGGGTGATGGGTGACGGGATAGGCAACTCCCCCGGGTTTCTGGCTCGATATGGAAATCCACCCTCACAGCAGACTGCGCTGTGCTTTTCGCGATAGTCCTGAAATCCAGCACCAGGACGGGATGTCGTTCAGTGACACCCGCCAGCCAGGGCTGGAGGTACGGTGTGACGAGTAGCGCATCGAAAGGGGCCGGTCGAGACGGGCTCCACGTACACGCGTGACCGAGTGGTCTGCCCGGATGTTCGAGTGATGCCGGCTCTTAGATCAGGTAAGTGGTCAGCATGACGATTACCGCGACTATCGGCAGATAACGGCCTACCATGACTATCCAGCTTGCGGAAACCACAATTGGTCCAACTCTCCTGGTCGGTGAGTTGATCGCCTCAAGAAGACGTTGCCCGGGCAGCAGCCAGGAGATCAAGCAGGCACCGGCGATACCTGCCACGATCACGATGCCGGATCCGGTCAACTGGTCCATTGCGTCAAGAAACGGCATACCACCAACGCTCAACTCCACAGGAGTGAAACTCAGCGCTGAGGGAATGCCCAGGGCGGCAGTGATCACAGTTACTGCTGCGGCGGCCTTCCGTCGGGATAGACGGAGCTGATCCTTCATCGGAGCCAGTATTGCGGCCATTCCTCCGATGCAAGAAGTGAATGCCGCTACGAATAGGAGGACATAGAAGGCGATGCCGACGAACTGCCCACCAGGTAGCTGATCCAGCATCAGGGGCAATGCCACAAAAGAGAGATGACTCCCGGTATCGGGGGCGATGGCGAAGGTGAAGACGATGGGGAACACCATGAGACCGGAGAGGAAGCATATCGAGGTGTTGGTCGCCGCTACCGCCGAGGATGATGCGACCTTGTTGAAGTGTTTGGGAGAATAGCTTCCGTATGCGATCAGCAAGCCCTGTCCGACTCCCAGCGAGTAGAAGGCCTGGGCTGCCGCCATTCGCCAGAGCCGAGGCTGCAACAGGCCTTCGGGGTCAACGCTCAAGTAGAACTGGCGAGCCTCACTGGCTCCTGGAAGAGTCTGTGAGTAGATAGCCAGACCACCTACGACAACGACGAGCATGGGGAGCAGTATTTTGCTCGTCTGTTCGAGACCCTTGATGCCCCGCAGCAACACGAGGAAGACTAGAGCCGATGTTGCCAGGAAGAACCACAGCGTCGCGTACCCGGCCGTAAATTCATCGAATGGTTTCAGGTCAAGCCGGATGGAATCAACGGCGTAGCCCAGCGTCCAGCCACTGACAACAATGTAGTAGCTCATAATGAAAGTCAACAATACGACCAGAAACCATCCGAACCACGGACCCCACCTCGCGTTTATTCTTCTAAACAGCCCTACCGGTCCTCCCTGGGCGAGCTTGCCGGCACTGGTCTCCAGAACATGCAGGGAGAGGCCTATGGTGAGCGCGCAGATTACGTACGCCAGAAGAAACACGCCCCCGCCGTTTTCTCCGGTCATGTAGGGGAACCGCCACAGGTTTCCCAGGCCGACAACCCCGGCGATTGATGCGAGTATATAGGCGCGTTGCGAAGTCCAGACCGGGCGGGGAGGAGTACTCTCGACGACCTCCGATATCTCGGAGCGAATCTCGGGCTTCTTCAACGCGACACTCCCTGTCTCATAACTGTAGCAACAGCGTAATCGTTACGTCGTCTTGTCGGATTGCTGCAAACCTGGCGGAACGCAGTAGCACGTGCCGTTGGAAGAGTGCTTCGTTGCTGCCCGGCCAGCAGTGATAGAGTCCCATCATATCGAATGCGGAACCGGTGTTACAAGACCGTTCGGGAGGTGTGGGGACAACCATGCTCATTTCGCATGTTGGTGGAGACAATCTTGACTCGCGGCGATGTGGAGTCCTACTCATCCGGTGATGCGAAGGAGTGTTCGGTACTTTTTCCGACCTTCCGGAAGCGACTTGCGAGCCAGAAGACGGGTACCAATGCGAGACACAGGGCAATTATCTGCGACTGAGTCAGCCATGCTAGTCTCTGCAACTCAACGTAATCACCCCTGAGGAAAGTGATCAGAAACCGCTCGACGGAATGCGCGAAAAGGAATACCATGAAGATCGCCCCACTCCCGGGCTGAAGTCGACGCTGCAGACCTAACAGGATGAGAGCCAGAATGAGGAAGAACGCCATCTCATAGATTTGAACGGGGTGAACCGCAACTCCGCGAAGGTGGGGGGCGGCCGCGTTGATAAGACTGTCCGGATGGCTGAAGACGACACCCCAGGGAAGATCCGTAGGGCTTCCATAGCAGCATCCATACGTGATGCAACCGATCCTGCCGATGGCGAATCCTACCAGCAATGGCGCTGGCAGTAGATCCAGGAACCTGGTCGACGGAAGCTTGACCCACAAAGCGTTCACTGCCAGGGCAGTGCCCAGCCATCCCAGGATCATACCGTACTGCGCGAAACCGCCCTCCCAGAAGCGGAGCACAAGGTTCGGGTGTGCGGAATAGTAATCGAAGCTGTCGATGACGTGGAGCAGCCGGGCTCCAACGATTCCTCCAGGTAGTGAAACCAGGGCCAGACGAAGAACTCGGGAGGAGTTGAGTTCGTATCTGTCGGCGAGCTTCCAGAACAACAGCAAGCTGGTGCCGAGGCCAATGAGGATTGTTACCTCATACCAGCTGAGCGGGAAGGGGTCTCTGAGCAGATACGGATCTATGTTGATGCTCATTAGCCGGTATCCCGCCAGTAGTCGATGACCCAGGGCGGGAGCTCATAACGGACGGAGTTTTCGTAAGTCAGGCCGTTCCATTCCCATGGCCACACACATCGGGGCTCTCCGTCCTGCCACTGTACACCCACCGAGGTCGCGTAGTCCGGTCCCCAGGTCAAGTCGTGAGGAATTTCATCACCCATCTGCAGGAAGCCGCGAGGCGTAAATCTGATTCTGCCGAAGGCACCCGCGTAGTCTATGTCCTCGAGCTCGGCGATAATCGGTTTTGCATCCAGCGTTCCCGCCTTCTCGATTGCTTCTTTCAGAAGAAACACGCCGTCGTAAGTCGTGGCCGTGAAGAGCGGCTGTTCACCGAATTGCTCCACAAATGCATCATAGAAGGGAATGGTCTTCCGGGTCATCTCGACACGCGCAATGGCATGCCAGCACGTGATGTAGTCGGCCTTTCCACCGGTTGCCTCGAAGAAGTCGGACTTCATGGCTTCGAAGTGAATGCCGGTTGAGGCCGCCGGGACCTCGAGCTCAACCCACTGCCGGGCATAGTCGACTCCTACGGGCCCCTGGGCGTTGAACAGTATGATATGAGCTTTGCTGTCTATGACCTCTCCGAGTTCTGTGGTGAGGTCGGTGGCGTCAGGCGCGGGTCGCCACACCCCGACTATTTCCATATTGAGGTCGGGTACGAACGCGTGGTAGAACTCAAGTAAGCCAAACTGATCCACCCAGGGGGCATCCTCCGCGAGTATGGCCACCCTCGGCCTTTCGACTCCAAGCTCCTCTCTCAGAGTATCCCGTATCATTTCCAGGATGGCGATGTTTGTTTGCCCAATGTTCCACGAGTTCACCGGGCCTGCCCTGAACCAGTATTTGTACCTCTCGTAGTCTCTTCCCACTCGGCGGCACATGTCTGAGACTGCCACACCGCAGCCGAGCCAGATTGTCTCGTGGTCCGCGATGACGTCCTGCATCTCCAGGGCTGCCATAATCTCGAAGCCGCCAACTACGAAGTCCACTTGTTCAACCGTAATCGCGCGCTCCATGGCTGTCCGGGCGTCCTGCACGCTTTTCAGCTCATTGGAATCGATCTTCAGCAACTCTATCTCTCTCCTCGCCTTTCCCACGCGTATGCCGCCATCCTTGTTTATCTCGTCAGCGGCCATGGTTGCGCCGTACCAGTGGTGTTGTCCGTGAATGGACTCCATGGGACCGATCACACCGATCCTTATCGGGGGCTCGCGTGCGGGTTCAGCCGGAACACAGCCCACCATGGTGAACAGGATCAAGAACAAGATAATTGTCGAGGCCAGATTATTTCGTGTCATATCGCATCACGGATTCACCCGGATAGGGGGCCAGCCGTGGGGATGACAGGGGCGATGAGGAGAGCGGCCCCCGCATTTCTCGATAGGCTGGTTGCCACACATTCTACCATGTGTCGGTCGAGGCGCTGGAAATAGTGTCGCAGAAGGAGGCATGGTCCTGTGGTGAGGTTTCGAGGGGACGCACGGGGATCCTGGCGTGCGGGTACTCTGACCGCGCACTGACAATGCCTGACCGGCGTGGACAGGTATCCCCGGGGAAGAATCGCATGCGAATTCTCTTTTTGTGAGTGAATGAAACCTTGACAGCCTGTGTTTCGGTGCGATAACGTATGTGGTGCCCCAGGTTACCGAGCGGCGATAAAGGGCCAGACATCCCGAGGAATGAGAGTCGGAACGAGTCCTGAGACCTCCAAGTTAAGGGACTAAGGAAGACAGGAACCCTCGGGAGACTGAGTCGAAATAGAAGCTGTGAGGCTATCTGGGGCGCTTCTTTTTCCCGACAGGGAACCCCCGCATCATAAGCAGTCGCTCACGTCCGTCGCCAGCCGCGGCTTTCCTGAACAGAATCTCGCAATCGGCGCATCTCCGGCGCTTGACCCATGGCGCATCAGGACGGATCGGTGCCGCGCAGTCGCCGAGAGCCGCATGCGCACCTCTGACCACGAGCGGTCCCGGGTTCGATATTCCGAGCACGCCTGTGATTGCCGGCGGCATTGTCCCTCCGGGAAGCGAAATGCCTGCTCCCCACAGTGGCCATTCACCCAGGCACGCTGTGCCGGTGCCTGACGCGTTCAGACGGAGTAACAACAGGACGGTTGTCCAGCGGCTCCTATAGCTAGAGTCCGTAGCGGTCTCGGTGCTCCCGCACTTCTGACACGAAGTCCTGCACGATGGCGTCGACGCTGTCGTATGTCGGTTGCCAATCCCAGTCCTCACGCGCCGGCGTGTCGTCAAGTGCGTCAAACCGCATGGTTTCGAAGTAGTTCACGACAACCGGGTCAGGGTTGTATGTTATGACTGCCTCCGGGATCACCTTCTTGACAGCCTCTTCGATTGCCCTTGGTGGGACCGAGACATTCACCCCGGCAATGTTGTAGTTCACGGTCTTGATGCGGGACATGTCGGCGTCTGCTACGGCGCAGAACGCAGCGGCGGTGTCCTTGAAGTAGATCAGCGGCAACCCTCGATCCGGCGGCCCGTAGCACTCGTACGGCCTGCCGAGAGCGGTTTCCTGGATCATCCACGAGTTGTACTGACCGATGGCTCGCGTCTTGATGCCGGGACCAACGAGAGAAGGAATGCGTACTGAGCGGAAGTCGGTACCGAACTTCTTGCGGTAGAACCTGCCAAGCAGTTCGTTGTACACCTTGCAGCTTCCATACATCGTAGTCGGCCGTTGCAGCGTCTTGTCTGTAATGATCGGCTCATCCATGATGTCCAGGCCGTAGGTGCCCGTAGTGCTGGCAAGGATGAGCTTGTTGGGGCCAAATAGCCTGACGGCCTCCAGCATGTTCATGGTCCCCACTACGTTGACCTGGAAAGCCGCCCAGGGATTGGCCTCCGAAGGGAGGCTTAGCATAGCTGCGAGGTGAAACACGCAGTCGAACTCGTTCTCCTTGAATACGTTCATCACCTCAGGCCAGTTCGCGATATCAGCGGTGACGACTTTCACTTTGCCATCGGTAGTATCCCAGCGATTGGACTGAACCTTGTCGAGAACCACTATCTCTTCGCCGCGTTCAAGAAGCTGGTCTACCAGGCACGCGCCGATGAATCCTGTGCCTCCTGTAACGAGTTTTGGCATACCGATGCACCTCCCATTTGTTGAGGGCTCGCGGCCCTGTTGACTCACACGATGAACTGAAGCTCGTGCCGGATCGTGAGGGAGGGCCGGTACGTGGACGCAAGCCCTCGCTCCCCTCTTGTCTGCCGGCAAAGCGCTGTTATCTTGCGGCACATCTCATGCAAGATGCGATAGTGTACACGAACTGCCGGGAGTATTGTGGGGACATCACACGACTCACCGCCCAAATGAGGAGGCCACTGACCTTTGTTGTGGTGCGCTGTCGCGTGGCCTGACAGTTCGTGACGCGCTAGGTAATCGCAGGCTGATAGACGCGTTTGCGGACCAACTGGACGATGGTGGCGATGGCGACCAGCGTGATGCCGGCGATGGCGGCGGCGACGACCGCCTGGTCCGGCGTGGTCGGGTCGGCCAACCTCTTCAGTAGTATGCCCAGTAGTGCCCAAACGACCACGAGGGAGAAGAATACGTCGTGTCGCTTGAACGCCATAATCAGCGCGAGGGTTGTCCCAACCGCGATTGCCAGGACCGCCCAGAACTGCGGACCCAATCCGAGGGTGTCCCACCGGATGGAGATCAACAGGGCAGAGACGTTTGCGATGGTGGCGATGGTGATCCAGCCGAGGTAGATGCTGAACGGCACGTGGACGAAATACTGCTCCGCCCGGGTGACGTATTGCACTCCTGTTCCCAGCCTCAGGTAGATAGCCAGCAGGCTGCCGAGCAGTACAAGCATCAGTACGAGCGTCAGCGGCAGCACCTCGTGGTGCCAGGCGACTATCCAGCTTGCATTGGCGAGGCACGAGACGAAGAACCAGGCGCCCACTTTACCAACGAATGATGCAGCCGGGGTTTCGTGTCGCGCAACTACCCACTGGTACACGACAAAGATGGCAAGTAGCAGGTAGATGACCCCCCAGATTGAGAAGGTCAATCCGGCAGGCACGAACAGGTTATCGTACCGGTCCGACACCTCCCCGGTGGTTACCCCGGCGATGGGGAGGATATTGGCGAGCGCGTTGAATGCGATCACGATGACATAGCCTATCGTGTTGAGCGCTGGAAGAAAGTACCTGTTCTCTCTCATTGTGACACCTCGATGCTCATTACGCTGTGGTAGCTCACGTACATGCAGATGGCGCCGCACGCCGCGACGTTGAGCGATTCGGCTCTCTCTCGCACGGTAGGTATCCTGATCCGGTGGTCGGAGATACTCAGCACGGACCTCGATAGACCGGATGCCTCGTTGCCCAGCGCCAGCACAAGCCTGCCCTGTTCCTGTAGTATCGAGGGCCCCTGCGGGCCGTCGATGTCTGCGGCTACGAGACAATGGCCCGACCGTCTCAGTTGTCTGATGAGGGCAAGGTAACGGGAGGTCCTGCGGACCCACAGCGACAATACCGTGCCGGCGGTCGACTGCACGCACTTTGGTGAGAACGGGTCGGCGCATTCCTCCGTCAGGATGACGCCTGAGTAACCGAACGCGACGGCGGTGCGGATGAGCGTGCCTACGTTTCCCGGGTCCTGTACGTCTTCGAGCAGCACGATTCGATTGCCGGCACTGTCCGGCAGATGGTCGGAGTACACCTCCAAAGGGAGGCGGATGACAGCGATGATGCCCTGAGGGGTCTTTGTCGAGGAAATGGAGTGGAGCTGACTCTCGGTGATCTGACGCTGTGGGATGTCACGATAGCGAGGCGGCACCTCCTGTGTTGAGAGTAGCTCGAGCACCTCTCCGGGGTTGTTGTCGACCATCTGCGCGATGGCTCTGTCACCCTCGACCAGAAACGCTCCGGACTCCAGCCGCCCCTTCCTCGTGGCCAGCTTCTTGTACCACCTGAGTGGCTTCAATATGGGAGCACCGTTGTCGGGCATCAGCAGCACCGTATCATCCCATTCCAGTCGATGGCAATGTGTCCGTCGACTCCTCACAAGTGACGTTACACCTTTCCGTCGCGAGGCGCCAGTCCATTGCGGTCCGTTGGGAGGCCGCGGATTGCAGGCGAAGCACTCGACGGTGGTTCGAGTAGGGTGAGCTCAGGAGTACCGGCAGCAGCATGAGGGGTGATCGTGGCAGATACGTGCGAAACAGCGTGACGCTTGAGCGCGGTCCGTCCGTCAGGTAAGCTGTCCCCGGCGACGCATCCATTGGGAGGATGTGCCAATCGGGGGGATGTATGTCGGAGTTGCGACTTGACCCTACGACGCGGGAGTGGGTCATCATAGCCACCGAGCGGGCTAAACGCCCGCGTGACCTCGTTTCCCGCGCGCCGCACCCGCCTTCGGAAGCGCATGTGGCAGACTGTCCCTTCTGTCCGGGCAACGAGGCACAGACCACCGGTGAGACTGCTTCGTATCTCGACCCTGTCACCGGCTTGTGGCGTGTGAGGGCGTTCGAGAACAAGTTCCCTGCGGTTCGTCCTGATGGGACGGCAGACAGGTTTCAGGACCATCCGCTCGCACTCAGCGTGAAAGGTGTGGGCATTCATGAGGTGCTGGTTGAGTCCGCCCTGCACAATCGACTCCTCGCCCAGATGGAGGACGATGAGGTCTTCGACGTCGTGAGGGCCTATCGCGACCGCCTTCGCGATATGTACACCCACGACTATGTGAGACAGGTCATCATTTTCAAGAACCACGGTCCGTCTGCCGGTACGTCGCTCGAGCACCCGCACTCGCAAATCGTCGCCTCGCCGGTAGTGCCACGCCACCGGCGGCACCAGTACGATGTGGCGGTGCAGCACTACGATGAGCGTGGCCGGAACCTCTACATGGAAATGGTCGAGTTTGAACTCGAGCGGGGGGTGCGTGTAGTTCGCGAAACTTGCTCGTTCGTGGAGATGCACCCGTACGCATCGCGACGTCCATTTGAGACCTGGATAGTGCCGAAGAGCCCGCGCGCGTCATTCGCCGAGGTGGTGGATGATGAACTGCGGCAGTTTGGTTGCGCCTTGCGCGACGCGCTTCACGGCCTGTTTGTGGGGCTCAACGACCCCGACTTCAATCACGTACTGTATACTGCAGCCCTGGGAGATGAAAACGAACCTCACTTCTGCTGGCACCTGCGCATCTACCCCCGGCTCACGGCAGTGGCCGGGTTTGAGATAGGTTCCGGCGTCCACATCAATACAAGTGTTCCTGAGGACACGGCACAATTCATGAGAGGAGTGGTGTCGGCCGAATAACAGGTACACGTTAAGGAGGAAGCATGACGGACCGCCATCACGGCCTGTTTACCATCGATGATTATCAGCAGCACATTGGAACTGAGGCAGTCGACCGGATAAAGGAGAAGGCCAAAGCGGCCCAGTATCTTCACATCGCCAACATCAATTCGACGTACTACGGCGGCGGCGTATCGCAGCTGCTGGGCTCGCTGACCATCCTCATGAACAGCCTCGGTATCAAGACAGGCTGGCGTACGATTCACGGGTCCCCTGACTTCTTCAGCGTGACCAAGAAGATGCACAATGCGCTCCAGAGCGGCACTATCAACTGGAGCAAGAGAAAGCAGGAGATCTACGAGGCGGTCGTACATCAGAACGCCATTCTCAACCACCTGGCGCACGATATTGTCATTGTGCATGACCCGCAGCCGCTGCCAATGATCACGCACTACCGCAAAGATGGACCTTGGGTATGGCGCTGCCATATCGACCTTGAAGAGCCGCACAGGGAGCTGTGGTCGTACCTGACGCAGTACATTGAACGCTACGATGCCGTCATCCTGAGCAGCAGGATGTACGCGCAAGAGCTCGAGACACCGCAGGTGTTCTTTATGCCAGCCATCGATCCGTTCTCGATAGTGAACTACGAGATGAGCGATGCCGAGTGTGAAGAGCGGATATCCCATTACGGCATACCGATGGACCTGCCGCTCGTGGTGCAGATATCACGGTTCGATCGATGGAAGGACCCTGAGGGCGTTATTGAAGCTTTCAATATCGCGCGGCAGGAAGTGCCATGCCGGCTGGTGTTGCTGGGTAATGTCGCTACGGATGACCCGGAGGGGCCTGAGGTGTACGAGTCGCTGCTGAGCCAGCAATCGGACGAGATATTCATCATGAGCCAGCAGGATGGTGCGCTCGTCAACGCACTGCAGCGCAAAGCGGCGGTGGTACTGCAGAAATCCTTGCGCGAGGGATTCGGTCTGACCGTGTCAGAGGCGATGTGGAAGGGCACCCCGGTCATCGGCGGCAACGTGGGAGGAATCCGGCTGCAGATAGAGGACGGGGTGAACGGATTCCTCGTGTCGTCTGTTGAAGAGGCGGCGGCAAGGATAGTAGCGCTGCTCAAGGACCCTGAGATGTGTCGAGATGTCGGTGTTAAGGCCAAGGAGACGGTCCGAGAGAAGTTCCTGCTGAGCCGCTACCTGGAGCAGTACCTCGACCTGTTCAACTCATTCGAGACTGTTTACAAGCTGAACATGCCGCATCATTGATCACTGTGGCGCCGTCATGGCCAACGCGATCAGTCCGTCGCGAGGTGTGATCGGGACGGTATCGAGGTGGACGCCACAGCGCTCCTGGATGGCCGAGAACTCTGTCCGGAGCTCGTCAACTACGTCGGCCTCGACTGCCTGTATCGCGCGGCCGATTGCCCGCTCGAAGTCGGGAGCTCTGCTATTGCCGTGCATGATCTGGGCGACGCCGTTAACGCCCCAGAGCAGGCCGCCGCCTGTGCTCTCGGCGCGTGTCAGCCTTGTGAACCGTGTCATCTGACAGAGGAGACGGCGGCCGGTACCGACAATCGGTCTGCCGTTGAGCCGGCCCTTCATCCAGTGAGTGAACCGCGGCCCGAGGCTTTCGTAGAACTTGAGCACCACGTTGCCGACGATGCCGTCGCAGACGATGACGTTTGCCTTGCCACTCAGGATGTCGTAACCCTCGATGTTGCCTATGAAGTTGAGCCCGCTCTTGCTGAGCAGCGCATAGCTGTCCTGTAGTGTCCTGGAACCTTTGCCTTGCTCTGCGCCGGTGCTGAGAAGGGCGACGGCAGGATTGGGGACGTCCAGTATGCGCCGTGCATACACGGTTCCGATTGCGCCGAACGACAGCATGTGATTCGGTTTGCAGTCGACGTTCGCGCCGCCGTCGATCAGCACGGTCCTTGGGGCGAGGCCGACCAGCGGCACGCACACCGCTGGCCGTCCAATGCCCGGCAGCATACCCAGGTGGTATATGGCGCTCACGGATGCAGCGCCGGTGGAACCGGCGCTCACGATCGCATCGGCCTCACCGTCTCTCACGAGTCTGGTTGCGACTGCTACCGAGCATGAGGCTTTGCGGCGCAGTGCGTGCGTGGCCGGCTCCCCCTCTTTGAGTGCCTCTGCCGAAGGCACGAGCCGCGCATTTGCGGGGAGGCCGCCACACCGTGCGATCTCGGGCTCAAGCTGCTGGGGCGGGCCCACCAGCAGTATCTCGGCGTTGTTCCTGCGGGCCGCCTGGAGCGCCCCTCTCACCGTATGTGCCGGTGCGTGATCGCCACCTGCAGCATCGAACGCGATCCTGACTCTCTTTGACAATTGACTATCTCGCGACAATAGAACGATTGACAGATGCAAGCGTACCCTGTGTGAATAGTCTATGCAAGTCCAACGGCAATCATGAGGCGGGTATTTTGCCGCGAAGTCGTGGTGACTGTATCTGTTCGTTCAATCCGTTGCTGACCGCTGCGAACAACTATGTTGGGATGCATGTGACCGTGTGAGCGACGCGCCAGACCTGAGACTCATGGGTGACATTGTCGCTGCTTTACCCGGGATTGCCATGTTGTCGTGGTCGATGGTAGGGGTGACG
The DNA here is from genome assembly GCA_003562475.1 of Dehalococcoidia bacterium. GTDB lineage: Bacteria > Chloroflexota > Dehalococcoidia > GIF9 > AB-539-J10 > SKVJ01. Next base: position 13,014 of record PWUU01000048.1, on the reverse strand, counting down.
TGATGTGTCACTAGTCTACTGGACGAGTACAGGTAATTGACGCAGGAGAAAGCCTGCAGTAGGATGTGCAGGAGGCATTCGGCCTGGAGCGAATGCTCTCTGTGTAGTGCGCTATGGACGAAGTTGTCAGTGTGGTTCGGGCCCTGTCAGCGGACACGCGGTTGCGCGTGCTCAAGCTGCTTCGCGGCAGGGAGATGAGCTCTGTGGAGTTGCAACAGTCGCTGCATGTGCGTCGCCAGACGGTCTCCTATCACCTCGGCATCCTCGAAACGGGTGGCCTGGTGAGGTCGAGGCGGGATGGCCGAAAACTCGTTTACTCGACTGCGATACCGGCGATTGCAGATGCTGAAGGCAAGTTTGAGCGTTTCCTCAGCCGGGCGCTTGACGATCTGAACTAGGTTCTTTCGCCCACAGTCTGCCTCTCTGTTTTATTCCTTGCCATCATCGGTTGACACTGCGCCCCGGTGATTGTATATTTGTACAATATCCAGGTGGAGGAACTGTCATGTCCGGAAGAAGTGCGAACAGAACTCGCGACAGGGTGTTGCAGTTTGTACGGTCGTTCATAGCGGCGAAGGGGTACTCTCCCTCGGTGGGTGACATTGTGGAAGGGTGTGGCCTGAGCTCGCCGAACCTGGCCCAGTACCATCTGAACGTACTCGAGCGCGAAGGCGTACTGCGGCGAACGCCCGGTGTGTTCCGCAGCATTCAACTTGTACATAAAGCCAATAGGGAGGTTCCGCTGCTTGGCGCGATAGCCGCGGGCTCTCCGATTCCCGTGCCCGAATCCGACAACTGGACTGAGAGTGCCGAGGAGATGCTCGACCTCAGCCGGGAGCTTGTGGGTGATGGGGAAAACCTGTTCGCGCTCAAGGTTCGTGGCAGATCCATGATCGATGCGTGTGTAATGGATGGGGATATCGTCGTCATGGAGGCGACGCAGGTTGCTGTCGATGGCGACATGGTGGCGGTGTGGCTCAAGGACGAACATGAGGTCACGCTCAAGCGTATCTACAAGGAAGGAAGCCACATACGGCTGCAGCCGGCCAACCGGCAGATGGAGCCGCTCTATGTGGATCCGGGGAACGTGATGATACAGGGACGGGTGGTAGCGGTGATTCGGAAGTTTACCCGCTGAGTGCTCTCCGGAGATGAGTAGATGAGAATCGCATGCCTGTACCTGCCCGGCTTCGCCATCCAGGTGGAGCGGCGTGCAAGTCCCGCCCTCTGTGGCAGGCCGCTCATTATCGGGGGATACTACCATGAGATCGGTCGGGTGCGAGAGGTCTCTAGGGAAGCGGCCGCGTACGGGATAGTGAAGGATATGCCGCTGCGGCATGCATACTCACTCTGTCCGTCCGGTGTATTCTTGCCGTACCAGGAAGAGAGGTACACTGAGGCCTGCTCCGTAGTGCTCTCACAGATAGCGCAGCTTTGCCCGCTCGTGGAGTCCGTATCGCTCGCATGCGTACTTATGGGACTCAGGTATGAGCGCGAAGAGCGTCGCTTCGTCGAGGACGTGATGTCTGCAGTGCAGCACACCGGCTTCCAGGTGTCCTGCGGCATCGCCTCATCCCGGTTTGCAGCCTGTCTCGCTGCAGAGGAGGCGGACATACGCGGGGTGCTGGTACTTGCCGGGAAAGAGGAGCAGGCGTTTTTGCACGAACTGTCCGTCGTGCGTCTTCCGGCATCCGACGCCACCGTGCGCAGGCTGCATCTCTTCGGCATCACGCGCGTGGGCGATCTGCTGAGTCTGCCCCCGGGCACGCTCGAAGCGCAATTCGGCAGCGAGGGACAGAGACTCCTCGAGCTTGTTCGTGGCGTCGATGTCCGGGATGTGGAGCGGTGGGAAGGTGTGCGCGAGATTGTGCAGACCAGGTGCTTCGACGTGCCGGTTGCCCGTGGGGATGAGTTGATCGAGGCAGTGGGCGAAACACTCGCGTCGCTGTGTTGTCAGTTGCGCGATCGCTGGCAGTGCTGTCGTAGTATCGCTGTGTTGCTGCGACTCGAAAGCGGGGCAGTGAGACAGGAGACGCTGCATTTCAAGGAGCCGACTGCCTCTCGGGAGGTGATGGATCGCCGGATCGCGTCTTTCATCGAGCATCTTGCGATCGTGGCGCCGGTGGAGGAGTTGCAGTTGACGGCCTCCGGACTCTGTGCCGAGGAGGGGCGTCAGTCTTCCTTCCTCAATGGTCCGTGCAGGTCGAACTCGCAGTTCGGCGAGGCGGTTGCGTTGCTGCAGCAGCGGTACGGCAGGAATGTGATGAAGAAGGTCGCGACCCGCCGGGGAGTCAGGCTGTCCGAGGAGCAGTTCTCCTTCGTGTCGTGCAAGGTGGAGGAGCAATGAACAAGCTCGTGTGGCAGCCACCTGAGGTGCAGGTTAACGAGTCGCCTGCCCACGAGCCACTTGCCGTCCTGTGCGAGGGGAAGTGGCGGGGGGTTGAGCACGTGTTGTGCCGCTGGAGAATTGCACAGGAGTGGTGGAAACGCCCGGTGGAGCGGGACTATTTTCGCGTGAGCCTGGAGGGTGGGGTTATCTGCGAGGTGTTCCGGGACAGATCACTGGACCGCTGGTGCCTTCAACGTGTCTACGACTAGCAAGGTTCACTCCGAACCGTGTGAGTGCCTTATGGAAAGATACGTAGAGCTGCATTGTCATTCAGCGTTCTCGTTGCTCGATGGCGCCTCTCTACCCGAGGGGCTGGCGCGCCGTGCGGCCGAGCTGGACATGCCGGCGCTCGCGCTCACCGATCACGATGGCCTGTATGGCGCGGTGCGTTTTGTCCGTGCGTGTGAGCGCGAGGGAGTCAAGCCGATCGTGGGTGCTGAGCTCATCCTCGATGACGACTACCACGTCACGCTGCTGGCGATGGATGCGACAGGATACTCGAACCTGTGTCGCGTCATCACGGCGGCGCAACTCGCCGGTGCGAAGGGAAGTCCCGTCCTGACGTGGGATATGCTGGCGAGCCACGCCAGCGGACTCATCTGTCTCTCGGGCTGCAGGGAAGGCGAGTTGGCCCGTCTCCTGCGCGGTTCACGTTCCCGCGAGGCGTACGCTGCCGCGGGCCGCTACATCGAGATCTTTGGCAGGGACAGGTTCTTCGTCGAGCTGCAGCACACGATGTATGCGGAGGACACTGTTCTCTGTGCGGAGCTTGCAGCAGTAGCACAGGAGTGCCGCGTGGGCTATGTGGCGACCAACAATGTGCACTACGCGGGGAAGGAGGGACACCGGCTTCATGATGTGCTGACCTGCATCCGCACCCGCAGTACGCTGGACGACTGCACCGAGTTGAAGCTGAACGCCGAGTTCTACCTGAAGTCGCACGAGGAGATGGAGTCGCTGTTCCGCGAGTACCCCGGGGCGGTGCGTGCGACCGCCGAGCTGGCGGATCGCTGTAACGTGACGCTTGAGTTCTCCGGCTACCGCTTTCCAGAGTTTGCGCTGCCTGAAGGAGAGACGGCAGAGAGCTATCTCTCTCAGGTATGCCATGCGAGGGCGTGTGAGCGTTATGGCGAGTTGACGGAAGAGGTGGCATCGAAGATTGCGCACGAACTGGACCTCATCGCCAGGCTCGGGCTTTCCGGCTATTTCCTCATCGTACGGGACATCATGGAGTACGCCGAGCGGCATGGCATCCCGGCACAGGGACGTGGCTCCGCGGCGAACTCCATCGTCGCCTACGTGCTTGGTATTACGAAAGTCGACCCTATCAGGAACCGGCTTTTCCTCGGTCGTTTCCTGAACGAGGAGATGTCAACCATACCGGACATCGACATCGATGTGTCCACCGCCCACCGTGAACAGCTCATCCGGTACGTGTACGAGAAGTACGGGCAGGAGCATACGGCGATGGTCTGCACGTACATCACGTTCCAGTCGCGCAACGCGCTTCGCGAGGTCGGCAAGGTGCTTGGCATCCCGGTTCATGTAATCGACCGCCTGGCGAGGTCGGTATCGTGGTCCGGGTATGGCTCGCGCGATATGAGGAAGGAATTCTCCGGCATAGAGGAGTTCGCCCCGTACTTCGGCAGGGTTACGTTCCACGAGTACTTCTCCATCTGCCGGCAGCTCGAGGATCACCCGCGGCACCTTTCCATCCACAACGGCGGCATCCTCATCTCCTCATGTCCCCTGAGCGAGATCGTGCCGCTGGAGCGTGCTGCCATGCCGGGCCGGGTGGTCTGCCAGTGGGACAAGGACAGCGTGGCCGATGCCGGACTGATAAAGCTCGACCTGCTTGGCCTGAGGATGCTCTCCCTGCTGGAAGAGGCACGGGTGCTCGTGGAACGGGAGCACAGTGTGGCGCTTGATCTTGAGGCGCTGCCGCAGGAAGATCCCGCCGTGTACGATATGATCTGTCGTTGCGACACCATTGGTGTCTTCCAGGTAGAGAGCCGGGCCCAGATGCAGACGCTTCCGCGCACGCGGCCACGGTCGATTGACGACCTGACAGTTGAGGTCTCCATTGTTCGTCCTGGCCCTATCCAGGGCAACATGGTGCATCCTTACATAAGAAGGCGGAATGGGCTGGAGGAAGTGACGTATCTCCATCCCAGGCTGGAACCGGTACTCGGCGAGACGCTTGGCGTCATCCTGTTTCAGGAACAGGTTATCCAGGCTGCCGTTGTGCTTGCCGGTTTCTCTGCGGGCGAGGCGGATCAGTTGCGGCGGGCCATGAGCCGCAAACGCTCTGTGGAGGCTATCGAGCACATGCGGGAGCGCTTCATGCAGGGTGCCCACGCCGGTGGCGTTGATGCCGCGAGTGCGGCGAGGGTATTCGCCTCGCTGGAGGGCTTCGCCCAGTACGGGTTCTGCAAGAGCCATGCGGCTGGCTTTGCCCTCATCTGCTACCAGTCCGCGTGGCTGAAATACCACTACCCTGTCGAGTTCTACTGTGCGCTGCTCAACAACCAGCCGATGGGTTTCTACCGTCCGGAGGTGGTGCTCCACGACGCGCAACGGCACGGTGTTCAGATATTGCCGGTCGACGCGAACCTGAGCGAGGCCGTGTGTGGCATTGAAGCAGGGTGCATTCGCCTGGGGTTCCGGTACGTCAAAGGGATGGGAGAGCGGATGATTGCGCGCATTCTTAAGGAGCGGGCGCAAGGAGTATACCTGTCGCTCGAGGACTTTTCCTTCCGCACCCGCCTTTCGGGCAGCGCGATGGAGAACCTTATCCTCGCGGGAGCTTTCGACTTCTGCGGGCGGATGCGCAGGGAGATGCTGTGGCAACTCGGCATAGTGGAGAAGCGGCACCCCGGGGAGCTGCCGTTGCAGTCGTCCAGCGACACCGTGTCGCTCCCTGTGATGAGCTCGCTTGAGGAGATGCGGTGCGACTACGCCGTACAGGAAATGTCGATTACCCACCATCCGGTGGAGGTGCTCAGGGCGGAACTACCGGGCGATGGGTTAGTGAGAAGTTCAGGCCTCTCCAGGCTGCGCGATGGTGCATCGGTGAAGATCGCAGGCTACGTGATAATGAAGCAGCGCCCTCCGACTGCGAAGGGTTTTGCCTTCATTACCATGGAGGACGAGGATGGCACGATCAACGTGGTCATCCGGCCCGATGTGTATGAGCGGTACCGGCAGGTGTGCATCTTCAACCCGTTGCTGCTGGTGGAAGGTATCCTGCAGAAGCGGGACGGCACGCTGAATGTGCGGGCGCACACGATTCACCCGCTGCGTCCAGGCAGTGATTGGCCAGTGCCCGCACGCACCGGGCCACGCCGCCGCCCTTCATCCCGCGCCCATTGACAGCGCCAGTGATTCGTTCTAGTGTGAAGGACACCGTGGCCCTTATCGCGGCGAGTGCCACTCCGGAGAAGGGAGGTTTCCAGATGGCGGATATTCAACCACTGTCGGACGATACCACTACCACGGGCGACCTCAAGCGCCTGGTGCAGGAGTTCATCGACGAACGCGACTGGGGGAAGTATCACAACGCGAAAGATGTCGCCATCGCGATAAATGTCGAAGCGGGAGAACTGCTGGAGCTGTTCGAATGGGTCAGGGAACATGAGATATCCTCGCTCCTGAAGGACGATGAGAAACGCTGTCGACTGGCCGAGGAACTGGCAGATATCATCCTCCTCTGCCTGAACCTCGCCTCGGTGGCCGGCCTGGATGTGGCGGAGACGGTCAGCCGCAAACTGACGAAGAACCGCATGAAATACCCCGCCGCCCTCGTCAAGGGAAACTACCGCAAGTACACAGAGCTGCGTGGGCAGTCGAAGGACAACAAGAGCCGCGGCCCGGCCTGACCGTCCGGGCCGTGGCTCTGCAGATTGCCCCGTCTAGATCTCCCAGGCAAGTGCGCCTTCGTAAGCGCGTGCGAACAACTCCAGCATCCCGTCCTCGGTGACCTCTCGCGGGTTGCGGCGGCAGTGATTGGGGCTCTTCAGCACGTTGCGGGCGATTATCGGAATCATGTCTTCGGTGACGCCGACCTCCTGCAGAGAGAGGGGGAGTTCAAGGTCCTCCATCAGCTTCTTGAACGCCACAGGCGCGAGGTATGCGGCATCGCGGAGTGACAGTCCCTCTATCTCCTCACCGAGAACATCGGCGATCATGGCATGCTTCTCGAACTGCGCCAGCGCGTTGTACTCCGTCACGTACGGGAAGGTGATGGCGATGGCATAGCCGTGCGGGTAGTGCAGGTTGGTGGCCGGATAGACGTAGGCGTAGCCGCAAGCGTGTCCGTGTAGCTAAGACATACTGCGTCCGGGTCAATTGCGAACGTCACTTCGGCGTCCATCGTTCTGCGGCTACCTTCACCTATTGTGGTGAGCTTCACCTGCGAGACCAGCAGCTCGATGATCTGCCTTCTGACCTGGTAGCTCAATCCGGTGCCGAGGATGGACCAGATGTCTGCGATAGTCACCTGGGTGTATTCAGGTGCTTCTTCAGGTGTTGGCTCAGCAGGTGGAGCTTCAGGCTCCTGTGGGCTCTCAGGTGTCTCGACCTGCTCTTCAGGTGTGAGTTCAGCAGGTGGAGCTTCAGGTTCCTGTGGAATCTCGGGCGTTGGCTCTTCAGGTGTGAGCTCTTCAGGTGGGGACTCAGCAGGTGGTGCCTCTACCTGCTTCAATCGGGACTTCTTGCTCATCTGACGACCTCCTGTCTCGTGATGTCAGCTTTGCTGGGTCATAAGTAAGCACAGTAGTGCGTCGTCAATTGCAGCGTAAATGTATTGTGTGATATGCGACCCAAGGAATTACTTTCTGAGAGTTGCTTGTTTTCACGTTTGAAACCACGTGGTTGTATTTGCCTTGCCACAAGTGTTGCCAAACAGAGTGCGGGGAGAGGATTAGCCTGACTGGTCTCGTGAATGCCTGGGCGAGTCTAAGACATCCTGGCATGCCCCTCCATGGCATGACGATCACGAACCGCCAGCCAGTATTCTTAATTCATAAGCAGTGCTCTTCTGCTTTCAGATGTTCAGATTGTCAAATGTGTAAGATTTGATTCGAATTAAAGCCTTTTCAAGAGTGTGCAGATAACAGCAAATGATCAACAACAGACGAGTTGACTGACAAGTTAGCTAAGACGTCGATCGCTGTCTCGTAGCTACTAAACACATTAAGTACTTTTCAGCCATTATTATTAGCTTGCAAGCGTGCAGTTGAAATCCTAGGTTAATAATGGCCAGAAAGCGTTTAGTTTGCTTAGTTCATGCCCGAGAGACGTTTGGCGTTTGTCAAGGTGCCATGTCATGTTGAGACTGATACCAGAGGGATCTCAAAGGAGAATCAGCTCTTGATTGTTTCGATCAGCAATAACACAGCTATCAACAGCAATACACAGATTATGGTAATGATAAGCCCTTTCTGTAAGCGACGACCTCCAGCGTGATTCTGTCTACTGTTCTGCGGTGCGTCTTGCTGCGTCGAACTACCGACATCTCCAGGCTGCATCTTCACCTGGGCTTTCGTATAGTAGTGTCGGCAGTGGGGACAGGACCATAGGTTTCTATTAGTGCTGAAAACTAGCTCGTTGCCACAATTGAGGCAAGACGGTCGCTGCCTTGGTCTCTTGGCATCGCTCTTGTAACTTGTATGAGTTCTACCACCAGCAGCCGCTTTGCTCGAACTACTGGCCGTACGGGGCGACTTACTAGCAGTACGAATACCAGAGCCTGCCTCGAAACGCCACCTGTGTCCTGAGCATTGATTGTTGGGGCATCGCAATGCCTCAACACTCAAGTCAAAATACAGAAGATCAGCACCACAGTTGGGGCATTTCCAGTTCAGGGGGTTGCCACATAGTGAACAGCGACTACGGTCCAATGCACTGGAAGGACACAATGCTCCACACTTGTCGGTATCCGCACACTGTCGCAGCCTTCGGCTGCTGTTCTCCTTCTGTGTGTACTCAATGGCACGTGTCCGCCAATAATCATTCAGAAGTTCCTTCGTGCGTTCGGTACCAGACATGCGGTGAAAGCTAACGCATTGATTGCGTAGACCATCGTGAGGACACGATCGTGGACGACTGTAGAAGCGCACGCACCACGAGCACCGTGTGGCTTGGAACCCTTCAAAGAACTTGGCATCCAGCCCTTGGTTCTTGCCAGCTATTAAGACAAGTTCGTTCTTGATGAGGCCTCGTGCGTGAAACTGGCATCCGCAGAGACGACACTCCCACGTACTCTTGCCTACATCTAGTAGTTTGTATGTCCCACACTTAGGACACTCAGCCTCCGAACGGTCGTATTGAGCACGCTCAAGTGGGTCGGATAGAACCTGATAGGCTTTGCTCAACTCCCTGAATCTGGCCTCAGCCTCTGGGTTGCCGGGATTGGTATCAGGATGGCATTCTTTGGCACGTCTGCGGAAGGCGGCCTTGATCTGTTCAGGCGTTGCATCGCGAGCCACCTTGAGCGTCACATAGTAGCGGTATTCACGGGCAACCATTTGAACCGCCTCATATGTGGCCTATTCTCCACCTCGAAAGACTATCGACAACAGTCTTAGCCGAGATTCCCCATATCAGCCCGTAGAAGGCCGACATGCCCCTCTTGGGCCTTGGTACCGTTATGGTATGGTCAGCGCATCCAATCGTCAAGCCTGTCCAGAACCCCTGTAGATGGTCTACGATACTGTTCTTCCCTAACTGTTCAGCGAGAATGTCCGCATGCCGGTATCAATGTGCCCTTCCTCCTGAAACCAGAACCAGTCTGAATTGCACCCCTCTGATCTTCTGACAAAACAAAACGCGAGAGAGGACGGCTCCCCTTTGTCCTCTCTCGCTGTGGTGACGCTGCTCAATGCTGCGGATTCGCACCAAGCAGTTGTGTTCATTTTGGCGTGTGTGCACAGGGGTGTCAATACCTGGGTGACAGGGTAAAGGGGTTAGACTGGCAACGTATGGGTGACAAACCTCAGCAATACCGAAGCACTCATGCAGGGAAACTAAATTCGTCGAGATTCTGATAGTAATCATTGATTGATACCCGCTCACCTCCCCTCAACACGATCTCCAACTGATCCCAATCTATGTCAAACACACCTTTGAGGCCTTCGGCGCTCCGGTCAGGATACATGCGGTCTTTGAGGCTATCAAGCAAATCACTCGGCAGCATCACGAAGTAGTCTGCTTCAGTTGTCATGAAGATCACCCACTGCACCTTCTCGAGCACGCTGAAAGCGACGCTGTACCAGAATTGTCTGTCCCCCTCCGCAGCTCTTCGGAGCTTTCCCCTGCTACGGATGTTCACAAGATGGCCATCGATCGAATAGACCTGGGGCTTCTTGCTGACTTCCCTTACTGTGTGACCCGACGATGTCAGTCTCCTAAGAAGTCCCTCCAGTTTCTCCTTCGCATCGGTGTCTGTATTCATTCTGTACCTCCCTCATGCCTAGCCATACCCCTGGAATGTCAACAGCATAATCTTACAGCACGGTCACTCCGGGTCAGCTAGTGCTAACAACAACCCTAAGCAGATCCAGATTCAGCAATTCTGAACAGGGTGCAACTCAACGATCACCCCTTGGCAGCTGCTAAGCAAACTAAGCATTTTGAGGAGCATTATTAGCATATAGCTGAAGTGGAAGCATGTTTTGGGTTAATAATGGTTAGAAAGTGCTTAAAGTGTTTAGCTGGTTGATCCCAGGAATGGGACGATCGCAATGGAAGTAGTAAGGTCTCGTCATTGGCACCAGATAGTCATTCGCTTAGCCGGCCACTTGCGGTGCCGATCGAGTGTATTCCAAAGGCAGAGGTCCCTAGACCCGCAGATTGATGGATCTTCTCAATTATTGCCTCAATATCATGACGCCATCGTTTAGCAAACTCGAGTGTACTATGTTCCTCCCACCAAGCATCCGGGTAGCTAATACGCTTTCCATCCCACATTCTTTGATTATCTCGCTTCTCAATTGTCGTAGTCTTGCCATGCGCCAAGAGATTTCGGAACTTCATCACTTCATTGAATGACTGAAAAGGTCGTCTTGAGAAGTCCAATTCGACATCTACTCGATCACTTATGATCTTCAGTTTGCTGTGTACGTTCAGAGTTCTCTCTACCTCGTCATCCCAATAGGGCAGCAACCTACAAGCAACATGGTTAAGATACGCCTCAATGCAAAACGCCGAAAGAACTACTGAACTCATACAGTTGTAGAATGCACCTTCTTCACTGTTCTCTGCTTGTTCAATGCCTTGGAGTGCCGCGCTGTGAAGGTAAGAATAAGTGTAGATGGTACGTTCAGCAGATACTGATAGCCTTCTCTTGCTCATCTCATTTTCTCCTCATTCCAATTGTCCAACGCACACTCCGCGATCTTGGCATTGCGCCACACCTAGAGTTGGATGGACAGGGTTGGGAGCATTATGCAGTCTCTCTGGTTCCAGCTGACCCCGGATCCAGCGTCTCGAAGTTGACAGGCAATCTAACGCCGAGTGTAGTCCCCCTCGATCGTACTTTCCCCTAAGAACCTGTCAGAGTTAGGTGTTTCTGAGCCTTCCTTCTTCCACCTCATTGAAACCACGCCCGTCACTCAACCGACTTCATAGAAACACGCCTTCTCCGCAACCCCCTAATCTTGAAGCTGTTCTTGTGTCCAATCCCGGCGAACTGTCGAACTCAGGCACTATACACAAGACGACTCCGAGACGAGACTTCATGGCGGCTGGCCTTCCCAAGTCTTTGATGCTTGTACGAGTTATAGAGCCCCCAGCGACTCATGGTGGTCAGTGAATTTGCTACTTACTGAAGTCGCTCTCTGTCTCCATTCTCGCCAACCCCCCACTAGTCGTCAACGATCAAGGCATACCCCGATAAGGGTATCACTCACGTTCGAACCATGACCTCGTTTGTCCGTCATATGCTCTTCCGGCAACCTCCCTATAAGACATGCCCAGCAGTTGTTTGCACACATACTCATTTGCCCAGCTCCGTAGGTCCATATGCTGTTGGGTGAAGACATCAGCCTCCATGTTGTGGGAGCTATCTGGGTCAGCCTGCTCGCGCTCAATACCAGCACGCAGAGCCTCTAAGACGTCATCTCTTGAGCATATTCCTTCTTCAAGAAGACGACGCAAGCCAACGAAGTTACGGTACCTGACAAAGCTGCCTGCAACTCCACGTCCCGAAACCGGAACACCGCCTCCATCCAGCATCCCTTTGCCAGAAGACATATCGTCATCCCCTATTGCCGTATAGAGCCCGCTTTTAATCAACTGCAAACAACTCAAGTGCAGGTTTACCCTATTGTTCCTGATGCTTCTAATCGTCAGGATCTTGGGTAGGAAGCTTCTCACCTGCTCTCGCTCTTCTCGCAGGGTTTCCGTATTCGTAGAAGTATCCTGGAGTATCCAGCGGGGTTACTACTTGTTGTGGCGTCAATCCTCTCTTGATATTGCCCAGCCACACCGGCGAAAACAGCGGCGTGAGAAGCAGCCACCATAGGCTTCGGCCTTTCTGTCTGATAACCCACCCTGCGACAAACAGAACGAAGACGGCACCGATTAGCGGAACTGCAAGACCATGCGCGGCATTCAAAGGTAGCCAGATAAGAAAGGCCAATATCCATGTCCAATTCAGGTGTCTTCGAAACCAGCTCACTGAACCTCATCCACTGAAGACGGGGCCTTTACCTTCTGTTACAGGCCACCGCCGACTAAGCTTTCCTGTATCCAGTCTAACCAATCCCCCATTAGTCGTCAACGACCATTCCTGCCAGGAGCTAAACAAACTAAGTGCTTTTGCAGCCGTTATTTATTGACAGCAAGCAACAAGGTGGCAGCAGCTAATAGTGGGGCGGAAAGTGTTTAGTTTGTTAGGTTGCAGCCCAGACCAGCCGAGGAAATGGGCTAGAGAGTCTTAGCGGATATCGGAGATACTGAAGCCCCTCATGCCGTACCACTTGTTCATGATGTCACCGTTCCTGTTCCTGTGGTCCCGACATCCCTCAGCTGTGCAACAGGCCACGTCCTCGGCGCAACGACCACGTGAGATCTGCTGTGAACACCAGTGACCACAACAGACATGGACTACGCCTCCCATGCGCAGTTTCCTGCATGGGAGGCGTATCAACCGTACGTGCCGTCCCCACGACACCCGAGGGATACTACTCCAGTCGCTCCAGGAACTCCTTGTGCGACAAGACCTCGCCCATGTAGGGGAAGAAGCGCTCCTCAACGTACGTCTGCTCCTCGGCCGATAGCGCGGCGCAGCAGTCCTTCAGAAGGAAGACCTTATAGCCCTTGTCGTATGCGGACCTGGCAGTCCCCTCTACGCAGACGTTGGTGAGGAAGCCGCAGAAAGCCACGTTTCTGATGCAGTTCAACCTCAAGATGAAATCGATGTTGCTCGAATGGAATGCATCGAGAGTCCTCTTGCCTTCGACAACGATGTCCTGGGCGGTCGGCTTCAACTCGTCGATGATCGTGAGATGCACCCCGTTTAGACTGGAGGGATGAATAAGTTATAGTGTGGCCACGGGAAAGGAAGTGGCATGAACCGAAGGAAGTGGTCCAACGAGGAGAAGGTCACCATCGTCCTGGAGATG
>PWUU01000011.1 GCA_003562475.1 Dehalococcoidia bacterium | reverse complement strand
TTTCCAGTCTCCTGTCAATACCATACACGCACGATGTTTTACACTACAGATTCTCCTGCCTCAAAGCTGAGCGGGGCCGTCCCCAAAGCTGGACGGCCTCGGCGGCTGTCAAAGTCGGGTCTTGTCATTACCGGGTGCGTGGAGAGCATCAACGGAACAGGTCGTGGATTTCCGGTGCTGCCAGGGCGCTCGGAGATATTGACCGATTCGATCCGAAGAACGCGCCCCGGTCCCAGACGGAGTGAGGCCCTGTCCGTCGGACAGGGCCTCACTGGCAGCAGTGCTGGCACTACTGCAGGAAGGGTCGTACGAACGGAGAAGTGTCTCCACGTCTCATGAAGTGACCGGAGGGTCCCTCGCCAAGGAACTCGGAGAACCAGGACTCGTGCTCGATCTCCTCGTTCAGGATTGCCTGTGAAAGCGCATAGGTGCGATGATCTTTGCCGGCGGTCATGTTGCAGATGTACGTATAGCCACGAACTGCACAGCGCTCGGCTTCTACGAGCACCTTGAGCAGCGACATCGCGTCATTCGGCTTCTCGGGCAGGTTGGCTGGCGGGCAGGCGGATAGGTCGTGAAACTCAGTCATACTGTCTGGCAGCCTGCCACCCAGCTCATAGATTCGGGGCACCAGTGCCTCGAAGTGGTTGCGGTCCTCGATGCGGGCAGTCTCGGCGATTTCCTTGATTCCCTCGCCTTCCAGTCCTATGAGGTTCGCACGAAGAATTGTGTAGTAGTAGAAAGTCGTTAGCTCGGCGGCTGCGTTCGCCACGAGCAGCTCAAGCAACTCATCCACATTGATTCCAGTGTTCTCCACCATTTCCCTTGTAACCTTTGCCATTTGATTGCTTCTCCTATCTTGTGTTTCCTAATCACCAGGACTGAATTCGCAGGTTCCACAGTTGCTATACTCCCCCAGTTCACCTCCTAGCCGTTGATTGGCACTGCGTCATTCTTTGTTGCAGGCCTGCTCATCGTTCACTCGGTGGGATAGGTCACTTCCGCTCTGGTATTCCAAGTTCGTGCTCCTTGCACACGGGACAAAGCCCAAAGAAGTCGAGACGATGGCCAATTACCTCATAGCCGGATACATCGGCCACCTTATGGAGCAGAGTGTCAGCGCCGTCGATAACAGGGTCCGTAATCCTCCGGCATCGAATGCACACAAGATGTGGGTGCGGATAGGGCCGATTGCCATCGTACCGATTGTCGTCATCGCTGAAACCGAGTTCCAACACCTCATCCAAGTCCTTCAGCAGGTTCAGCGTCTTGTACACCGTCGCGATACTGGTCGTGGAGAACTGACTTCTGAGTTGATCGTACAACTGGGACGCACTGGGATGGTCATTCTCCACCGCAAGGCTCCTGAGAAGTGCCATTCTCTGGGGAGTCAAACGGTAACCGAGTCGCTTGAGCTTGCTGACAAGCTGGTCGAACCTTACCTGAGTATGTATTGCTTTGATTGTCATTGCATTTCGGAAATTACGATAATGATTCTCTATAAGGAGTGTATCCATGTTCCTGGCGGCCGGTCAAATCGGTTTTCTGTTGGTGCTCCACCATACTTCACCTATCGACGTCGACATCCTTCGATCCCACTTCTCCCCGGTTCTTGAACTATGCTTCTGATTACGCTACGTGGCATAGTCGCTGAACGTTAGGTGCCTTCTGACACAGTTGAGCCCTGGGTACGCAGTGTGGAGGGCAGACGGAACCAGGAGTCATCACAGTGATTGTCACTAACGGTCTCTGTCCTGGGGCCTGCCTGGTGCGTCTTGGTACGAGTGGTCGGCGGCGCGATGATAGTCTCATCCGTATTGAGTTGATGGTGGTGATGGTTGCTCTCGACATTGTCGTACCGATCGTGCTGATGAACGTCGCAACCTTCGCAGAAAGACGGGCGGTTGATACGGCGAAGACCGAGGCACAAGAGGTGCAGCCTGACGTCATTATCTACTTGCAGGCCAGAAACAGTAGCACATGGTATGGCGTTGTGTGAGATGCCAGTGCTGAGCATTCGTAGCGTTATCCGACGAATTGGGGTCGACCGCAGTGAGGGTGCACCATGTGGCAGCGGTATCACCGGTGCGTTCGCCCATCCCAGGGGCGGATTGGCCACCGCTCGTGGGATTGTGGCATCACACTCAGTCGACCAGTTCCCCCACAATTGGAAAGCGCTGCAACAACTCTGCACTGTGCGGTGCGTCGTTCAACGCTGCCGTCAGGTCCTGTCCTGCCTTGTGCCTCACCCAATGACGGCCTTTCTTCCAGGTGAAGCTCTTCGACACATCGTAGACCTTGCCCTCACAGGCCACATAGGAGACGCCGTCACGGCCATCAAACAATGCGAGCTCCGCCCGAGTGAATCTTTGCGGGCCGGTCATCTAGGCCTCGAGCCCGGTGCAACGTCCAGCGTCATCAGAATGGAGAATCCGAGGATCGTGTTGAGCAAATCCCGGCGCACCTCCTTCGCCAGAAACACTGCCGCGGCTCCCCGTGTGGTCATGCCCCATGTGAAACAGGTTGCGACCGGAGCCTGTTGAACCGGATGAAGAGTTGCGAACGTTTCTATCATTTCAGTGCCGAACGAATTACTGTGATAAGAAGCTGCTAATACTGTACTACCATCCGAGATGACGAGCGACATGTCCCATGTAGGCCGTCTGCTATGGTCAGACGGGCTATGCTTTGAATATACGTGCGTATTCAGGAAGCAGAGTCTTACAGTCGCCCGTCCGAATTCCAGAGTGTATGTATCCTCAATCATCACCCCTGACGAGTGTGATTCTGTCAGCCGGTGGAGGGCGGGCACACAAGGGTTACGAATGATGGCTATCCCCACCTGACGGCTTCGCCGTCATGAACATCTGCCTCGGTCAGGCACGCATCGAAGTGCATATCCCCCAGCCTGTCCGGCAGTTCCCGCACAGGCGCCTCGTTCTGCGGGGCGACCGCCAGATAGTTGACAGTAACCCGGGCTCCCATGCTGCCGGGTTTCAGGACACTCGCTCGCCCCCTTCTTCGTGACGTGCCCGTCACAAGGGTGAGCCGGGCTTCCCGTTCATAGGTTCCATAGCCCGAGACTGTGCATCCTTAGCCGGGCAGTTCGTCTACCTTACCCTCTGAATTTTCGAAACACGAGGCAGCAGTTCTGCCCGCCTAGACCGAAGCTGGCACTGAGGCAGACATCCACGTTCGTGTCCCGCGCGGTGTTCGGTATATAGTCAAGATCGCACTCAGGATCCGGGGTCCGGTAGTTAATGGTCGGGTGAAGCACACCAGTCATGAGCGACATGATGCACGCGATGGACTCAATGGCTCCAGAGGCGCTGATAGCGTGCCCGATCATCGACTTCGTTGAGCTCACTGGAAGGTCGTACGCGTGGTCGCCGAAGGCCAGCTTCAACGCCAGTGTCTCCATCGGGTCGTTCAGCCGCGTGCCCGTGCCGTGAGCGTTGACATACGTCGCCTCAGTTGGGTTAACTCCAGCCCGTGCCATCGCGTACTTCATCGCGTACGCCGCAGGCTCAGCGGCCTGAGCGGTCTGATCGAAGGCATTAAACGACCAGCCCGCACCGGCCAGTTCAGCCAGTATCTCCGCGCCGCGAGCCCTGGCGTGCTCCAGAGACTCCAGCACGACGATACCGGCTCCCTCGCCGAACACGAATCCGCTTCGCCCGGCATCGAACGGACGGCACGCAATTGTGGGGTCGGGCTCACGGCTGACGGTTCCAAGAATATCCAGCCCCGCCATATGCATAGATGACAGGCAGGAGTCCGTGCCTCCGGCGATCATGACATCAGCGTAGCCAAGCTTGATGAACTTCATCGCGGTGCCGATGGCGTCCGTCCCCGAGGCGCACAGGCTGTGGGCACTGCTGTTGGGCCCCCGCGCCTGGAAAACCATGCCTATCTGCATCGCGGGCGCGCTGGGACCAGTTCGTGCCGCAAACAGCGGATCGATGCGACGGGAGCCGCGTCGCTCCACTATCTCGGCCTGCCGCAGGTTGTAGCCGCTGTCCGCCATGTATGCAACCTCGACCCCTACTCTTTCCGGTGTCTCCCGGCTCATATCGATGCCGGCCTGTGCCATCGCCTCCTGGGCTGCCGTGAGGCCGTAGTGCACCGCCCTCGGACTACGGTCGACGATCTTCGGGTGCATATGCGCGTACGGATCGAAGTCCTTGATCTCGCCCGCGCATTTCACGTAGAAGTCGGTGGCATCGAACCGGGTGATCGGACCGATGCCGGATTTCCCGGCTACCGCGTTCTTCCAGAACTCGGCTGCGATGTTGCCAATCGGGTTGACTGTGCCAACACCGGTGACAACCACTCGTGGTTCACTCATCAGTCTTCTCCTTCGCCAGCACGGACGAACACGGAGCCAGTGCGGTTTCGTCATTGACACTATGATCGTCTCACCTTGAATCATACAGGACGCCTCGCCACACAGGAAGACGACGGCGTTGGCCATATGTGTCGGCGCATCTGTTCGTCCGACAGGTGTTGCCTGCCTGACGTCCTTGACGTGGCCCTTCAGGTATATGGAACTTGAGCGTCTCCGTGTCCACTATCGATGCGGATACCGCGTTGACCGTGATCACCGTGCGGATGAACTCAATCGCAATGTGCCGCCTCACCGCCTGCTTTGTGGCCTGCGACACATCCACAGCGACTTAGATCGGCCAGTTGAACTTCGAGCCGAGACCGGTGATGCTGAGGTCCTTGCCATTTCGGTTCTCCATCAGGCGCTCGGCACACTGCCCACACGCGAGGGGTGCGATAGCATTGATGCCAGCACGATGCATCCCGCCCTGCGGGTGCCGTGCGCCATTCTCAACACTCCATCGACACCACACAGGATACCAATTCCCTCTCGTTTCTCCCTCATAGGACAGCTTCCTGTCAGAAAGTACCTTGTCTATGACGTAGCGTACCGGGCTCTTCTGACGGCAGTCTTCATGTCGAACTGTCCCACGCAGGCCTTTCCCCGACACGAGCACCGTACCAGGTCGGTGAACACCCAGAATCCACTCCATTCTGTCCGGTTCTTCGAGGAACAGTCTGGCCTGTTGCTCATGGAAAGGGCTGTCACGTCGCAGCCGATGGCGGATGCATCTTCCGGCGTCCTCGTCGGCCAGTAGTGCGGATAGTACTCGCGCAGTAACATTGGCCTTGACAAATACCGGTACCACGGTTCACGATATATCGGTAGCCGAGGTATCCCGAGCAGGAATCCCCACCTCAGGAGGCGAAGATGAAGCGAAAAGTCGCCGTTATTGTGGACGGGACAGGGGCAGTGCCAACTGCGGTGGCGGCTGCATACGACATCGGCGTTTTGCCATTCCATGTCATCGTAGATGGTCGTGACCACATTGACGCGGAGGTCGACCTGCAGTGGCTGTTCGGCCGGCTGAGACAACGCCGGAACCTGCCAACAACAGCGGCGCCCTCCATCGGCGAGGCAGTTCGCGCCTTTGACTGGGCTGCGGAACGAGCCGACTCCGCGATTTCGATCCACCTGACGTCCGCCTTCAGCAAGAGTTACGAATCCGGGCTCCAGGCCCGTGCAGTCGCCATGGAAAAGTACCCACATATGCAGATAGAGGTGATCGACTCCCGAACAGCGGAGGCCGGAGAACTGGCGATGGCGATAGAAACAGCCGGACTCGCTCTGAAAGGCGCCGGTTTCGATGAGGTTGTTCGACGAGCCTACGAAACGCGGGACAGTCTCGCCCATTTCTATTGCTTCGAAACGCTATTTTATCGGGACAAGGGAGGGAGGACGTTCAAGGCAAAGCCATGGGCCGCGGCCGAGAGCGCAGGTGGTCCGGGACTCAAAGTATTGCTCGAGGTTGACCAATCCACGGACGGAACCGTGCAACCCATCTGCCGCGCGAAGACTAAGAAACAGCTGTTCGAGAGGATAATCCGATTGGTATCGGAACGAATGAATGGTGCAGCGCTGTGCGGCGCCATCGTGCATGCAAATGCCGCACAGGAAGCGGAAAGCTTAGAACAGTTGCTCAGGAATGAACTGAAGTGCGAGCGTATCGAAATCGCACATACCTGCGCGGCGTCAGTTGTCCAGAGTGGTGAGGGGTTCATCGCGTTTGCGTGTCACACGTCAACTGGCGACCTCGAACGCATCTGATCGCCGCAAGGACCCGCACTTCTGAAATTGGTGGCGGCTCAGTGCCTATACAACCAAATCTCGAATGAAAGGAGTCACATGGATTCAGTGAAACGCATCGCACTGCTCATGCCGGTCATGGCACTTCTTGCTGTCCCCTCGTTCGGTTGTCTGCAAGGAGAATCGGCGAATACGTACAGGATTGGTGTTATTGCCTCACAGACAGGGCCATACAGCATTCTCGGCCTGCCGGCCATCGATGGCGCCCGGCTGATCGCAGACGAGATAAACGAGTCAGGTGGCATTCATGGCAAGCAGTTGGAGCTCCTATTTTACGACGACAAGGGCTCCTCCACGGAGACCGCACTCGCCGCACAGAGGGCGATTGAGGTCGATAAGGTGGTGGCAGTGGCCTGTATGTCGGCCACCGGGCTTTCTCATAGCATGATTAGCGTCGTCAACGACAACGAGATACCAGGACTCATCATGTCCGGCACAGGACTGGTTGACGACCAGCTAGGCGTCTGGGCATTCAAACCCATTGCCAGCGAGAAAGACTACATTCCTCTGCTTTTCGGCTACCTTCGAGACGATCTTGGCCTGAATACGTGCGCAGGCTTGATCGAGAACAGTGGCTACGGCGAGGGCGGAGAGCATTTCTTGAGGCTCGTTGCTCCTGCCGAAGGCATCCAGATGATTACGTACCAGCACTTCGACCCGGGCGCAACTGACATGACGCCGCAGCTTGCCAGCATCAGGGCATCCGGCGCCGAGTCCTTCCTTATTTGGGGCAGCGGCCCTGCCGGTGCACTTGCAGTCAAGCAGGCTCGTGAGATGGGCATCATGATACCCATTGTAACCACGCCAGCTCAGAGCTCTCCTGCCTACTACGAGTCCTTCACTGAGTATTATGAGATGGAGCCGTCGCTTCTTTCTATGGATTCGAAGCTCACTATGTGGCCACAACTGCCTGACAGTGACCCGGACAGAGAGATGTGCAGGCTATTCACTGAATCGTTCATCTCCCGCTACGGTCGTTCACCGGCAATGTGGGATGCTGTCGGTGCCCAACTCATGATGTTCATTGCCGATGGCGTCGAGCGAGCGAATCCGGATCTCGGCGACGTCCTGAAGGCGCGCAGCCAGATACGCGATGCATTTGAGACTACAACCAACCTGAGCCTCTTCATGGGCACGTATCCCATGTCGCCGACAGACCACTACGGACGGGTGGTGCACAAGGAAGTGCTGGTAACGTTTCGGAATGGCGAGAAGATACTTGTAAAGACCATGACGGACTAGCTGCCTGCACGCACTACAAGCTGTGTTATCCCGGTTCTCGCGAGATTGTCGGCCTGGGCGGCCAGCGAAGATGTCCGCGTAATTCGGGGACACCATACCTAATTCGCAGACAGTCACGGACGTAGTTCACCTGATCTGACGTCGTTCGTCACGAGACGCGGGTGGTGGCGTTCTCAGCGCCGATCACCACACGAACCAATGGGCGGGCGGGATGTATCCCGCCCCTTCATGTACCCCTCCCCGCACCGCCGACGGGCACGAGGCATCGTGCCCCTACCAGCGAGAATTCCGGGGGCATCATGCACGCAAGGCGCGGGTTGCGAGTACGCCCGCGTACGCGGGAGTGATGAGTTCCGGGTTAGCCGGCCGGAGGCCGGAGTTGCGAGTTTCGGGTCGCGGGTACGCGCGTCCCGCGGGAGCGGCGAGTGGCAAGTGCACTGCCTGAGGCGACTTCAGTGCTTGAGGGCGCACGTGGCTGAGTGTTGCCGGGTTAGGAACGCCGACCTGGCGACTCCCCTGGCAGTCGCGGACAGGTGAACGTTATCGCTGATGACGAGGGTGGACATTATGCTGGACACCAAGACTCGAGCGCCGAAGCGGCTCTCTGTCAAAGTGTGTGGAAAGAGGCAGGAGACGGGGTAAAGGCCAGGAGCATCTTCTCCTCCGGTACACCTCCACGTTTCTGAGTCCATATGAAGTCCTCCTGAGCACCTTGATCCTGATGTGGCAGCCCTCGGTAGAGGCATTGGTGGTACGGCTGATGAAGTGGCCCAGGATGGGCTCGTTCCAGCCCTTGAGCGTGTTGCCCCACCTGATGAGCTCTCCGTCGTCTGCCGCCCTGAGGTTGAAGATGATTAGATCCAGCATCCTGGCTGCCTGCTGCAAAGGAGCTTCGGACGTAGTCGACCACGTGAGTCCACACCAGGTACGGAAGCCCCTTTCGCGAAATGCCAATACTGAGCTGGTCGTACGACTCCGCCTTGGTGATGAACCTCGTCACAAACGTCCGGTCATGTATTGTGGGCTCGAGTGTCCAGGCGCAGACCCCGCGCGTCCCTGAGCGACATGAGATTGCAGAGATCACGACAGGACTCCAATGGGCACCGGCATCAATGGCGGGGCACAGTCATACACTTCCGCCTGAGCGGGCCTCTTCTAGGCCGGTTTGTACCGGCTCAGACATTCAGGCCCTTGAAGAACTGTTGCACATTGATGCTCAGCGCCTCGAGGTCGTAGCCGCCTTCCTGCACGACCAGCATGGGCAGGTCGGCACGGCTGATGCGGTGGCCCAGACGGCAGAAGCCTTCCGTGGTCACCGCAACCTTGGCCTGCGGGTCGTTGTGATATATGTCGAACCCCAGCGTCAGCACCAGGGCGTCGGGCTGGAACAGCCGGATCGCCGCCATCGCTTCCTCCAGCTTATGAAAGAAGTGGTCCTCGGTCGAGCTGTGCGGCATTGGCATGTTGATGTTGTAGCCATAGCCTTCCCCTTCGCCCTTTTCATCCTCGAATCCGCTGATCGCCGGGTAGAAGTTGGTGGGATCGCCGTGGATGGAGATGTAGAGCACATCACTGCGGTTGTAGAAGATTTCCTGGATACCCTGGCCGTGGTGAATGTCGGTATCCAGGATTGCGATCCGCGGGAACCGCGCTGTCATATGCTGGGCGGCAATGGCGGCGTTGTTCAGGTAACAGAAGCCGCCGGCGGCATCGCGGCGGGCGTGGTGGCCGGGTGGACGGCACACCGCGTAGACGGTACGCTCACCGGTCATCAGAGCATCGGCGGCCCCCAGGGCGGTCTGGGCCGACCAGTAGGCGGCCTCCCAGGTGTTGGCACCAATCGGGCAGCTGCCATCGGCCAGGTAGCGGGCAGCCTCGGCGAGGATACCGCGCATGGCGTTGGGGGAGCGGACAAAGATGTTGGACATCACCTCATCGCCCCAGTCCTCCATTTCCATCCAGCGCCGGTGGGCGGATTCAAGGAAGCGCAGGTAGCCGAGATCATGGATCCGGACAATCGGACCGGCGCCCTGGTCGGAGGGTTGCAGTACCGGCACATCCATCGCTTTCAGGCCTTCCAGCATTTGTCCGGTACGGTCCGGCACTTCCTGGGGCTGACGCATCTGGCCGCGGGTGAAATAGGTTTTCGGAATGTGCAGGTTTTGAGAAGGGTGGAAGAATGCATTCATTGTCCGGCCTCCTTGATCATTGATTCTGCGAGTATACCTGTGATCACGGCGTGGTGAAACCTCACGGAGCACCGGACGCTGCTGCCATGAACCCGCAATCCCGGGCTAAGGCCGGCGAACTCGCCAACGCCGCCGCTTAGCGGTCGTGCCCCCGTAGTTCCCGGGGTTCATGCTGGCAGTGGTCTTGGGGAAAAGGTCAGTCAGGCCGCACACCACGCTTGGCGGTTTGATCCCGCAGGAGTACGCAGAGGCAATACTGGACTCTACTTGGCGCTGGCATCAATGAGATGGGAACGTCACTCGCGAAACAGTGCCGGTGAGCCCTGGCACACTACTCTGCCGGCAAACATCGAGTAAGTGAAGAACGCGTAGTAGTTCGACAGATTCAGAATGAAATCCGGAGATTCTGGCAGGCACAGGCGTTGGTATTCCTCAAAATCGTCGGGCGACAGCTCAGTTGCCACGTTCGACCAACGCATGCCAAGGAGAGCCACAAGGGCCGCCCGTATTTCACCGGACAGGGGGGCACAGACGCTATCGGCGAAGACCATTGCCGTGGGTTCGCTCAAACCGAGTTCCTTGAACCAGCCCAACGCACGCAGGAAGTGATCCTCCGGCCGCTTCTCTTGCGTGAAAGGCGCGATACCATCTGACGTAGCCCCCAGCCGGGCTTCCAACCTGGGATGCCCGGGAAGCAGCCTCTCGGACGACCAGGCAGCGATGGTCACAATGCCCCCGGGCTTGACTACCCGTGCCAGTTCGTTCAACAAAGGCAGGGGTTCCCTGGGATCGTACCCCACACAGTCGACGCTCCATGCCCAGTCGAATGAGTCATTGTCAAAGGGAAGGTTGGCTACATCCCCTTTCTGAAAAGAGACCTGTTCTGACAATCCCGCGTCTCTCGCAATCTCCCGTCCACGCTGCAGCATATTCGCAGACACGTCAAGACCGGTGACATGCCCGGAAAGGCCGATGTTCTCGGCCAGCAAGAGACATTGAAGGCCGATTCCGCACCCCGCATCCAGTCCCCGGCTCCCTTCAGGCAGGTGCAATGCCCTGACCATTTCACGAAGGGTTGGTTCTCTCAGCGGGTTAGATACCAGCAGGTTCTGCATGTAAGACCCGGTGTCCATTGTTCTCAATCACCTCTTGCCTCGTCGTTGATGCCGGTGCCAATTGGACTCTCGGCGTGGTGTCCGGCAGCTAAGGGTATCACCCGGGTGTAGTGACCGTGACCTGGAGATGGCCAGTCTCTATATACCGATCAATAATCACTGCTCCTGTGCTTCCAGCACTCGCGAGGCCGTTCATATGCAAGTAACGGCATCAGAGGGGATGACGTTCCAGTTCGGTTTGTAAGAAAGGAGCGTAATTCCATGTCATCTCGCTGTTCGAATCTTGGGGCCTGCCTCATTGTAGACTGCCGGGGTGGGTGGCCTCTCGAGTATCGCGCCACTCGTGCGGATAGGTTCCTCCTGCGCTATCACTCAGAACAGCTCGCCCGAAGCACAAGAAGGGCGGACACCCACCGCGGGTGTCCGCCCCTGAAACCTCGTTGCAGAGCGTGTGCTGCGCTACGTCATTCTGGTGCTATAGGTGCAGGTTGGTCGCCGCAACCACGCTAATACCTTTCTCAGTAAGTGCCCTGGCTGTGTTGTTGAGGGCGGTGTGCTTGTCCAGATACCCGGTCTGGAGTGCATCCCACAGGTTGTTCGAGTACACCTCGTCCTTTTTCAGGAAGTATTCCAATATGTTTGACTGGTGCTCCCTGTTTCCATCGACCTCAGGCTCGCCGCCTTCATGCTTGGCGCTGACATTTCCGACCCTGGTTACGAGGTCGAGCAGTTCAGCGCGACGATCATAGGGCTGGCGCACAATGCCAAGGTACGGCTCAAAGATGTGGTGCTCAAAGCGAATGTGGTCCTCGAAACCGAGAGACTTCCGGATGTCCGCGCTCAACTCAATAGTCGCATTGTTAACCGAATTGGAGAAGTTCAAACCGGACAAAGCCGTGCTGCCATCGTCGCGACTGAATAGCTTTGCCATGCTCAGGGTCCACAGGAGGAAGTACGGGTTGTCATGACCTGCGAATACTGAGATCTTGCACCTGATGTCCACTCCCAGCTTGTGCAACACCATTGCAAGCAGGATCGTGCCGAAGTTGAAGTTCAGCACCTCTCTCGTGCCATAGGTTGTGTGGTAATAAAGGTATTCGTCGATCCACTTCAGAGGATAGTCGTTGGGTTGGCCGATTCCCCCGAAGTAGCCCGTGATGGTATCCGCCCCACCAAGGTGAACGTTCGACCCATCAACGCCTTTCGTGTCGAGAGTCTCGCACCAGGTCGCGCCAACTATTTGCATCGCTGCAGTGGTGGCCGCAAGGTCGTTGTCCTCCTCCTGTTCCTTCATATAGCGTACGCGGATGAACCGAGACGGCATGAGCTCCCGGTTTGCTACAGCCTGCTTCGCCTCGGCGATAAGCCATGGGAAGAAGTGCAGTGAACTGATTTCCAGCGTGACGGGCGATGACTCATCGAAGATCACGGAGTCGACTCTGTCGCCCAGAACCGTGCGGCGATAGTCCGCCATCGAGATGAACGCGCCCTTGTCACGCTGCTCGATGAGCCACTGCAGATCTGCAACATATGATGAGCCCTTGCTTTCGAGCTTCTGGAGCAGATTTTCGACCCGACCGGCATCCTTCGCTTTGCGGTTGATCTCCTCGACTCCGCCATACTTCTCGATGATGTCATACAAACCACCAAACAACTTGTCGCCCAAACCCAGGAAGCACTGAGTCACTGCACCGAGTTTCTCCTCGGAGAGTTTGAGCTGACTGCGGTAAGCGTCCATCCTGTTACCCAATTACGTTACCTCCTCTGATCATAGATATTCTGTACAGTCGGATACACAAAGACCGACATGCCGCACTGTTCATATGCGGCTGCCTGCCACAGGCCTGAGGTAGCGTACCACGTCAGTATCGAACTTGTGCAAGAGCAAACCTGTGTGCCGCAGGACACATGCTCCCGGGCAGAGTAATCGGACGTTTGTGTGCTCTCAAACCCGATGTGCGCAGAAGAGGGGTGCCGTTTTCTTCCTGAGCACGGACCTGCTCATCCCGGACAACCTCGCTCTCGAGCGCATGACCGCCCATCAGTCGGAGGACATGTGCGAACTTGTCACCGCCCGCCACCGCAGCTCGAGCTTCGTCATCACCAGCAACGGGGCCGTGGGTATATGGCTCGTCCTGTATCACACCGTCATCCTGGGAGACAGCGCAATGAATTGGCTGGCCCCGCGCCAGCTACCAGATAACCGTCGACAGCACGAGGCATTGTGAACGATTGCCATCACACTAAGAGAGGCATTGATGCCATGACCTGACGACCAGTACAGTCTCCCTGCCCCGGGTGGGTCAAAGATCCTTGTGAATGACAACCTGTTGTGGGGACTCTGATGGCAGCGGTTTCACGAAGAAGGTGAGCAACGCAGCCAATGCAGCGATAACACCACAGAGTGCAAAAGGCATCGTGTAGCTGCCCAGCAAGTCGAAGCCGTAGCCAGCGAGAGCTGGACCGGCTGCACTTCCTATCAGGACACTGAAAACGATGGCGCCCAGAATCGCCCCGTGGGCACGGAGCCCGAACAACTCAGCCGCCCGATAGGACTCCAGAGGTACAACTCCACCATACGCGAAGCCGAATACAGCTGCCAGTGTGTAGATTGCCCAGGCCTGGTCGGCGATTACCAGCCAGAAAAGGCTGAGCGAAAGCGCGGCCAACGCTATGGTCAGCAGCCATCTCGATCCCAGCCTGTCGGCAAGACCACCGACACCAATTCTGCCAACAATACCAAAGCCACCGACAACACTCATGATGGCGGCGGCGCTTGCCGGAGAGAACCCCAGCCCTCTTGCGTGGATGACCACGTGCACCATGACCGATTGGAAAGCGTACCCGAAGCCTGCGAATGCGATACACAGCAACCAGAACTGCTTCGTGCGCATCACGACGGAGAACTGAAGCCCGGCACGCATGGAAGTCTGTGCAGCCCGTTCGTCAGTTGGCTCGTCAGATCCAAAGACCCGGAACCGCTTCTCAGATGGATCGCGCCGCAGAAACTGGGCCGAGAGAACGATGACGGCTGTCAGGATAAGGCCGAGAGCCATGTATGAGGTGCGCCAATCCGTATGGTAGATAAGCCAGTTTGCTAGGGGCGGCATCAACATAGTGCCCACTCCCGAGCCAGCCATGACGATCCCCGTCATGAGTCCGCGTCTCATGTGAAACCATCGGGCGATGGTCGACATGAGAGGGGCTGGTACCCCGCTGAAACCTGCTGCAATCATCACCCCATATACGATGTAGAACTGCCAGATAGTGTCGACGCGGGACATCACGAGAAATCCCAGACCGAATAAGAGACCAGCCACGCTGACCACTAATCGAGGCCCAAACCTGTCAGTTAGTCTCCCGCTCCCAATTGAGAACACGCCCTGACCCACCATAGATGCTGAGAAAGCACCGGCAGTGACGGCTCTACTCCACCCGAAATGGTCCTGCAGCGGTTCCACAAATACGCTGAAGCTGTAAAGTGCCCCGGAGGCCACCGCGATCACTGCAAAGGAAGCGATCGCTACGACGTAGCCGTAGAAGAACTTCGATCTGCGCAGGGGCCGATTCCGCATGAGTCTGTCCGCGGCGCGGTGCTGAAGGGTGGTGACAGCCACAACCAAATCTGAACTATAGCCCCGCGTGAGGTCGCAGTGGAGACTATATAGCCTTGGCAGTATGACTGTCCAATAGATGTCTGTGTCAACTTCCGGGTCTTGCCATTCCTGCAGGCATATGATGACTGAGAAGCAAGCCGCTGCTGCGTGGCCAATATGGTCGGCTCTCATACGCACAGCGGAAGGTAGTCACTCCTGCTGTGCACCCACCCTGTCCTCTCCCCACAGCCCGGACACTGCACCTCCCCCGCTCGGTACTGCATCTGCACCCTGATCCGGCGGTCGGTCTCCCTCCTCGCTCCTCACTCGCAACTCGGGCAATCCCAACAGCACAGTGATGGAATCATCGTGCACCTGCTCTGCCTCCTTTCTTTGAGTGATTTCGTTACCCCAAGCTACAGAGGGAAGCAGGTGCTTCCCACTCACCCCTCTCCACATCACACTTTGTAGTGTAGAGCCCATGGAGTTCACGGCGATCTGACAGTGTCCGAGGAGCATGACGCCGATAGGAGCGCACCGGATGCTCCCCTGTCCCCCCGAAGCCCGAAGGTAGTGCGTGCGATTGGATGATCACTACTTGCTCAGGACTATCCCCGCAGGATCCAGTTGCTGCCTCATTATCCTAAGTGACTCATCGGTGGGTTCGGGCGTGACGGCCAGGTCATCAAGCACCGGGATATCGAAGGCACTGTTCTCCGTCACATCCTCGAGACTAATGCCTGGATGCAGGGAGATCAACCTGATTCTCTTCGTTGCAGGCTCGAAGTCATACGTCCCCAGTTGCGTTACCACCCTGTAGGGTCCGGTATTCGCGGACAGCCCGACCCGTTCTCTCGCACCCGGTCCGTCCAGGTAGCCCGGTGTGGTGATGAAATCCAGTCGCTCGACGAACGTCCTCCTGGACTGGTGTGCGATGATGGTAATCAGCTTTCCCGAGAACGAGCCCACATCGTTTGCACCTCCACTCCCCGGCAGCCGGACAGTGGGTGCGGAATGCTGTCCGATGACTGTAGTGTTGATGTTGCCATACGTGTCGATCTGAGCCGCCCCGAGAAAACCAAAGTCAATATACCCCAGCTGGGAGAGCGACATCACGTCATGCATGCTGGAAGCAGATACGGCACGGTAGAATGTCCGTGAGTCCCCTACCGAGACGGCCAGTTCTGGCATTTGTGGGCCCATTCCCCCGGCTTCGAACACGAGCAGGAGATCGGGTGCGTGAGTCCTCTGGGCGAGCATGGCGGCGATTATCGGCAGGCCCGTTCCGACGAAGACGGAACTCTTATCCACAAGCACGCTGGCACCTGCGTACGCAGGAACTCCCGTGCTGTGTACTTGCCCTCGACAACTCCTGATATCTTCATTTCACTTACTCCGACTTGCCCGGGTTGGCTCCACGGTTGTCACGACGCCATGGCGCCGTCATTGGCTGTAACAGGTGCTCCCTGTCCCT
The DNA here is from genome assembly GCA_003562475.1 of Dehalococcoidia bacterium. Classification (GTDB taxonomy): domain Bacteria; phylum Chloroflexota; class Dehalococcoidia; order GIF9; family AB-539-J10; genus SKVJ01. The sequence goes on along the minus strand of PWUU01000011.1, from coordinate 38,981 downwards.
GAGATAATCCATTCGTTCCTTCCCTCCACAAAGCTGTAGATAGTCCGCGAAGGAGTCAACTCCAAACACGTACTTGTTCAGGTATTCGTCTGTACCCTCCTGAGTTTGAGAAAGCCGCAGCCATTCGGCGATGTGATCCTCATCGAAGTAGTAGAGTCCGGGCATCTCCGCCGGGTGCGACCCGTATGGCACCTCTACCACGGCATCAACCAGAATAAAGGGAATACATGTCCTGGCTGGATCGCTGCGTATCAGTTCATTATCGATTATCTCCTCCGTGGTAAGGATCAGCCTTCGCGCGCACCTCGCTATCTCGAAGTCCTCCACGATGATCCCGTCGATCTGTGCGTTCCCGTAGATGTCACAACGGTGAACGTGAATGAAAGCCACGTCGGGATAGGCGGCAGGAATGAGGCAGATGGGCTTGCCAGAAAAGGGATCTACGACCATTTTGCACGAGCTATGTGCGAATGTATCTGTTCCCAGAAGGTTGCGGCTGGGGATGAACGGCAGGCCCATCATGGCTGCCAGGAAACGCCACTGGTATCCTGCGTTGCTCGTCTCGGCAACCACCTTGCAGTGGCCGCGCTCCACCATGCGTCTCGATCCTGGAGAGAGGCCGCGCAATTCATGCCCACAGATGTAGGCTGACTCAACCCTGTCCACACATCCCGCAGTGATGAGAAGGTCTGCGTCATGAGTTGCGGTCTTGCCGGCCATGACGAGTCTTCGCTTCCTCTGTCTGATTATCTCGTAGATGATGGCCATCGAAATCCGTATCTGGCCGAATGCCCCGGAGACAATGAAAGACTCATCCTGCACGAATCGTGAGACTGCGTCTGAAACAGACATCGTCTTGTCCACCAATGTGCGGGGCTTGTTCCGAATGACCCAGTCCCTTGCCTCATCCGGATCGTACCATCCCACCAGCGATCCGTTGCCCTCGTCAAGTATCATCACGAGCCTGATCTCCTCTCATCGTTCCTTCTTGTGCCTGTCAGCGTGGCTGTCTTGCTACGATTGACTCGACTGCCGCAATTCTTAGTCGTCCTGCGCCTCTTGCCAGCTCCGCCCCGGTTTCGTGCGACAATGGAACGCATCAGGCTGAAACCGCGACGCAACACAGGGCAAGAAACCGAGATCAACAGAATGGCTCCCCGTTGTCGTCGCGTATCGAGTCGCCGCGCTGACAGCATCCTACCGGACGCTTCCCGCACATTTCCTGCTCGGTACTGAGGGGGAGCAGCACCCGCGGGCAATGTTACCACCTGTACCCGGCACGTGCTAGTGACAGTACACGCCAGCATGGAAGTGGAGATGCCTCATCCCGCTCGGGGCAGTTGACCCTGTTATACGTATGAGAGGGCGGCGCCACATGGTGGGCACGTGTGTCGGCCAACAGCACCGAGGCTGCACTCACGTGTCTGCGGCTCGCCATTGACCTCCACTGACTACGATGCAGGACCGGCTACTGCGTCGTAGTCCGGGCGCCGGTTTTTCTGAGGAGGATCGACCGTACCATTTCCCTGGTCAACCTGGTAGTCCTGGCAGGAGTGTGCGGGGGCGTTGCCGCAAAGAGGGCGCGTCAACTCGCGTAAGAATGTTACCGAAGGGGGTCGCGCAGGCCACGATAGATTGCCTATAATTCAGATTCGTGTCGGTTGTGGCGGGTGTGATGGGTCTGTCGCGACACAGGGTAGAACGGCGGGAGCAGGGTCCATGAAGAGGCAGCAAGAACGAACAAAGGCTCCACAGCATGTGGCGTTTGTGATGGATGGCAACGGTCGGTGGGCGACTCAGCGGGGCCTGCCGCGTCTTGCGGGACACCGCAGTGGGCTCGCGAACGTCACGAGGATTGCCGAAGCGCTTGTGGAGCGGCACGTGAGCTACATGAGCATGTACATGTTCTCGACGGAGAACTGGAAACGGCCGAAGGAGGAAGTGGTCGGCATCTTTGAGCTTCTCACGGAATGGCTTGGAGACACCGGCCCCCGGCTTCAGGCGAGAGGTGTGACGTTTCGGCACCTGGGAAGGAGAGAACCACTTCCCGGGTCTCTTCTCGAGGCAATCGATTATGTGTGTGAGGGACCACCGGCTTCGGGCAATCTGGCACTCGGGCTCGCCATCAACTATGGTGGCAGGGCGGAGATAGTCGACGCCCTGAGGAGCGTGCTGGCCACTGTGCAGCAGCAAGAGATAGATGAGGCAGCAATAGCAGGTGCGCTGTATACCGCTCATATGCCCTACCCGGACCTGCTGGTGCGTCCAGGGGGTGAATTGCGACTCAGCAACTACATGCTGTGGCAGGCGGCATATGCTGAGCTATACTTCAGTCCAGTGCTGTGGCCGGATTTCGATGAAGAGGAACTCGATCGCTCTATGAACGCCTACGCGACGCGCCACCGCAGGTTCGGAGGACTTTGAGCCTCGTGTCATTTCCTCCGACGTGAAGATACCCAGAACGTAAGGAAGGTGCATTACTATGGGAGACATAATGGAAGAGGCCGGGGCGGTTGTGCAGTGCAGGCAGTGCCCCTGGTACAAGAACTGCGTGATGCCTGTTCAGCTCGGCTCGAGTGAGTTGAATCAATTCCGCTCCATGATGCAGGGAGGCCTGTTCGGCGATCAGACGAACCCTGAGATTGAGAGGGCCCTGGAAGGGGTCGCCGCGATGGGACAGAACATGATGGTGCAGAGCTGTCCGGTGTTCGCAGAGCGGCTGAAATCCGATCCGCGGCTGGCCGAGCGTATCAAGCTGTTCATGCAGAAGTGGGGTCAGGAGGACGACGAGGAGAAGGACGAGGAGGAGAAGGACGAGGAGAAGGAATCGTGAGCGAGACCTTAGGACGTGTGGAACGGCCGGCTGCCGACCTCTTCCATTCGCGCAGGAAGCTGTTCCTTGTGTTCCTGGTGTTCACTCATGACAGTGCTCCGCAGGAATATCAGCAAAGGTGCGACCGTTACTGGCGGCAAGTGTGCGAGCAGCTTACGAATCTTGAGTCGAAGGCGGGCACAGCCACACATATCTACCATGAGTCTGTCTACGAGAAGGGGGATGCAGGCCTTGCGTTGATCGAGAAGACGCACCGGTTCAGCCACAATCTGGCGAAAGAACGGTGTGCTAATGGCGCAATTCTGGAGGCGATGGAGGACCGGGACCTGGCCGCAGAATTGACCGACTGGGAACGATTCATGCTGATGGGGTTCGCGAGCAGTAAGGTAAGAGAACTGGTCGGCGACCTCTACACACAGGCGTTGAAGCGACATAATGAACATGTAGTCAGCCAGATCGATGCCACACTGGGCTCCGGCGAGGCTGGTATCCTGTTCATCAGGGAGGGACATGGGTTGCAGTTTCCCCAGGATATCGAGGTCTTCAGCGTTGTCCCTCCTGCGCTTGACGAACTCCATCGCTGGTTGCGCGACCAGTCGAGGCAAGATCACAAGGGAGAGGAGGTGGACCACAAGACGGGGGAAGCCTCCGGATCGGACGATGGCCCGGAGGTGGAGGAGGTGGAATGATGGGAATCAGGAAACCGGCAGTAGCAGGGACGTTCTACGCTGCAACGCCTGACGGTGTCGTGGGACAGCTCGAGTGGAGTTACCGGCACAGGATTGGCCCTGGAGATGTGCCCGAGGTGGATCCATCGGGGCCGCGGGAGATAGTGGCGCTGGTGATCCCTCACGCGGGCTACATGGCATCCGGGCCAGTGGCAGCTCACGCGTACGGAGCGCTCGCGCGGGACGGCCTGGTTGATACTGCGGTCATCGTGGGTCCGAACCACACCGGCTATGGAGCGTCGGTCTCAGTGTGGACCTCGGGGGCATGGGCAACGCCGCTTGGTGACGCACGCGTGGACGAAGATGCGGCGGGGCTGCTTGTGGGTGGCACGATACGGTCCGGAGAATCGGCGCATATCTATGAACACAGCGTCGAGGTGCAGGTGCCGTGGCTGCAGCACCTGTATGGCGCTGCGATCCGTATTGTGCCTGTGGCTGTACTCGCGCAGGACGCCGACACTGCGCGGGAGCTCGGTGAAGCCCTATCCAGACTGGAAGGAAATCTAGTCCTCATCGCCAGTACCGACTTCACGCACTACGAACCGCAGGAGAATGCGATTCACAAGGATGGGGATGTTATCGAGGCCATCGAGAGTCTGGACAGCGACGAGATGTATCGCAGGCTGGGAATTCACAACTGCAGTATGTGTGGGTACGGGCCTGTGGCGGCCGTGCTCCATGCGGCGCGGTTGCGGGGCGCCACGAGAGCCGAGTTGCTCAAGTACGCCACCAGCGGCGATGTCATTGGCGATTACTCTCGCGTGGTAGGATACGCCTCCATCGCACTGCGGCGCTGATCACACGGGAGCAGGGCTGGCAGACCTGTAAGCCGGGTTCTGTGCTCTCTGGTGAGAGCGGTGGTCATCCATCTAGCCCTGGTGTTGCCACCAGGGTCCAGCAACCAACCCGGAGGCATCGGCCAGGCGCCGTGCACCACGCGTCTGTGACATGCCGTCGCAGAAACGTGGTATTCGCCCCTCTATTTGGTCTTGCTCCGGGTGGGGTTTGCCCGTCCAGCCGGTCTCCCGGCCGCCGGTGAGCTCTGACCTCACCATTTCACCCTTACCCGCACCGCGGGCGGTATGTTTCTGTGGCACTTTCCGTAAGGTTGCCCTTCCTGGGTGTTACCCAGCACCCTGCCTGGTGGAGCCCGGACTTTCCTCCCCGCGCACGTAGCGCGCGGCGACCACCCGGTCTACCAGCCCTACGCTAAGTCTATGACCATTGCGGGTGCAGGTCAACTCGCGAGGCTACTCTACGTAGAGGAGGCGGCCACAACTGCCACACTCGACCGTTTCTCCGGCCCGCGCCCGCTGCCACAGCCCTGTCGGTAAGGTCAGGTTGCAGCCCTTGCAGCGCCCCTGCTCTACTTTCACCACGGCAACACCTCTTGCTCTTGCTATCTGATCGTACTGTTGTGCCGCCTCGGCACCAAGGTCGTTCCGTACTGTGAGGCATGCCTCGGTGAGTCGTGATACCTCTGCTTCGACGGTGCCTCTCAGGGTTTCTAGACCTGGCCGTTCCTGCTCCCAGGAGTCTCTCAGACTGGCGACTCGATGCCGCATGGTCGCGGCTTCCGCCTCTACCGACTCCACAACGTCCATTGCCTCAAGCAGCTTCTCCTCCTTGCCCTCGAGGTATCGCCTCACGCTCTGGACGTCCTGCTCGAGACTAACGAGTTCCTTGGGGTTACGGACACTGCCACCGTAGAGCTTGTCGTTCAACCCGCGGATTCGGACATTCAGGTCCTCGACCTCCCAGTCCAGCCGGCGCTGGTGCTTGCGCGCGTTGTCAAGTCGGGACTCGATGGCAGCCAGTTCCTCCTCGGCAGCAGACAATTCCGGGTTGTGATTAAGGCGGACGACTGTGTCCTGGAGAAGGCGGCGTTTGTTTCTTAGCTCAAGCTCTGTGGCCTGCAGTTCGTACAGTCGCGACACGAGGCTCATACGTACGGGAATTGTAGGCAGGCACCGTCCGCTTGTCAAAAGTCTGTCCGGTCCGGCGCAGGGAGTGTTGTCGGGTTAGCCGACCTTGCTGTCGCATGTAAGCACAATGACCTGCATTGCGAGAGGGAGGTTGGTGGTTGTGACGGAGAGCCTTGGCCTTGCCTCCGGTTGTGCCACTCCCATAGCGGTGAGGAACGTCATGACCGGTTCCAACTCGGGCCGTGTGGTCTCGGTGCGATGGTGCATCGGGAGCACATAGCGCGGCTGGAGCGCGCGTGTGGCTGAGCGTGCCTCTGCGACGCTGAGCGTGCTGACATCACCTGCTGGCACGAACAGGATGTCCACCTTCCCGATATCTCTCAGCACCTGACCGGTCAGTGCGTGTCCAATATCCCCGAGGTGGCACAAGGTGAGGCCGTCCATTTCGACCACGAAGACCGTGTTCCTGCCCATGACCTCGCCCTGTTCGGCATCATGATAGGTGCCGAGGCCGGTGATAAATGCGCCGCCAACTTCGTACTCACCTGGACCACAGAAGACGCGCGGTGTGCCGGCAAATCCGTCCGTGTACGAATGGCCCGGGTGAAGGTGGCTGATGAGCACCGCCTGCGGACTGCCCCAGCGTTGTGCGCATCCGAGATCGGGGGGACACGGGTCGAAGACAACTGTTGTTGCCTTGCCGCGGACCGTGAAGCAGGAGTGACCTGACCAGACGATTTCCATGGTCGAATCGCTAAAGGATACCCGTTCGTGATGGTTCTTGTCTACAGAATGCTCGACCGGCCTTGACAGGATATGACAGTATGGTTAACCTGTCGCTTCATCAGGTTAACCATGAGCCACCAGGTACTTGTCGCGCTGCGGGCACACAAAGACTATGTCTCCGGCCAGCTGCTCAGCTCTCAGCTTGGTATCTCCCGGGTGGCGGTGTGGAAGCAAGTCCGGGCGCTTCGATCCCTGGGATATGTGATACGTGCCTCTCGTCGCGGCTATCTCCTCGAATCATCCCCCGATCTGCTCCTGCCCCTGGAGTTTCCTGGATGGGAGCCGAAGGTACATCACCTGATGGTTGCCGACTCGACCATGCACACTGCCCGGACGCTGGCGCGAAGAGGAGCCCGGGAGGGCACGCTGGTCATTGCGGAGCAGCAGTCTGCCGGGCGTGGACGACTGGATCGTTCGTGGCTCTCGCCGGCAGGAGGTATCTACCTGACAATAGTGACCCGCCCAGCGATAACCCCTGTCCAGGCGCCCCGCATCAACCTCATGGCAGCGGTTGCCGTGGCTGACGCGATCGAACGACTGTTCGGCCTCAGAGCACGTGTCAAGTGGCCGAACGATGTGCTCGTTGGCGGCCGGAAGGTGTGTGGCATTCTTGCTGAGATGGAGGCCGAGTGTGACGCGGTTCGGTTCGTCAATGTGGGCATCGGCTTGAATGCAAACTCGCGCATCGCTGATGTCCAGGACGGGGCGGTGTCTCTGTTGGAACTCCTCGGGAGTCCGGTGGACCGGACAGGTCTTGTGCGTGCGATTGTTGAGGGAGTGCTCTCACGATTACGGTGCCTCGCCGACTCTTCGATAATCGAAGAGTGGAAAGCACGAACGGTTACCATTGGACGGGAGGTCTGCGTCGTTTCCGGGGGCATGAGTCTCACCGGTATCGCAGTAGGCATTAATTCCTGGGGCGCATTGCTGGTACGTGGCATGGACGGGAGAATGCATGAGGTGGTGGCCGGCGATTGCGTGCATGCGGGGCACTAATGCCGCTATTGCTTTTCGTTTCGCTCCTCTGCTTTCTGCTGGTCGGTCTTTCTGCCGGCCGCTCAACCGGATCGAGGGAAGCCTTCTTTGTGGCGGGTCGTCGCGGAACCACCTCTACGATTGCCGGATCACTGCTTGCGACGGTTGTGGGTGGTTCTGCGACTATTGGCGTGGCGGGGCTCGCGTACGAACAGGGAATGACCGCAGCCTGGTGGAGCCTGGTGGGCGCCATCGGACTTGTAGTGCTGGGCCTTGTGCTCGTATCGCGCGTGCGTGGCTTCAGTGTGTATACCCTGCCAGGGCTCGCCGGTGGGCTCTATGGCCCGCGAGTGCGCGTGGTAACCGCCGTGCTTGTGGTGGTGGCATGGATGGGCGTGGTCAGCGGACAGATTGTTGCGGCCTCGCGCGTGCTCTTTGCAGTCGGCATAGGTTCTCCTGCAGCGTGGATGGTCATGTTCACCGTTGTCCTCGTGGTGTACGCGGTTGCAGGTGGGCAGAGGGCAATACTCCGCACCGATGTGCTGCAGGCGGTCGTCATCGTCATCGGACTCGCCGCGGCGGGTGCCTTCGTACACGCATCCGTCGATGGACCGGGCGGACTGGCGATGAGTCTGCCTCCGGGCAGTCTCGACTTCCCTGTCAACAACGCCTTCGGCTGGTCTGACCTTGGATCGATGCTCGTTCTGGTGGGAGCCGTATACGTGGTTGGACCTGACATCTACACACGACTGCTGTCTGCGAAGGATACGGCGAGTGCTCGTACTGCGACGCTGAGCGCTGCCGTGCTCGTGGTTCCCGTTGCGGTTATTGTCACGGTGTTGGGGCTTGCGGCTCGGGTGCTTGCGCCCGGTATCGATCCGGAGCAGGCATTGCCCTGGCTGGTGGCGCACGCATTGCCGCCATATGCTGCCGCCCTGTTGCTGGCGGGCCTTGTGGCTGCCCTCATGTCATCGGCGGACAGCACCCTTCTGGGGCAGTCGGTCATCCTGGCCGATGACATCCTCTCGCGTGCGTTTCCTCTGGGGGAGAAGAGCGTGGTGGTGCTTGCGCGGGCGTGTGTGGTAGTTCTGGGCCTGCTGGCGCTGTTACTTGCACTCAGTCTCCAGGGCGTCATCGCGTCCCTGATGTTTGCCTACTCCATCTTCACATCGGGTGTCGTGGGGCCGGTGTTTCTGGGCCTGTTGGTGAAGCGGTTGCGTCTCGATGGCTCCGCAGCACTCGTTGGTATGTGCGTGGGGGGAATGTGTGGTCTGGCTGGAGCTGTACCCGGAATCGATGTGCCGCTCAAACCGTACCTGGCACTGATTGGCCTTGGCCTCAGCATGATACTGACACTGGTGGTGTCGATGCTGAGAAATCACGGGAAGGCGCGGACGTTCGCATGATACAATGGACTGCCCACATAGCTCGGTCTCCTGTTCGTCCTGGTGCCGTGTGATTGTGATGAAGTCGGACAGCTTCCATTCTGAGCCTCCCCCCAACCTCCTTCTTGTTGTATCTGGCTCGTCAGGCGCTGGAAAGGATGCCGTCATCGACCGCATGAAAGAGCTGCATATGCCCGTAGCGCATGTGGTGACGGTGACCACCAGGCCGCAACGGTCGGGCGAGATAGAGGGCGTCCACTACCATTTCGTCAACAAACAGCGGTTTCACCAGATGGTGGAGGACGGAGAGATGCTTGAGTGGGCAAACGTCTATCACAACTACTACGGCGTGCCCCTGTTCGGTGTACGCGACGCACTCAATAGTGGCAATGATGTTGTCGTCAAGGTGGATGTTCAGGGCGCATCCACGATTCGCCGCGTTGTTCCTGATGCCGTGCTCATTTTCGTGCGTCCGCCGTCACTGGAGGAATTGGAGCGACGCCTTCGCAGTCGCCGGAGCGAGTCCTCCGCCGAGCTCGCGGTCCGCCTGAGCAAGACGGTCCACGAATTCGAGCAGTTATCCATATTTGACTATGTAGTGACGAACCACCCCGGGCAGCTGGATGAGGTGGTCGAGCAGATAAGGGCCATAATTGTCGCGGAAAAGCTGCGGGTTCATCCGAGACGAGTCATATTGTGCGACGATGACATGTGAAGAGATGGCAAGGCCTGCGGCCCGGGCGGGTGCATGCCGTACTACTTCAGATTCCGAATTAGCTCGTCGACTTCGATCGCCGCCAACGTCAGGGTTTGCACGGTGCCGCGCGCCCCCAGGGATATGGCTATTCGGGAGATGGCCTCGTTGCTGGGCGCCTCCAGTATATTCACGAAATCGTACGGGCCAAGCAGCGCGTACTGCGCCAGCACCTTTGCTCCCATGGATTCGACCTCTTTGTTTACCTCTCGAAGTCGTTCCGGGTTGTCCTTAAGCGTCTTTCTTCCCTCGTCAGTGAGGGTTGTGAGCATCACAAACTTCGCCATTCGTCACCTCCACACCAGCACTCTGCAACGTACAATCCCGCCCGGGCCTGCCAGCGGAGATAGTCACATGAGTCCAGCGCCATCAGGGTGTTCCAGTCAGTTGTAGTGACGTCCCTCCAGCTCTTTGAGAATCGTTGTTTCTCTCTGACGCATCTGCGCTGCATCCTCACTGATCTCGTGATCGTAACCCAGGAGGTGAAGCACGCCGTGGATGACCAGAAGTGTGAGCTCCTTCGAGGCGCTGTGTCCCTGTTCTTGCGCCTGTTCTATCGCCTGAGGCAAGGAGACGACGACATCTCCCAGGTGACGCACTCCATCGCCGGGCAGCACGAATCGCTGGCCCTGGAGAGAAGGGTCTTCGGTGTAGAATGCGATAACATCGGTGGGGGCATCTATGTTCCTGTACTGCTGGTTCAGTGCCCGGATCCTCTCCTGGTTGGTCAGCATGATGCTGACCTCGTAGGGCGGCTTGACGTCCTCGGCGCTCAGTACATCTCGCACGATTGCCTCAAGCCATGAGCGATCAGGCGCATTCCCTTGTGCACAGTCAATCTCGACGTAGATGTCCTTTTCCAACTTGCGCCGACACTCCTTATCGGCATCATAGCAGCACCATTCCTTCGTTTCAAAGGGGTGTACTGCGATACAATAGCCTCGATGTCCATAACCCCACTCAGGCGACAGTATCTCCGGCTCAAGGAGCGGTACCCCGATGCGGTCGTCCTCTTTCGTCTCGGTGACTTCTACGAGGTGTTCGACGAAGATGCACGCATCGCGTCACGCGAGCTGGATATCGTCCTCACTGCCCGTGAGATGGGTAAAGGAAACAAGATCCCGATGGCTGGGATTCCCCACCATGCGCTCGACAATTACCTCGGTCGGCTGATCAGTCGTGGCTACAAGGTGGCTGTCTGCGAACAGCTGACGCCCCCGGGGAAAGGGCTGGTGGAGCGCGACATAGTACGCGTGGTCACTCCCGGAACGGTAATCGATCCGGGGATGCTCAGTGCGAAGACGAACAACTATCTTGTCAGCGTGTGCGTGGATCGCGACCGTGCGGGGGTTGCATACGCGGACATCAGTACAGGGCAGTATGTGGTCACCGAAGTGACGGTAGCTGAGATGGAGTGCGAACTCGACCGTTTGAGTCCTGCCGAACTGCTTGTTGCCACCGGGGACGAGTGGCCAGGTGAGTTGCGATGGCCGGTCACGCGGGTTGATGACTACTGGTTTGAAGAGGACGTGGCGCTGAGGCTGCTGCTGGATCACTTCCAGGTCGCTACACTCGAAGGGTTCGGCTGCGCGGGATTGCCTCGGGCTGTGCGTGCTGCCGGCGCCCTTCTCCACTATCTGGGGGAAACGCAGAAGGAATCGCTGCGGCATATCGCCGACCTTTCAACCTATACCACCAGCTCGTTTATGACACTTGACGGTCAGACCATCCGCAACCTTGAGTTGTTCGAGGGTGGTCGCTGGGGCGCGACGGAACTCTCTCTTCTGTCGATACTGGACGAGACGAAGACGGCTATGGGCGGGAGACAACTTCGGAATTGGCTCGGTCGACCGCTCCTGGAGATAGAACCATTGCGCGAACGGCAGGACATAGTGCAGTGGTTCTGCGAGAGCGTGCTACGGCGTCAGGAGACGCGACACGCCATGGCCCAGATTCCTGACTTGGAAAGGCTGATCGGCCGCACAGTGTCCGGACGGGCGGCGCCAAGGGACCTCGCGGCGCTTCGTGGCGGTCTGGCGGCCATCCCACTCCTGCGTCACGCAACCGTCGATGCTCCGCGCCAACTCCTCGCGGGTATGCGCCCGCTCGAGGATGTTCTGTCCCTCCTGGTTGCATCGATGGCCGAGAACCCGGGTGCGCTGGACCAGGGAGGCGTCATCAGGGAGGGGTTCTCCGAAGAGCTGGATTCTCTGCGAGCCGAGGTGAATGATGCGCGAAAGTATCTTGCCGATCTCGAGCAGCGTGAGCGGAAACGGACCGGCGTCAAGTCGTTGCGTGTGGGATACAACCGCGTGTTCGGGTACTACATAGAAGTATCCCGTGCACACCAGCATGCGATACCCGCAGACTACGTGAGGAAGCAGACGCTCAGTGATGCTGAAAGGTTCTACACGCCTGAACTCAAGGAGTACGAGTCACTTGTGCTGACGGCGAGCGAACGTATCACGGAACTTGAGACAGCAGTGTTTCGCCAGGTGTGCGAGCAGGTCGCCGGGTACTCCGAGGCGATCCTTGAGGTAGCGCGTGCAGTAGCCACCGTGGATGTGGCCTGCAGCCTTGCCGAGGTCGCCGTGCGTCGTGGCTACGTCAGGCCCGTGCTGGATGATGGAGTCGAACTGAACATACGAGGCGGGCGCCATCCAATCGTCGAAGCGCGGCTTGAGCAGGGCGCGTTTGTGCCGAACGATGTCTATCTCTCAAATAACGACTCGCAGCTGATAATTCTCACCGGTCCCAATATGTCCGGGAAGTCAACCTACTTGCGACAGGTAGCGCTCATCGTGCTGCTGGCGCAGGTGGGCAGTTTCGTTCCTGCAGAATCGGCACGAATCGGAATTGTCGACCGGATATTCACCCGGGTTGGAGCTCAAGAGGACCTTGCGTCGGGTCAATCGACCTTCATGGTGGAGATGATAGAGACGGCAAATATTCTGCACCACGCGACGTCGAGATCGCTGCTGGTGCTTGACGAGATTGGCCGCGGTACGAGCACGTACGATGGTGTCTCTATAGCGTGGGCGATCGCAGAGCATGTGCACAATCACCCGTCGCTTGGGTGCAGGACGGTATTTGCGACGCACTATCATGAGTTGGTCCAGCTTGCAGAGCATCTCCCGCGCGTGAGGAACTTCAACGTTGCTGTAGTTGAGGAGGCCGGTAAGGTGCGGCTACTCCACCACATCGTGCCAGGAGGTGCGGATAGGAGTTACGGGATTCACGTGGCAAGACTGGCAGGATTGCCGGGAGCGGTGATTGCTCGTGCGCAGAACGTTCTGGACCGCCTGGAGAGCCTGGCTGCAGGTGATGGGCAAGGAGTCCATAGGGCTGCGCTCGAACCGGTTACGCAGCTCAGCCTGTTCGGCGCCGATGATGGACTGGTGAAAGAGCTGGCCGAGATCGATGTTGACTCCCTGACGCCGCTGGAGGCCATAACAATCCTGTATGGGTTGCGGGAGAGGGCGAGAAGACGGTCCGACGTAGCGTAGGCCGACGGTACAAGAAATTGACGGCGCTGAAACAGGATGGTATAATGCCTGTTTACGGCATGAAATTGCTATCCTTTTCCCCATTGTCTGTCTGATTCCCCCCTGCTGTGCGTTTTGAGAGTACTTGATTCGTAAGACTACGTGTGTGTAGGAGTGTACTATGCCTTTGAGTTCTGCTCCATCCAGTCCTGTCGTCCGTTCATTCGCCCAACACCCTGAACTGATCGATGTGCCAAACCTCGTCAGAGTCCAGGTGGAGTCGTTTGAGTGGTTCCAGAAGGAAGGGCTGACCAAGCTGTTTGAAGAAGTATCGCCGATTCGTGATTATACGCGTAACCGGCTGGAGTTGCATTTCGTCGACTTCGAATTCGATAAACCCAAACATTCTGTGGAAGAGTGTCTCGAACGGGGCATGACATACTCTGCGCCTCTTCGCGTACTTGTGCGGCTTCTCATCAAGGAGACGGGCGAGATAAAGGAAGAGCGGCTGTTCTTCGGAGATTTCCCGCTGATGACCGATGCGGGTACGTTTGTTATCTCCGGTGCCGAGCGAGTGGTGGTGAGTCAGCTGACGCGCTTCCCCGGGGTCTATTTCACGCTTGCGAGAGATCCGGTAAGTGGTCGTCAACTCGGCTTTGGGAAGCTTGTGGCCGAACGAGGGGCGTGGTTGGATTTCGATACTTCGAGCCGAAGTGTCCTGTCGGTGCGTGTGAGCGGCAAACGCAAACTTACTGCGACCACACTGCTGCGTGCGGTGGATCAGAAGTACAGCACCGATGATGACCTGCTTAACCTGTTCGAGGATGTCGACAATGCTCCGGACCACCGGTACATCGCCTCGACTATCGAGCGTGACCCTCTCATTCGGAGTCACTCCGACGCGCTGGTTGACATCTACCGCAAGCTGTCTTCCGGTGAACCGCCGAGTCTCAACAGCGCCAAGACATTGCTCAACAACTTCCTGTTCAATCCCCGGCGGTACAGCCTCGGAGAGGTGGGACGCTACAAGCTTAACAAGAAGCTGGGTGTGGAAGTGCCCAGCGATTATCTTGGCCTCACGCCTGATGATCTCGTGCAGATCGTGAGCCACATAATACTTCTGAATAACGGCCGCGAGACGCCCGATGATATCGATCACCTTGGCAATCGGCGGGCGCAGGGCGTTGGCTTCCTGTTGCAGAATCAGTTCCGCGTTGGTTTGCTGCGCCTTGAACGTGCGGTCAAGGAAAGAATGAGTATTCTTGGATCCGAGGCTGCTACCCCTTCGGCGCTCATCAACATCCGGCCGGTGACAGCGGCAATCAAGGAATTCTTCGGCCGCTCTCAGCTCTCGCAGTTCATGGATCAGACGAATCCTCTTGCCGAGCTGACGCACAAGCGCCGCCTGTCGGCAATGGGCCCGGGAGGACTGTCGCGCGACAGGGCTGGATTCGAGGTGAGGGATGTACATCCATCTCACTATGGCCGGCTCTGTCCTATTGAGACGCCGGAAGGTCCGAATATCGGGCTCATTGGAACGCTCGCAACGTACGCCTCTATTAACAAGTTTGGTTTCGTCGAGACTCCATATCGCAAAGTGGTGTATGAGGTCTCCTCGGACTCGAAGGAGCTGGTGGGGAGGCTCTTGAGACAGGATGTGGCAGCGGATGATGGCACCGTGGTTGCCAAGGCAGGGGTTCGGGTCGACGAGGAACTGGCGCAAAGCATTGCTGCGCTGTCCCCGCGGCAGGTCAGCGTTGCATCATACGTGTCGACGGAAGTTCAGAATCTCACAGCGGATGAAGAGGAGCAGTACAGCATCGCCGAAGCCAATGTGAGGCTCAACGAGTACGGCGAATTCGTGGACGAACGTGTCGATGTGAAACGGGGTGCACGCTATTTTCGCGAGGCGCAGGACAAGGTCGACCTGATGGACGTCTCGCCGAAGCAGATCTTCAGTGTGTCTGCGGCACTCATTCCCTTTCTCGAGCATGATGATGCCAATAGAGCGCTCATGGGCTCCAACATGCAGCGCCAGGGGGTGCCCTTGCTTCGTCCTGAAGCTCCCCTGGTGTCCACGGGAATGGAGAATGAGGTGGCGCGTTACAGCGGACAGGCGCTGTTCTCCGACTGCAACGGAACGGTGACCTCGGTTACCGGTTCGCAGATCGTCGTCCAGGATGACCGGGGTGATAACCACACGTACAAGCTGGAGCGGTTTGTCCGGACGAATCAGGGCACCTGTATCGACCAGCGCCCGCGCGTTTGCAAAGGAGATCGAGTCGAGGTAGGCCAGATCCTGGTCGATAGTTCGTCACTTCAGGATGGCCAGCTGGCACTGGGTCGAAATGTGGTCTGTGCCTTCATGAGCTGGCGTGGTTACAACTACGAAGATGCTATCATCGTGAGCAACCGACTGGTCAAGGACGATGTCTACACCTCGATTCACATTGAGAAGTATGAGACTCAGGAGCGAAACACCAAGCTTGGCCCCGAAGAGATCACGCGGGATATACCGAATGTCAGCGAAGACAGCCTTGGAAACCTCGATGAGGAGGGAATCGTCCGTATCGGTGCAGAGGTGAAATCGGGGGATATCCTGGTTGGGAAGATAACGCCCAAGGGAGAGACGGAGCCCTCCACCGAAGAGAAGCTCCTCAGGGCCATCTTTGGAGAGAAGGTTCGTGATGTGAAGGATAGCTCTCTGAGGATGCCTCCCGGCGCGAGAGGACGTGTGCTGTCGATGCGGGTATTCTCTCGTGAGAGTCACGATGAACTGCCGGCTGGCGTTAATCGTCTTGTTCGTGTGTGGGTCGTCCAGCGACGAAAGCTCTCGATTGGCGATAAGATGTCCGGCCGACATGGAAACAAAGGTGTAGTCTCGATCGTGCTGCCCGAGGAGGATATGCCCTTTCTTCCTGATGGCACACCCGTCGATATCGTTCTCAATCCGCTTGGAGTGCCGTCGAGAATGAATATTGGGCAGGTGTTGGAGTCGCATCTTGGTTGGGCTGCGCGCGTCTTTGGTTTCCGCGCTGTCAATCCGATTTTTGGTGGCGCCAGCTCCGCACAAATAGAGGATGAGCTGAGTCGAGTATGGATGGCCTGGCGGGCGCAGGCAGTGAATATCGATCCCAAGGTTGCCTGCGCGGTGGACCTCGAGAAGCTGCGCGCATGGCTGTCGGAGAAGGGATTTGACCCGGATGAGATCATGGATGGGAGCCGCCCGGGTGTTGCCAAGCGCGTTGCGCTGTGCCTCTGGTTGGAGTCCCTGGGAATCGAGGCAAGACGTGCCTCGGATGAAGAGCTGGAGACACTTGCCAAGAAGATTTGCGACGAGCGCAGGGTTTATCCGCCAACGTTCGGGAAAATGGTGGTCAGGGACGGGAAGACCGGCGAACCATTCGATCAGCCGGTCACAATTGGCGGCGTGTACATGATGAAGCTCATCCATCTCGTCGAGGACAAGGTGCATGCCAGATCCACCGGCCCTTACTCGCTCATCACTCAACAACCGCTCGGTGGCAAGGCTCAGTTCGGCGGCCAGCGGTTTGGAGAAATGGAGGTGTGGGCGCTCGAAGGCTACGGCGCCGCACACACGCTGCAGGAAATGCTGACAGTGAAGTCCGACGATATCGTAGGACGTGCTCGGGCGTATGAGTCCATCATTAAGAACGAGGATGTCCAGAGCCCCAGCATTCCGGAAGCGTGCAAAGTGCTGTTCATGGAACTCCGGGCGATGGGATTTGCCGTGGAGCTCCTCAATGAAGAGGAGGAAAGAATCAATATCACAGGTGATGTGAAGCCTCGCTTCAAAGCGAGACTGTAGAGAGAGGTCTGCATAATGGTTCAGTTTGACGACATTAGCGCCATCCAGATAAGTCTGGCTTCGCCTGACCAGATTCGCAGTTGGTCGCATGGCGAGGTAACCAAGGCGGAGACCATCAACTACCGGACTCTCAAGCCGGAGCGAGATGGGCTCTTCTGCGAGCGCATTTTCGGACCGGTGAAGGACTATGAGTGTCATTGTGGCAAGTACAAGAAGATCCGCTACAAGGGCGTCATATGTGATAAGTGCGGTGTTGAGGTAGCCCACTCCAGTGTGCGTCGGGAGCGCATGGGGCACATAGAGCTGGCAGCGCCCGTGACCCACATATGGTTTGCGAAGCTCATCCCCTGCTGGCTGGGCATTCTCCTGGATCTCTCTCCGAAGAACCTTGAATCAGTCATCTATTTCGCACGGTACCTCGTGACATCGGTCGACGAGGAGGGCATTGAGGTCAAAGCGAAAGACCTCATGGAGCAGGGAAAAGGAGAGGCTGCGGAGAATATTCGGAGCATCAAGAGCAACCAGTTGCTGACAGAAGAGGAGTACCGCGAGCTGAAGGACATGTGCGGCGATTTCTTCCAGGCTGGCATGGGTGCCGAGGCGGTCCTTGAAGTGCTGCGTGGACTGGATATCGAGAAACTGCACGACAGGCTGCTGGAGGACATACGAACCGCGTCGCGGCAGATGTACGAAAAGCTGAGCAAGAAGCTGCAGCTCGTCGAAGCATTGCGTGACAGTGGCAACAGACCGGAATGGATGATCCTTACTGTCCTCCCGGTGCTGCCCCCTTCCCTGCGACCAGTTGTGCAACTCGATGGTGGCAGATTTGTGATCAGCGATCTTAATGATCTGTACCGAAGAGTCATCAACCGGAACAACCGCCTCCGCCGCCTCATGAACCTGGGGGCACCTGAGGCTATCGTGCGCAATGAGAAGCGCATGCTCCAGGAGGCTGTGGACGCACTGGTGGATAATGGGCGGCGTGGCCGTGTGGTCACGACTGGTAACAACCATGCATTGAAGTCTCTGTCTGCGATGCTGGCGGGCAAACAGGGGAGGTTCAGACAGAACCTGCTGGGCAAGCGTGTCGACTACAGTGGTCGTTCCGTGATCGTGGTCGGTCCGGAGCTCAAACTGCACCAGTGTGGGATTCCACGCCGGGTCGCGCTCGAGTTATTCAAGCCTTTCATCATGCACAAGTTGATGGAGAGAGGCTACGCCAACAATGTGAAGGTAGCCCGAAGGCAGGTGGAACGAGCCCGTCCGGAAGTATGGGACCTGTTGCAGGAGGTGGTGAAGGAGCGACCGGTGATGCTCAACCGCGCGCCGACGCTCCATCGCCTCAGTATTCAGGCGTTTGAACCGGTGCTCATCGACGGAGATGCGTTCCAGTTGCATCCTCTCGTGTGTGCTGCCTTCAATGCGGACTTCGATGGCGACCAGATGGCGGTACACGTGCCACTGTCCAGGGCGGCTATTCAGGAGGTACGGGAGCGCATGCTCAGCGTGTACAACATGCTCCTGCCGAGCAATGGCTTGCCGGTCACTTCTCCAAGTCTGGATATCGTGCTGGGGTGCTACTACCTCACCATCCCGAAGGCGAACGCAAAGGGTGAGGGTAAGGTGTTCAGCAGCCTCGAAGATGCCAGGTTTGCCTATGAGCTAGGGGTTGTCGATCTCGGGGCAGAAGTCCGGGTGAGACATAATGGAGAGCTGATGCAGACCACGGTGGGCCGCATCGTCTTCAACGACGCGCTGCCGCCGCAGATACCCTTTCAGAATAAGACCATGAACAAGTCCGCAATTCGTGGGCTTGTCTCGGACTGTGTTCGGGTGCTTGGTCATGAGGCTACAGCGGCGGTGCTGGACAACATGAAAGAGCTGGGATTCAACTATGCGACGCGGTCGGGTGTATCTATCGCAATGAGCGACATCGAGGAGCCACCTCACAAGGCCGAGATACTGCGTGAGGCTGATGAACAGGTTGGAATCATTGAGGATCAATATGCCCGGGGCTTCATCACGGAGGACGAGCGTTATGAGAACGTCGTCCAGGTGTGGATGGAAGCGACCGACAAGATACTGGAAGATGTGTCCAGCTCCCTGGATCGCTATGGTCCCATCTACATGATGGCGACCTCTGGCGCGAAGGGTAACATCTCACAGATCCGGCAGATGGCCGGGATGCGCGGACTGATGACCGACCCGTCTGGCAAGATCATCGACTACCCGATCAAGGCAAGCTTTCGTGAGGGTCTCTCGCCGATGGAGTATTTCATCTCGACGCATGGTGCGAGGAAGGGTCTTGCGGACACAGCACTGCGCACATCAGACAGCGGATACCTGACCAGACGCCTTGTCGACGTGTCGCAGGACGTCATAGTGACCGAGGTGGATTGTGAAACGACCGAGGGCACGTGGATTGTTGCTGAACGCAGCGGAGGGACACTGCCTCCGTTCGGCGAGCGGATGCTTGGCTACCTGGCGGCCAAGGCGGTAAGCGATCCCCGTACGGGAGAGGTCATCGTAGAACGGAATAGGGAGATCGACGAAGACAGGGCTCGCCTGATCGTGGAAGCCGGGATCGATCGTGTCTACGTGCGGTCACCACTGAATTGTCGCTGCCGCTTCGGCATCTGCCAGTACTGCTACGGTAGAGACCTTGCCACTCGCAGTCTTGCCAAGATCGGTACTGCAGTGGGAGTGATCGCCGCGCAGAGCATTGGTGAACCTGGCACGCAGTTGACCCTCCGAACGTTCCACACGGGTGGTGTTGTCGGTTCCGACATCACAACGGGTCTCCCGCGGGTGGAAGAGTTGTTCGAGGCGCGCACTCCGAAAGGGCGCTCGGTGCTGACGGCTATCGACGGAGTTGCGGAAATCATAGAGACCGAGCAGGGCCGCGTGGTGAAGATCAGCAATTCCACGGAGTTCGAGGAAGAGTATCCGGTCCCGGCTGGTGCGGATGTGGCCGTTGAAGACGGCCAGCTGGTCGATGTCGGAATGCTGCTCTATCGTCCCCCTACTCTCGATGGTGAGGGTGATGCACAGGTGCCGACGGTTATCGACCACGATGGTGTAGCGCGCGTTTCCGGCCGTGCGCGTGTTGAGGAAGGCATGGTGCGCGTCCGATACACGGAGACGGAGGAACGTGAGTACCCCATACCGGCGGGTGTGAGGCTGACTGTTCAGACTGGCGACACGGTACGCATTGGCCAGCAATTGACCGAGGGCGTGATCAACCCCCACTCAATCCTGCGCATAATGGGCAAGGAGGCAACTCAACAGTACATCATCGATGAGATTCAGAGAGTGTACTGCTCGCAGGGTGTGAGCATTCACGACAAGCATGTCGCCACCATCGTCCGGCAAATGCTGAGGCGGGTTGAAGTGCTCTCTTCCGGTGATAGTGAGCTTCTCCCCGGTGAGCTGGTTGATCGGTTCGATTACGAGGATGTCAATGTCAGAGTGCTGGCCGAAGGTGGTGAGCCCGCGACCGCTCAGGCTGTATTGCTCGGTATCACCAGGGCAAGTCTCAACAAGGACAGCTGGCTTGCGGCGGCATCATTCCAGGAGACGAACAGAGTACTCGCCGCTGCCGCGCTGCGTGGCAAGATCGACAAACTGCGGGGCTTGAAAGAGAACGTCATCCTCGGCAAACTGATTCCATCTCAAGGGGTATCGAAGCCAGCGAGGTTGACTGTGGCACCGGCCGAAGAACAGGAACCTATGGGACTCCTCTCGTGAGGATGTGTTGCAGCAGCATCTCGGGTATACGGGTAGTGCGTTCGTATGGCTCATGGAGCGCCCGGAGAGGGTAAGCGGGTAGTATCTGGAGAGTCAGTTGTTGAGGATGCACCGGCTGAATCCAGCCTGCGTCCTCAACGACTTGATGACTTCATTGGCCAGTCGAAAGTCAAGGAGCAGCTGGGCATAGCAATCGCTGCGGCCAAGAAGCGTGGCGAGCCGCTTGACCACACATTGCTCCATGGTCCCCCTGGACTGGGAAAGACTACTCTCGCACACATCATCGCGGCTGAACTGGGCGTCAGCATCAAAGTGACGTCGGGCCCGGCGATAGAACGCCCGGGTGACCTTGCTGCGATCCTCACCAATCTGGAGGAAGGTGAGGTCATCTTCATCGATGAAGTGCACAGGCTGAGCCGATTGGTCGAGGAGAAGCTCTACCCTGCGATGGAGGATTTCTTTTTCGATATCTTCCTCGGCAAGGGGCCGGGTGCCAGAGGACTGAGGCTGAGCCTGCCACCCTTCACACTGGTTGGCGCAACTACGCGTTACTCGTTGCTGAGTCCTCCTCTGCGTGACCGCTTCGGCATCGCGTGTCACCTCGATTTCTACGACGAAGACTCGATTCTTCTTATCCTCAAGCGCTCTGCTGCTATCATGCGAATGGCGGCCGACGACGTTGGATTAGGACACATCGCATGCCGATCGAGAGGCACCCCCAGGGTGGCCAACAGGCTGCTTCGCAGACTGCGCGACTTCACGGAGGTGGTTGGTGATGGCACCATCTCCGAAGAGACTGCGGTAGAAGGGCTGGCGCGGCTTGAGATAGACTCGATAGGCCTGGACGAAGTCGATCACAAGATTCTTCGCACCATCGTCAACAAGTTCGACGGAGGTCCGGTTGGGTTAGACACGATCGCGGCATCAGTGAGCGAGGATGCTGATACGATAACCGATGTCTATGAACCGTACTTGCTGCAACTGGGCTTCATCGACAGGACCCCGAGGGGACGGGTGGCATCACGGCTCGCGTATGCACACCTGGGGATTTCCTACAGTGCCAAGACCTCAAAGCAGCCAGGGCTGTGGGAAGAAAGTTGATGCGGATGCGTGCCTAAGGGAGGAATTCCCGCAGGGTCGGGCCGGCCACGAGTATGAGCGCCACGACGAACGCGCACCAGGCGAACAGGGACATGTCCGCCCAGCAGACCAGGGATACAAAGGCGAAAACAAGTACGAGTGGAACGATCAGTGCGAGCGCCTTCCCCCACCGTGGCCTTATGCGTGCAAAAACGAAGCTTGATATCGAAAGAGCGACAAAGCTCCCCACCAGCTCCCGGCTGTAGTGAAGGACGCCGAGAGAACTGAGCTGTCCTGCCTGTAAGTCTGCCAGGCTGTGGGTAGCTATGAACCACGCCGTGATCACTGCCCAGGGCGATAGCATAAGCGACACATACAGTGTATCCCGGGAGACGGTCTGCCTTATCACGTACACAGTAAGGAGAACCGCACATGGTATGTAGGCAATACCGAGAACGGTCCACCAGTTCTGCGCCCCCAGCAACAGGAACACAGACATTATCACCGGTACCAGGCAGTAGCCGAGCCAGCTGAACGACCAAGCGGGCGCTTTCCGCGTTGCCGCCTGACCAATGCCCAGGCCGGCGACCAGCAGCAGCGCTACTATGCATGCGATGCTTTGTTGGTAGTATGCAGTCAGAAGAAGTGCAACGAGCAGGTGAGGCAGCGATGTCAGAAAGGCGTCCTTCCACGTGCCCTGGGAGTGAACTATGAGGAGGTCGCGAGCGATTGCACGAGGGTCACCGAACGAGCGAATCGCCGAACGAATCGCATCGTCCTCACTCAGGCCGCTCTCTTTCAAATCACCCGCGCGATCTTCCAGGTGTGTATGGATCTCCCTGTTTATGGACGTGCGTGTCTGTGAGTCAACTCTTGCGTTGCCCCAGAGGGATGAGATGTACTCGACGAAGTTCCAAGACATGTGCGTAGTCAGTCTCACTCGGCGGCAAGCACTGACTTCACCGCAGCCGAGAAATCGGACCACGTGAGTCGCTTCTGCGCGAGTGCTTCCCGGCCGTGCGAAGTGATGTAGTAGTACCGGCGTTCCTGACCGTTGGGCAGGGTCTGCCATCGGCCTTCGATGAGCCCCTCCTTCTCCATACGGTGTAGGGCGGGATAGAGGGTCCCTTCACGAAAGCGAAAATACCCGCTGCTGCGCGTCTCGAGCTCCTTGATCAACTCGTAGCCGTATGTCGGACGATCATTGATGACGCTCAATACCAGGCAATCAGTGCTTCCCTTAAGGAGTTCTCGTTCGTGGTATGCCATGGCTGCCTCCTGTGCCCCCTTCCCTGGCGTTACACTAGCAGTGTGGACTGAGACTGTCAAATTCTGGTGCATGTTTGTCATCGAGCCTATGAGTGTCTAGAATTAGCACTTCGCAGGCCAGGCCGGGAGGTTGTTTCTGATGACAGCACGTGCCGAGTTCGTTGAGCGGATTCACCAGACCGATACAATGAAGGAGCTTGTGAGAAGTCTTGACGAGGAACCTGCGCGGCTGCTCGACCGGATCTGCTCGCGTTACGAAGAAACCGGTCGCGCTGTAGCCGATCACTATCTGCAACTCACCGGTTATTTCGGCGAAACGATGCTTCGTGTACTGATACGTGCCGGCCTTGTTGAGCGTGTGACTGGAGGTCGTGGTGCGCTTCATGCGTACGAGCCAACGACTGAGGGTTTGGAGCTCTACCGCAGGATGCGAGAAGAGAAGAAGGGAGAGTGACTGTGCTCGTTGACAGCCACGTCCACCTCGATCAGCTTTCGGACGCAACGGCTGCACTGGAAGCAGCACGGGATGTTGGGGTCTCCGCCGTAATAGCGGTGGGTACCGACAGAGCTTCGAACGAGAGAACGCTCGACCTGGCTGAGAAGTGGAAGGGGTTCGTGTATCCGGCTATTGGACTCCACCCGTGTCACCTGGCGGGATACGATGCATCGCGGATCGCCGAAGAGTTGAAGCTCATCCAGGAGAACCTGGCGATCGCCAGCGCGCTTGGCGAAGTGGGTCTTGACTACCACAAGCGGACCCTTGCTCAAGTGCCCAGAGAAATGCAGCAGGAGATTCTTGCGGACGTGCTTGCCCTGGCGACCTCTGCTGACTTGCCAGTACTCGTGCACAGCCGCTATGCCTGGACGGATGCGCTACGCCTTGTAGGCGAGTCAGGAGTGGCGAAAGCAGTCTTCCATTGGTTCACTGGTTTCTCTGGAGTTTTGCAGGGTATAATGGATGCAGGCTACTACGTGTCCGCAACACCTGCTGTCGAGTATCACGAAGAACACAGGCGGGCTGTTCGTGCTGTGCCGCTGGAGCAACTTCTGCTTGAGACTGATGCTCCAGTGTGGTACGGTCGTACCAATCGCTATCAGTCGTGTCCGGCCGATGTTGTGAGGAGTCTTCGGGCGGTTGCCGAGTTGCGAGCAGAGAGCGAAGACAACATAGCAGCCGTCACAACCCGTGCAGCCGGGCGCCTGCTTGGTGGCGCGCTAGCTCAGATAGTTGAGGAGGTTTCGTAGCATGGTACAGGCTATCACTGGCGAAGAGGAGTTCAAGCGGTCGGTACTCGAATCGAGCACACCCGTGCTGGTCGATTTCTGGGCACAATGGTGTGCTCCGTGTCTGGCTGCAGCTCCAGTTATTGAAGAGCTTGCCAGAGAATACGAAGGCAAGGTCGCTTTCGCAAAGGTGAACGTTGAGGACAACAGCACCATTGCGGCCAAGTATGGCATAGCAGCGATACCGACGCTCCTGATCTTCAAGAACGGAGAAGCGGCGCAACAGATCGTTGGGATGAAGTCGAAGAAGGATCTGCAGAAGACTTTGGACGGCGTTCTCAGCGAGTAACAGATTTGTAGCTGCGTGCAGCAGAGACAGTTGTACTCAGACTGGCCCGGGCGTCAGACTCTCCGGTGGTGGCAGGCTGGGGATGGCTGTCAGCGAGCGGATAAGGAACTGTGCCACAAAAGAATCCGCAAGCAGGCCGTCGGATCCGGGCAGGACAATCATCAGGATTGTGAGAACGAGTGCCCAGGCGATCAGGGCGACGAGCGTGACCACGGTGAGCCCCAGCAAGCGATCAATGATGCCAAGGGGCGTCATATGCACAAGGCGGCCCACGAGGATCGAAAGTAGAACCGTGGCCACAAGGACTCCGAGCAGTATGATGGCGTACGCGGCGACAAGTGGCCATGCTCCATGCGATTGCCAGAGGGCGTACGCTAGCTGCCGGTACAACGCTGCTGCCAGCAGGAGGCCGCCGAGCAATCCTGCAACCCCGATGAGGGGACGGAGGAGCCCTCTCCAGAATCCAAATGCCGCGGAGAGGCAAGTTGTCGCGATCACGGCGACATCAATCCACGTCATGGGCAAGCCACCCTCTCACGCGCATGCCCTGTACGCAGCATCCTTACGATAGACATGAGGAAGTGATACTGGCAACGCAGGGACACCGGGGCAGCTTCGCTCACGGGGCTGGCGCATGTTCTCCGTCTCAAAGGCATCGAATCTCACTCTCGCGGGCGCAGGCGTGATAATACGTCACCCTTCTCGCGCCCGCTGATGTTCGCGCGCCGCACTGCGCCGGCGAGAAGGCGAATGCTGGTGTCGTACAGGGTGCGGTCGACCGGGTAAGGATACCCGTCCTTTCCGCCGTGCGCGAAACTATAGGTTGCGGGATCTCGAAAACTGGTTGGTGCGCCGTACACGATATCCGCGATAAGGGCCATAGCCATTGTGGTCCTGCGTCCCATCCCGGGTAGTGCGAGGAGGCTGGCGAAGTCCTGCACGGGTGTTTCCTGTACGCCATCGAGAAACCGCCCGATCCGGGACACGTTTACATCGGAGGCTGCAATGTATTCCCTGCGAGGCATTGCAAGCACCCTTACGCGCTCAAACTCGTGTTTCAGGGTGCCCGGCTTGAAGTGGTGAGTCATGTCCGTAATGGCGTCTCGAGCACGCTGGCTCTCACTGGCTACAAGATTGAATGCCTTCCCGCGGGAGTCGCAGCATATTGCCGCTTGGGGCTCACAGCAGAAATCCGTGACTGAATCGCCGAGCCAGTGATATCGGCGTGCGTACCTCGATTGCGTATTCATGCCCTGCTGGACCACCGTCCAGCTTCCGGATTTCGTGAAGAACATAGTGTGGTGGTACAGGTCGTAGCCGTCCTGCAGTGCGACGCTATCCACCTTGGCAGACATGCGGCTCGCGTGTATGAGGGTTGACGGGTTAACCGCCAGGCTCGCCCCTCTTGCTTCGATGTCTGAAGGGGTCGATCTCGCAGTCCTGCCCTTCCCTCCCGCGACGAAGAGCCCGAGATCGTGCTCCGTCCTGTCGAGTCCAGCTTTGAGGGCCCCGCACACGGTTGTTGTAAGTCCACTTGAGTGCCAGTCGTAGCCAAGCACGCATCCGAATGCCTGGAACCAGAACGGGTCAGCGAGGCGGCGCAACATCTCCTGGGGGCCGTGGTCGACGACAATCGCGGCCGTGATCTCTCGTGCGAGCCGGGCCATTCTCTGGAAGAGCCAGGCGGGAGCGCGCCCGCCATGGAGCGGAAGATGTGCAAGCCCTGTTCTTTGCGCAGAACCGCTCATAATCCCATGGCACAATATCCAGAGAGCAGGCCCGAAGCCGGTCAGCAACGATCTCTCAGGTGGTCCGCTACCGGAAGAGTTCGTGCTATAGAATCCTCTTGAGCCTGAGGTTTGGCGTCACTCCCGGCATTCTCCCTCGTTTGGCGATAGGCCTTCCGTCGACCTCATGCAAGTCGGCAGTGAAATCGATCTGCCGGGCATCGCTTATGTAGCTGCCCACTGCGAACAGGTCAACGGGTGCGCCCTCATCGAGGAAGTAGCGAATCCTATCAGCGTCCAGCCCTCCGCTCACAGCGATCTTCACTTGTTCGAACCCCTCAAGGTCGAGCCACGCCCTGACTTCCTTCACAAGCCCTGCGGTGACCCGGCCTCGTTCTGATGGCGTGTCGAGTCTCACTCCATGAAGCCGACCCTCCATCGCCTTCGCCACGGCAACGCTTTCCCTCACCTCGTCCTCGAATGTATCGACGAGTGCGATCCTTGGAACCTCCGGGTTGACCTCGCGGTCGAACGCGAGCGTCGCTGCGGCTGTCGAACCCATGATAATGATGAGTGCATGAGGGATCGTGCCCACGGGCTCCATGCCGGCGAGGTGAGCCCCGGCCGTGCTGGCACAGCCTTTGCACCCACCAACAATTGCGGAGTACTCCATGACGGCCACGACCGAAGGATGCACATGCCGTGCCCCGAAACTCAACACCGGGATACCTCTGGCCGCCTGCACACACTCACGGGCGGCTGTTGCCCAGCCGCTGCAGTGCGCCAGGATTCCCAGGTAGCACGTCTCATACACTCCGAATGACTGGTAGGGGGCCTTGATGCGAAGGACAACCTCGTTTGTGCTGAACGACTGGCCCTCCTCAAGGGCCCATACCTCGGATTCCATGGCTGGCAATGCTCGCCCGAGAAGAGATTTCACCTCCTCGATCCCGCAAAGAACACCGTTGCGTCGTGGAAATACCTCCATCGTTACAATAGGATTGATGCCTTCCTTCTTGAGGATCTCCACCGTCCGGGGGAAATAGACATCTGCGGTCTCGCCGTTCAGCCAGCTCTGAGGAATGGGCCATTCCTGGCGTGGAGGCAGAGGGGGCGAAGGCGACACGATACATGCTCCGAGGACCGACTCCATGTGGTTGAGCGCGAACGCGTGGTTCTTCTCATCGAAGGACGCAACGCAATCTGCCGGGACCTCGACTTCGTACCCCTTATCCCGGGCAGCGGCCGCCGTGTGGAGCACACAGATATCGGTGCACACCCCGCAGAGAACAAGGGTATCTGCACCAATATCGTTCAGCACCAGTGACAGGTTGGTCTCCGTGAAGGCGCTGTAGTGCTGCTTGGGCATGACGGTGCCTTCGAACTCGGAGAGTTCAGGAATGATCTCCGCCTCTTCGGTACCTTCAACGCAATGCGGCGGGAATTGCTGGAACTCAGGGTCGTCCGGCGTGTGCCGATCACAGATGAAGATGATATGAGAGCCGTGCTGGATCTCTCTTCGCAGGAGATCCTGGACTGCGGGGACAATTCTGCGGGCCCGCGGGCCGCAATAGAGGGGATGGCCCTCCTCCAGGAATCCGCGGAGCATGTCTATCACCAGTACTGCTCGCATCTTACAGCCGCTCCTTTGCCTCTGTATCGGTGATGCGTGTCATCAGTGCTTGAAGTGTCGCGCGCCGGTGAACACCATGGCGGCACCATGACGATCGACAGCTTCGATGACCTCATCATCTCTGACTGAACCGCCTGGCTCGATAATGGCGGTAACACCGGCTTCCAGGGCCAGCTCGGGGCCGTCTGCAAAGGGGAAGAACGCGTCGCTGGCCAGTACCGCGCCTGCAGCTTTGTCACCTGCCTTCTTGAGGGCTATTGAGACGGACTCTACCCGTGACGGCTGCCCCGCGCCCATACCGAGCAAGACAGAATCCTTCACGAGGGCTATGGCATTAGACTTGATGGCCTTGACTGCGCGCCAACCGAACAGCAGATCGTCTAGCTCTCCTGCTGTTGGCTGTCTCTTTGAGACCTGCGTGGGGAACAATTCGTCAGTCGCGATTCGGTCCCACGTCTGCACGAGAAAACCGCCGCGCACGTTGCGGAACTCAAGCCCCTCCTGCTCCGTCTCTGGAAATGGCACTTTGATGACTCTGAGACTCTTCTTCTGAGAGAGGAGAGCCAGAGCCTCCTCGGAGAAACCCGGGGCGAGAATCGCGTCGTAGTGCGTCCTGTTGATTTCCTCGGCTGTTGGCAAGTCGACCGGCCTGTTGCTGGCTACGACACCGCCGAACGCAGCGACAGGGTCGCCTGATAGCGCGAGTGTGTATGCTTCCCGAAGCGACTCCCTGCTGGCAAGGCCGCATGGGTTGGTGTGTTTCAGCACAGCTACTGTTGGGAGCGCAAAGCCGGCCAGCGTCGTGATTGCCGAGTCGAAATCCAGCAGGTTGTTGAAGGAGATCTCCGGACCGCTCAGTAGAGTCATGTCACCGAGGCCGTTGTCCTTCGACTTCACGTCCTGTATCGTGTAGAAACACGCCTGCTGCCGCGGGTTCTCTCCATACCGCAGTCCGTATGCCTTCTCGAGCGCGAGTGTCATGTGGTCGGGGAACAACTCGTCGCTTAGATAGCGGGCGATCGCGGTATCGTAGGAAGCGGTATGCTGGTACGCTTTTTGCGCCAGTCGCCTGCGTGACGCCTCATCCAGTGAGCCTTCCTTCAACCGTTGGAGTACCCATCCATAGTCGTCCGGGTCCACCACGACTGTTACGGAGTCGTAGTTCTTCGCTGCGGCTCGGATCATGGTTGGGCCGCCTATGTCGATGTTCTCAATCGCTTCCTCGAAGGTCACGCCGCTCTTCGTAACCGTCTGTACGAAGGGATACAGGTTCACTACCACTACGTCAATCGTGCCGATGCCGGCTTCCTCGATCGCGGCCATATGCTCTGACATGTCGCGGCGCGCCAGTATGCCTCCATGCACGGCGGGATGAAGCGTCTTCACGCGTCCATCCAGTATCTCCGGAAAACCTGTGAGTTCGGAGATGCTGTGGATGTCTACGCCTGCGTCGGCGATGGCCTTCCTGGTGCCGCCGGTGCTGTACAACTCGACTGCGAGGTCGCGAAGCCCGCGTGCGAAGTCGACGACTCCCGCTTTGTCAGAGACGCTCAGAATAGCTCGCATTGTTCTTCCCTCAGGCCAAGACTACTTGCTCGCTTGCATGACGGCGGACGATGCGGCCGATAGTGTACGCATCGGGAATTGCCTTCACTAAATGCCGGGCCTCGTGTGACGACACGATCACGACCATGCCGATGCCCATGTTAAAGACGCGGTACATTTCGTCTTCCTCTATTGCTCCGCACCGGCGCAGCAGCTGAAAGAGTGGAGGCACCGGCCATGACGACTTGTTGATTGTCGCTGCCACTCCCTCCGGGAGAATCCTGGGCACGTTTCCCTGGAAACCACCGCCGGTTATGTGGGCCAGTCCCTTGATGCGCGACAGAAATGGCTGCAGCATCCAGTGGTATGATCGGTGGGGCTGCAGCAGCGCATCAGCAAGAGTGCATCCCAACTCCGGATAATAGCAGGTGAGTTGCGATGGGGACTGGTCAATGTCGAACACCTTCCGAGCGAGTGAGTAACCGTTTGTGTGCAGTCCCGATGACGGAAGTCCCAGCAGCATGTCGCCGGGTACGATGTCCTTGCCGTCAATAATGCTGCGTCGCTCGACGACTCCGACGATGAACCCGACGAGGTCGTAGATGCCTTCCGTGTAGAATCCGGGCATTTCTGCAGTCTCGCCACCGACAAGGGTAAGTCCTCCCTCGCGGCACGCGGCGGAAAGACCTTCAACGATATCCGCTACCTGCTGGGAATTCAATCGCGCCATCGCGATGTAGTCCAGGAAGAAGAGCGGCATTGCGCCGCAACAAAGGATGTCGTCTATGCAATGGTTCACAATATCGAAACCGACAGTGCGGTTGCGCCCGAGAATGGCCGCGATCTTGAGTTTCGTGCCAACCCCGTCACAGCTGGACACGAGCACGGGTTCTTGGTAGCCCTGAAGCTGGTACAGCGAGCCGAACGAGCCAATGCCCAGGGTGCGTGAATCCAGAGTGGAGGCGATCGACCGTTGAATACGTGCCTTGACGGAGTCGGCCTCGTCGATATGCACGCCCGCGGCGGCGTATGACTGTGTCGGCCCCGCGTGTGCCTGATGCTCGTTCATGCTGGATTACTCCCGGTTGTGAGACTGGTAAGGCCCATCTGAACCGGGAGCGGATAGTCGCCGTCGAAGCACGCAAGACAGAGAATATCCCTTGGCAACCCAACTGCGTCGATGAGTCCGGACAGACTGGAGTAGCCGAGCGAGTCAACACCGAGGTGCTCCATTATTTCCGGCTCGGACATCCGGGCGGCTATCAACTCCCATTCCGATGCCATATCGACACCCAGCGGACAGGGGTACCTTAGCGGAGGCGCGCAAATTCGGAGGTGAACCTCGCTTGCCCCCGCCTGTCTCAGCAAGTTGACAACGCGCGGTGTTGTAGTGCCGCGCACGATGCTGTCGTCAACTACGACCAGTCGTTTTCCCTTGATGAGGCTCCCCAGAGGGTTGAACTTCAGCTGGACTCCAAGGTCACGCAGTCTCTGGTCGGGAGCGATAAACGTTCGTCCCACGTAGCGATTCTTGAGAAGTCCCTCGCGGTAGGGTATCCCCGAGGCGCGGGCATAGCCGATGGCAGGCGCTGTTGCTGAGTCGGGGACTCCGATCACGAAGTCGGCGTCCACCGGGTGTTCCTCGGCCAGTTGCGTCCCCATGGCGAGCCGCGTTTCATACACGAGCCTGCCTTCCACAGTGCTGTCAGGCCTGGCGAAGTAGATGTGCTCGAAGACGCAGAATGCGCGCCTTCCATTTCGGCTCTGCTGAAGTGAAGTCGTCTTGTTGGTGATAAACACGGTCTCACCAGGTCTGATATCGCGTTCGAACGTGGCTCCAATATGATCGAGTGCACAGGTCTCGGATGCCACGACGAGCCCCCCCTGGAGGGAACCGATCGAAAGAGGGCGCACTCCCATGGGATCGCGGGCTGCGATGAGCACGTCCGGTGTGAGCACCGTGATCGAGTACGCCCCCTGCAGCCGCTTGAGCGAGTGAGACACCTTCTCCTCCCAGGTGGAACCATAGCTTGTGGCAATGAGCTTCGCGATGATCTCAGCATGACTGTCCGTTCGGAACCTCAGTCCCTCGGACTCGAGTGCTGCCCTGAGCGACGGAGCATTGGTGAGGTTACCGTTGTGTGCGACAGCTACGCTCCAGCGACCATAGTGTTCGACTATCGGCTGGGGCGTTGCCGGACGCCGGGCGTTGCAGGTTGAGTAGCATGTGTGCCCGATGGCGGAGAAACCCTTGAGGCCCGCGAGATCATTCTCTGTGAACACCTGGGCGACAAGCCCAGGGTCAGCGCGCACATGAATGTTGCTGCCATCGCTCACCGCAATACCGGCACACTCCTGGCCACGGTGCTGCAACGCGAACAGAGCGAAGAATACCAATCGCGCTGTATCCCAGCCAGGAGCGTAGACGCCGAATATACCGCAACTCTCGTGCATGAAGGCCCTTCGGAGTGATTATAGTGGGCTGTGTCTGTGTGGTCAATGCGGTGGTGCTATGCTATAATCGGCCATTATGTTGCAGATCGAAGACAAGCAGAAACTCATTCGTAAGTTCGCCGTGAGCGAAGGTGATACGGGGTCGGTGGAGGTGCAGGTCGCAGTTCTGACTCAGAGGATCAGCGGTCTTACTGAGCACTTGAAAGCGAACAAGCACGATCATAACACGCGAAGAGCGCTGCTACGGCTTACCGCAAGGCGACGCAGGTTGCTTTCGTACTTGCACAGGACCGATCCGGATAGGTATGCCAAGCTGGTGGACATGCTGGGTTTGAGGAGGTAGCATGGCCCAACTCGTGCAGCGCTCGATCACTGGGCAAACGCTCAGCATTGAGACGGGTCGGTTTGCGAACCAGGCGAACGGATCCGTTCTTATCCGCTACGGAGACACCGTCGTACTTGTAGCAGTCTGTGTCGCTCCCGAGCCTGTCGGGGGTATGGACTTCGTTCCTCTGACGGTGGATTACGAAGAGAAGCTCTACGCGGCAGGAAAGATTCCCGGAAGCTTCATCCGGCGTGAGGGCAGGCCGACCGAGGAAGCGACTCTCACAGCCAGGCTTGTGGATCGGTGCCTTCGGCCACTGCTCTCCAAGAGGTTCGGTCGAGAGACTCAGGTTGTGGCCACCGTTCTCTCGGCGGACAAAGAGAACAATCCCGATACGTGTGCGCTTGTGGGCGCCTCGGCCGCACTGTGTATCTCTCAGGTACCGTTTGCAGGGCCTGTCTCTGCTGTTCGTGTAGGACAGATTGATGGTGAGCTTGTCGTCAATCCCAGCATGGCAGCAATGTCACAAAGCCAGCTTGATATCGTGGTCGGTAGTACGCGTGATGCCGTGGTCATGGTAGAGGCCGGTGGCAATGAGGTAAGCGAGAAGACGATCCTGGAGGCGATCCGCATCGGGCATGAAGCCAATCTCGAGATAATCTCGCTTCAGGATGAGCTTGTCGCACTGTGTGGCCAGCCGAAGATCGAGGTGACGCAGTATGAGCCCGCTGCGGATCTGGTCGCCGGTGTCTCGAATCTGCTGGGAGAGAAGCTCGCTGCGGCGCTTGAGCAAGCGAACAAAGGCGCACGTGCTGTCGCACTGGATGAGTTGAGGAATGAGGTTGCTGCTGCGTGGGCCGGAAGGCACGCGGAAGAGGAAATCTCGTACGTATTCGATTCACTGCTGAAAGCACACGTGCGGGAGTATATCCTCAAGACTCAGGAGCACGTGGATGGTCGCCGCCACGACGAGATTCGCCCGATCACAACGGAGGTTGGTGTGCTGCCATGCACCCATGGGTCAGGGCTTTTCACACGTGGCCAGACCCAGGCGCTGACGGTGACCACGCTGGGCTCGGAGCGCCAGGAGCAGATGCTTGACGGGCTTGGCCTGCTTGAAACGAAGCGGTTCATGCACCACTACAATTTCCCGGGCTTCTCGACCGGTGAGGTCAGGCGGCTTCGTATGCCTGGACGACGAGAGATCGGTCATGGCGCGCTTGTTGAACGGGCCATCGCTCCAGTGATTCCCTCGGAGGAGGAGTTCCCTTATACCATTCGATTGGTCTCGGAGATACTGAGTTCCAACGGTAGTTCATCGATGGCGAGCGTGTGTGGTTCATCGCTGTCGCTGATGGATGCCGGAGTGCCGATCAAGGCGCCTGTTGCCGGCATTGCAATGGGTGTTATCAGCGGGAATGATGGCTCCTACGTTGTTCTGACGGACATCGAGGGCATGGAGGATGCGCTGGGGGACATGGATTTCAAGGTTGCCGGCACCAGCAATGGAATCACGGCGCTGCAGCTTGATATCAAGATGCAGGGGATTAACCCGGAGTTGCTCGATGAGACGATGACACAGGCTCGCGATGCGCGATTGAAGATACTTGCCAGGATGGCTGAGACTATCAGTACGAGCAGGCCTCAACTGAGTCCGCTTGCACCGCGTGTGCTTGAACTCAAGATCGATATTGAGAAGATCGGCGCGCTGATAGGTCCTGGCGGACGCAACATTCGAAACATAATCGAGGAGACCAAGACGACGATCGATGTGAAGAACGATGGTCGGGTCATGATTGGCTCGTTGAACGAAGAGTCTACCCGTCGTGCTGTCAAGATGGTGGAGGACCTGACCCGCGAGGCGAAAGTTGGCGAGGTGTACACCGGCAAGGTAACGCGGATATTCGATTTTGGAGCGATGGTAGAGATCCTTCCCGGCAAGGAAGGCCTTGTGCATATAAGCGAACTCGCAGCTCACAGAGTACCCACAGTCCAGGACGAGGTGCAACTGGGTGACGAGGTAACGGTGAAAGTCATCGAGATTGACAGTCTCGGACGCATCAACCTGTCGCGTCGTGCGGTGTTCGCCGGAGCTTCGGACAATTGTGAACCGAGGCATTCAAGGCCCCCATCATGGCGTCCGCCGCGGCAGGGGCCACGTCCTCACCAGAGGGGTGGCTCGAGGCGATCGTAGAAGCCCGACAACTAACCTATGATATGTGAGCAGGTTGAGGTTCGTTGTGTGGGAGGTGAATTGTGCCTACGCGAGTGGTCGTCAACGGTGCCCTGGGAAGGATGGGCCAGGAAGTTATCCGGGCGGTTCTTTCTGATCCGGACCTGCGACTTGTCGGCGCGGTAGAGTACTCGGCGCCGCAGCCTTACCTGCCGATGCCTGAACATCCCGAACTCATTCCATTCACGTCAAACCTGGGCGCTCTCATCGAGAAGGCCTGCCCCGATGTCGTGGTCGATTTCACCACAGCGCACGTGGCCATGACTGCGTCACGTGTCGCATTGCCCCTCAAAGTAGGAATGGTCATCGGCTCCACCGGACTTTCCGATGCTGACGTCGAGGAGATACGAGAGCTCTGTGATCAGCATTCGGTGGGGGCGGTGGTGGCGGCGAACTTCTCGCTTGGCGCTGTGCTGCTGATGCATCTGGCGAGTATCGCGTCCAGATTCTTCTCCAATGCGGAGATTATCGAGTTGCACCATGACAAGAAACTCGATGCTCCATCGGGCACGGCGTTGGCTACCGCGAGAATGATGTCGCGGTCCCGGGGTACGGAGTTTGTGTATCCGTCGACGGAGAAAGAAGTGCTTGCTGGTGTAAGGGGAGGTGAGGTTGGCGGACTGGCAATACACAGCATTCGGCTGCCGGGGGTGATGGCGACCCAGGAGGTGCTATTCGGAGGGCAGGGACAGACACTGTTGTTGCGACATGATGCGACGAGCCGGGAGTCCTATATGCCCGGTGTGATTCTTGCGGTGAAGGAGGTGGTGAAGACTCCGGGCCTGGTGGTTGGGCTTGATAGACTGTTGGGTCTGTAGATGCCATGGACGCGCTCGATATCGGAATACTGGGTGCCGAAGGGCTGGTAGGCCAGGAACTCCTCAGAGTCCTTGAGGAGCGCCGGTTTCCGGCGTCTTCCGTCCGCCTGTTCGACACCGACCGGACGCCGGGCGTGGAGTACTACTTCAGTCATCGCCGTCTTGAGGTGGTCGAAGCCACACCCGACGGGTTTCGTAATCTGGACATGGTGTTCTTCTGTGATGGCATCGATTCCAGTCGTCGCCTGTTGCCTGCAGCAGTGCAAGCAGGAGCTGTTGTTATTGACGACAGCGGCATGATGCTTACCGATGATTCGGTACCTCTGGTCGTGCCGGAGGCAAACGCTGAGGCGATAGTCCGACACAGGGGAGTTCTCGGAAATCCGGGGAGCTCGACCATCCAGCTCGTTGTGGCACTGTTTCCGTTGCACCGCGTCAATGCCATCAAGCGAATAGTCGTCAGTACCTATCAACCCGTGTCGTGTAGTGGCACTGCGGCGGCATTGAAGGAGCTTACCGCCCAGGCGAAACGTGTTCTCGAAGGACGCAGAGTGTGTCCCCATATATACTCCCATCAGATTGCATTTAACGTGCTTCCGGAGATCGATGTATTCCTCGACAATGGTTACACGAAGGAGGAGTGGAGGATAATTCGGGAGACGCGAAGAGTTCTCGGGGATGACACGATTGGCATCTCGCCCACCTGTGTGCGGGTGCCCGTCTACTTCGGACAGAGCCAGGCAGTGAATGTCGAGTTTGAGTCGGCCATAAGTCCCGAGGAGGCGCGCAAAGTGCTGGCGCAGGCTCCAGGTGTGCGGATTCTGGACGATCCGAGCGTGAGTTTCTATCCGCATCCGTGGGCGGCCAGTGGTTTGAACCACGTGTTTGTGGGGAGGATCCGCAGAGATGCGTCTGGCTCCAACTCTCTCGCCTTGTGGATCGTGTGCGACAATCTGCGCAAGGGCGCCGCATTGAACGCGGTTCAGATCCTCGAAGAGGGATTGAGGCAAGACTGGATCAAGTCGAAGAGAAGGAGGGCCTGAGATGGCGACATTTGGAAGGCTCCTGACTGCAATGGTTACCCCGTTTGATGAGAAAGGTGAGGTTGATTACGCGCGGGCCCGAACGCTGGCACACCTCTTGCTGCAATCCGGCAGCGATGGTCTTGTAGTCTCCGGGACCACAGGTGAATCACCAACGCTCAGTGTGGAAGAGAAGCTGCGCCTGTTTCGTGAGGTCAAGGATGAGATAGGTGGTGATGGCGCGGTTATTGCGGGAACCGGCACCTACAGCACCAGAGAGAGTATCGAGCTGACCAGAGAGGCCAAGAATGTTGGCATTGATGGCTGCCTGCTGGTGGTGCCTTACTACAACCGGCCAACACAGGAGGGGCTTTATCGACATTTCAGCACCATTGCCACTACGTGTGATGTGCCGTGCATAATGTATAACGTTCCGTCGCGTACTTCCTGCAATCTTGCCGCCGAGACGGTGATCCGACTCAGTAAGGTGGACAACATCGTTGGGGTCAAGGAAGCGAGCGCGAACTTCCGCCAGATATCTGAGATCATTCAAGGTGTCCCTGAGGACTTCCTCGTGTACAGCGGCAATGATGGGGATACCTTCCCCCTGATGGCGATGGGTGGGTATGGAGTGGTCGGTGTAGTGACGCACCTCGTCGGACTGCAGACGAAAGAAATGATGGAGAAGCTCCTGGCAGGAAAGACTGACGAGGCGGCCGCCATTCACCGGCACCTGCTGCCGTTCGTCGATGCGATGTTCCTCGTCGCGAACCCGATACCGCTCAAGTTCGCATTGAATCACCTGGGTTTTCGTGTCGGACCGACCCGGCTCCCGTTGTGTGAACCGGATGAGAAGACGGCGGCAGCCATACGCGCGGCCCTGGAGCGAATCAAGATTGACTTGCCGCTCTCCGGGTGATCGTCGAACTGCGGCATATCCGGGTCATGAGTGTGTGAACGGGGATGGGGCCACGGCAATTATCTGCTCTCGCCTTGGGCCCAGCGACACGAACGAGACTCTGCAGCCGAGCAGGCTGGAGAGGGCGTCCACGTATCCCCTGGCATTCGTGGGCAGTTGAGAGAAGTGGCTGATATGCTCCGTACATTCGCTCCATCCGGGTAGCTCCTCGTAGACGGGTTGACAGCGCTCCACCATCTCAACCATTGTAGGAAATTCCGTGGTCAGGACGCCGTCGATTCTGTAGCCGGTACAGATCTTTACGGACTCGAAACCATCGAAGATGTCGAGGTGTGTGAGCACCGCCTCCGTCATTCCGTTGATGCGTACGCTGAACTTGCCGGCCACTGAATCGAACCAGCCGCAACGCCTGGGGCGGCCTGTGGTGGCGCCGTATTCCCCTGCCTTTTCGCGGATGAATTCGCCCGTGTCGTCCTTGAGTTCGGTGGGCATAGGACCGCTACCGACCCTCGTGGCGTATGCTTTGAAAACCCCGATGACGCGATCGATGCAGGTGGGTCCGATGCCGCTGCCGAGAGCGGCGCTTGCGGCGAGCGGTGATGACGATGTGACGTAGGGGTATGTCCCGAAATCCGTGTCGAGCAACGCTCCCTGCGCCCCCTCCATCATGATCGTGTCGCCACGTTGCATTGCATCGTGGATGAGCGGCAGCGTATCGGCAATATGTGCATGTAGTTGGGCGCCATAGTCCATGTACTGGCTATAGACATCATCCACTGACAGCGGGGAATGCGCATAGAGCGAGGTGAGCAGCGCATTCTTCTGCTCCATTGTGCTTTCGAGTCTGCGGCGAAAAACTGCGCCGTCGAGCAAGTCCCCGACGCGAAGTCCGGTTCGGGCCACCTTGTCGACAAATGCAGGACCAATACCCCTCTGCGTGGTACCGATTGCGCCTGGCCCCCTCCGTTGTTCCTCAAGCTTGTCGAGCAACGTGTGGTAGGGCATGATGAGATGCGCCCGGTCACTCACGACAAGGTTGTGTGTCTCGACCCCGTGTTGGCGCAACTCGGCAATCTCGCGGAGCAGCACGGCGGGATTCACCACGACTCCATTTCCTATGACACATCTGACGTCAGGATAGAAGATGCCCGAGGGAATAAGGTGGAGCCGGAAGGTGCCATAGGGGTTCACCGTGGTGTGCCCTGCATTGTCGCCACCGGCGTACCTCACCACCATGTTTGCGTTGGCGGCAAGGGAATCGATTACCTTTCCTTTTCCCTCGTCCCCCCACTGACCTCCGACAAGTGCGAGAACAGGCATCAGTCTCCGGACTCCTTTCCCATTCGATGAAGATGGAGCAATCGTTGCAGGACGGTTATCGAGGCCAAGAGTGCCACGATGGAAACTGCGACAAATACGAAGCCTGTGAGAAGGCCCAGCACTAATACTATAACCCGCTCGGGGCGGGTACACAAACCAACGGTACATTCCAAACCCATCGCCTCACCACGGGCGCGCACGTAGCTCACCAGGAACGAGGAGATCAGGGCTACATATGTTGCCAGGATTGCGATGGTGTCACCGGTCTTCAAGAACCACAGTGCAATGCCTACGAACAGCACCGCTTCAGACAGCCGATCGCTTGTGGAGTCCAGTATTGCGCCAAAGCGGGACGTCGTGCCCTTCACCCGCGCCAGGGCTCCGTCAAGCAGGTCAAACAACGCGGCTCCAATGAGCACCAGTCCGGCTGCCGGGAACAAGCCTTCTGAAGCCAGCCAGGCTGCCACCAGTGTAACCAGAAACCCACAGATTGTGATGGCATTAGCTGACACCGGGCATTGCCCCAGGATCCTTACAAGGGGCGCGGAGATCCGGGCGCCTGCCGTTCTTCGAAGGTTCTGTAGATCTGGCATTGACATACGTCGGGCCCGCTACA
>PWUU01000028.1 GCA_003562475.1 Dehalococcoidia bacterium | reverse complement strand
GAGAGCATCGAGAACCTCGCGCCGGGTGAGAAGACTGAGGTCCAGGTGTCGATCACACCCCCTGCCAACACCATTGCCGGTGACTACATGGTGACACTCAACTTCCATGGCGACCCGCCGCTGTCATCGTCGCCTCCCTCGTTGCCCATCAGGGTGTCCGTCGCCAC
This sequence comes from Dehalococcoidia bacterium, assembly GCA_003562475.1. Lineage (GTDB taxonomy): Bacteria > Chloroflexota > Dehalococcoidia > GIF9 > AB-539-J10 > SKVJ01. The sequence continues at coordinate 6,394 of PWUU01000028.1, read as the reverse complement.
CCAGACGACGTGGGGACTCATAGGAGCACTGATTGTGGTCCTCGTGGCTGGCGGACTCGTGTTGACGTTCCGGAAGTATGGACGGAGGTAGGCACTTGGGACAGCTCGTTGTCGAGACCTCGGACCTGACGAAACAGTACAACGGCTTCACTGCCGTGAACAAGCTCAATCTCAGGATTGAGGAAGGTGAGATGTTCGGCTTTCTCGGCGCCAACGGCGCCGGGAAGACGACCACGTTGCTGATGCTCCTGGGACTCACCGAGCCGACGTCGGGCACGGTACGGGTGTGCGGCAAGGATCCGGCGCGTGATCCCCTGGAGGTCAAGCGGCAGGTGGGCTACCTGCCGGAGCGTATCGGCTTCTACGAGGATCTGACGGCGAGGCAGGTCCTCAGGTATACGGCTAATTTGAACCGTATGCCGCGGTCCGAGGCAGAGGACAGGATCGACTCCATTCTTACGACGGTGGGCCTCGCCAGGGTGAAGGATCATCAGGTGAGCACGTTCTCGCGTGGGATGAAGCAGCGCCTCGGTATTGCCGACATCTGGTTGAAAGAACCGCGGCTCGTGTTCCTGGATGAACCCACCACCGGTATCGACCCCAACGGCATCGACGACATCCTCAGGCTTATCTCGGACATGGGCAAACGGGGAATGACGGTCATATTCTGTTCTCACGTGCTTCCGCAGGTACAGCGGCTGTGCTCACGCGTCGGGATAATGTCGAAGGGCAGTCTGGTGGCCGATGGGCCGATCGAACGGCTTGGTCGCGATGCTGTCGCCGGAGGGAGATTCCGGATTGAGGCGGAGGTCGATGGTGTAGGTGCGGATGTTGTGGAAGCGGTGCGCAATGTCAAGGGGGTGCGGGAGGTGGATTCAGTCGACAGGAAGCTTGTCGTAACGGCTGAGAGCGACCTGCGAGGTCAGATATCGCGTGCGATCATAGACAGTGGAGCACTGCTTGTTGGGATGCGGGTTGAGGAGTACGACCTGGAGAAAATCTACAAGCGATACTCGAGAGAGGCCTGATTGACCATGTATGCCATATTTCGTAAAGAGCTGGCCGACCACCTGAGCAGCCGGAGGTTCATCATACTGTTCTCGCTGGTGTTCCTGGCTGCGGTGTTCGCCATTTACATCGCCATTCAGACGGTGCGAGGTGCGGTGAGCCCCACTTCCGAGTTCATCTTCCTCAAGATATTCACCACGTCGGGAGAGAACCTGCCGTCGTTCCTCTTCTTCATCTCTCTGTTCATTCCCATCGTGGGCATTGCCCTCGGCTTCGATGCCATCAACAACGAGCGCAACACCGGCAACCTGAGCCGCCTGGTGTCGCAGCCCATCTACCGTGATTCCATCATCAACGGGAAGTTTCTCGCCGGATTGGCGGTTATGTCCATCATGATAGTCAGCGTGGTGGCGCTGGTATCCGGGCTGGGTGTCCGGATTGTGGGTGTCCCGCCCAATAGCGAGGAGATCATCCGCCTTTTCGCGTTCGTGTTCATCAGCATCGTCTATGCGGGCTTCTGGCTGGCCCTCGCGGTGTTGTTTTCCGTGCTCTTTCGGAGGACGGCTACCTCCATGCTGGCGTCGCTCGCCGTCTGGATAGTGTTCTTCTTCTTCGTCGCGGTCATCGCCGGCGCCATTGCTGATGCCGTCGCCCCGGTGGGGGCGGATGCGACCATAGCGCAGTTCACGCGACATGCGTCGGTTGAGGGGGCACTGGCGCGTCTGTCTCCGAGCACCCTCTACGGTGAGGCGACGATCGGGCTGCTCAGTCCCGAGATAGGCACTTTGAATCCGGCGCTGCTCATCATGAGCTCCTACGCGGGCCGGATGGCCAATCCTCTGCCGCTGCAGGACAGCCTGCTTCTCGTCTGGCCGCAGATGGTCACCATTATCGGCCTGAGTGCGCTGTGCTTTGCCGCCTCCTATATCCGCTTCATGCGTGAGGAGATTCGCTCGTTCTAGTGCCTGCCCGCAGGCTTCTTTTCGCCGCTGAGAAGCGTCGGACCCGCCCTTGTACGCCCACGGCGTGGTCTTTCCGGTCGATGGCGGATGGCTGCGCCGGCAGCGGTCCGTCGACTATGAAGGCGCCGTCGCCGCTCGCCCGGTACTGACCCACAGCTCGCGGCCGTCGGTGATGAACTCGATGGTTCCATGCTCGGCGGTAGTGAGTATCTGTGCGCCGAGCAGCCCCATCCGTTCGAGCACTTCCTCGTGAGGATGGCCGTAGGGATTATCCTGTCCCACGGAGATGACCGCCACAGCGGGGGATACGGCAGCCAGGAACTGCGTGGTCGAGGAGCTGGAGCTGCCATGATGCGGCGCCTTGAGCACGTCGCTGTCCAGTGAGGAAGAGCGGGTATACGTGAGACGGCGCTCCGTTTCCGTCATGATGTCTGCAGTGAAAAGGAAGGATACCTCTTCGTAGCTAATACGTATCACCACGCCGTTGTTGTCCACATCGTCGCTCGTGCCCGAGAGCGGTTGCTGCATCGGATTGAGTATCTGCAGGCGCACGGCGTCGTCGAGGAGCACCTCCTGTCCGGCAGTGCCGCAAACCGGCGTGTATCCGGAGTCGGAAAGGCGGCGAGCCCATTCTTCGGATAGCAGTGTGCTTGAGGGTATGCAGGGCTCCAGCACGAGACCAACCTCGTATCGCTCCACCACACTGAGCAACCCGCCGAGGTGATCGGCGTGAGGATGGGTGGCGACCACGATGTCCAGGCTGCGGTTCCAGAAGGGTCGGTGACTGTCAATGAGGAGACACGTGTCGCGGCCATCCTGTCCGCCATCGATGAGTACCGTCCTTCCGGAAGGTGATACCACCAGGATTGAGTCGCCCTGTCCGACATCGAAGAAGACGACGTGCAGTCGCCCGTCGGGTGCAGAGAGAACGGCTGACCAGACGAGCACCGCGGCGAGCAGCAGCGGGGGCAATGCCCAGCGCAGACGGCTCACCTTCACTCCTTCACCTTCGGGGCCGCGAGGGGATCGATCCTCTGCCAGTCGCCGCCGCAGCCGTTGCCAGACGAGCGGGATCGCACTCAGCATTGCGAGGTAAGCCGCGACAAACCATCGACCTGCCGCCGGCTCGGTGACTGCCCAGGGTAGCGAGGAGAATGCCTCCACCGTCGCTACGATGTAGGTCAGGAAGAGCCACGCGACCCATGCGAGAGGTGCGGCCAGTACGGGAGATAGCAACGCGACGGCGCTTGCAGCGGCGGCTGAGCCGAGGGCGAACGGAAGCACCGGCAATGTGAGGAGAGAGACCGGCACGGAGAGAACGGACACCTGTCCGAATATGACGGCACACACGGGCCACACCGTGAGGGTGGCTGCCAGTGTGGCGGCGACGATATCAAGTGCCGTCCCGCCGTCGCTGAGACGTACGTTGAAGCGTCGCTCGGTCTGTTCTATGAGCCGTGTCAGCAGCGCCTGGATTGGACGGTATAGCAGTACCAGTCCTCCCATGGCGAGGACGCTGAGTTGAAACGATGTCTGCCACAGCAGCCGGGGATCGATACCCACCATGACGGCGGCTGCCAGCGCCAGGGCGGTCGGTGCGTGCTTCTGTCTCCCGGTAAGTTCGGCCAGCAGGAAGGTGCTGGCCATGATGGCTGCCCTGACGACCGGTGGCCTCAATCCGGTGAACACTGCGTACGTCCACAGCGCCAGCAGCGCAATCCAGACGTAGAGATAGCGCCGGCGGCCGAGCGCTGCCAGCAACACAGTCACGATCGCAGCAACGAGAATGCCGAGATGCAGTCCGGAGATGGCGAGGAGGTGAGCAGTACCCGTGCGCGCAAACGCATCGACAAGTGCGTCCGGCAAACCGGCCCGTCTGCCGAGGAGGATGGATTGGGCCAGAGACGCCTCCGGCTCCGGGAGGATGGAAGCCATGGCCTTTCCCAGTCGGCTGTTGAGTGACAGGAGCTGTGCCAGGGCGTGGTATCCGTCCGCCGGGACTGCCTCGAGACGTGTGCAGAACGCGGTGGAGTACACGCCGCGTAGTGCGAGGTATGCGGCGTAATCGAAGTCACCGAGCTGCGGGGGTGTCTGGAGCGATCCACGGAACGATACCGTGTCGCCGTAGTGGAGGGGGCGTGGATCGGAGGTCGTCACCAGCACTTTGCCATGTACCGGGAAGGGCGACCCTTCCTGCTCGACGTGGATGTCGTCCAGCAGCAGTTGCGTGTAACGTCCACCGTAATCCGGCTCTTCGGAGACTCTGGCGTGGAGGATCATGTGAGCTGAGTCGTTGTAGTGCGAGATAAGCGATGGTCCTGCGGTGGGCAGCGACTGTTCGTAGCGCATTGCACCGAGCAGGGCGAACGCCGCGACGCTGACGACCAGCAGGGAGATAACGGCAGGGGTTCTCCGGGCCAGCAGGAATCCGAACGCGATGGCCGGGCATAGGACGACGAACCACGCGAAATCGCGCGTGGCGCCGAAGGCCACTCCCGCGATGAAGGCGCAGCTGCAGGCGAGCAACCACATGGCTGAGCGGGCTACGGTGTGACGGTGACGAACTCCTTGAGGCCTTCGTAGGTGGCTGTGCCGATGCCCGGCACCAGGGTGAGCTCCTCTGTGCTGGTGAACAGGCCGTGTCGTTCCCGGTAGTCCACTATGGCGCGTGCCCTCTCGGGGCCGATGCCCGGGAGCGCTTGCAGAAGCCAGGCATCCGCATAGTTGAGATCGATTCTCTGCGGCGCCCGGCCGTGATGGGCATCATCGATAATGACGGTTATGGTGTGGGGCGGTGCATCTCGGTCGGGCGAGGTCAGGCGCAGGAGGTCCCCAAGAGAGGTCGACTCATCCACCGTGTACACGCCCTGGTGTGCGACCGCGCCCGAGATGTGAACGATGAGCCCGGCCGGGTTCTCCTCGGCGGCTGGTTGCAGCACCACCGGTGTGAGCTGCTCCGCGCGGATGTGGGGGATGAGGTTGGCGATGCCGACCACTATTGCGACGATGGTGGCGAGCATCAGCGCCTGGGTCGCGATGTCCGGTCGTCTCACCGGAGGCCGGCCTTCTCCATTTGTCTCCGGGTGCGCTAGAATGCACGCATGGGCCGTGAAACTCGCACTATTACAGTTAATCGCAAAGCATACCATGACTACAGCATCGGCGATACCTATGAGGCCGGGCTTGTGCTCATGGGTTCGGAGATTAAGTCCATCCGCGCGGGCCGGGTGAACCTGAAGGATGCCTACGCGCGTGTGGAGAATGGCGAGGTCTGGCTCGTGAACTCTCACATCTCGCCCTACGATGCGGCAAGCTACCACGGTCACGAGCCCGGTCGCTGGCGAAAGCTGTTGCTGAATCGCAAGGAAATACGGGAGATCGAGGCGCTCACGAAGCAGAAGAGTTTGACGCTGGTTCCCGTACGGCTGTACATTAAGGGTGGCGTCGCCAAGGTGGCGCTGGCGGTGGGACGCGGCAAGAAGAAGCACGATAAGCGTGAAGCTATCGCGCGGCGTGATGAGGAAAGGGAGCTGGATCGCGTGGTGAAAGCGCGGAGGAGGTGAGTTGCCCCGCCGGTGAAGCTGAAGGTGATGAGCCTGGGGGCGCGTGGGTTCGACAGGGAAGGGCCCACAGGATTGCAGGCTGAGGTGCCATCTACCTCACAAAACAGGTGGCAAGAAATGGACGAGAACTCTACAGTTCCCGTCGCGGCCTAACATAAGGCTGCGCGTTCACCTCAACCCGGTCCCGGTGGGTTGGGAGTGAGCGACGAAATACCGGGATGCCCCGGGTGAAGTGCCGGCGAAGCCCGGGAAAGATGAGCCGGATGGCCTGGCCGAACTCGGTCGGTGGATGAAGGTCAGGCGACAAAATGGCGACCGACTAAGCCTGTAGCATATTCTGGCAACCCTTTTTTGGACGGGGAGTTCAACTCTCCCCCGCCTCCACCAATAAGCGAAATCTGAAGCTGACAGGGGGCGCTCCACAACGGAGCGCCCCCTGGTGCATTCATGCTGAGGGTCAGCAGACCCAGTAGGGTGAGCACTCGAAGTGGACGTAGATCGTCTCAACCCATGCGGCGTGCTCTTCCTCGTCCGCGAGGTCGCTGAGGAACTTGTCCGGCCAGTCGTCTTTGTTAATGCCGGGTGCGTTCTCCAGCACCGATCGCGAAGCGTCCAGCTTCAGCTTGTGCGTCTCCGGCTGCCACGTAAGGATGTCGAAGGGCATGGCGATCCACTTGTCGGTGAGGCCGAGTGTGCCGCCGAAGGCCACCAATACGTAGGCCAGTTGGTCCGCCGCCATATCGAGGACGAACTCCTGCACCTGGCCCATGTCCTCTCCCGCTTCGTTCACGACGTCGTAGTTTTTCAGGTTGCTCACGGGCAGGAAGTCCGCAAGTGCGGGCGCCTGCGGCTTCAGCTCGT
>PWUU01000041.1 GCA_003562475.1 Dehalococcoidia bacterium | reverse complement strand
GATAATCAATACACTCCCGTGGTCGGTCATTCAAGAAGGTGTGGATCTCTTCTAAATCTTCTTGAGTCACAGACGCAATGTCACGTCGCTTAGGAACAAAGCAGCGAATCCACCGATTCATGTTCTCCACTAGTCCCTTTTCCCACGAATGGTAGGGGTGGCAGAAGTAGATGGGAGCGTGTATGATTTTCTCTAGTTCTCTCCAATGAGAGAACGCAATATCATTGTCAGTGGTGATTGATTTGACCGTCACACCACGAAACATATCAAAAAACGCTTGGCTAATCGTCGAGCGTTTTCTGTTGGGCAGTTGCTTGACCAGAGAATGCTTCGTGAGTCGGTCGGTCGCCACAAAGAGGACGTACGTGCTGTATTTCGAGACAATGAAGTCAACTTCATAATGACCAATCTGGTTAGTGGTATCTGGCCTTTTATCTATATATTTCCTGCCATCATCCACTCCCTTGTGCTTTTTCCGCTTCGTTCCACCTTGTTTCTTATTCCAGCGCCAGAAGAGTTGATACTCTAGTCCTCTATGTTCAATGTACTTGTATATGGCCTTGGCTGAACAACTGATACCTAGCTCTCTTCTTAAGTACCCACTAATACTCTTGGGTGTCCATTTCTCTTGGAGCTTCGCTTCGACGAAGCGTACCAAGAAGCTATTCATTGCCACCTTAAGACACTGTCGTTTGGCTCTCCACCGACGCTGGTTCACCTTCAATTGAGCTTTCTCTGCGTTGTATACACCATTAACTATGTTCTTCTTGAGTTCATAGCTGATGGTGTTGGGACTGCGTCCCAAAAACTCCGCTATTTCTCTGATTACAACCTTCGCTCTAAACAACTTCTCAATCGTGAAGCGCTCCTCAAAACTCAAGTGTGTGTATGTTTTCATAGACGACAATTCTAATTAATTGCTGTCCTACTTCAAAGGTGGCTGGGACTAACATTAGCATGGAGGGAGAATTCCCATGCACGACCCGATCGAGTACTTGACGGCTGGCGTGATGCCAGTGCGCTGCCCCTTCACGGGGCAGTTCTGTGCCCATCACGACGAGATCGACGAGGCTGTGTCGTGGGAGCGGACTTTCGACCCGACGGAGCTCTACGTCCAAGCATTGGACGAGGAACTTCCGGAGACGAAGGAGATCAAGCGCGAACGCGAGTTCGCGGCTTGGGAGGCGTCCAAAGCCGAGCTCTGGGATGAGCTCTGGCGCGAGCAATTCAACGGTCCTTCGATCGAGGACTGGATCGAGGAGCGCTACGGTCACCTCTGGAGAGAGTATGACGACAGCATGCGCATGCCGACACAGTCTTCCAGGAAGACCTGCAATACGCTCAAACAACTGGGCTGGGAAGCCCGGAAGTACAAATGCGATCGAGCCAAGGGAGGACGCGGTCCGCGCGGGTACGAGATCGGGCAGCACTACACAGTGCAGTACCGACAAATCCGCCTGTTGCGGCGCTACAGGCGCGAAGGTCAAGAAGACGCCCTTCGCGACGCCTTCGGTCGCCATCGCTGGGAAACCTGGGAGGATGACGAGCCGTCACTCGATATCGAGACACGTCTCGATATCGAGCACGACGAGGTCGTCCTCACTCCCGAAGCGGAGTGGGACGCCCAGACCAACTACTGGACCGGCGACCCGACCGGTCTGGATGACGTCGATGATGAGCCCCAGGAATTTTACCGCTGGCAGCTCGAACAGAGCTGGGAAATGCTTTTGTGCTGGCCCGAAGAGGAGATCAGCATTTTCGACCACTACCCTTATCCTCTTCAGGATGACGTCGAGGACGATGAGGAGGAGTTCGATGACTACCCTCATCCCCTGGATGATGAGGACGACCTGCACCTCGACTTCTACGTCATCGCCCAGTCGGGCGGTCCTAAGGGGCGCCTGGCCGGGATGATCTCAGCCAGGCGAAATCGCCTGCTGAACTACTGAACAACCCTTTTGGAGGCGGACCTGCACGGTTCGCCTCCTTCTTTTATAGAACGCCACGTTCTCCTGGCTCGATATTTTTATGACAGGGCACTTCTTCTTTGCAGCGAGAACCCCGCGAGCTAGCTCGCGGGGTTTACAATTGTAGAAAGAACAGTTTCTTGTTTTGCACTAGCGGGTCGATCTAGCGACCAAGTACTTCTTTTCGCAACGCTTGGTAGCGTTGCGTTTTCACCCAAGGAGCCACGCTTTCACGCAAGTCCCAGCCGAAGCTGCGCTTGTCGACTAAGGGTCCCGGCACACTCTGTACGCGCTTGAAGACTGACGCATGGAACAATGTGACACATCGCTCCAGGTCAGCTACGAAGTCTGCCGGGGTCGGGAAGTGATGCTGCAGAGTACCCGTAGGCAACCGCAGCTCCGCTTCAAGTGAGTCAGCGATATACTGCTCCAAGAACCACTCCGGAGAGCGCCGAAACGCCACCAACGCCCGAACCATCTGGTCATGGTACCCATTGTAGTCCAACGAACCATAGTGAAACGGGTCGTGACGTTCTCCGTGAGCTGCGGTCAACTCGTCCATAGGCGGGCGGTTGATGATGCTCTCTGGAATGACTTCCCGTTGGTACACCACTCGGTTGAGATAGTCAGCCAAGCGGTAGACATCCTGCTTGAGACAGTTCAGCCACGGCGCAAACGTGCCCCGCAGATCACCATTGAGCGTACCGTAGCCAAAGGCGATCTCTGTCATATTGGCATTGCAGGAGAGAAAGGCGTGTTCTTGACTCGCTACAGCTGCCAAGACCTGCAGGCGAGTAGTTGCTTGCACAGTTTTGTGCTGAGCACTTCCTGGGCGAACATTGGTCTCTTTACACAATGTATCGACCAGCTCGTCGATCGGAATGACCCGATACGCAACCTGCAAACGACGACACAACTCGGCGGCATCGTCCTTGGTCTCCTTCGCATTGTAATCGCCATATGGCAGATTGACCGCGATGACGTTTTCGTGCCCGAGCACCTTCGCGAAGAAGGCGACCGAAAGTGCCGAGTCGATGCCGCCACTGACGCCGATGACCACCCGTCGAGCGAGATCGCTTGGCAACGTGGCCACATAGCCTCGGGTAGCGACCATAATCGCTTGGTAGAGTTCTGCTTCATCTGGTTGTTCTCCCCTTTGCAGAACCTGAGCTTCAGCACGGAGTGTGACCAACTGGGTCGCACCTTGATAGCGCTGAGTCAGCTTGATGATGTTGCCGGTGTGGTCGTAGGCAGTAGAGGCTCCGTCAAAGACAATGAAGTTCTTGCCGTTGTTCTGCACGCCAACGTTGTTGACGTAGATGAACGGCACGCCAGTCTTCTGACAGATATCCCGTACGACCTGGTCACGCTTGCGGTTCTTTTGCCAACTCCACGGCGAACAGGAAAGGTTGATCAGGATATCAGCACCGTGATCAGTTAGATGCCGCGCGGGTTTCAGAGCGTAATCACTGTCCCACATATCCTCGCAGAGCATAACGCCGAGATTGAGCGTACGATTCCGTACAGTCACCCGAAACGGCTGCAACAATGCAGACACGGGCATGCCACGTTCCATCGCAAGCTGACGCAAGCTAAAGAAATGACGTGCGTCATCGAAGATCCGATAGTTGGGCAGGAGCGACTTGGTAGCAAACGGCAGACCGGCTTGATTTTGGATGCAGACGCCGTTTTGGATGACAAACGCGGCGTTATACTTGCGCAAACGCCCATCTTCGCCGACCTGACCGGGGAGCCCAGTTGCGATACCGCCAATGATGAGCACTGCCTCATGCTGCCAGGCGGACGCGATGTACGATACAGCGTGCGTGACCTCAGCGATAAACGCATCGTCCTCGTAGCGGTCACCCGACACATAGTGGCTGAGCATCATTTCAGAGCCGACCACGATATCGGCTCCGCGCGTAACAGCGCGGTTTGCGCGCTTGAGGATCCGCTTGGCATTTGCCAGCGGATCAGCCTTGATCTCCGTCTGGAGCATGGCGATGGTAAGACCATCAGTACGTTTGTTCATGGTGATTTTCCAGTAGTTAGAGTGAGCGCCCGGCCGCTTCGCAGCCGGGCGCATGAGTCAGTACGTAGTCGCCTCGTTGAAGTCACCCACGTACCCAAAGAGCTGTTTGGCAATCGCTATCTCTTTCTCAGGCCCCATTGCCTTGGCAAGGTTATCTGAGAGCTTGATAGTTGGATTGCCAGCCGCCTCGCGCAACTTCATGACGATCGAGAGCGGCTTCACCAGACCAAGGTCGTTGGTGAAGTTGGTACCAACCCCGAAACCAACCATGATCCGTCCCGCAAATGCTTGGTTGAGTTCGAGCATGCGGGCACAATCCAATCCATCGGTGAAGAGGATCAGCTTGTCCTGGGTATCGATACCCCGTCGCTCATAGTCCGCGACGTACTGTTCACCGATCAGCCTGGCATCGCCAGAATCCTGACGATAGCCACGCCACCGATGCGGGTACTCCGGGGGCAGGTCGCGCAAGAACGCTTCCGTGCCAAACGTATCCGGCAACATGATGAGCGCTTTGTGCCCATACAACTGCTGCCACTGCGCCAAGACCTTGTACGGGGCTTGGCGCACCGCATGGGGACCTTGGTGTCGCGCCAGCGCGTACTCTGCCATCGGCAGTTCGTGAGCGTTGGTGCCAACAGCCTCGACGTCGTATTTTTGAGCGAGGTAGACATTTGAGACACCGGTGATGCTGGTGCGTGCGTGAGTAAGCATCGTTTCGGTCACGCGCTCTTCCCAGAGCTGAGAGAACCGACGTCGTAGTCCAAAGAGTGCCAGCTTGAGCTCAGGATGGGTGCGCAAAAACGACACCTTGCCACTGAGACGAGCCATACCTTCTTCGTACAACGCGCGCTCACTGATATCATCGGCCAGAGCGCGAGCGCGACCATAGAGCTCAGCCACGATTGCCAGGATGTATATTTCCCAGAGCGTAGTCTCAAGCCAACTGCCACTCGCTTCGATCTGCAGCTGCCCATCACGCGTGGTGATATCGGGCATGGTCAGGCGAAGTGATTGCAGTTGACGCAAGAAGGCTGGCGGAAACATCTCCCACCCACGCAGATACGCGATATCTGCGTCGGAAAAGCGTAGTTGCTGCACTGCTTGAAGTTGCTCACGCAACTCATTCACCGAAACGTATTGTGCCAACTGTACGGCAGTCGTTCGGTTCTTGAAGGCCCACCGTACCGACAAGTACGGATAGTACTCGTTGATGTAGTAGAGCATCAGGATCTTGTAAACATCCGTCTCCAGGGGAGATCGGATGATCGGGCGGTCAGGTTGCCAGAGCATGGACATGGTGTATTCCCTCCTAGTGAGTTGCTGGGTTGTAAAAGAACTGAGTTCCCGCTGAGTAGTACACTCCGGAACTCTCAGTGGTGTCCGAGGCAACGACGTTGCCTCGGACATGATGAGAGTCACCGAGCTTTGCTTCGCTCGCGATGCTGCAACAAGAGTGAGAAGAGGTCGTGGTGCGTCGGCGTGATCGCTTCCTTGAGAGATGGAGATATGGATACCCATTCCACCGACCAAATGTCATCGCCCGGCTTCGGTGTACCGCTCTGGTATTGCAGAGCAAAGAGTGTGGTCATGATGCCATACTGACTGCGCTCATAGCGTGGGTCATTGATACGTCGCGAACCAACATATACAGGAGCACCAACGGTCACACCACACACTTCTTCTGCTTGCTCACGCAAAGCGGCTGCTTCGTATGACCCGTCAGTCGGGTCTACGAATCCGCCGATGAAACGAAGTGGCGCACCCGCTCCCCGCCGACCAAGTAATACGTGCTGCCAGTCCACCGTATGTATGGCAACATCCACCGTAGGATCTGTCACCGGGTACTGTGACTGCAATGCAGCCAGCCAGCCCTGGCGAAACGAGACGTCACCGCTGGAGGCGGATATCACGCCAGCACGGAGCGCCGTGCCACTAACATTGGGTACCGCTGGCACCTCACTCGTGGCAAAGCAACCAGAGTACTTTGGGATAAAACTATCCCGCGACCCGTACAGCACCGCTCCCCGATTACCGGCGACTGCTTGGACCTGTGCGTCAACCGTAGCCGACCAATGCTCGTGTCCCACCGGACTATCCGGTAGAGCCTGTACGAGCACACTCGGATACTGCGCCTGCAGCATTGTCGCGCGCATCGCTACCGGATACGGATTGACCTCGGTAAAGCGAACGGTATTGAAGCCGATCAAGATCAGTACCAGCTCGTGACGTTCCATGACATACTCAATGAGCCGTCGGTGACCGACGTGAAGTTCCGGCAGCTGAAAGCGACCGATAACTACTCCCACTGAATTCCGCCTGTTCATGACCCCTCCTTACCCCTCCTTTTCACTTGTTGCAACTTTCAAGGTACTTATTGTTGTTCTAACACTATCTTACACACCTGCCGTATTATTGTCAATAATACACTATCAACAAAATACGGCTCTTCGCGTAAGTACTAGTTAATTTCACCCCTCCATGCCTACTACTTCTGACACTCTTACAATACGAGCGGTAACTGTACTAACCGCTTTGACTTGAATTCATACAACGCCGCTGGTCGATTCTTGACTCCTTCCTGCATACGGCCAGTATCCGTCACAATATCTAAAGCTAGTAT
>PWUU01000102.1 GCA_003562475.1 Dehalococcoidia bacterium | reverse complement strand
TCCGTCCACCGCCCCGAGTTCAGCCCTTGCCGGCGTAACTGACCGCCGCCTGCCCACGGGAACCAACACCTGTAGTGGAAAACGCCTCATTCTAGCTACGAAACTGTCAAAGTCGGGTTTGAGAAGTCCTGAGAATGGACTCGACAAGACTCTCCCCACCCTGCGCGCGACCAAGAGGCGGCTGCCACGTGGTGTAGGGCCACGAGCGCACGCGCTGTGAGCGATAGCGCAAGGGGTGGTGGCTAATGCTCATCGAGATAGTACTCGACGGTCAGCTTCGGGACCCTGGCACGCGGCCAATGCAGAAGGTCCCGCTGACCGTCTCCATCCGTCTCCATGTCAGCGAACTGCAGTCGAAACTGGAAGCTGTACTCGCCAACTCTTTTCTGCAGTGCGTTCCGGAAGCCAATCGAGTCGGTTGGCGTGTCCAGTTCGTCGAAGTCACACCACGTCTCAATGGCACCGGGAAGACCCGGCATCAAGTACTCGCCATGAAGCGTGTTGTAGGGATGTTCAAAGGCGCTGAGACACCCGAGAACCGGGAACGGCGGTTCATATGGAGTCTCGTAACCGGACAGGTCGACGATGACGCGCGTTATGGTTGCATCAGCAGGGATACGCGAAATGTCGTACGTAAGATAACTCCTGACGCCCCTGTTGGCGTCGTCGTCACCCACATAGATGTCTCCTCCAGGCGTGACACCGCCACTGCTGCGGATGAAACCACTGATCTCCATTTCGGGGGTGAGCACCACGGTTTTCACGGGCCGCTGCACGGTGACCGTCACATTGGCAGCGGCTGTCACACCACCACCCGTCGCTGTCAGTCTGTAGGTGGTCGTCTCATCCGGCGTAACCACCACCGAACCTATAGCCGGCACCGTGCCGATGCCCTGATCGATTGTGACCGTCTCCGCGTTGGAGGCGTTCCAAAACAACATGACATTGTCTCCTGCTGTGATGGAAGCGAGTGACGCCGCAAAGGAGTGTATCGTCGCCGGAGCGGCAACCGGAGCGCGCACCTTCACCGTGCCCTGTACCTCTACCGACCAGGCATCGTGGTTATCCTGGACCCTGAAGGTGATGGTGTGCTCGCCGACCGAGAGAGAATCGATTTCGAAGGTGGGCATACGGCTCAGTTCTCCATCCAGGTCTGAGTGCCATCGGTAGCCCACGACCTCGCCGTCCACATCGGTGCCGTGGCCGACGAATGCTACGGTGTCGCCTTCGGTCACCTCGGCAAGCGAGATGGAAGTGATGTAGGCCGTGGGTGGTTGATTGGGTTCGGGACTGTCACACGCCGCTCCAAGCAGCATCACCAACGCGCATGCGACTAGCAGTGTTCTCTTCATCCCCACACCTCTCAAGTAGTCAGTACCTCTCTCCCGTACAATAGACCTCTCTTCCGTAATGCGCAACGGTCATCCGAGCTTCCTGTTCCGGCCTTATGCAGGAACACTCAAGATACCGACCCTGTCCCATAGGTGACATCCGTCCTGCACAATACCTCATAGCTGCCATGTAGATAAAACGTATTTGGAGGACCAGTAGCTTACATCAGGTGGAACTTAATCGCTATCAAGACTAGTGTCGAAAAGAGGCTTCATGTGTCTCCCCGGCGCGATCAGCGGCCAACAGTGTACGGCCGAGCGGCGTGTCCGAATCGCCGGCACAACGAGGCAACTTGCTTTGTTGGCCCGGTGCATACGTTAAGATAGCATCACAGCTAAGTCGCTGTTCGACAGTGGCAGCAAAGACCAGGAAGACGTACCGGCATGTTCACCAGGATACTGGCATGCCTTGAGGTTCGAGTTTCTCGGAACAAGACGACCGCGATCGAGCTTATCAATATCAGGCGGACTTGCGGAACCGCTCCATGAAATCGACCGTCTTCTGTACGTCCTCAAGAGACACCGCGTTATAGATCGAGAAGCGGACGCCTCCGACGGAACGATGGCCCTTAATGCCCCGCAAGCCTTCCTTCCCGGCATCGGCAATGAAATTGCTCTCCAGTTCTTCCGTAGGTAGACGCATGGTGACGTTCATCCAACTCCGGCCGGCCTTCTCTGCGGTGCCGATGTAGAAATCCGGTGCAGCGTCGATGGCGCCGTACAGCAGATCCTTCTTGGCCTCGTTGATCATTTCGATTCCTGCGAGACCGCCCTTGTTCTTGAGCCACTCCAATACCAGCTTCATGATGTAGATCCCGAATACCGGAGGCGTGTTGTAGAGCGACTTGTTATCAGCATGGGTCCTGTAGCTGAATATGTTCGGGAGGCCCTTTCTGGCCGTCGCCAGGAAATCTTCATGAATGACCACCAACGTCACACCGGCCGGGCCGAGATTCTTCTGTGCTCCAGCGTAGAAGAGGGAGAACTTTCCGTAATCAAGCCGTCGGGAGGCGATATCCGAAGACATATCGGCCACCAGCGGAACATTGCTGGTAGCTGGAAACTCGTGAAACTGGGTCCCCTCGATGGTGTTGTTCGAGCAGATATGGAGATAGGCAGGGTCCACCGGATACTTGATCTCGCTCATCTGTGGTATCCTGCGGTACTTCTCATCTTTGGACGAGAATGCTACGTGCACATCGCACACGTTCCGGCCTTCTTTCATCGCTTTGGAGGCAAATTCACCGGTGTCCACGTAAGCGGCCACCTGGCCATCGCCCACGAAGTTCATTGGTACCATGGCAAACTGGGTGGACGCTCCTCCGCCCAGGAACAAGACGTGGTAATCTGTGCCAAGCCCCAGCAACTCCCGCACCAGCATAATTGTCTGGTCGTTGATCGTTTCGAATTCCCTGGCGCGATGGGAGCTCTCCAGAATGGACATCCCGCTACCCTGGTAATCAAGAAGCTCTTCCTGCACAACCTTCAGAACCTCGAATGGCAAAGCTGCCGGGCCAGGATTGAAATTGACGTTTCTTCGTACCATTCATTTCCTCACATATCTACGATTTCGTCATTACTTCGCTGAGATTCGGTTGCAGCAGTCCGACTGTCGTGTGCCACGCTTGGGGCTTCACTCAGTCAGACGGGGGATCACTTTGTGCCCACAAACATTATCATACTCGTCGCATACACACTATGCGCGCAGAGTACCCGTACCCGGCGGTCGTGCACCCCCGTGTCTGCGATCGACAGAACAGGTGCACCAGTATGGTAGGCCTCTCCTGTCCGGAATCGCAGCACATCATGTTGGTCTGCTGAGATCGCATTGCTGCCTGATTAGTAAGCCCTACACTGCGCAGGTGGCGAGTTCGACCAGTCCAGCCCTCACCTCATCTCCACGGGACACGCCTGCCGGCCTGATACTGGTAACTGCAGGCGCGGGTGATTCATAACCGCGTCGGAACCGCGGGGTCCGCATCAGCTTGAGCGGGTAGGCCACGTCGCTCGGGGTGCAACTAATCATTCTGGCTTCAGATCCTGAGGTGTCAACGACTTCAAGACTGAATAGAGGATATCCAGACCACGGTTGCTTTCACTCTCGGTGATGGTCAGAGGCGGACTGTATCCAAGCCGGTTGCCGCTTACGCGCACCATGGCGCCATGTTCTACGCCCAGTCGCTGTAACCGATCGCTAATCCTGGTGTTGGGCTTGCCTTTGGATTCTTTCGTCGTCACAACCTCAACGGCAAGCATCAAGCCCAAACCATCAACCACGCCCACGTGCGGCAGCGCCATGAACTCAGTCTCCATGCGTGTGCGTGCCATAGCGCCGAGATTAGCCACGTGTTCAACAATGCGCTCCTGCTGATAGATATCAATACACTTGACGCCAATTGCGCAGCATATCGGGTTGCCTGACTGCGTGGAGCCCACGGGAAAGTAGCTGCCTGCCAGCGTCTCGAAAATCTCACCCGATACGGCCAGCGCACCGAAAGGCAGATAACCACTAACCATACCCTTGGACATGCACATCATATCCGGCATGACGTCCCAGTGCTCAATGGCGAACATGCGGCCAGTGCGGCAGAAGCCGGTCATCACTTCGTCAATGATCAGTAACACGTCATGTTTGCGGCAGATCTCCTGAACGATAGGGAAGTACTCAGGTGGTGGAGCAATGAAGCCAGATGCGCCCTGCTCTGGCTCGGCGATGAAAGCCGCCACACTGTCTTTCCCCTCATTCTCAATGACGTACTCCAAAAATCTCGCGCACTGGATACCGCAGGAGGGGTAGGTCTTCTCAAACGGACAGCGATAGCAGTAGTAGTTCGGGATATGAATGTGGCCCGGCGAAGGCGGCATCTCCTCAATCATGCCCCTGCCCAGATTAGTCGCCGTGGCGACTCCTCGTGACGTGCCGTGGTAAGACATATTCAGGCTAATGAGCTTGTATTTCCTGGTCCCTTTCGTCTTCCAGTACAGATTGGCAACGCGGAAAGCGGCATCACATGTTTCCGCACCACTGTGGGTGAAAAGGTAATGGTCAAGCCCGGGAGGCAGGATTGTAGCGAGCTTCTGACCCAGTTGAATGCTCGGAAGATTCGAAAAACCACGAAGCATCATGGTAAATACGAGCTTCTCCATCTGCTGCTTCGCAGTCTCGATGATGTCCTTACGGTTGTGTCCCAGATTGACGTTGATTGCCTGGGCTGCAAGGTCCATGTACTTGTTGCCCTTGGTATCAGTAAGCCAGACACCATCTGCCGATTCAATAACAAAGCCCATATTGGCTCTCACCGGTGCCAGGCTATGCAGCAAGTGTTCTCGATCGTACTTTACAAGTTCCTCGGTGCGCATTACTCCTCCCTGGAAGACAATATCTTCAATTCTTTCCGGTCGTAGCTCAGAACTACGGCAGCCATCCCCTGCGCCAAACGCCTTACTGACTAATCCAATTTATGGCCGGCTTCCTCCCTACAGCTTCTCGCGTCGGGTTCAGTCCTGCTGACTCCTCCACTCAGCGGAGCAGATCCGTGTAAACTACGATCAACGTATGCTGTGTCATGCCTGTTTCACCCGTTCTGCCGTCTCAGGATGTCTTGACTCCACAACCGCTGCCTGTTGGAATTCGACTGTGGGAGACCTCCTTGCGTAGTTTCTCTGACCGCCATGCTCCGTCGGTCAGTCTCACCACACCCTGATGTCGACTACTCTGTCGTGTCCACGACTGTCTGTTGCCAGTTATGTCAACTCATTCTGTGCTGCAAACATACGGTCCTGTTTATGATAGCAGGATGTAGACTAATACTCGCCACTTCACTTGTCCAGGAGGGTCGGTTCCAATTCAACGTTCTCAGGAGTCGGTGCTGGTCCGCGCCGGAGTCCTCTGATAGACTGACGACGCGATGCAGGACTCCGAATAGCGTGCAGACAATATGCGAATAGCCGTGACGTCGCGGTACTTCAGAAAGTTGCTTGCGTCGAGAGAGGCACTCCGCAAACTGGCTGCAGCTACGATGGAGGCTATCCGTCTCCTGGAAAATAGTCCCAGGCAACTCACTGTCTCTGACGCTCAGCGTATCGGGGACGACGCGTGGTGAAGATATGTGTCGCACCGAATCTGACAGTGTAGGCGCCTGCGATGCGTGCCCGGAGGCTACGATTTCCCTGAGATGAGCCACGTCATGAATTGGAGACAAGATTACCGGAATAAGTGTACAACTGCTGAAGAGGCAGTAAGGACCATCAAGTCCGGTAACCGCGTGGTACTTGGGCATTGCTGTGGCGAGCCTCGACACCTAGTAAAGGCACTGGTGGATCTCAGTCCTCCTGTTGAGAACGTGGAAATCGTTCACATGATATCAATGGGAGCGTGCGAATACTGTACACCTGAGAATGCGAGGCACTTCATACATAATTCCCTGTTCGCTGGAGCTAGCACGAGAAATGCAATCCAGGATGGACGGGCCAGGTATACTCCGTGTTTCTTCTCTGAGATCCCTCGATTGTTCAGAGAGGAGGTACTACCTGTTGACGTGGCAATGTGTGCCCTGTCGCCGCCGGATGAACACGGATACTGTAGCTTTGGCGTCTCCGTGGACTACACCAAACAGGCTGTTGATTCGGCAAAGACTGTGATAGCGCAGATTAACGATCAGATGCCCAGGACACTCGGCGATTCGTACGTACACACCACTGAATTGGATTTCATTGTGGAGTGGAGCGAGCCGCTCCCACAGATTCCTGCAGGAAGCATCAGTGCGGTGGAGATGGAGATAGGACGGCATTGCGCCCAACTCATTGATGACGGTGCATGTCTTCAAGTCGGTATTGGCGGCATACCGGACGCGGTTCTGGCAGCGCTCGGGAGCAAGAAGGATCTCGGTATTCATACCGAAATGTTCTCTGATGGAGTAGTCAATCTGGTGGAGAAAGGGGTGATTACCTGCTCCAGGAAGAATCTGCACAGAGGAAGACTAATCGCAACCTTTGTGATGGGCACCAGGAAGGTCTACGATTTCGTACACAACAACCCTATGGTGGAAATGCACCCTGTGGACTACACCAACGACCCATTCATCGTTGCTCAGAACGACAATCTCGTAGCCATCAATTCTGCCCTTCAGGTTGATCTGGCCGGTCAGGTGGCGTCAGACACGATCGGAGCCAGGCAGTACAGCGGCGTCGGCGGACAGGTGGATTTCCTCAGAGGTGCGTCCAGGTCCAGCGGCGGGAAGGCTATCCTGGCCCTCCCCTCGACAGCTGGAGACGGGTCATACTCCCGGATTGTTCCCAGACTGCTTGACGGCGCATCCGTAACTGCTACACGCAGTGATGTACATCTCATCGTCACGGAGTACGGCATTGCCAACCTGCGTGGCAAGAGCCTGCGGGAACGGGCCCTGGCTTTGATAAGCATTGCGCATCCGAACTTCCGCGACGGTTTGTCCATGGAAATGGAGAGGCGGATGCTGGCGTAGCGCTTCGCTGCTCCCGACAGTTCACGCGACCACCGCAAATCGACGCCGTCTGTGAATCGTAGCGCAGGAAGAACACATCCTCACGACTTGAGCCATGACTGTGCCGACCCAAGGTGCATCAGAGGGCACACTTACGGGAGTCATATTCAGCGTCAATGAGTCACACCGCATGCGTTTCCTGAGACATCAGCCGGTGCGGTTATCTTTTGCACAAGAAGAAGCGCAACACCGATAATGGCGAAGACCACGGCCACCGTTACAGTTGCGTGAAAACCTGCAACCGTTGCTTTGGCCTCCGCCAACTCCGGTGTGACCCCTTGAGTGAGCAACCTATCAAGGTGCACGAGCTTCGCGTGAGCGAACGCTGTTCCAGCTATGGCAAGACCGAGAGAATGTCCCACCTGTCGCGTGGTAGCAACCATCGCGGATGCGGTTCCCAGCCTCGCCTTGGATACCGTGCCCATAATGATACTGGTATTTGGGGCGACGAACACACCCATGCCAACGCCCATAATCCCGAGTAACACGAGAAGCCACCACGTTCCGGTACTATTGTCAATCGTCCACATCAGTGCAGCCCCGCCTCCAATGAGCGACATACCAACAAGTGTGAACCGCCATGACCCGAAACGGTCAGACAGGCGTCCGGCTACAGGAGACACAAGAACACGTATGCCAGGCAGGGTTGCGAGCAGCAGTCCGGCTATCGAAGCGGGAAAGGACAAGGCCTGCAGGAACAGGAAGGGCATTCCAAAGCCAACAGCAATGGTCGAGGCGTAGAAGAGGGCGTGGCTAATGGACGCCGACGCGAACACTCTCTGCGAAAACAGAGACAGATCCAGCACCGGATCGTACACCGTCCGCTCGATTCTGGCGAAGGCCAGCAACAGCACGACTCCCGCTGTGATCAACCCCATTACTGGCAGCGAGACCCAACCAAGACTCTGTCCCCTATTGACAGCTACAAGGATACAGCAGAGGCCTAAGAACAGGGTGGTGGCGCCGGCACGGTCAAAGGAGCGCTGGCTTCTGATAACCGTCTCCGGCTTAAGCAGTGGTACTGCCAGCAGAATAGACACAATTCCGACAGGTATCCTGACATAGAACACCGCACGCCAGTCGATCCACTCTACAAGGACTCCGCCTATCATCGGCCCCGCCAGCAGCCCGACCGATACTACCGCCGCGACGATTCCGAGAGCACGTCCGCGCTCCTCTGCTGGAAACGACGCTGTGACGATCGCGTTGCTCATCGCGACAGTCATCGCGGCGCCGATGGCCTGTACTCCTCTAAACGCAATCAACTGGCCAAGACTGGAGGAAATAGAGGAAAGCCCCAATCCAACTGTGAATAAGACCAATCCAAAGGTGTAAACGCGTTTTCTGCCCAGGACGTCGCCTATCCATCCAAGACTGAGCATCAAACCCGCGCCCACCAGCAGGTAAATGAGCCATACCCACACCACATCATCTGCAACCGCGTCGAACGCTGTCGCCAACTCAGGCAGTACTACTCGTACCGATCCCTCGTCAAGAGTGACCGTCAATGTGCCAGCCGCCACAACGGCGAGCGCAACCCATTTGTACCGAAATATGGATATGTTCATCTTCATAACGCCTGCAGGCAGCGGGCTCTCTGTTTGTCAACCTACGGGAGATCAACGTGTCGGTTCACAGGACACCTAACGGTAATGCAGTCTACGTAGCCACATATGGGGTGTCAATTATCCGCGATGCTCTCTTGCCGCCAGCCGTGATCATGGCCTGCTCGTCAGCTGCGGTGTTCATCCATGTCACTGCTCTTGTGTTTCCGAGACTTAATGTCCTGGTAAGCAGTTGTACCCGTCATATTCGGCGACTTCATCATTTCTGTGCATGGCTCTGGCCTGTAGGCTCACTCACAAGAGCGCCTACTGAGTGGACCATTCACATTGAAACCATTGGTAACTCTTAGGGGATTGAGTGGTACATGTTGCGACAATGTCAGCCCAATCGGTTTGGGCTGCCTCGTTGACGCCATCGACATCCGATCATGTGGTGTCTGGGCAACTTGTTGCGTCTAAGAGTCGGCCTCTGAGCACTGATTACGGGCGCGCCCTGCTCGAACACATGGTAATCTCGACTTGATACTATCTGCGAGTATCTGCAACGTGGCAGCAGGCCTAGCCCGACCACAGTTTCGCAGCGCCTGTACAGTGATCCAGCTTGCAGTCTAAACTACGCACCACGTGAAAATGGGCTTCCTGAGTGAACCGAGAAAATGAATTGGCTTGAGATAACCCTGATCGGATTTGGAGCCGGCGCTCTCGGAACCGGCTTGGGAGGAGTGATGGCTCTTCTTCTTCGAAAGCCTTCCACCAGGACCGTGGGAATGATGCTGGGCTTTGCTGCAGGCCTTATGTTGGCCATTGTGTTTCTGGAAGTGCTTGAGGAGGCGCTCAAGACAGGTTACGCATACCCCGTGCTGGGTCTCTTCATTGGTATTGTCGCATTCCTCCTACTGGACAACTATTTTCCACACAGGCACTTCGTCACAGACGAAGTCCCCAGGGGAGCCTATGTAAAGAAGGGTATGCTCATGGCCACAGGGATCGCTCTTCATAATTTCCCTGAAGGCCTGGCCATTGGTGCAGGTTTTGCTGCCGCAACCTCTCTGGGTATCACCCTGGCTATTCTTATCGCCCTGCACAATATCCCCGAAGGGTTTGCGATGGCCATTCCTCTGAGGGCAGGCGGTTCGCGTCGCCGCTATATTGTGCTCATTGCCATACTAGCCGGGCTGCCCATGGGCGTAGGAGCGTTGTTAGGGGCACTGCTGGGGACCCTCTCGACCGCCATGCTGGGTGTTTCACTGGGGTTTGCAGCCGGAGCCATGCTGTACATTGTCTGTGACGAACTAATCCCGGATGTGTATCGGCTTACGAGCGCACATGTCGCAATTGCAGGGATAACTGCAGGTGTCATTCTGGGGATCACGCTGATTTACTTCATTTAGTGGCTGTCGCGAATTCCGTATATACCGGCCTCCCTCGTATGCCACGAACCTCTTTGAATGCTGACGTATCTCCCGCGCACAATCACGGCGTGGTATGCTCTAGTCAAACTCCATGAACGAGGCGCAGGTTCGAGTTATTGAACTCCTCGCTGAAGCGTACAACTACGGGCGGGGTTCAGTGCACGCACACAAGACGGCCGGGCTTGCCACATCGCTGTTCGATCAACTCGAGAACCATGGTCTGTTACCCGGCGCTACGATTGCCGACCGCAGAACGCTTGTTGCCGCGGCATACAGTCACGATATCGGCGTCGCTCCTCAAGCTCAGGAGGAGGTGGGAGCTTTGCACGGTCGAGCCCTGGAATATGCGCTTTCCGACAGCCCTGGCCCGGTGTCTTTCCTTGCACTCCAGCAACAGCTCAACGGCTCCTCTTCTCCTGTGGCGCTTGACCCGCTCACTGCCGAGAGCCGATCGACGTTACTTTACTGCGTACTATGGCATACCGCAACGTCTGTGTACACAGTCGGTAGCGAGCCTCTTGTGAACATGGAGAAGGCAATGCTCCTCGCGGGGATCCTGCGCATCTCCTGCGCCCTGGATTATCGTCTTCGATATAGAGTTCGTGGTATTCGGGTGCTAAGAGCCTCAGCATGGCTTCGGATACTGGTGCGCACGCTCGCACCCAGCGCGGAGGAGATCGCCTTAGCACAGGAAAGAACTACACTGCTCGGTAAGGCTCTCCGTCTGCGCGTATTCGTGCAGGAAGTCGTCCAGGAGTGATGCAGGCCGATCACCATGACGACACCCACATCACATTCATACCGACTGCTTGTAGGGTGGTCTCAAAGGTGCTGTCAGAGGACAAGTGGTGTGTTGTCTCGAATACCAGGCAGGCAGTCTTCTGCTAGCGCTCAGCTATGAGACGAGACATCACCGAGCAGCGCCGACGACTGGATAACGTGGCTCTGCGTTTGAACCGGTTCCGCTGCCGATTGCCCCAACAACCCGCCAAGAACCGTGTGCATCTATTGACTTTTGATACTTGCAGGCGTTGATAATATGCAACCCCGGTCGCAAGAGTAGCTGCAAGGTGCAGCACGAGCAGTTTTGAAGGAGGGCAAGCATGGCTCAAGCGTACTGCATGAAATGCCGGAAGAAGGTCGACGTCAAAGACGCCAAAGAGATCACCCTTAAGAATGGACGGCCAGCGGTCCACGGCACATGTGGCGGATGCGGCACAAAGGTGTTCCGAATTGGCAAAGCCTAGAGGGTTGTAGTCACACTTGTTTGGTGACGGGTGAGGGCTCCACTCTATCATTAGCTGACTGGCAGTGAGTGCTCTTCGGTTGTTATCGCCCACCAACTAGTTCCGGGCGTCTACCCGTATTTCCACTATGACCGAATAGTACCCAACGTGCGTGGTGGGGTTGGCGTGCATCCGATTACGGCGATCGCCCGCGTGTATCGCCAGCATATGGGCGTTGCTCCATCACACTCGGCGAATAGGTGCAAGGCACCAGCGCGCCACCCTTGTGTGTGTTCAGCCCTTGCGCTTTTCGGCAGCTATTGGGTCGCGGTGGTCTAAAATGGATGCGAATCAGGCCGGCGGACTCGCGCGCCTGGTCGCACGCGTCCTCAGCGTAACAACGACCGTCCGATTGTCTTACATATAGTGCCTGGGCGTACAAGAAACCAACCCACACGTTTATGCCCAGCATCAAGAGGCAGCTACTTGCTCCAACGATGGCAGTTAGTGCGTCGCACTCGGTGAGATGCACCCGTGATCTCGTCCAGACAGATGGGTGACACATGAGAGATGCGACAGTACCATGGGCGTGGCATGAATGTACACGAGATGCTGCCTAATTACCGACGATTGGCGAGGCTGACCCGTCCATCGTGGGAGACGGAGCGGCGGCTGAAGCGGTTCGACTACCACTACGCGCATAATGAGAACGCGAGGCGCACGTGTTGCTACTTCGACATTTCCCCGCAGACGTTCTGTCGGTGGAAGAGGCGGTATTCACGCACACATCTGGATACGCTGGAGGACCGCTCCCATCGTCCACGGCATGTACGTGCGCCGGAGTACTCGCCGGAGCTTGGTGACGCGGTTCTGGCCCTCAGGGAGCCGTACCCTCGCTCGGGCAAGGACATGCTTACCGCGCTGTTGCGTGACATCGGCTTCTGCACCTCGACATCCACGGCGGGCAGGATACTACGACGACTCAAGGAGGGGGCTCTGCTGCATGAGCCGGTGTGCAACGGGATTTCAGCGAGGAGACGGCAGCAAGAGCGCCCGTACTGGTAAGGAAGTCGAAGGACTATATGGCCAGAGTTCCCGGGGATATCGTGGAGGTAGATACACTGGATGTAAGGTCGCTGCCTGGAGTGATACTGAAGCATTTGACTGCCAGAGACGTCGCCTCGAGGTGGGATGTCCTGGAAGCCCACACAAGGGCGACCTCTCGCACCGCAGCCGCGTTCATTGATGTGCTGCTGCGACGGATGCCGTTCCCCGTGAAGGCGATCCAGTTAGATGGCGGCTCGGAATTCCAGTACCTGTTCGAGGCTGAATGCCAGAGGAGAGGCATCCGTCTGTTCGTGTTAGCACCCCGTTCTCCCACGCTGAATGGCCCCTCGGAACCGGCGCAGAGAACCCATACCGAGAAATTCTGCGAACTCACTGACAGCGACTTCGATATCACCGCCCTCAACAAAGCACTGCGCACATGGGAAACCGTCTACGATACTGTTCGGCCACATCAAGCCCCGGGGTACCTGACTCCACTTCAGGTTAACGGGGTTCATGCCAAGCGAACACCGCCTGTCACTATCTCAGCGGAGGCCTTCGGTCACCGCTGAACGGTTCCTCAACGCCACCGCAGTCTCTTCCTGGTCTATCATGAATCGAAGGACCATCAGGATGATCACACGTATGACCAGTCCGGTCACGGCAAGGATTTGCGCCTCATAGAACGCAAACACCTGGGTCACAAGGATGGACACCAGCACGGCGAGATGGAACATTCTGTAGGCCTCCAAGCGAGACCGCCAGATTAGCAGCGTGCCGAACATCACAAGTACTGCGGATACGGTGGGAGCGATCAGTTGGACCCAGTGAACAAAGGAATCTGGACGCTGGTCGAGGTGGAACGCAATACCCACGGACAGCAGCGCGGCAATTAGAAGCACACTTACCGATCTTACCACCCGTCTAGAAGGATACCTGCGGAACAGGATAACAGAGAGCAGGGCCGCGGCCGCTGTGGCAATGAGCACTGTGCCAATGAGAAACTCGGTCCATGCAACGCGCAGCACCGTTTGAAACAGGCCACTGATGGAGTCAACTACGAACAGCCCAATTACCGCGTAACTGAACCACCACTTGCGGACGATCCAGGCATAAGCCTTGCGCAGCGACGTCCGGACATGCTCCAGAGGAGATGGACGCCGCAACGTTGTGCTTTCCACCCGCTCCAGAGTCATGCGCAACGGTGCGACCATTGGATGCGAGGGTTCGGTATACTCCAGCAAGGCAATTGCATGACGGCGTTCTCCGGGTCCGAAGTCCCGTAATACCGCCTGTTGCGCGTACTGCAAGGCATTGGCCAGGGCTGCCTGAGCGGATAGTCTCCGGGGTCGTTGTATCACGCGCAGCCCGATGAAGAGTCCGACGAATATCATGTAGATGAGCGCGAAAACCGGCTGGTAGAAGTAATCGTTATCCAGTGTGATGACCTTGCCCAGCTCATCAATGAAAGCGCCAAACCCGATGCCGCCAATTACTGCAGCCACACCCTGACCTGAGCGTCCCAGGAACGTCAGCAACAAGATGAATCCGACCAACATGAGTAGCCCACCCCACAGCATATGCGCGAAGTGAAACGGACCCACCACAACTCTCCCCGTCGTCGGTGCAACGTCAACAAGATATCGGTAGGTGAAGAGGAGATAAAGGCGGATGATCAACACCGATGCGACGGCAGCAATGAAGAAGTCCTCCAGGAGTGCACCCGCCTGCACATTACGTACAAACGTGCGCTCACCAATCCACCGTCTCATGATCCGACCAAGCCAATTCACTAGTTCTCACCCCTTCGTGCAACAAGCTCTTGACGTGGCCACCATCTCTCGCACGGATTGGCAGCCGCATTCAGTCAGCGTGGTCGCCACACCATAGTGCCTCCGCAGGATACAAGGGCTTCGCAAGAAGGGTCAATTGCGAGGAAAAGCATACTGGCCCGGTTGGCGGTCCCCGGTCTCAGTTGGTGTAACGGCCGCCGCTGCACCTCGCGGGTCGCCACAATAGACTCGTCACCTGCAGGAGCGACAGTGTAGCTCGACTTTGATCGTGAATGATTGTGGTTCAGGCACACGAGAGCGGTCGCTCAGGTCGTCGGCCTCATCGGAGGCGCCGCAAGAAGCAAAGTCCTGAACACCTCGCTCAAGGGTTGCTTGTCTTATGCAACGTCACCACTGTTACCGCAAGTACACCTATTACCACATACACCAGGCCAACCAACTGGTCTGCGCGGACAATGCCGGCGAACCACGTGAACATCCCGAGAATGATGCAAGCGATACTGCCCGACAATGCCCACAGACGCCAGCCACCAGCAAGTGTGCTATACAATGTGCACATACCACCTCCTACAATCAGCGTCACCAGGAAGCCGGAGATGAGTACCTGCCTTATCGTCGGATCGTAAGCTCCGACACGCAACCATGCTGCCAGCTCGGCTGTGCAGGGGGACTCGACTGCGACAACCAGAACATGAAAAGGCGACCCGATGCCCGCGAAGACCAGGAACAACCCTGCAAACGTCCGACTCATCGTCATCCACCCAATTGCGCCATGTCCACGAATCAGTGTTCCACAAGTCGAGACTTGTCACAATACAAGATACTCCACACACGACCTGTCCGGCAAAGCCCGTGCGGTGACATGTGAGTCCTGTGGTTCTTTATCTGCAGGCGAAATCATCACCAGATGACCGTATACCTGAGGATAGTGTCATCGTAATCCGGTTCGGGGTAGTGGTATCCAGGCCGTGGTATCAGGCTATCGTAGTAACGTCGGCCAACGCGTAGATTGGCCTCTTCATCGGTCTGCGGTTCGATGAATATAAGGCCTTTGTCAGTCGTGTCAAACGCCACGATGGCGTGCCCTCTCCCATCCGGAAAGTATATGTTCACGTAGGCGCAGCGGATTCCCTGTTTGGCGGCATTGGCTTTCACGTCGGCACTGAAGTCCGTGCAGTTGTAGGCATGGACATCATATGGGTTTGCACTCGTGTCATCCTCTGCGAGAAAAGCCATGACCATTTCGTACGTAGGATCTTGCAGCACATAGCCGTAGCCGTCGGTCAGCCTCTCGTAGTTGACGTGCAGGTTGGCTAACGCAGATTCGAGGGAGGCAATCCGTTCGCTCGCCACCCTAAGTGCTGTTGTCACCTGAGCGAGGTCCCCCTGGGTGTCGGTCAATTCGGTTTCTGCGGCAACCAGGTTTGTCTGTGTGCTGCGCAAGTCCGTCTCTGCCTCTACCAGATGACCTTGTGTGTATGCCAGCAAAGTCCGCGTATCCGCGAGTTCCTGTCCAAGCAGTAGAAGCGCTGCAGCCAGGACTGCGATGACAAGTACAGACAGAGTGATCACAGGAAGCAGCCACTTGTTATTCGTACGAGTATTTGCGTACATTGTTCTCATCTCCAAACGATGATCAGTGTTGGCTGGTCTTCACCAGGGTGACGCTGCGAGATAGCCAAGGAGTTCTCCGGCACCGACGACAACCGCGCGGTCGTCCACCCTGCCGTCACAGCAATACTACATGCGTACAGGCGTGCTCATTGACCTATGATTCTATCCTCCCGTAACTATTCGGCCAAAATGTTCGTGTCGATTAGCAAAACTATGAGCAAGAGGACGACCAGGCTGCACAGCTACCCGTACTGCGAATGCCGCGGCATACTCTTCAGGCGTGGAAGGAATGTTGTGCCGCGTCCTGCGTCTCATCCCTCTCTTCTTGTCGTTCCCCCGTTTCCGCACAACGCGGTCGGTCGCCAGGGAAGGCGCAGGTTCAACAGCTAGTTCCCGCGGTTTAGCCGGTCACGGACAGCCCAAGATTCCTCAGTCGATTGGCAAGCTCGGCCCTCTGCTCTCCGGATAGTGGCAGGGCCGGGCGGCGAGCAGGTCCAACTTCGAAACCGGTCAGTTCAAGGGCAGCCTTGACCGAGGATGCGTAAGGATGGCTATCCACAAAGTCACACAGGGGGAACATCTTTTCCCACAGTGCCCTGCCAGCCACAAGGTCGCCTGTTTCACAAACAAGTGAATAAAGTTCAACCGTCTGCCTGGGCATGAAGTTGCCGCAGCCCCAAATAGAGCCGATCGCGCCTGCCGCCAAACCATCGTATACGATCGAATCGCCTCCAACAAACACTCTCAGTCTGTCGCCGCAAGTGGCCTGGATTTGCCGAATCCGTGCGAGAATCCCTGTGCTGTCCTTTACGTAGCGGATAGTGTCGATCTGCGAGAGCCGAGCGAGAAACTCTGGCGTCATTACCTCAGCACCAGCCAATGGCAGGCAATAGCAGATAATTGGGAGACTTGTGACGTCAGCTACCGCGGCATAGTGTGCGAAAGCTTCGCTCTCCGTGGTAGACCTGTAGTAAGGCGGAAGCAGCATGAGGGCATCGGCGCCAAGATCGTGCGCCTGTCTCGCATACATGACAGCTTCACGTGTAGACAGTGCGGAGGGTTGAATGACCACAGGCACTCTCCCGTTGATGTGTTCAAACATCGCCTCCGTGAAGGATAAACGCTCCTCAAGAGTGAGCATGAAGAACTCACCCGTATCTCCGAGGATGATCAGTCCGTGCACTCCAGCCTCGATGAGGCTATCTATCAGCAACTTGGCCTTCTCAACGTCCAGTTCTTCATCCGCAGTGAACGGGGTGGCAAACGGGACCACTATTCCGCGAATCTCCTTCATCTTCGAGTTACCTCCTCTTATATCGTATTATCCTGACGGAAGCAGTTTCTGTGCCCACCTGATCCTGCACGCTTTCAATCCGGGGGCGTCTCCCGTTGTATGGCGATTACATTCAACGCATAGTCCGGATCAATTCGACAGGACACGAAAGAATCTTACGACGAATCGCAGCTTCACCTTCTCAATGGTGATAACCCTATGGTATCTGAATTGAGACACTGACGAAGACGATAGCGTGGTAGACGTCCGGCCCTCCGGAGCATGATACATGTTTCACCTGTAGTGTGCATGGTCTCGCCCGAACATATGAGCAACCGGACGGTTGGTGGTACGGTATACTGGTAATGGTCCGCCGGTTCAAGCTGCAATGAGCCATCAGCCCATGGAAGTCTGAAGGCAATGCCATGACTCAGCTACCGGCAGGTTACGCCTGTCCTTCCTGACAGAACGGCGGGCGATAGGGAACTTGACGCAAGAAACAGCACAAGATACGGTGAGATGCCGCAGAAACGCGAGTAGTCTGTCCGACAGTAAGATGACATGACCGTAAGAGTTGTCACCGATAGCACGGCTGATCTGCCTATTGATGTCGTGGAGGATCTTGACATCACCGTCGTCCCGCTTCTCATCCACATAGGCGATGAGACGTTTGAAGACGGCGTGACTATATCAATTGAGGGCTTCTACAATCTGCTATTGACGGGAGATGTGCTGCCGAAGACATCGGCTCCGTCTTCCGGCATGTTCATTGAGGCATATGAACGGCTCGCAGGAGAGACGGATGAGATCGTCTCGCTTCATATTTCGACAAGACTGAGCGCGACCTACGCTTCCGCACTCGTTGCACGCGATGGAATCGAAGTCCCGTGCAGGATCGAAGTTCTCGATACCTTGTCGGCATCGATCGGCCTTGGATTGCTCGTTGTGCAGGCTGCATCCATGGCAAAGGCTGGCGCCACCCTCGATGACATTGTTCGTACGACGGAAGAGTCCATTCCAAGGACACAATTCTTCGGCGTTCTGGATACTCTCGACTATCTGCACAAAGGTGGTCGAATTGGACGAGCGACAGCATTTCTGGGCTCGATGCTGAACATTAAGCCGATCTTGTGCCTTCGTGATGGGATTGCGCATCCGGTGGAACGAGTTAGGGGTCGTGACCAAGCTCTCGATCGCTTGTGTGAAATGGTAGCCAGTCAGGGACCGATATCACATCTGGCAGTAGGACACACAACAACTCCTGAGGAGATGGAGCAACTTGCTTTCAGGCTTTCACAGTTCTTTCCCGGTGGTGAGATGATACGGTCTCGTTGCGGCGCGACAATTGGAACATACTTAGGGCCCGGAGCATTGGGGGTGGCGCTGATCCGGGCAGCCGAAGACTCTTCCTCGATGGACATAGTTCCGCCTTAGTCGATACACGCAACGCATATTTCACAACCCGTTCCGATTGGTATACAAACGTCCCACTCCGCATACAGTGCATTGTGGTGGTATCCTATGCGAATGGTATTCCGTGCGGTACTCTTCGACCTTGACGGCACACTTCTCGACACTCTGCGCGATATGGCGGACTCCGTAAACATTGCCCTTGCCAGGCTTGGACTGCCTCTCCACGAACCTGAAGCCTACAAGTACTTCGTGGGAAATGGCAGGCGCGAAATGGCTATCCGTGCGCTGCCAGCTCAATGTCGAGACGAGGCAACTCTTACGCGACTTCTAGCGGACATCAGTGATGAGTACTCCAGACGCTGGAGGCAGAACACCCGCCCCTATCCAGGGATACCCGAGTTGTTGGACGCCCTCACCACTCGCGGCATCAGAATGGCGGTGCTTTCAAACAAGCCCCACGACTATACAGAGGCCATGGTATCAGAACTGTTGCGTAACTGGGTGTTTGACTTCGTTGTAGGCGAGTCGCCCGAGCGACCGCGGAAGCCGGATCCAACGGTTGCTCTTCATATCGTGGAACAGATGAGGCTCGAACCCGAGAAGTGTCTCTACGTCGGCGACTCCAGCGTCGATATGGAGACGGCGATTGCCGCAAGACTCTATCCAGTGGGCGCCCTCTGGGGCTTCCGCACCAAAGATGAGCTGCTTTCCAGCGGCGCAAGGGCTCTCGCGCGACACCCCGGTGATATCATCAGGTTCCTTGAGAGTTGAGACTTTCGACCGCACATGGCCTCACGTTCACGGAGTGACACAACCACGGCAGATTACCTGCCTGACGCCTGCCAAGTTGCCATCTTCGGTATCTGACTGACTGGCTGATGAACGTGGTTCCTTGCTGTAATGGCGCCAGGTCGTCCGTGACTGACCAGTACGCCCTACGACGGCTAGCGGGAAGGTGAGAGTTTCTCATCCAGCCAATCACCCATCACACTGAGAGCGAGTCCCATGTTGCCAACCTGACAGTGGTTCTGTGCCTGTTCATCGGTCGTGAAGATGCGCCCGGTGACCGACCGTGCATTGGTAAGAGCCTTCACCTGCATCTCGTGCATCTTGAGAGGGACGAAGTGATCTGCGCTGCCTGTGAGAATCAGCACATCCTGTTCCGCCAGCCACGACAGTAGATTCTTCGCGTTGAGCCGCACGAAGACATCCATAGCGTCGCTGGGCCTCGACGTATCTGTAATGTACATCAGGTTGCCGATGGACCATCGGTGCATCGGATCGTGCTTCATCCTGAGTCGGGCAAACCAGTTGAAAAGCCCGCGACAGGAGAGCACCAGGCGTACCAGCAACTGGGCGGGGCGGTTCACGAACTGCAGGTAATCGTATGCAATACTCGACGCGATGATGCGCTTGATCCGCGTCTCCAGCGCTGCAGCCCGGAAGCAGAAGTATCCACCCATGGAGATGCCCAGCAGCGTGACGTCATCCAGTCCGAAATAGTCCAGGATCGCGCCTGTCGGTTTCTCCCACTGATAATCAAGCACCAGTCCATACTTTCTGCGGGCTGCGCCCTGGCCGGGACCTTCAAAGGCGATGACTTCATGTCCGCGGTCGGCAAAGTACCGCATCCAGGAGTAGAACTCCTCAATGAGAGAATCGAAGCCGCCGTGCATGACGATAGTGCCTCGCTTCTCTCCAGATGGCGAAATCCGCATTGCAGGCAGAAACGCGTCGCCATACGGAACCATGAAACGCTCGATACCCTCGTCTTTGAAGGTAGTCTCAAACAACTCGACAAAACGGTCGTACAGCTGTTGCTTCAGTGGCGAATCGTCGAAGGCGTAGAACTCGGCCGCGCGATAGTAGAACGTAGCGTTCATCAACCGGCCTTCCATCAGCGCCGCTTCAGCCTGTCGTCGCATCTCAGCCGTCCACTCGTTGAAGGAGGTAATGCGCTGACCGGCTGTCAGCATGTCCTCATATCGGGCATAACCGAGTGAGTACCAACGGTTCAACTGGAAGTTGAAGACCTGATCCTTGTGGAACTGTCGGTAGCCCACAGGAAAGACGAACTGCTGATGTCCTGCGTGTGTCATATCGGCTTCAACGACCAAAGGAAAAGGTGCGACGAGGTGACGTTACAGCACTATACCAAATACCGGTGAAGCACAACTCCACACCTGTGGTATTGGAGGACACCCACGATAGTACTCCACAGGGAGACACCGGCTGCCAGGATTCAGGGTGAGCCACAGCCTGCGGGGCAGACCAATTCACACCTGCGACAGTGCTTGACGACGTACGCCGAATAGTCGTTCATACGCTCCTCATCCATTCCGTACAACACGCGGTTTGAACGCGCAGAGGTCGGACTCGCCCAGTCCTGCTCCATTTGTACGAGACAGGAGGCCCGACGATACGAACCGTCACGACCCGCGAGTCGTATTTCATCCGCCACAAGTGAGCGGGACGCCTCGGCATCAAAGGCCGCCTGTGGGCAGGCGTGACGGCAGTATTCCACGCAACCCAGGCAGGGGTCGAAGGCGATGGGGCCGGTGCTGACAAGCGCCGCGTCAAGCATGATCGCGCGTAGTCGCACTCGCGGTCCGAACTCGGGGGTAACCAGCAGGTTGTTACGTCCCAGACATCCGAGGCCCGCCAGAACCGCGGCATCCTTGAGGTAAACTCCTCCTCTCTCCACATAGTAATGCAGGGGGCGGGACTCCACACCTTCAACTGTGTGCAGCCATTCGGCCAGTTCTCTTGTGATTCGCATGAGTGTGCTATTCCCAAGCGTATTGCCGCCGGAGGAGAACCAGTCCAACTCCGGCCTGGTAGCCGGATGGGCGAGAGCGATGACGACCAGAGCTGTTCCAGAATCACATCGTGGAGCCTCCCTCGGACGAATGCAACTCGAGTCATTCTCGTGACCGCCATTCTCCTCGAGCAGTCTGCTACGAGCATGTGATGGCGATCTTTCGATTGCATCAGCATCTGCAACTCCCACGAGATCGGCTCCCAGTTGTCTCGTTTTCCGAATAATTCTCTCCTCCAGACTGCTACTCATCTTGACCTCCAGGATTATGTCACGTCGCACAGGCCTCGCACTGCACGAGACGCCACACAGGTGTCCGTTCACTCGTAAATGCGCCGCCAAAGACCAAGGGTCAGGCACCGCAACCCGAATCCGTCTATAGTGTCGCTCGAATACTCACTATGCTATCACGCACAGGTCGTCATTTCGGCCTGCTGAACCACATTCAGCGGTCGAACACGTACAGCATTCCCGGACGCCATCCGGGGGTGACCTGCCGGGCCAAAGAATGCCATACTCTAGTGCATCCACCACCACGAGCCATGTGACCACCCACGGGAGGAAGTAGTCACAAAGGAATGCGACACGAATGGCTGCCTTTCTTCATGAGCGGGAGTTACGACGCACTGTGAGCAAGACACTATCGCTGGTAGTACCTACCTACCGTGAGCGCGAAAACATCGGGCCATTGGTGGAACGCATAGACCGGGCTCTGACCGGGGTTGATTACGAGGTCGCGTTCGTAGATGACAACAGCCAGGATGGCAGCGCTGAGCTGGTTCAAGAACTCGCCACGAAGTATCCGGTGACTATCATCGTCCGCAAAGGGCAGAGAGGACTTGCATCTGCCGTGGTCGATGGTGTTCGACAGGTCCATGGCAATGCGATCGGCGTGATGGATGCGGACTTGCAGCACCCACCGGAGATCCTATCTCACCTTCTCAGCGCAGTGCACATGGGCGCGGACATGGCGATCGGCAGCAGATATGTGAAAGGCGGCGGTTGTGAAGGGGGGGGACTAATGAGACGGATACTTTCGAAAGGTGCGGGGTTTCTTGCCCACCTATTTCTACCATCCACGAGGGGGATCGCCGATCCCATGTCCGGCTTCTTCCTGTTCAAGTCCGAGCTTCTCTCCGGTGCCGACCTGCGTCCAACAGGCTACAAGATACTGCTGGAGATACTGGCAACGGGGCGGCCACAGAGCGTCGTAGAAGTGCCGTTTGTCTTTGTTGCCCGTGAGCGCGGCGAGAGCAAGCTGCGACTTAGTCAACAGGTCGACTATCTCAAGCACATCGCCAGCCTGATGAGAAGAACGGGTGAGCTTAACCGATTCATCCGGTTCTGTCTGGTGGGAGCGAGTGGTGTACTGGTTAACATGGGACTACTGTGGCTGCTCACCGAGTATGTCGGTCTCTTCTATCTCATCTCCGCTGCAATCAGTATCGAGAGTTCCATAATCTCGAACTTCGTACTCAACGACTTCTTCACATTTCCCGATCGCCGCGCCAAGGGCCGGAGTCAGTTTTTCGGTCGCCTCCGGAAGTTCAATCTCGTCAGCCTCGGAGGGCTCTGTGTGAACATGGCGGTACTCTGGACACTTACGTCTGTCTTCGGTGTGTACTACCTGGTATCTAACCTTTTCGGCATCGCCGCAGCGATGCTCTGGAACTATCTCGTTAACTTCTGGTGGACATGGAAATAGCCAAACGCCTGTTCCGACGACTGTCAAGCTGGGACTATTCATGGATTGCCTTGCTTGCGCTCGCAGTTCTGGCAATGCACCTGAGCATCCTTGGTGTCCCACAGGAACCCATGTTTGATGAGCAGCACTACGTCATTGACGCCCGCGCCGTAGTCGATGGCTCAGGAATGCTCCGACCGGAACATCCGCCACTGGCACAGTTGACGATTGCATCAGGGATCTGGCTGTTTGGCGACAACCCCTTTGGGTGGCGAGTCTTCTCCGTACTTTTCGGTACTGCCGGTGTGGTGCTCCTCTACCTCGTATGTGAGAAGCTCGGCATGTCACGACAGGCTTCTCTGATAGCATCCTTCCTTGTCGCCTTCGAGAACCTGTCATTCGTACAGGCAAGTATCGCGATGCTCGATGTCTACAGCGTCACCTTCATGCTGGCAGCTTTCTGGCTATACCTGAGAAGGAGCTACGCGTGGTCGGGAGTTGCCATATGCCTTAGCACTCTGTGCAAACTGACGGGCGCGCTTACACTCCCCGTCATCGCAATCCACTGGCTGGTTATTAGGCGAGACCGACCCATCCATTTTGGCCTGTCGATGGCGTTGGCCCCCCTGTTGTTCTTTCAATCAATGCCGCTACTTGACTATCTGGCGACAGGACACTTCATCAATCCTGTTGTCCGAATCACTCGAATGCTGACCCTGAGTGGCAGCATTACCTTTGCCACGACCCCTCATCCATATCTCAGCCGCCCGTGGGAATGGATCGTTAAACCGGAGATCATGCCATACTGGTGGGAGCCACAGTACGTCGCTGCAGTAAGCTTCACCGTATGGGCGCTCATCATTCCGATCGCTCTCATCATGAGCCACCAGGCCAGGAAGGGCAATGAGGCGGCGGTGTTCGTGATGGCGTGGTTCACTTCTGTCTACCTGGTGTGGATACCACTGAGCATTATCACCGATCGCGCCAGCTACATCTACTACTTCTACCCCACGGTGGGGGCGATATGCATCGGCCTCGGATGGGTGCTATTCAGACTGATGGAATCGGGGCGACGACCAATACCCCGCATGCCTGGATGGACAGCAACCGCTGCCGTATGGGGCTATCTCGCACTTCACGCGGCTATCCTTGTCATGCTGTCACCGCTACTGGGAAGGTGGATTTGTCTTTACACTATCCTGTCAGCGTAGACGACCATTCGGCGACCACGACATAGCATCGGCCAATGCTCAGGTCACCCGTCGAGTGAGTCACGAAAGAACAGCATTCAGCAAGTCACCTCCCGGGTAAGATCGGGCGCATCGGGACATGCTGTGCAATACGTCGTCCACGCGGCCTGAAGCCGGACCCATATGGCATCGCACCACTTCTGTCAAGATAACATCGGTGGTATAGTTGGCCGCAGTCGCCACTGGGCGCCGTTCGTAGTCGCACGGTTTGTGGTCGCCCCCTGACTAACACGCACACGTGGCGTCAGCAACACAACATGGAACAGGAGGTTTGCGCCATGGAGAGCCCGCTGGCAGTCTGGAATGAGTATATAAGGCAGAGGGATCAGGGTCAGGAACTGATGCCCGGTTTGATAGAGGCGAAGAACGCACTGACCGGAGAAGCCTACAAAGACGGCGCTCTGAGCAGCAAGACTAAGCGATTGATGGCGCTTGCGGTGGGTCTGCGCGCCGGCTGCGAGATCTGCGTAGTCGGTCAGACTATGCTTGCACTTGAAGCCGGAGCAACCAGGGATGAGATCTTTGAGACCATTGCGGTGGCAACTGCGATGGGTGGCACGCCCGGGCTTGCTGAATCATACCGTGTCATTAGGCTCCTCGAGGAGCTAGGTAAGTTGTAGGGCGATGGAGCGATAGTTGTGAGTCACAGCAGCAATTCTGTTCAGGACCTCATACGGACATTGAGGATGCGTTATGCGTGAGATGCGCCGCAAGCATAGTGAAGTAACCGATCCCGCTCTAATCGGGACGATTCTCAACTCGACAACGATAGGGCGACTGGCCACGAATGGTGCAGATGGATACCCATATATCACGCCGGTGTCTTTCGTGTATCACGAAGGCAGCATCTACTTCCACTGCGCCACAGCAGGCGAGAAACTGGCAAATATGTCGCGGGATTCGCGAGTCTGTTTTGAGGTAGATGTCCCACTGGCGTATCTTGAGGCAAGTTTCGATGCCTTTCGACGTGCATGCAAACTGCATCAGTTCTTTCATTGCGTCATTATTCGAGGTGAAGCATCTATCCTCCCTGGTGGTCCGTTGAAGACCGTCGTTCTCAACGCATTGGTGAGCAAACACGAGCACAGAGCTTCGTGTGCCCACGTAACGGAGGAGTCGCCAGGGTACGCGGCCTGCCATGTAGTGCAAATCAAGCCGGTTTCCGTTTCCGCCAAGAGCGATCTCGGCCAGAACAGAACCGCTGAAGAGCGCCTGGCGCTGGCCCGCATGATGAAGACTCGGAATGGGCCACAGGACATCGAGACGATTGTTGCGATGGGTTTCGAGCCGGCAGAGATCTGACCGGCGCATGTGGAGAGACCGGCGCGCAATAGCCTGCAATCGGAGTTCACAGGTCTCGCAGGTTCCGATCGCCGCAACAGGAAGAATCCACAGATTGACTTCAACATGCGGCAAGACTGTACCCGGGATGCGCCAATCTCCTGCTATAATTGCCTCATGAATCTCCGAGAGATAGCCGCTGTCGCTTTCGATGCGACCACTGTCTTGTGCTGACAAGGAGATTCTCCTCTTTGCAGTATTAGCGGTGCAGGAAAAGTGCCAGTACTAAGAAGCGTGAGGCCACTCCTGTCGCTAGTCGCTGTGACTCTTGTGGTCGCGTTCGCTGTCTGGCTCCTCTTGCGCGAAGATCTGGGCGGTCTTGTGTTGGTGCTCCGCGACTCGAACTGGACGTTGATCAGTCTTGCCGTCGCCGCGTACTTCGGAAGTGTTCTCGTGTGGGCCGCACGTTGGCGCACAG
Organism: Dehalococcoidia bacterium; assembly: GCA_003562475.1. Taxonomy (GTDB): domain Bacteria; phylum Chloroflexota; class Dehalococcoidia; order GIF9; family AB-539-J10; genus SKVJ01. The sequence goes on along the minus strand of PWUU01000102.1, from coordinate 30,851 downwards.
CACTTGCAAGCCTGGATTGCCATGTCTCGATAGCTACTCTGTGGATGATCGTCTTGAGCGGCGTTTTTCTGAACAACGTCACACCTGTTATGCGTGTGGGTGGCGACCCCGTGGGAAGGGTGTATCTGCTTCAGAAGATGGCACGTACCGGATACTCATCAAGCATGGCCGCATCGATAGGCGAGCACGCCTTTGACCCATTGTTCGCAATGCTGTTTCTTACAGGTGGTCTCTTTCTCGTACTCAATGGTTCATCACCTGCACTTGCAGCAGTAGTACTGATGGTTGGAACCACCAGTGCTGCTGGCGCGGTCTTTGGGTCACGCCACCTCTTGTGGCAGAGAATTGGCGCAAAACCCGTCGGAAGACTGCTGGGTCGCGCATGCAGCTGGATATCGAGTCGGACTGACGAGCAACGGATCACAAAGGGGGTGGAGCTCTTCTACACGGCAATCTGTACGACCATCAATACGTGGAGAAAAGGAATTCAAGTAGGTAGCCTTACCGCAGTGATGTGGGTACTCGACGTACTGAGACTCTACGTAATCTTCATCAGTCTTGGGTACAACCCGTCACTCGGACTGCTCCTGCTCGCATCGTCTCTGCCCTCTATCGTCGGACTCATCCCTTTCCTCCCAGGCGGTCTCGTCATTGTCGAAGGCTCGCTCGTGGCTACCTTCGTGTTTTTCGGAGTCCCCCTTGAGATAGCTGTTGCGGTGACACTGATCGAGCGCGGTATCTCGTACGTCCTTAGCACAATAGTTGGAGGTGGAGTGTTCTCATATCTGGGTGTCAAGACTGCGGTTACGTGAGACCACAGGAGTACCAATAATGCGCGTGGCACTTGTATGCGATGAGTTCTATCCGGACCTGGGCGGCATCGCCCACTATGGCTATGAACTGGCCCTCCAGTACGCAGCTCATGGCGTCGACTTTGAGGTGATCACACACTTTCACACCGGGCAAGCCGACGAAGAGTACGTCCCGGGCATTCGGATCAAGCGTATCAAGGGTCTGATTGCCACGCGCGCTAATCGCATCATATCCCCCGTGGCCTTCCATAGATGCCATCGGTACCTGGCGAGCGGCGGTTTCGACGTAATTCACGGCCTGACCATGTACTCACCTCTGGCAATGATGGCAGTACAGTTTGCACAGAGAAAGAAGATCGCCAGTGTGGTGACGTGTCATTCGATAATCGAACCTCGTGCACAGATCCTGCTGCATTTGCCGCTCGTCCCGATTCTGCGAGGCGCTGATCGTGTGATTGGAGTGAGTCGAGCGACGTCCCGGTTCTGCCGGGCTCTGACAATCAGACCGCATAAGATTGTTACCGTCCCAAACGGAGTCGACACCCGAACGTTCAAGCCCGACGTCAACGGTGCATCATTGCGTGACAGGCTCGGATTGGACTCTCAGCCCATAGCCGTCACCGCACTGCGGCTGGAGAGGCGTAAGAATCCAGACCAGCTTGTCACGGCCTTCGCCAGAGTCCTCGAGTCTGTTCCTCACGCAATACTGCTTATTGCAGGATCTGGACGTGAAGAGGCGAAGATCCACCGCCAGGCGAGAGAACGGGGCATTTCGGGTTCAATCATCATGATGGGGCAGCTTTCCCGGGAACAGGTCGCGCAGCTCATGGCTGCCGGCGACGTGTTCGTGCTGCCCACCCGGCTGGAGGCATTCGGGCTCGCCGCACTGGAGGCAGCGGCTTGCGGCACTCCCGTCGTGTGTGCCGATGCGGGAGGTATTCGTGAGGTTTTTGTTGACAGTGTCAATTCGCTTCTCTTCACGCCCGGCGACGACCGGCAAATGGCGGCATCTATCATTCGCCTGATGCAGGACCCAAGTCTCAGAACTGAACTGGGAGCGAACGCGATAGCGACAGCCCGCCGGTTCACCTGGGAGTTATGTGCCCGACGGACTCTGTGTGTATATGAAGAAGCTCACCGCAACAACGCGTCGCGTCGCTCTCACCGTTGACGTGGAGCAGGATGCCCCTCCGTACTTCAGCACCTGGCAAGGTGTAGAAGAAGGAATGCCATTACTGCTATCCATCCTTGCCGCGCATGACGTGCGCGCAACGTTCTTTGTAACAGGTGAGGCCGCATCCAGGTTTCCAGGACTGATCGCCAGGGTATCTCAAGTTCACGAAATCGGCTGCCATGGATTCGATCACACCCGGTTCGACAGGATGATGGTCTCCGAGCAGCGGATGCAGATACAGGAAGCAACGACCATAATCGAAAAGGTGACCGGATGCAAGCCCGCGGGATTCAGGGCACCGAACTTCCGGTATTCGCCCGACACAGCGCGGATCGTTTACGAGGCCGGGTATCTCTACGACGCCTCATCTGCGCGGTACCATCGCGGCCAGCACAATCTGAATCGATACGCCCCACAGATTGCCAACACCTTTCCATCGAGTCTACTGCGCCTTCCCGCGCTGCTGTCGCGGCCGGTACTGGACGCATCGGTCAGACTACTCCCGCTGGTTGTACTCGATTTTCACCCGTGGGAGTTGGTGAGGATATCAGGCATTCGGCTCGATATGTGTATCGCCACTGGCGCCATCGCCGTGAGACGACTGAACGCAGCGCTCGGTCATCTGCGTTCCGCAGGTGTGGACTTCATCACGATGCGAACAGCAGCTGCACTTCACGTGCCTGCAACGCCGGCGACGCGGTCATAAGTCCCGAGTGCACTATCTCAGGCTCGCGTCATCTGACCTTCCCGACGATACGTGGTGGCGCCACTCCGCGATAGGGCTGGGGGCTACCTCGTGCGTCTCGTAAGCAAGGCGCACACATAACACAAGGCCGCCGACTCTTTGTCGTCAGCCCGGCGGCCCTGTTTGTCGTGAACAGTCACGCAGGATTTGTCACTCTACCGAGGAAGAGGATGCTGTTGGTGTCGATGTCACGGATCAGGAAGATGAATGGCCGGTCGACCGTGACCTCCAGTGGGTCTGCTGGCAATGCCGTTGTCCCGACGACTACTGCGGTGGCAGCTGCAGCCTCGGTACCCTGTTCGTCAACGTCGACGAAGGCTTTGTGTACGACGTCCGAGATGAATAGTTCACGCGTGCCGTCCATTCCGGAGAAGTCCGCAACTTCCGGATCGAACGCGTCAATAATTCCCATAGCTGAGAGCGTGTCCTTCAGATTAAGCGTTGACTCCAGCTTGAATTTCGGCATTGTCAGCGCCAGGCGCGTCGGGTTAAGACTGTCGATTGTTGCGGCAAGCTGCCCAGAGTCAAGGACATCCTGGAACGCCTCGAACCCGCCGGCATCGGGCAGGAGGATCACCATGGACAGCTCGTTGCCATCATAGGGAAGCTCGATTGCCCGGTACCCATCTCCACTGACATAGCCGAAGTTGGCGATCTGGCTCATCATCGGCACAAGTATTCTGCTGCCATCCAGCAGGTAGAACGAATCCTGCCTGGTGGCTGCCTCTTCAAACTGGGACTCCCATGCAGCGTTAAAGTACACTGCGTTCGTCAATACCAGTCGAGTCAACGGGTCAATAGCGCCCTGAGGAATGAGGTCGCTGATCCGGTCCTCTGTCTGCTGTTCAACCCACTTGTTGATGATGTTCCGTGACGCTTCTGGTTCTTCCACGAAATCGAGAGTCCGCAGACCCGCTCCGTAGTTCCGCGCAAGTACGTCGAGATACTCATCGAGGAATGGGTAGTCTCTCTGACCCCATATCGCATTTACTATGTTGAGTCGGAATCCTTCATCGTCCTTACCCTCGGCACCTTCTCCTCGCTTCGCGAGTTCCTGGTCGAGAGCATTGAACCCCTGGTGCAGTTGTTCCTGTGGCAATCGGAAGCGAAGGGCATCTGCCATCTGGCTCTCGGTGTCTCCACGAGCCCCTGCATACGTCATAGCAAGGGCAATCGAGATGCTGTAGGGCGAGAAGAAAAGATTGTCGGACCCCTCCGCTACCTGGCGGTAGAGATCGAACGCAAAGGCGTTATTGCCATCCACGAGGGCATCGAAGTCAAAGGGAGACACCGATGGCGTAACCCGCGACTCCGGGGACTGCAAGACGTCTGCCGAAGCCGGGGGTGCACAGCCTGCTACGACGCTCATCACCAGCACACCCGTCACAATAGTGAGCAAGACCTTTCCCATAGTCATACCTCCTGAGCCCCTACTGACATTCCTCTACGCAGTGTTGTGTCACATGAGGGGCACCTCTATGCGAGTATACGAACTGGTCGTCGAAGTATCACACTGGTGTCCCTTGGAGTAGAACAAGAATTGAGACCGGACCAGGGCAGCTGCACTTACTTACTCGTTGCCAGAGCCAATGGCAGCCAACTGATGGGGGCATCCCCACCTTTGCCGATAATGCGCACAGCTCGACAGCGGCGTGCGCGCAGCTTCAGTGGTTCGCACCGTCCTGAGCGGGACGAAACATGTGGTACACGGCAATGGCGCCGGCCCTTCGTTCCTCGACTGTACGATAGCCAGCTTGTTCGTAGATCGCCTTGTTTCTCGTGTCCGCAGTGTAGAGATACACTCCCCGAGAACCGGGACTCTGATCACTGATCCGGTGGACTTCCTCAAGAAGAAGACGTCCTATGCCCTTCCCTTGGTGCCCGGGATGAACCGCCAGAGCAGCCAGCGTGTGGTACGGTCCCTCAATGCGTCGCGACAAACGCACAGCGCTCATGACCTGGAACGCCTTCCTCCATCTGATCGCTAGCGTCATCGGCAAAGCCGCCGCCGCCCAGCGTAACCAGGCACCGATACGCCAGAGCAGCGACCACCGCCTGTTGACCGACAGAATCGCCCCTCCCAGAACCTCATCACCCCTCACAGCCACCAGGACGTGGCTCTTGCTCTGGATGTACAACCGGGTCTCGACAAGCGCGGCCCTGTACCGTGCAGCCCATGTGGCTCGTCGCGAGAAGTCGAACACGTAGGCATTAATGCGCTCGGTACCAAACGCTTCTACCATGACCTCGGCGAAACGCGGGAGCATCTGGTCTGTCGCAGGCAAGACCCTCACAATGTGGTTCATATAGTAGCAATCGGATGCCGAGATGAGGCGGCACACTATTTAGGAGTCAGTGGCGGTACCACGACCAGCCAATCCTGGAGACACCGAGAGTGTCCCGCATCATGTGGTGATGTGGGTTCCAGGTGTTACGGACATGGTTCCAGGTCAGCATTCCCATGGTCAGTGACTGCCGTATCATCAACAACCTCAGGTTCAGTATCTACTCATGCCTGTTGCGGCGAACCGTTTGTTTCATTCTGTAGAGCGCCTGACATGCCTCGATAATATCCCTCAGCTCACCAGGTGTTACCATCTGTGGCCCATCGACCAGTGCCTCGGCCGGATTGTAGTGTGTCTCGATCATCAGCCCATCGGCACCCGCCGCGATAGACGCACAGCTCATATCGAAGATAAGGTCCTGGCGTCCGGTGCCATGGCTTGGATCCACAATGACCGGAAGATATGTCTCCTTGTGTATCACCGGGACTGCCGCGAGGTCAAGCATGTACCTGGTATAGCTCTTGCCCTTCCCAACAGGGACTATTCCACGTTCACATAGTATCAGGTCCTTATTGCCTTCGGCGGCGATGTACTCGCTGAAGGACAGCAGCTCCTCGATGCTGGCGCCAAAATGCCGTTTCAGGAGCACCGGCTTTCCCATTCGCGCCACATCAGCAAGCAAGTCCTGATCATACATATTGCGCGCGCCGATATGCATAATGTCAGCGTATCGTGCTACGAGCTCTACCATTGACTCCCCTCGGACCTCGGTGACAATGGGCATATCGAACGCGTTACCTGCCTCGCGCAGCCACTTCAGTGCTTCCTCGGCTCCCGCCAATCCTCTTGACCCGATTCCTTGAAACGCATGTACGGAACTTCTTGGCTTGAAGATACCTCCCCTGAGGATGTGAGCTCCTGCTCGCTTCACCTCCTCTGCTATGCGCATGATTTGCTGTCGGCTCTCAACAGCACAGGGGCCGGCAATAATGACGGGATCGCCATTACCGATACGAACGCCTCTTATTGAAACCCTGCTGTGAGCCCCAGGCTCGCCGAAGAACCGTGCGTACTCTCTGCTGATCAGTTTGTACGGCGCCTCGACTCTTGCCGCCTCCTTCACTCCCGGGAAGGTGGCAACACGGTCAAAATCAAGGCGACGTTCGTCGCCCACAGGCCCGATGACCGTCTGATACTCACCGCGAATGACGGAGGCACGCAGTCCGCTCTCCTCAACCAATAAGACGACTCTCAGTATGTCCTCTTCTGTGGCGTCTGTCTTCATTATGATCATTTCTGTCTCCTTCCGCAGTTAAGCTGTCTTGACTCAATAGATGCTGCCTATACCCAGAAAAAGTTGGGGGACCCTCCCGGGAGGGTCCCCTTCAACTGTTCTTCCAAATTGCTACGCTATTCTCACATCAGGCGACCGCTCCCGGGCGTCAACGTAGGAAAGCTAAAGAACCAGAGAAACGTCACATGTACGCGGTAGCCACGCATAGTCATATCCCGGAAGCAAGCTTACAGGCTGGCAGTGTAGGTGGTTCAAGTGTGTGTGTCAAGCTGGCGGCGGCTGTTCGACATCAGTGGTCTTCATGAGACGCACAGGTGGTAGAAACCTGCCCGTTCGACACATATACACGCGGTATTCGTCACCAAATCGGTCGAGGAGCATCGCCTCTTCCCGGTTGACCCGCAGAAAGATGATCAAGCTGAGCCCGAGTATCCATGTGATGCCTATGAACCAGTTCGCAGTGAGGAAGAACACCGCGATGTGCAAAAGGTAGAACGATGAGTACATCGGATGGCGAATCAACGCATATGGTCCTGCGGTGACCAGTGTATGGTTGTCCTTGATGCACAGAGTCGCCGATAGATTGTTGCCAAGGCTTTGGTGTATCCAGAAGAATAGGCCGAGCGCAACCAGGGCAAGCACCGCCCCCACGATTCGAAGCCACGTTGGGAAATCCAGATTCGCCCACGTAAGCAGCTGCGGGAACCAGTTCAGGGAGCGCACGTTGATATACGCGAAGAAAGTGAACACCTCGTAGCAAATGAAGACACTCAGCCAGATGGAATACTTCCTACTCTCAGAGACAACCGTCTTGAAGCCCGCCTTCCGTGCACGACGGTAATACTCGATGCGGATTATGGAGAACAGACAGAACACCGTGATCAGCAAGTAGTTGCTTATGAAGTCGATGTCCATATTGCGCGCTCTGTCTTCGCAGCGTATCGCGGCGATGGTCTAACTGGAGATGTCGCGTGTTGTAGTGTACACGCAGGCACTGTACAATGCTTCCTGAATCGCAGCAAGAGGAGCAAGGTGCGATTTCGGGTAGTGCCGTTCTATCTCGCCACACACGGTCTGACATGGCTCTTCCTCGTCCCGTTCGCTCTGCTCCAGTGGTCTATCCACGACTTTCCGCGCAATATCCTGTTCTTCCTCGGCGGGCTCGGCCCTTTGGTCGCGACTTTCCTCTTCGTACGCGCGACACGCGACCGCGCCTATATCAGAGACTACTGGCATCGAATACTGTCCTTCCGCCGCTTCAGTGCTGCCTGGTGGCTGGTGATACTGCTGCTTCCCTAGCTTGTGGTACTGAGTGGCGTCGCGATCGCAGCACTGATTGAAGGTGTTCCCATTCGATGGAACGATCTCCCGGACATGGACGTGGTTCGCAGCATCACGGTGTTCCACGTCCTGCTGATGCTGGTCGCCCCCATAGTCGAAGAGGTGGCGTGGCGTGGCTACGGGCAGGATGGCCTCCAGAGTCGCTTCGGGCTCGCATCCACCAGCTTGCTGCTCGGGCTGCTCTGGTGGTCATGGCATCTGCCCCTCTTCTTCATGGCCGATACCTACCAGAGCGGACTTGGCCTGCTCACAATCGGCTTCCTGGAGTTCTTCGTCTGGTGCGTAGCCACAGCGTTCGTCATGACGTGGATCTTCAACGAAACCCGTGGCAGCATTCTCGCAGCTATCGTCTACCACTTCATGCTGAACCTTGCCAACGAGACACTGCGCACCAGTACGACCGCCGACCTCGTGAGCTCCGCAACGCAGATCGCGGTAGCGGTTGCAGTGTTTGCCGTGCTTCCCAGGATGCGGCGCCCACGTCGCTACCGGGGAGTCACCCGCTGGCTTCCGCCATCGGAAGGGTAATTGGGCTGTCACACCGGTGTGCGGCGACGAGACACCGTCGCAGCCCCCGTCATCCCGACTAATCGGCCACAGAGAGTTGTATTCGTATAAGCCGATCGTCCCCCTCGATGGGTGAGCCTCGACCATCACGGTTGCTGGTCAGCACATACAACACACCCTCGGGACCGGCCACCACCTCGCGGAGCCGCCCGAACTCGCCCCGCAGGTGGCGCACTATCTCAGTGTCAGGTTTCGCCGGCACCTGGTACAGACTTTGTCCCCGTAGTCCGGCGAAGAACAATGAACCCGCATAGTACGCAAGTCCAGACGGAGCCCACGTGTCCCTGCCGCTGTGCAGAACCGGAGCTTCCATCCCGGCCATGGTCTGGTCCCCACGGATGACGGGCCAGCCATAGTTCAGTCCGGGCTGAATGCGATTCAGTTCGTCAGTCGCCTGCGCCCCGTGTTCGGTTGCCCAGAGTTGCCCATCACTGTCCCACGCGAGTCCCTGTGGATTGCGGTGCCCGAGCGAATACACCGATGAACCGGGGAAGGGGTTGTCGGCCGGCACGCTGCCATCGTCACGCAGTCTGAGAATCTTCCCTGCCAGCGAATCAGGAGATTGCGAGAGTTCCGGGTTTGCAGCATCGCCTGTGGCGATGTAAAGGTAGCCGTCAGGTCCGAACTTGATGCGGCCTCCGTTGTGAGTTGAGGCGCCTGGTATTGCGTCAATGACCATCCGGTCGTGTCGAAGCGCACCGGCCTCCAGTATGAACCGAACCACCCTGTTTGCCAGCACGTTGTCACGTAGGTACGTGTAGTAGATGTACACATACGGCTTCTCGGGATAGGAAGGATGCAGGGCGATCCCCAGGAGGCCGCCCTCACCTCTGTGGGCCACATCCGCCACCGTCAGCAGCGGCTCGTCGGCGAGGCCAAGTTGAATGTCGAAGAGACGGATGCGACCGGGTCGCTCGGTTATGAGCATGCTCCCGTCGGGGAGCATTGCAAGCGCCCAGGGGATCTCGAGCCGCTCTGCCAGCACAGTGGCATCCACTATACGATACGCGCCCGGGCCAACGTGTTCCGCATCCGGCTCCGGGCGCAGCGACTGCGATATCGCTGTAACGCCGAGAACCGCGGCGGCGGCAAGCACCGCAAGCATGACCACCGTTCGCATCAGTATCCTCTGTGCAGGCGTCTCGCCACACGTGTCGGGGCACGCCGCGGCAGTCACCACACTTCGGATAATCTAGCACAAATGACTGGAGATAGGGGTGCAACTCGTCCACCAACGGCCTGCCGACACGACTCCGCGCATGGCGAACTGGCCTGACACCGGACGGTGTTCCAGTGCATAATTGCAGACAGGCGCTGCGTATCGGTCACACCGAGGCGGGAAACACCTGGACCGGCCACGAGAGCCGCTGCCGAGGGCACCATGGCGGAGCTGATCGAAGGAAGGAACCCGGTAATCGAGGCACTGAGGGCGGGACGGGCCATCAACCGCATCGTCATCGCGGAGCATGTCGGCCGCCACAGCACGATTGCCGAGATACTGGGGCTGTCGCGGGAGCGCCGGATACCGGTCGAGTTCCTGCCAAGGCAGGCCCTCGACCAGATGAGCCCCACCGGGCTGCACCAGGGGGTAGTCGCGCACACTGCGGCAAGAGACTACGTCTCGGTCGAAGACCTGCTGACCTTGTCGGCCGCCCGGCGGGAGAACCCCCTGTACTGCATACTGGATGGGATCGAGGATCCTCACAACTTCGGGGCGATACTGCGATGCGCCGAGGCGAGTGGGACACACGGCGTGATCATCCGGTCGAGGAGGGCAGTCGGGCTTACAGCCGCCGTGGCGCGCGCCTCCGCCGGCGCAGTGGAGTACGTGCCGGTGGCGAGAGTGGCAAACATCGCCCTTACAATCAAGGCGTTGCAGGAACACAATGTGTGGACCGTTGGTTTGGACCCTGCCGGCGACACACCCTATACCAGGGTTGACTACACCGCGCCACTTGCAATCGTGATTGGAAGCGAGGGCAAGGGGCTCTCACATCTGGTGCGACGTCGATGTGACCTCCTCGCATCGATTCCGATGCGAGGCAGGATCGGCTCCCTCAACGCTTCTATCGCAGCCGCAATTCTAATGTACGAAGCTTTGCGCCAGCGCAGTTCGTGACGTTCATACCCTGACACTCACTCGGGGGGCAGATACGCAGCGGCAGCCGTCTCAACGCTCGCGTTGTGCAGTATACCCACGTCTTGCAGATGCCAGACAGGTTCCTGCAAGTTGATTTACAGAGAATGTTACGATACGGTAAGTCCACCACACAGCGATAGCTCGAGCATCAGCCCAGGCACGAGGAGTATCGCACGAGAGGAGACGATGGCCGTAAGAGTTGTAACCGACAGCACTGCTGACCTGCCTAAGGAGATCACCGAGGAACTGGACATCGCGGTGGTTCCACTGCACATTCATTTCGGCAAGGACAGTTTTGAAGATGGTGTGAGCATCTCTACCGAGGGTTTCTATAACCTGCTGACTACGGGCGACATACTGCCCAAGACATCAGCTCCTTCGTCAGGGGCGTTCATCGAAACCTATGAGAGAATCGCCGAGGAATCCGACGAAATCATCTCAATCCACATATCCACAAAGCTGAGTGCAACGTATGCATCTGCACTGGTGGCCAAGGATGGCGTGGAGACGCCATGCCGCATCGAGGTTGTGGATACGCTCTCAGCGTCCATTGGACTGGGCTTACTGGCGGTGCAGGCTGCGAAGATGGCCCGGGACGGCGCTAGTCTGGACGAGATCCTTGAAACCACCAACGCCGCCGTGCCGCGTACACAGTATTTCGGGCTTGTGGACACGCTTGAATACCTTCACAAAGGTGGACGGATAGGAAAGGCGGCGACCTTCCTTGGATCGATGCTGAACGTGAAACCCATCCTGGGCCTTCGGGACGGCATTGCACACCCGATTGAGCGTGTTCGTGGTCGCGAACGCGCTCTCGATCGCATCTGCGAGATGGTGTCCGGCTACGGGCCCATTCTCAGCATGGCCGTCGCACATACCACAACCCACGATGAGATGGAACTCCTTGCCTCACGGCTGTCCCAGTACTTCCCCGGCAATGAGATACTGCGATCGCGTTGCGGCGCCACGCTGGGAACGTACCTTGGACCGGGTGCCCTGTGTATCGCGCTCATAGAAGGGGAAAAGCATCCGGCCTGAGGGGATCCGCTCCGTCGGCGACCCGTGCCGGAGTGCGACGAGCACCACTTCCCCGGGTTGTGCGGTCCTCTGATGAGCTGTGCGCTATGTGGGAGACGTGCCGCACGACCCGGATTTCCGGTCACCCGTGTACGTACTTTCCGTCGTTCCTGATTTCCTATATCATTGCGTATAATTCACAGGAACTTAACACTGTTCTGATACTACTGTAGACGGTGCGCCAGCATGCGCGCCCTCAGAACGTTCAGTGGAAGAGCCTACCGGTTCTGGAGGTTATGACCGATGCGGAAAGCCGGATTTCTACTGTTAGCACTGGTGATCATGATCGCGAGTGGCCTGGGTTTGGTACTGGCTTCGCCCTCCACTGTCGCTGCCGATGACGCTTCGACAACAGGTGAGGATGGACTGCGGCCCGATCGAATCAGAGTCAGTTCCAAGTACCCGGCCGTGACGGGCCCCGCGGATACCAGCTTTGTCTTTCAGCTCGAGTTGCTGTACCAGTTGACCGACATCGAGCCTGGCATGGAGCACGCAGATCTCGGGCGGCTCCAGAGCAGGGTGTTCGACCTGGAGCTTACCGGACCCGATGGATGGCAGGTCTTCACTGCCGAGTCCAGCTGGCGGCTGGACCGCAGGATTTCCTCAATACGGTTGCTGGCGCTTGGTGTGCCCACGACGCTTGTCGTAGTGGCTTACGCACCGTGGTGGGACAACCTGGAGCCGGGGGAGTATCCAATCGATCTCACTGTAAGAACGAGCGACGGCGCGCTCGAGGAATCCATCAACATGAAGGCCGTGGTCACCGCATGGTATGGCATGGAAGCTACGACCACCACCGGCCGGCTTAACGCGAAGACGACCGGCGGTAATCCGGCCGTCTTCGATGTGGTCGTTGTCAATACCGGTTCGGATGTCATGGACAAAGTATCCATTACGTCATCCCGCCCTTCCGGCATTGCGAATGAACAGTGGGTGGTACGCTTCGAACCCGACGCCATCCGGGAGCTTGCCCCTGGCGACGAACAGCAGATCAGAGTCTCAGTCACCCCCCCAGAGAAGACAATCTCCGGTGACTATTACTTGACGCTCGACTTCAGGGGAGATCCCACAGTCTCGGACTACCCGCCATCACTGGAAATGAGGGTATCCGTGGAAACCAAGCCACAGTGGGTGGCGATTGGTATGCTTATCGTGGTACTTTGCGTGGCGGGACTCATGTATTCCTTCTACACGCTCAGGCAGCGGTAGTACCGACATTCTGGGATTGCCTCATACTGCACCAGTGGAAGTGCCCGGCAGGAGGCAACGCAGGAAGCGACCGGTTAGAGTACGGAGCAGGCATTGCTGCCCGCCTCTCTGAGGTTAGACATCTCGCGGTGGCGGCGTGTGTGTTAACGCGCGCCCCCACCTCCGTAGACCTGCACAAATCTCTCCACCGAGCGGTCGTAGGTGCGCTCGATGTCGGGGGGAAACAGGCATCCCGGCAACTGGCGATTCCGCCAGTGATACGTGAGACACTCGCAACACCTGCCCTTACGAACGCACCCGGAGTATGAACAGGTGCAACTCTCAAGGTTGGCTTCCAGGCTACACGTTCTATCTGTTCCGTTGCTCACAGAAACCTCCTTCGCTGGTGTCGGTTGCGGCAGGGAAGGACACGCGATATCGTACCCCCTCACCGCCGGCTCTTACGCAGGCGCGTCGTCCCGAGGCAGACGACCAGCGCCGCTCCCGCAAAAAGTATAATGGTAGCCCCGGAAGGTAGCCTGAGTACGTACGAAAGCCACAGGCCACCGATGGTAAGCATAGCGCCAAAGAGCACTGAGAGCACCATCAGGGTCCGCATGCTGTGAGTAAACTGTCGTGCCATGGCCGCAGGCGCAGTAAGCAGTGCAATAACCAGGATCATGCCGACCACCCGAATAAGCACAACGACAGTCAGGGCAACCATCCCCAGGAGCAAGAGGTACAGTCTCTCGACGGGGATACCTGCCGCCATCGCGTACTCCTCTTCGAACGACATCACCAGGTACTCTTTGAACAGAAGGATGACGGTCCCGATGATCACGACATCCAGGACCGCCATCAGGATGAGGTCGTTCGCCGGCACCGTCAGGATGTTGCCAAAGAGGTAGCTCATGAGGTCCGGTGCATACCCGGGGGTTAGTGCAATGAGCACGACGCCAAGCGCCATGCCCATGGCCCAGAGCACACCTATGGCCGTATCCTCTGGAAGCCTGGTCTTCTTCGTGATGACACCAATCGTCATTCCCGACGCCAGCGCGAAGAACAGCGCACCGAGAATTGGATTAATGCCGAGGAAGTAGCCGAGACCGATTCCACCGAATGACGCATGGGCGATGCCGCCGCTGATGAACACGATCCGCTTGACCACCACATAGGCGCCTATCACCCCACAGGCCAGTGCCGCCAGCAGTCCTGCTGCCAGCGCGTTTCGCATGAACTCATACTGTAATGCCTCGAGCATGCTTAGTGTTCCTTCAGGACGCGGTGCGGCACCGGCCCGTGCGTGATAAGCTGCACCGGGCACTCATACGTTGCTTCAAGCACCTCAGGCGTGAGTTCCTTCGACCCGTGGTGGAATAAGCGGCGGTTGAGACAGGCAATGGTATCGACGTGCACCGAGACCGCGCCGATATCGTGGGACACCATGACAATGGTCAACGTCCGGCGCAAGTCCCGCAGCAGCTCGTAGAAGTCGGCCTGCATTGCGAGATCGATGCTCGCTAACGGTTCATCCAGCAGGAGGATCCGCGGTTCTCCGGCAAGTGCGCGGGCGATGAATACCCTTTGCTGTTCACCGCCAGAGAGGCTGCCAATCTGATTGCCGCGCAGGTGAAGCATTCCCACACGACGGAGCGCAGCCTCAGCAGCAGCCCAGTCGTCCGCGTTGTAACGCCGCACAAGACCCCTCTTTCCGCAACGGCCCATGAGGGCAACATCCCACACGCTTGCAGGAAAGTCCGGCGAAAATGCGGGGCGCTGCGCCACATAGCCCACAGAACGCCGGCTGCTTTCAGGTCGCGTCCCGAGCACGGTCACAACGCCGCTGCCGGCAGTGACAAGTCCAAGAATCACCTTCAACAGCGTGCTCTTACCTCCACCGTTGGGACCGATGATTCCGAGGAAATCGTAGGGCATCACCCTGAGGTCGACACCCTCAAGCGCCGGAATGTCGTCATACGTCACCCACACATCCCGCAATTCGATAACCGGCTGCTGTATCACAACTGTTATGTCACCTGCATGATCGCCGCTGCCACTGACCGCAAATTGGGGATGTAGTCCTTCGCGAGAGGATCGATGAGAACCACCTCGCCCCTGATCTCGGCGGCGACTACCTCCGCGCTCCGGGTACTGAACTGCGGTGCGGCGAACACGACGCGTATATCGTGTTCCCTGGCTTCCTCTATCAGCCGGATGAGATAGCGAGCGTCGGGCTCGGTACCACCCTGCTCCACCGCAATCTGCTCCAAATCGTAGTCACGTGCGAAATAGCCGAATGCCGGATGATAGACGATGAAAAGCCGGTTCTCAAGGTCCTCAAACGCAGCAGTCAACTCTTCGTCCAGGCGTTGGAGCGCCTCGAGGTATACGGCGCAGTTCTGCCGGTATTCCCGCTCATGTTCCGGATCAACCTGCACCAGTCCCTCACAGATATTCGTCACCATGGTCATCGCGTTGCGCACTGACAGCCAGATGTGTGGATCTGGACCGCCGTGATGGTGGTGATCCGTACCGTGGCCGCCATATTGGTCGCCGTGCTCATCGTGATTGCGAGCGTCCTGATCATGGTGATGACCGTCCGTCTTGATGAGGTCGATTCCGTACGAACAGTCCACCACGAGCATATTCCTGTTGACAGAGATCAGTTTGTCCATCCATGCCAGCTCGAACTCAATCGGCGACCCGACGCTGGCGTACATAGCTGCACGGGACAGCTGCATCATCTGCTCCGGAGTGGGCTCGTAAGTGTGAGGAGAGAAGCCGGGAGGCACCATGACCACCGTTTCCACCCTGTCGCCTCCAACTGCTTCCACGAATGCAGCTTGCGGCAAGATGGTTACGGCGACGACCACATTCTCCGCGTCATTCTGCCCCGGGAAACATGCGATTGATGACAGGCTGAGCAAGCCCACCAACAGTACAGCGCACGGCAGGAGAAGTCCGCCCCCTTTCATTCGCACCATTTGACGCATGCCCTCCGTCCGCCTGAATGTCACTATGTAATTGATACGTGGTTTCTATTGTACTACATGACAGAGACAGATCGTGCAAACTTAACGCACTGCTTATGGAGAGTTAGCCTGGCAATCAGGACACATGCCGTACACCTCAAGGAGATGGCCGGTGGTGACGAACCCCGTCTCCTTCACCAATCGCCGCTCCAATTCCGAGAGAGAACAATCAGCGAAGTCGACAGTCCTCCCACACCCGACGCACACAAGGTGGTGATGATGACCGGTCGGACGCGTCATCATGTAGCCGCGGCACCCATCCGGGGCGTGCACCCGGCACACGAGGCCGAGTTGGCCCAGTATGTCAAGGGTCCTATAGATGGTCACCCTGCCGATTTGCGGCTGCACCGCCCTCGCCTTCTCCAGTATCGCCTCGGGCGTGAGGTGTTCGCCGCTGGATGCGATCGCCTTGAGCACCGCGTGGCGCTGGGGTGTGAGTCGATAGCCGTAGGTACGCAGTATCCCCGCTATCCTGTTAGCTGTAAGTCTCATCTCTCCCGCAACACCTCGAACCCGGCCGGCATCCGCCCGGCCGACGCCACTCTAACATGTCGCGCCATGCCGGTGGCAATGGCGCCTCCGGAGAAAGCTCGAGCACGCCTGCCACAAGCATCGGGTGACGAAAATTCTTCAAACAACAGATGCGCATCGGTGTTGACTTGGCTATACTGAGACCGATTCCTCCAGCAACAAGGAAACGGGTGGAGACATGAGCAACAGAAGGAAGTACCGTGTAGGGATTTCGGGATCCTATGGCGGCCTCAATCAGGGCGATGAGGCCATTCTGAAGAACATCATCGCACAGCTGCGCGCCTCCGTGCCCGTGAAGATCACCGTGTTTTCGAGGAACGCAAAGGACACGGTCCGGCGGCACGATGTCGACCGGGCGGTCTCCGCGCGGGACCTCTCACGAGAGGAAGCTAGGCACGAGATTGAAGCCCTCGACCTGTTCATCCTCGGCGGTGGCGGTATTATCTATGACGCGGAGGCCAAGATCTACCTGCGCGAGCTCGACATGGCACAGAGGCTCGGGGTGCCGACCATGACGTACGCGGTCGGCGTGGGACCGCTCAACGACTCCAACGCGCAGAAGCTGGTATACGATGTGCTCACCAGGACAGACATTGTTACGGTGCGTGAGCGTGCCGATCGGCGATTGCTGGAGGACATCGGCCTCCATCGGGAGATTATCGTGACCGGAGACCCGGCGCTACTTGCAAAGCCGGAGCCGCTCCCAGAGGGTGCCCTCGAGCAGGAACACATGGCAGGCAAGACACGGCTGGTGGGATTATCCGTTCGGGAGCCCGGAGTTGCCGCTCCGGACATCGATGAGGATTTCTATCACGGCCTGCTGGCGAACGCCGCCGATTTCATTATCGACAGGTACGATGCCGACGTCGTCTTCTTTCCGATGGAACGGCGCATGCTTGACATGCAGCAATCACACGCCGTCATCGCACAGATGCTCCGTCCACAGCGCGCGCACGTTATCAAGGGCGACTACACATCGGGTCAGATTATGTCACTGCTTGCGCACTGCGACTTCGCTGTGGGCATGCGGCTGCACTTCCTCCTGTTTGCCGCACTGCAGGGCGTTCCCTTCGTGGCGCTGCCCTACGCGGCCAAGGTCGGCGGCTTGCTGAACGGGCTCCAGGTGGAGATGCCGCCCATCAACCTGGTGAATGCCGGACGGCTTCTCGCCTACATCGACCGCTCCTGGGACCGGCGCACGACCTTGCAGGAGAAGATCAAGTCAAGCCTGCCGCGGATGAAGCGTGAGGCACGAAAGACCAACCGGTTCGCCGTATCGTTGCTGAAGAAGCCGCCTGTGCGGCCCGACGTCCCACCCCTCAGTCCCACTGCTACATCGGGTGCGCCGTAGAAGAAGATCAACAATGCCACCTCTAAGACGGTCCGGCTCGGAGAGGACGGACACGATTAAGCTCCCTACGCGCAACGCCGCCGTGCTTGCCGGGACTGATGTCCTGGTTGTCGGCGCCGGGCCATCAGGCATCGGCGCCGCTGTCGGCGCTGCCGAGGCAGGCGCCCGCGTGGTGCTGGCGGAACGCTACGGCTATCCCGGCGGTTGTGCAACTGCAGCCCTGGTAATGCCGTTGATGTCCTATCACACGCAGCACCCTGCACCGCGACAGGCAGGGGCGGAAACTCTCTTCCCCACCGATCACGGGTTGAGCGGCGGGCCGGTCGTCGCTGGCGTGCTCACCCGCCTCGTGGACCGCCTGGTCGCCCGCCGCGGCGCCATCCCGCCATCGCCTGCAACAGGGTACGTGGTGCCGTTCGACCCCGAGGTCTTCAAGCTGGTTGCTTTCGATCTCCTGGATGAATCCGGTGTCGAATACCTCCTTCACGCCTCCGCGAGCGGCGTGTCCGGCAACCCGTATGTCGATGGGGTCGTCTTCGAGACCAAGTCAGGACCCGCCGTCATCAACGCCCGGTGCACCGTGGACTGCACCGGAGATGCGGATATCACCGCGTACGCGGGTGGGCGCTACATTATCGGCCGTGAGCGCGACGGCGCAGCCGGTCCGATGACGCTCATGTTTCGAATGGTAGGATTCGACCGTGCCCGCTTCATGGATTACGTCCGTGCCAACCCGGCGGAGTGGTACGGCGTGCACGGCCTCTGGGAGCTCATACGGGAGGCAACTCTGCGCGGAGAGCTCGATCTGAAACGCGAGGACATCCTCCTGTTCGGCACGCCCCATGAGGGCGAGGTATGTATCAACAGCACACGCGTGAGCGGCGTGTTCGGCACCGACGTCTGCGGCCTGACCCACGCGGAACGCGAGGGCCGCCGCCAGATGGAGCAGATTGCCGCATTCCTGCAGAAATACGTCCCGGGGTTCCAGAACGCATACGTGGTGCAGAGCGGCGCAACCATCGGCGTTCGCGGCTCGCGCAGGATCATCGGGGGCTACACGCTGACCCTCCATGATGTCCTTGAGGCACGCAAGTTCGACGACGTCATCGCACGGGGGGCTTACCCCGTCGATATCCATAACCCTGCCGGCCCCGGGACGTTCATGCGCCGGCTGCCGCCCGGTGAGTCGTACGACATTCCACTGCGGTGTCTGCTGCCGACCGGTGTCGACAACCTGTGCGTTGCAGGGAAGTGCATCTCCGCCACCTATGAGGCGCACTCGTCCATTCGTGCGATGCCCATTTGTGTCGCAACCGGCCAGGCAGCCGGTGTCTGCGCTGCACTCGCCGCACGCAGCGGCTGCAGTCCGCACGCGGTCAACTTCAAGGCGGTGCAGTCGGAACTCGCCCGCCAGGGCGCAGACATCCGCGGTGTGGCCTGACGCACCGCCCGAGCACACCACCCCCCACACTCATCCAGTCCCAAAGGTCACCCCGGAGGATACGTGATACTGCCCGCCATGCGACGCATGACCTGCCGGCCCGCCTTCTGTGCCCGAATCGATAACCGTCGACTACGACTTCTGTCAAGGCACGCATGGCTGGGAAGGCGGCTTTGCAGCATACCACAAGGAAATGGAGATGCAGCTCGAGGCCGGCCCGAGGCTGCTGTCGCCCGAGCTCGACAGTGACGGGACCGGCTTCTACCTGCAGGAGATGAACCGATCGGACGACCTGTTTAGGTACCTGAAGCGCGGACTCACCACTGATGACGACATCGTTCCCGGTCAGGAGTAGCGCGTGTTCTTCGACATCATGTTCGCCTCCAACGCGCCGAGCGGTGCGGTCGGCGTCGGCGGGGCGCCGGGCGAGTCCGTGTTCCTGAAGGCCGGCGCCGAGGGCATGGAGCCCGAGCCGTATCTGGATGCGACCGATTACCGGACGATGAACGTCGACAAGGGGGGAGGCAATAGCGGTGAGGGCGACGCGGCCACCATCGTAGGCACAGCAGAGAACGGCCTGCCCGCAGAGAAGGTTGACCCGGGCAACCCGCCGTACGTGATGCTGGAGCGCTCGCACGAGCACGGCTACACCGTAACGGCAAGTGAAGACGGCGAGCTCTGGCTGCTGGTCGGCACCCACTCCGGGTTCGAGGGCCTGACGGGCATCTACTACCAGGGCATCAGCGTGACGCTGGAGTCGGTGGCATAATCCCTCATTGGTCCTTACTCGCAACTTTTCGTGGACCCAGTGACCAGCCCCCAGGTGAAAGGCTGTAGTGATATTCGTGATCGGCGACTACATAACCGCTGACCGGTGTTACCCGGGACGGCCGCACGCCAGGATTGACAGCGGTATTGCAGGGAGCCGCCGGACGAGCCCGAGGATTCGCAGCGACACGCATGCCGGGAGTCACCTTCGCGCACCTACGTGCGTCAACAGCTAACCCTTCAACCCCTCCTGCCTTTGGAGTGCCTGATCCAGAACACCGCCTACGCCTTCCCGATCTTGAACACCTTCGCACTACAGGTGGGACAGGTGCCCCGCAGGGCTGGCAAGCCATTACTGAGCGTGACCTGCTTCTGGTCCTTGATGTCGACCTTCTTCCGGCACTTCATGCAGTACGCTTGAACCACAGCATTCCTCCTCCGGATTCGTCCCTGCAGCTATTCTTGCTGAGTGGCCTCCCATTGTCAATGGCCCAACGATCCATCAGCGCATTGCACCAGTCCTGGTCACGCTGACTCCACTATTGCCATATCGGCTCCCCACACGCAGGTCACGCAACCTATCGTCATATCGAGCGCATCGCACTGATTGACGTAGAGCGACTCCGGGTGATAGCGTGAAGCTCCCTCCCCACGAGTGGCATTATGATGATCAGAAACCTGGTGCTCGCGAAAGGAGGTCATATCAATGGCGATGGTGAAGGTCCTGCAGGAACGCTGGGTTAACAGGAAGGATTCGGAGAGGCTCAAGGGGCTGCTCCAGGACCTCAGGGCTGCAGCCCTGAGACAACCCGGTTACGTAACCGCTGAGACTCTATATAGAGGTGATGATCCGTTGTGCGTACTGGTTATCGCAACCTGGATGACTCGCGAGCACTGGGAAGCGTGGGCAACTTCAGAGGAAAGGATGCGCCTGGCAGATTTGATTATCCCGTTGTTGCTGGAAGAGCCAAATATCACCGTCTACAGCATAGCAGTGGACGAAGACTAGAATACAGATGGGTGGACCCGGCCCATCGCTCAAGCACCGGACTCCCGGTTAAAGGTATGTGAACCACTGAATACTCCTTCCCGCCAGTATCCGCAGCAGTAAGTCACGCGATGATGGTCATGACAAGCCGGGCAGTACCACCATCGGCACGATCACCGGGGCGTCAGCCGGCTTGCTGGCATTACCGGCAGTAATACAAGCGCAACGGCATCCGCCCGGCTGGGAAAGCCTGGCGCGCTTCCGGTCCTGCGGGCAGCAACCGACGAACCCGCAGCAGATCTCCCGCGCCCGGGCGTTCGCCAAGAGCCTGATCGGGACGAATTGCCACCACCGGACAGACGGTGTATCCTGAGCATATAACGCGACGCGACGACACCGGTGTGGTCGCGGTGCTTTTCTTCCAGTGTCAGGCTACATCGTTCGTAACAGAGGTGATTGGAGTTGACCAGCACTGTAATCATCATCATTGCCCTTGTCATGTATCTTGCCGTGTACTTCCTGTACACCAGGCGGATCAACGCCCACGTCAAGAAGCTTGATAAGAACGTCAGAAATGCCCCGCAAAGTTCTGATAACCGGACTTGCTAGTGTGACCATCCAAGTGTCACGCGACGGCGCAGACTGAGACCCCACCGTCTGCACAACAACGAAGCAAAGCCTATACGTCGTCCCGCTTCATGTGAAATCAGTCGGTATGCGCAACAGGCGGTATCCGGCATCCGCGTAGAGATTGACGTGTAAGATCGACCCTGCCCGGACCCGGTGTGGATAGTGACTGTCTTTGCCGGGTTAAGTATTCCCGGGTGTAGCCTTACTGCTCAGCCCTCTCAATCTTGAAGGACAGCTTAACCTTGGTACGATACGCGGCAATCTTGCCATCCTCGATCTGAAGGTCCAGCTCAGCTACCTCGGCTACACGCAAGTCCCGCAACGTCTTTCCGGCCATCTCCACTGCGTTGGCTGCAGCCTTCTCCCAGGATTCGTCACTGGTTCCCACCAGCTCGATAAACTTGTACACATTTCCGGCCATAATGATCTCCTCCTTTTTCCTGGCGCTCTCGACAATTGCCCGGTCCGGCATGGTACTACTCGACTCCAGAGTTCTGCTATGCGGAACTTACGGTGGCACAATCATCATGGAGTTATCCGATCACCACATGATAACGTCCTGCTTCCGGCACGCAGTGCAAGAAAGGGGCGACCGCTGCCTCCACGGGTTTCCGCACCTCGACTCATGCCGCCACGGTATCGTCGTTCCGATTCGCGGCATACACGTTCATCTCACAACTGACACATCAGTCTCTTTCGATTCCGGCAGTCTTCCGGAAGGAACTGGTACAGTCTCCAAACGTCACCCGCGATTTCCGATAGCGACAGCATCGAGGCGCTCACCATCGGCAACGGTAATCACGCCTATCCAGACTTTGCCGATTCTGAACACCTTCATGTTACAGGTGGGGCAGACACCATGCACCGCAACTCTACAGCCCGGCGTCTCCGCGCAGTACACAATCGACCGGGCCCCATACCCTGTTACACGGTTTCGGGGAACAGTCCCGTCTGTTTGGATCCTTCGGCTCGATCCGGGGATGCTACTTCCTGCCCCGCACCAGCCAGATCACCAGCAATATGATGCCAATAACCAGTAGGATGTGGAGAAACGGACCAGATATGAAGCCGAAGACAAGACTGTGGAGCCACAGTACCAGTACGATGATGGCAATCAACCACAGCAACCTGAGCGTATTGCCCTCCCATCCTGCTCACTCACACTTGCCTACCATAGCGGCAACTGACCATGAGGCTACTATATTCTACCAATGGATCCCAAGCTGACGAAGTCAGGAAAGCCGGGTTTCAGCCTTACCGCTCGCCTACCACACTACACGAGATACCCGGTATTTGACAATACCTCCCGGATACTGACTACCTCTTGGATCCCACTACATCAATCCTGAATCCGGTGCCGGGTTCGCACCGTATTTCGAAGACGGTATACCTTCATGCGGCGACACCATCTCAATTATGCGACAAAGTGCAGATGCCGTTCGCATCAGAAATTGACGCGGCGACGTGCGTCGACTAGACTGGGAGTAGATGAGGCGACCCCCGTGGACAGATGGCACTTGAGGCGCCGGTTAGGACCGACCTGAGACATCAGGCCAGGTCACATGTAGATAGCACAACTACTTGCTGACATACCACCGTTGACTGTCAGGCGGGTGTCGTTCTCCCGACCAGCCGACAAACCCGGATAGTGAAGGGGGCTTGCAGTGGTCATCGAAGATGGGCCGGTTAAGGACAGTGGGGCAAGGCATTTCTTCGACATTCCCCTCGCGTGCAGCCTGATGCGCACGTCTCAAGCTCAGGTGCTTGAGGCATGCGCCCCTTTCGACGCCCACAAACTCAGCGGCAGTGAAGTGCTCGGCTACCAGTCAGTGGCTCACTACGGACAGTTCGACGCCATCGTCCAGTTCATGTGTGACTTCAAACTTGGTCGGTACGACGCGTTCGCAATTGTCAGTGTGAGCTTCATCGCGAATCAGGCGATAGAATGTACCATCGGCCTGGGCAAACCGGGTTCACCAGAACGCGACTGCCACGAGGCCGGGGCAATCAACGAGTTCGTGAGCTGTCTTGAGGACACACTCCACGATGGCCGCGTTCAGGAAGGCAAACCCGGCGAGGCTCTCTATACGTGGAAGAAAGATGCACGGACGCTGGTCACCTTCGTCGCCTACACGCCGGCAAGCGGCCCTGCGCCAACCGGGGTGCGTCTCAGTATCCAGATCCTCGATACTGAGCTGCATCCTCGAGGTACCTACCTCGATCTGAGCCACAATACGGCGGAGAGTATTGCCGACGCCCGGGGGACTGCCGAATTCCCGCTCCGGTGGCTCATGGGACACCATTCCGATTTCTCCATACGCCGAGAATACACTGCCTGAGGTCGGCGACATCACACCAGCTACACGATGGCCCGCCTGCACTCACACCAGGCACGCGATGCGTGCATGTCCGGCCAGCCGTTGCGACGTGACGGGCCGGTGTGGAAACCGGCCCTTCGTGATGCCACCCGCGGAGGATGTGGCTGTCAGGCCTTCTTGCGGCCGTACTTGCGGTAGCCCAGCGCGATAGCGCCCGCCAGCACCACCACCAACAGCGCCAGCACGAAACCCCACGCTGTGTGTCCGGCAACCGACACCCTGATAGGAACAGCGGGGGGCGCAGCGGATAGTGCCGGCTGTGCATCGAACTCCAGCGTTGTCATGTAGTCGCCAGGCTCGACATCAGCGGGAGGTGTGATCGACACCTGTACCTCGGCCTTTGCACCGGGAGGGAGATCCACGACACGTTCGGGTTCGAACGTGACCTCCCACGCCTCGTTGTTGACCTCCGGCGGTGTGCTTGCGGACAGTATCACATTCTCCATTCGGGCGGTGCCGGAGTTGACAACATTTACACCCAGAGTGGTCTCGCTGCCGGCAGTGGTTGCCGCAGTCTCGTACCCGGTCGCGGTCTCAGCATCGAGCTCATAGCGCGGCGTAATGGTTGCCGTCAGGTTCGCAACATCTTCGAGACCACCACCCGATATACGGAGCTCGATCGGATATTCGCCCGGTTCGGGGTAGAGCCAGAACGGAGCTACTGCCACTACAACTATGGGCTGCTTCACAGTATAAGGCTCAAGAAAGATCGCCGAGATCTGCTTCTCCACGTCGTACGTCGACTCAGCAACATACGTCAGCCAATCAGTCGGGCCTGTGATCGAGAGGTCGAACGACTGTCCCAGTGCTTCCCCGGACCGGTACGTGAACTCGATCTCAAACAGGAAGGTGGTATCTGCCGGCCCCTCCAATGCGGGAAACTTCGGATGCGCCTCAAGAATATCCTCAATTTCCGATGGGTCCGCCATCTCGTCATTCCCCGGGACGGGCACCATCTCGTCATCCAGCGGCACCACGTCCTCATCGTTTGCGGATACCGCAAGAGGCGCCAACGCCGTTGCAGTAAGGGCGACGCTACACAGCACCGCCACTGCACATCGAATAAGCCAGGAGTTGCGCATTCGCTATCACCTCCAAACAATTAGTCAACGTCTGAGCAATCAGACAGCCATGACGTATCAGGACACGCCCCCGACGTTAGCAGAAAAATGTCAATTTCCCGTTAAGGCTATCACACACACGCAACGGTCCGCGATTAACGCCCGGCTCAGGGGCGCTCCACCACGAACAAGGAGGCTGGTCACGCCCCGGCCTCCTGCCGCAATCACACCGTACGCATGGCAACAGCTTCACCCGAATGTCCTACAGGTACACTTTCACTTCTCCCGCATCACGAAGGTCCTCAAGCAATTCCGGGACGATTTCCATGAACTGCTGATGCTCAAGCTCCTGCTCCAGGTACGGCCGGACCTCATCAAACGATGGGATGTCCGGGATCATATCCCGGTATGCATTGTAGGTCTCACGGAGCGCGTCCTCCGTGATCTCCAGGCCTCGCTCCTTCCGTTCGTGATCCTGAAGACGGAACAGCACGAGTTGGTCGGCGATCAGGTCCATCAACTGGTCGCGGTCCATTCCCCGGGCGCTCAGCAACTCTTCCAGCACGTCCTCGCCCTGCACCTCCTGAACCAGCAGCTCGTACTCAGCATCGATCTCCTCCCGGGTAACGGCAATCCCCTGATCGTCAGCATATCCGAGCAACAAAGCCTCGTCGATCAACTCATCCAGTGCCTCTGCTTGCACGCGTTCGAGCAGCTCGCCGTCCTGGTCAATGTCGATCCCCTGAACGGCATACTGGTGCCGGACCTGATCGACCCTGGCGTCCAGCTGGTCATGGCTGATAGCTTCACCGTTGACGACTGCAACTGTCTCCGGGCGCTCCACGCCCTGAGCACATGCAACAAGGGTCACCAAGGCGAGCGCCACGACTGCGGTGAGTCCCCATTTTCGCATTGGATACCTCCTTCCGCGCCCGCGCCGACGCGCCATTCGATCGTCGGGCCGCATGGACCGCAGTTCCTGCCGTTCACACGGTGATTCACAGCACATCGGCCCGCAACACCTCCCCAGTGTCGCACACAAATGTTAAGTGAACGTGAACCCGTGGCGATCCTCTCGTGTACCGCAATGGTGCGAGATCTGCGGCGTTATGGTGGGCTATTGACGGCCTGATCGTGCCTTACACACTTAACGAGACAAGCCGGGGCGCGCGTCTGTACAGGCGTGCGCCCCTAGTTTCCAATCTCTCAGATTACCGCGCTACTTGACCTCTACGGTAGCTCCGGCTCCCTCAAGCTTGGCCTTCACAGCGTTCGCTTCTTCCTTCGTAACCGACTCCTTGACGTTCTGAGGTGCACCTTCAACCAGGTCCTTCGCCTGTTTCAGGCCCAGATCGGTGACCTCACGAACCGCCTTGATAACATCGATCTTCTTTTCCCCGATTGCCTTCAAGACGACCGTGAACTCGGTCTTCTCCTCTTCCTCTTCGGCCGCTTCGGCAGGAGCCGGACCGGCTGTCGCGGCCGGCCCGGCGGCAACCGCCACCGGCGCGGCGCTTACACCGAACTCTTCTTCCAGAGCCTTGACCAGCTCCGATAGCTCGAGCACCGTCATCTGCTTGACGGCAGCGAGAATCTCATCGATGCCGAGGGACTTGCTCTCCTTCTTCGTGGTCTTCTTTGCGGGTTTCTTCTCTTCGGCCTGTGTCTCTTCAGCGACGGCGGCCTGAGTCTCTTCTGCGGACATATCCATACCTCCTTGACTACTGGGCAAGTGATTCTATTCGTGCTTGAAGAACATTGCGGAAACCCTGGAGCGGCCACGACAGCGCACGGTGCAGTCTGGTCACCGGAGCTTGAAGCTGCGATGCGAGCTGTCCCAGCAGCACCTCGCGCGTGGGCAGGTCAGCCAGCGCTTGAACCTGCGCCACGCTCAGCACACGGCCGCCAAGCAGAGCCCCTCGTATCTGTACGGGGGAATCCTTGGTCCGGGTGTGCTGTCTCAGCGCCTTCGCCGCCTCAACCGGATCGCTGGCGAAACCAAGTGCCATCGGCCCTTCAAGTATCTGCATCACTTCAGTGCGTCCCGCCTGTTCGGCGGCAATGCGCAACAGCGTGTTCTTCACCACGTGATATTCGACGCCAGACGTCGCTAACGCCCAGCGTATTTGCGCCATCGATTGCGCTGATGCTCCCTGATACGTGGTCGAAACGATGAACTCGTTATCAGACAGGTTCTGCTTAAGTGATTCTATAACCTCAGTCTTCTTCTCTCTCAGCATTGCATCACTCCAAAAAAAAGGCCCTGCGCCAGCGAAAGGCGACAGGGACTCAACCTGCCCGCGCCTCTGCAGGCCGACTTTAAACCCTCACGGGTACCTGCGGTCACTGGCGACCGTGCATATCCTACCAGAATCGCCAACTAGTCGGCGAGATTCAGCGTAGACCTGAGATCGAGCTTGAAGCCCGGTCCCATGGTCGTCGTCAGCGTGATGCTCCTGATGTACTGCCCCTTGGCACCGCTCGGCCTGGCCTTCACGATCGCTTCCATCACCGCAGCCAGGTTCTCTACCAGTTTCTCTGTCTCGAAGCTGATCTTGCCAATGGCCAGATGGATGATCGCCGTGCGGTCCAGGCGGTATTCGACGCGGCCCGTGCGCGCCTCGCCGATGGCTCGTGGCAAATCCTCCGGCGGGATCACTGTTCCCGACTTCGGATTGGGCATCAGCCCACGGCGCCCGAGAATCTTACCGAGCTTCGCCACCTTCGGCATCATATCCGGAGTGGCTATTGTCGTGTCGAACTCGAGCCACCCGTCCTCAATCTGCTTGACCAGGTCGTCGGCCCCCACATAGTCGGCACCCGCGTCCATGGCCGTCTTGGCCGCAGGTCCCTGCGCAAACACCAGCACGCGGACCTGCTTGCCAAGGCCATGCGGCAGCAGCGCCACACCTCTGACCTGTTGGTCGGCGCTGCGCGGGTTCAGCCCCATCTTCATGTGGAGTTCGACCGTCTCATCGAACGCGACGTACGATGCCTTCTTCGCGAGTTCAATGGCCTCAGCAGGCGAGTAGCTCCGGTTCTTCTCAAGAGCTGCTACCGCTGCGTTGTACTTCTTACCATGTGGTGTCATCGTATCCCTGCTCTCCACCTGCGCACCCAGTGCATGGCTACTGCTCCACCTCGACGCCCATGCTCCGGGCTGTGCCGGCCACAATAGCTGCAGCGGCATCATCATCGCGGGCGTTGAGATCCTTAATCTTCGTGCGCGCGATGTCGTAGAGTTGATCTCTTGTCAGTGTGCCGACCCGGGTCCGGCGGGGCGTGCCGCTACCCTTCTCGATGCCGAGCGTGCGGCGAACGAGATCGGAGACCGGCGGCTGTTTCGTCACGAACGTGAAACTCCGATCGTGATACACCGTAATCTCTGCGGGAATGATGAATCCTTCCTGCGACGCAGTACGCTCGTTGTATTCCTTGCAGAATGCCATGATGTTGACGCCGTGCTGGCCAAGCGCAGGGCCGATGGGAGGTGCAGGCGTCGCCTTGCCTGCCTGTATCTGCAGCCTTATGATCGCCGTAACTCTCTTCTTCGCCATCTCTACAATCTCTCCACTGAGAGAAAGTCAAGCTCAACCGGCGTTTCCCGGCCGAACAGCGAAAGGGCCACGATTGCCTTACCCTTTTCGGAATTGACTTCCTCAACCTTACCTATGAAGTCAACAAAGGGGCCGCTGGTCACCCGCACACTGTCGCCTTTCTTGAAGGCGACCTTCACCTCGCTGGGCGCTTCTCTCATGAGGTCAAGAATCGTCTGTGCCTCTGAATCCACCAGTGGGGTGGGCTTCACGCCGGTGCTCACGAAACCTGCGACTCCCGGGGTATTACGCACAATGTCCCAACTCTCCTCGTCAAGGTCCATATTCACCATGATGTAGCCCGGAAACGCCTTGCGTGTAACGGTTCGCCGCTTGCCACTTCGTATCTCGATTTCGTTAGTGGTGGGCACGACCACTTCGAAGATCTTGTGACCGGCATCCATGTACCGGACCCGTTGTTCGAGGTTGCGCTTGGCACGATCCTCGCGACCCGAGGAGACGTAAAGCAAGTACCACTGACCCTGTGACATCCCCATCCTGACCATTAGAACAACAGGAACCGCATAAGGCCGCTGAAGACGAAGTCAAACGCGCCCAGAATCGCACCGACCACAAGACACACCGTAGCCACAAGCAGGCTCAGTCGCACCGTCTCGCGACGCGACGGCCAGTGCGCCTTTCTCAGTTCGTGAAACGCATCTACGAAGAAGCGAAACCTTGACGGCTTCCTGGTCAGCACAGGGGCCGGCTTCGGTGTCTTCGGTTTCGACCTCTCCTTCTGCGCCGCCGCCTGCGGCGGCTGCACCCCGATCTGTGCCGACTCTACGGTCTCCTCCGCTGTGGGACGGGGTGTTACACCATGTGGCCGTTGCTTGCCAGACCTGCGCTTCTTGCCTTTGGATCCCATCGCTATTTCGTTTCCCGGTGCGGCGTATGCGTCCGGCACCGGGGACAGAACTTCTTCAACTCAATACGCTGTGCGTCGTTCTTCTTGTTCTTCTCGCTCGTATATGTCCGCTCCTGGCACCGGGTGCACGCGAAATGGATTACGAGACGCTGTTCGCCTTTCTTCGCCATGGCTACTTGAGGACCTTCGTGATAACACCGGCGCCGACCGTCTTTCCGCCCTCCCGAACAGCGAAGCGAAGTCCTTCCTCCATTACTATGGGGACCATTGTCTTGATCTTCATGCTGGTCAGACTGTCGCCCGGCATCGCCATCTCAACACCATCGGGCAGAATGATCTCGCCGGTCACATCTGTGGTGTGAATGTAGAACTGCGGTTTGTAACCCGTGAAAAACGGCGTGTGCCTGCCGCCTTCCTCGCGCTTCAGGATGTAGATCTCTGCATTCGCTTCGACATGAGGCGTTACAGACCCGGGCTTTGCAAGCACCTGGCCACGCTCAATCTCGTCTCTGTCGATACCTCGAAGCAGAACACCGACCGCATCGCCAGCCTCGGTGCTATTGAGCACCTTATGGAACATCTCCATGCTCACCGCGACGGTCTTTCGAGTGGGATTGATGCCGACAATCTCTACTTCTTCGCCCGCCTTGAGCACACCCCGCTCAACACGTCCGGTAACCACTGTGCCACGGCCCTTGATGCTGAACACATCCTCGATGGGCATGAGGAACGGCTTGTCCTTCTCGCGAACAGGTGTTGGGATGTAGCTGTCCATTGCGTCAATAAGATCCCAGACCCTGCCGCACCACTCACATTCACGGTTGCCGCAGCCACACTCGAGAGCCCTGGTCGCGCTCACCTGCACCACCGGGAGTTCATCGCCGGGGAAGTCGTTGGCCTTCAGGATATCTCTGACCTCGACTTCGACGAGCTCGAGGAGCTCAGGGTCTTCCATGAGGTCGACCTTGTTAAGGGCGACCAGCATTGCCGGCACCTCAACCTGGTGCGCCAGCAGGATGTGCTCGCGAGTCTGAGGCATGGGACCATCATCCGCAGCCACCACCAGGACGGCACCATCCATCTGGGCCGCACCGGTAATCATGTTCTTGATGTAGTCTGCATGTCCCGGACAGTCAACATGGCAATAATGGCGCTTCTCGGTCTCGTATTCGAGATGCGAAATCGCGATTGTCACGCCACGAGCCTTCTCTTCAGGCGCGTTGTCGATGGAGTCGAACGGACGATACGTGTTATACCCTCCCGCCTTCGACAACACGAGGGTCATGGCAGCCGTTAACGTTGTCTTGCCATGATCAACGTGCCCAATCGTGCCAACATTCACGTGTTCTTTGGACCGTTCAAAGGTCTGCTTTGCCATCTTGCCAATAACCTCCTTAACTACCTGAAAAGCCCACAACCAGATTCGAACTGGTGACCCCGTTCTTACCAAGAACGTGCTCTGCCGACTGAGCTATGTGGGCTGGCACAGCCTGCACGGTGGAGGGGGCAGGATTCGAACCTGCGAAGCCCAACGGGCGGCAATTTTACAGACTGCTCCGATTAACCACTCCGGCACCCCTCCCG